>CADACW010000005.1 GCA_902786565.1 uncultured Prevotellaceae bacterium | reverse complement strand
GGCCAGCGAGGACGGCTGAAGTGGCTCGGCAAGTTCTTCTACTATTACTATCCCGCCCACATGGCGGTAATAGGCCTGCTGGCCCGTTGCTTCCAATAATCGTGAGGTCGGCAACTTCCCTTGTTCAACTATGTCCACGATGTGGCAAAAATAAAGCCTCGTAAATTCCCTGCGGTAGAAATACGTCGCAAATTGACTGTCTAAATACAACCCTCAAATTAATAATACATAGGAATTCTGGACTGCAAAGTTATTAAAAAAATCCGAACCGCCAAGCGATTCGGACTCTTTTTTGATGGTGTGAGAAATAGGGGAATCAATAGAACTTGAAGTAGCGTCTGGCGTTGTTGTAGCTGATGTCCTCAACCATCTGGCCCAGCAGCTCGCGGTCGTCGGGCAGCAGCCCCTTCTCCACGTCGTTGCCCAACAGATTGCAGAGGATGCGGCGGAAATACTCGTGGCGGGGGTAGGAGAGGAACGAGCGGCTGTCGGTGAGCATGCCCACGAAGCGGCTGAGCAGACCCAGCACCGAGAGGGCATTCATCTGGCGGATCATACCGTCCATCTGGTCGTTGAACCACCAGCCGGAGCCAAACTGAATCTTGCCCGGCTCGCCGCCCTGGAAGTTGCCCAGCATTGTGGCGATGACCTCGTTGGCACAGGGGTTCAGTGTGTAGAGGATGGTGCGTGTCAGCTTGCCCTTCATGTTCAGCTTGTTGAGGAACTTCGACATGGCCTTGGCCGTGTTGAACTCGCCAATGGAGTCGAAGCCAGTGTCCGGGCCCAGCTGGTTGTACATAGCCGTGTTGTTGTCGCGGATGGCGCCGTAGTGGAACTGCTGCGTCCAACCTGCGTCGGCATCCATTTCGGCCATCAGCGTGAGGAAGCAGTTCTTGTATTGGCGTATCTCGTTCTGCGACAGCTGCTGGCCACGCATGGCCTTCTCAAAAATGGTCTCGATCTGCGAGTCAGTGTAAGCCTCGTCGTAGAACTCCTCAATGCCGTGGTCGGACAGTTTGCAGCCGTTGGCGGCAAAGAAGTCGTGACGCTTCTGCAGGGCATCCACCATGTCGGCAAACTTGCGGATGTCAACGTGGCTGGTGTAGCTCAGTTGGTTCACATAGTCGCGGAAGTCGGGCTTCTCAATATTCATGGCTTTGTCGGGGCGCCAGGCGGGAATCATCAGGGGATCGTCAGCGGCCTTGTGCTTGGCATACTCGATGTGGTTGTGCAGGTCGTCCACGGGGTCGTCGGTGGTGCAGACGCACTCCACGTGGTAGTGCTTCATCAGTCCGCGTGCCGAAAATTCGGGCTGTTTCAGTTTCTCGTTGCACTCGTCGAAGATTTCGCGGGCCGTCTTCGGCGACAGCAGCTTCTCGATGCCGAAGGCCGTCTTCAGCTCCAGGTGGGTCCAGTGGTACAGCGGGTTGCGCAGTGTATAGGGCACTGTCTCGGCCCACTTCTCGAACTTCTCCCAGTCGGTGGTGTCCTTGCCCGTGCAGTAGCGCTCGTCCACACCGTTGGTGCGCATGGCGCGCCATTTGTAGTGGTCGCCGCCCAGCCACAGCTCAGTGATGCTCTTGAAGCGGTGGTCGTTGGCCACCATTTCAGGAATCAGATGGCAGTGATAGTCAATGATGGGCATCTTGGCCGCATGGTTGTGATACAAGTCCTGAGCCACCTCGGTCTCCAGGACGAAGTTCTTGTCGTTAAATGCTTTCATAATTTGTTTCAGATGGGTTAGAAAAAGTTTTATTGCCTGCAAAGTTACGCATATTTTTCAAAACAGCAAAGTTTTTCCGAAAATATTGAGTGGAAAAAATGCGCCCAATATTTGGCCAGTTCGGGAAAATGTAGTATTTTTGCACCCCACAAAGCGTATAATTACAGCAGATATTATGTTCAAACAACTCAAGTCGTGGCTGCCCGACGTCCTGGCAGTCGTCTTTTTTGCCATACTGGGCTTTGCCTATTTCTATCCTGCCGTCGTAGAAAACCGCGTGCTCAATCAGGGCGATGTGTTGGCAGGCGTGGGCGCCGCGCGCGAACAATTGGATTATACAAAGAAGACGGGCGAGCGCACCCGGTGGACCAACACGATGTTTTCGGGCATGCCCACCTATCAGTTGTCGCCCTCCTACGACAGCACCGCCACGCTGACCGCCGTGGAGAAGGCCTACCACCTGTGGCTGCCTGAAAATGTCTATTTTGTCTTTGTCTATCTGCTGGGCTTCTATATCCTGCTGCGTGCCTTCGACTTCCGGCAGTATATGGCCGCGCTCGGAGCCGTGGTATGGGCATTCAGCACCTATTTCCTCATCATCATTGCCGCAGGCCATTTGTGGAAGGTGATGGCACTGGCCTACCTGCCACCGATGATTGCCGGCATTGTGTTGGCCTTCAGGGGCAAGTACCTTTGGGGACTGCTCCTCACAGCACTCTTCGGGGCGCTGGAGATTCACGCCAACCACGTGCAGATGACCTATTATTATATGTTGCCTATCATCCTGATGGTTCTGGCCTTTGTGGTCGATGCCGTCAGGCAGCGACGCCTGCAGCATCTGCTCAAGGCGCTGCTCACGTGTGTGGTGGGTGCTCTGTTGGCGGTGCTCCTCAATGCGTCGAACCTCTACCACACCTGGCAATACTCCAAAGAGACAATGAGAGGCAAGAGCGAACTCGTCAAGGAAAACGCTGCCAACCAGACCAGCAGCGGACTGGAGCGCTCGTACATTACCGACTATAGCTACGGCATAGGCGAGACTTGGACACTGCTCATACCTAACGCCAAGGGTGGCTCGTCCATGCACGTGCTGGGCGAGACCGAAGCTGCCAAGAAAGAGGGAAATGCACATTTCATCGATGCAGGCGAGGGGCAACGCGTGCCTTACTCCTACTTCTTCAACCAGATGCCACAATACTGGGAGGGTAGTATGGAGGAGGGCAGCAATGGCACCATGGGGCCTGTCTATGTGGGCGCATTCGTGGTGATGCTTTTCATCTTGGGGTTGATTGTGGTAAAAGCTCCGATGAAATGGGCTCTTTTTGCGGCAACTGTCCTCAGTATAATGCTGGCATGGGGCAAGAATTTCATGGGCTTGACCGACCTGTTTATAGACTATATGCCTATGTATGCCAAGTTCAGAGCCGTAGAGAGCATTCTCGTCATTGCCGAGTTTGCAATGCCCCTGCTGGCTATGCTGGCTCTCCGTCAGGTGATAGAGGAAGGTAAGACAAAACGCGTCATGCGCGCCATCTATATTTCATTCGGAGTCACAGCCGGCATCTGTCTGCTGTTTGCACTCTTGCCGGCAGTCTTCTTCGACTTCTACACCGCTGCCGAGTATGCTCAGTTCCACAAGATGCTGCCTGCTGCCGAAGCCGACGCCTTTCTGAAGAGCCTGGCCACAGTGCGCCAAAGCATCTTCACGTCCGACTGCTGGCGCTCGCTCATCATCATTATCATTGGCACCTTCCTCCTGCTGATGACTCTGAATGCCAAGAAGCAGAAGGCTATACCCGTGCTCGCCATCCTCGCACTCTGCCTGATTGACCTTTGGATGGTCAACAAGCGATACCTGAACGACAGTATGTTCAAACCCCGTAGAGAGATTCAGGCCGTGCGGCCCATCACCGAGGCCGACAAGCGCATACTCGACGACCCGTCGCTCGACTACCGCGTGCTTAACCTCAACGGCAATGTATTCAACGAGAACGAGACATCGTACTACCATAATAGTATTGG
This sequence comes from uncultured Prevotellaceae bacterium, assembly GCA_902786565.1. GTDB lineage: Bacteria > Bacteroidota > Bacteroidia > Bacteroidales > Bacteroidaceae > Prevotella. Next base: position 77,528 of record CADACW010000005.1, on the reverse strand, counting down.
TGGCTATCATGCTGCCAAACTGCGCCGCTATCAAGACCTCATCGATCGCTATATCAGCCGTCAGCAGTCTGAGGTTCGCCAGGCCATCAGTACTCACTACGGCGACCTTACACAGGTCAACGGCGACAGTCTGTGGAATGTGCTCAATATGCTGAACACCAAATATTTCCTGCTCGTCAACGCGCAGGAGCCGCAAAACAGCTTCAGTCTGCAGAACCCTTATGCGTTTGGCAATGCATGGATGGCCGACGAAGTGAAATATGTGGACAATGCTAATGCTGAGATTGATGCTCTTGGCACGCTCGACCTGCGCCGTGTGGCTGTGGCCGACAAGCAGTTTGAGCAAGTGCTCGGTCAGTCGGCACCGCAAGACTCGACAGCCGCCGTCGTGCTGAACGATTACGAGCCCAATCAGCTGAAATATACAGTCAACAGCCAGAAGGGTGGGGTAGTGGTGTTCTCTGAAATCTATTATCCCGGATGGGAGGCAACCATAGACGGGCAGCCCGCCACGCTGGGCCGCGCCAACTATGTGTTGAGAGCGCTCCATGTGGCTCCAGGCAAACATGAGGTGGTGCTCAGCTTCTTCCCGAAGACCATTGGCGTAACTGAGAAGATTGCCTATACGGCTCTTGTCATTCTTTTACTTCTGGTGCTTGCCATCATTGTACTGCAGCTCCGTCGGCGCAAGGTTTAACCTGCGTTGACGGTCCGCCTTTGAGCGGCTATAGTAATTTTTAGTAAGAAAAATTTGGCCATTCCCAAATTATTTCATACCTTTGCACGCGCATTTCATGTGGGGCACCCCGTTCCCCGTGTGTGGCTTGGGGTTCCGTAGCTCAGCTGGATAGAGCAGCTGCCTTCTAAGCAGCAGGCCTTGGGTTCGAGTCCCAACGGAATCACCAGAATCAATCCGCAGGTACTGTTCGTCAGTTTCCTGCGGATTGTCTTTTTTTGTTGCGGACAATCATTATATATATAATAGTGGGTGGCACGTTGGTATGGGTTGTAATGTCTATTCCTTTAAAAACATCGATTCTACCGAATGTGTTATTAAAAACGATGGTTCCACTGATGGCTTAAAAGTCGTTTTAGCGAGATTCGATAAAACCGTTGTTTATTTGCGGTTTTTCTTAAAATAAGCCATCAAAACGAAAAAAAAGTTGTAGTTTCTGTAAAAAACGATGCCCCTGAAGTGTCTTATAATTGGTTTGCTTTGAAACTTAGTAAGATTAAGATTAGATATGGTTGATAAAAGACTATTCATCGAACAGCTATTTCGGCAGAACTATAATGAGATGTTCCGCCTGGCCAGGACTTTGCTCGGCGATGCCGAAGAGGCGGACGATGTTGTGCAAGATATTTTCTTGAAGATTGCTAAAGGCAAAATTCAGCCAGAAGACTGCGGTCAGCGCAGTTATCTCCTTGCGGCTGTCCGCAATGCCAGTCTAAACAAAATCAGGCAGTTGCGTCTTCATGAGAAGGTGCATCGCTTGCTGCCCATTGACTACGATGCCGACTTTCAGCAAGGAGAACTGCTCGACGACATCATGACTATTGTGGACAATCAGCTGGAGGAGCCACACCGCAGCATCTTCCATCTGCGTTTCGACAATGACCTTACTGTCGTCGAGATAGCGCACCGACTTGGGTTAAATCCCAATACCACCTATAAGTATCTTATGAATGGCATTCAGATAATCAGAAATCACTTCAATCACTAAAAGGCTAACACAATGGAAATTACGAAAGAAAGAGCACTATTGGAAATGCTCGACAACCCTGAAGCATATAGTGAGCAGGAAATAGCAGACATCATCAACCACGATGAGGACACCCGCGAACTCTACCGCCTGATGGAAAAAGCCAAACGCAGCAGTCGTCAACACCAGATGGCGGAGACTGTCGATGTAGATGCTGCTTGGGAGAGATTCAGCCCCAAACTTGCCCCTATGCCGCAACATCTTGGCTGGCTGAAGGTTGCAGCCTCATTCGCCGGTATCATCCTTATATCGGGCATTGCCCTTGCTGCTATTCACATTGTACACCATCGGGAAGCCGCGGAACCTGCTCGTCAAGAGCGTGTATCGGTCGTACAGCAGACTTCCATCCCTGCCGACACACTTCAAACTGACACTTCAGCTGTTCAGCCCGTCGTCTATGACAACGTTCCTTTAGAGAAGATGCTTGCCGAGATTGCTGCCTATTACCGTTTGGAGCTCTCATTCCTTACCAATGAAGATCGTCAGTTGCGCTTCCATTTCGTTTGGAGGCCGGAAGCCGGCTTAGAGCATACAATAGAGAAGTTGAACCGCTTTGAAAGCTTGAATGTTCGACTGGAAAGAAACAAAATCATTGTTGAGTAGGCTATGAGGTGCATTGTGTTAATACTGCTGTTGCTGTGCGCCGTTTCGTCAGCAACAGCCCAGCGCATCACGCGTTTATATAATAATGTGTCGTTCAGCGAAGCATTGTGCCAGCTGAACGATGAGGCAGAAGGCTACGAAATCAACTTCCTCTACAACGAACTGGAGGATTTCCGCGTCACCACGTCCGTCCATCGGAAGTCCATCCCCGATGCTATCCGGCAGATGATAGGCTTCTATCCTATTCGGATGAGCATTGATGGCACCGAAATCACCGTCGAGTGCCCGCAGAAGACAGTTCAGCGCTACAGGGGCATCGTTGTCGATCCCGGTGGCCTGCCCATTGCCTTCGCCAACATCGCCCTGCTCTCGGCCCAAGACTCCACGCTGGTCACGGGCGGCGTGACAAACGAGAGCGGCTATTTTGCCATTCCCATCGAACAGGAGCAGACACTCGCACGCATTTCCTGTATTGGCTATAAAACCATTTGTAAGCCTTGCAACACTGCTCGCCCCGACACCATCAGGATGCAGGCAGACAGCTACACCATCAATGGGGTGGTGGTGCAGGGCGAGCGTCCGAAAGTGCAGCTTCAAGGCAACTCGCTGATGATGAACGTCGAGGGCACGGTGATGGAGCGGCTTGGCACTGCCGAAGATGTGCTGTTGCGTGTGCCAACTATCTCCAAGAAAGGCGAAGACTACGAGATTTTGGGCAAGGGCGCACCGCACATCTACCTGAACAACCGCAGACTGACCAATCTGAACGAACTGCGCAACATCCAGTCAGACAATATCCGCACTGTGGAGGTCATCCAAAACCCAGGTGCCCGCTACGATGCCACCGTCCAGGCCGTCATCATTATCCATACAAAGCGTGCTCAGGGCGAAGGATTGGGCGTGGAACTGTCGTCGTGGAGCCGCAAAGGACGCGGCTATGTGAACAACGAGCGCATCAATCTGACCTACCGAAAAGGAGGGCTGGAATTGTTTGCCAACATCTTTGGAGCCTATAACAAGCGGTGGAGCAGCGGTGGCTTCGACCAGACCGTCTTTGCAGATACGTTGTGGACCGTCAACAACCACCATCAGTCCACGGCTCGCAACCCCTACCTTGAGGGAAGGGCAGGCTTCAACTACCAGCTGAACGACAGCAATTCGCTGGGTGGCTTCTATCAGAACACCTACGACTATGTGAAGACCTTCAACGATCATGCCGACCGCCTGCAGGCAAACGGCAGTCCATACGACCACCTGCAGAACAGTGGTGTCCGTCGTGACAGCAATTCGCCGAAACATGAAGCCAACTTTTACTATACAGGAAAAGTGGGGCAGTTTGTCATCGACTTTAATGCCGACTATACTGCCTACAAGAGACTGAGTCGCAATGGACAGCAGGAACTGAGCAGCAACTACGAGAACCGCGACGTAAACACCGAGACCCAGACGCACGGCACCATGGTGGCAGAGAAACTCATCGTGAGCCATCCGCTGTGGAAAGGCCAAGTGTCTGTAGGAGAGGAATATACCAGCACACGCTGGCGCAGCAGTTTTGAGAACATGGAGGGCTATATTCCGGGTAGCAACAACGAGCAGCATGAAAGCAACGTGGCACCATTCGTAGAACTCAGGCAGCGGTTGGGCCGATTCCAGTTGCAGGCAGGCTTGCGCTATGAGCACGTCGCATCTGACTACTTCGTCGATGGCCAGCGACAGGGTGACCAGAGTCGCATCTACGACGACCTGTACCCATCCGTCGCCCTGTCCACTTCTGTCAAGAAAGTGCAACTCTCGGTCAGTTATGCCAAGCGCACGAACCGCCCCGCCTACTGGCTGTTGAGCAATGATGTCATCTATGAGAACCGTCTGAACAGACAGATAGGCAATCCTTATCTGCGCCCCGTCAAGTTTCACAACCTGAACGCGATGATGATGTGGAAGGGATTCTATGCGACAGCCAACTTTGTGCATTGCATTGACCCCTTCCTCAAGGTGATGGAGAGTCTGGGGCAAGACAGTAAGGTAAACGTCGCTACCACCAAGAACTACAACGACTGCAACTGGCTCATCGTCACGCTGGGCGCACAGAAGAGCGTAAACCTGTCGAGCGGCATAGCGTGGACCCCACAATATAATGTCACGCTCATGAGACAATGGCTCAAGACCACCTTCAACGGGCAGGATAAACACCTCAACCAGCCGCAGTTGTTGCTGCAACTGAGCAATGTCGTCACTCTGCCCCACGACTGGCTCGTGCATGCCGACTTCAATATGCACACGCATGGCTACACAGGCTCGAACTTCAAAATCGAAACCACCAATGCCATGCTCTCGCTCAGCATCAGCAAAGACCTTTTCCAGCGGCGGCTTAACATCAAGTTGGCGGGTAACGACCTTTTCAATCAGGGAATCGGCCACGGCACGTTCTACTTCAACCGCATGACGTTCACTAAAACCGAGGACAACGACTCGCGTTGCGTCACGCTCTCCCTGCGCTATCGCTTCAACGTCACCCCGTCGAAGTATCGCGGCACCGGCGCCGGCAATGCCGAGAAGTCCCGCCTCTGATTCGTTTAGCCCCAAAACAATTGGCGTTTCCGCTGCAACGACTCTTTTCCTGCTTCATCATTACAACCCAAAGAAAAGAACAGTTTGCGCGGAACGCCATTACGTTTTTGGTTGTAACTCTCCCGTCCGCACCCCTCCACCGGGTTCTGTATTCTCGTGGGCAGGATGAAGTTAATTCCCAACAGAACAACCGATGCGATGAGCAGTCTCTTGATAATCTTTTTTATCTCTTAGCTTTTTTATAGGGCTTATGAAAACTGTGGTGCAAAGGTAATGGTCCTTTTCCGTCCGACAAAAAATTCCGGCACCCTTGTATGAAGTGCCGGAATTATTGTATGAATCGCATGGCTATGGCCAGTTGAGACTCAGGCAGAAGACATTCAGAAAGTTCAAGGAGAAGAGTTATTTATTCGTAAGAAACAACATTAATTTGAAAGATTTTCAAAAATAATGAGTAATTTTGTAGCCCGAAATACAAAAGTAAGTGATGAATCCACAGTATTATCTCTATAAACAAGATGTGTTTGAAGGTCTGCCGCTTTTAGCATCAGACAGTTTTGACCTTTGCATAGTTGACCCTCCATACGGGGCTTCTTCAAAACACAATTGGGATTATGGGAAGAATAAAAGGCTGAAAGGTTTTGGTGGAGAATGGAATCTGGAGAATGAAGCATGGGACTTGCTTACACAGAATGATTCTTTTCTGCAAACGTATCATTGGATAAAAGAATTGAAGAGAGTAGTTAAGATAGAGGGTTCGATTTGGATTCATTCTACCTACCACAATTCGGGATTTGTCAATGTGTGCTGTCAGATGTTAGGATTAGAGATTATCAATGAAATAGCGTGGTTTAAACGAAATTCCTTCCCAAATCTTTCAGGCCGAAGATTAACAGCAAGTCATGAAACTATTCTGTGGGTGCATAAGGGAGGAGAGAAAAAAAGAAAGTATTTCTTTAACTACGAAGCATCCAAAGCTTATTCCTCTTCATCGGATATGCTTAAAGAAGCTGGCAAGCAAATGAGGACTGTTTGGGATATTCCTAATAACAAGTCCAAAGAGGAAATGAAGTTCGGCTCTCATCCGACGCAAAAGCCGATAAGAGTGGCCGAAAGAATTTTGACTTTGTGTGGTGTAGAGGGTGGCAAACTATTAGTTCCTTTTGCTGGTTCTGGAACAGAAATGGTGGCAGGAATCAAGTTTGGCATGAATGTTGTAGGATATGAAATAGAGGACGAATATTATCAGATTGCCCAAAAAAGATTGGAGGAGGCTCTGAAAACAAAAGTAACATCCTTGTTCTGATGAAACCATTACAACCAGTTATCAAGTGGTCTGGCAGCAAAAGAGTGGTTGCCTCTCAGTTGGCTAACTATTTCTTGCCAGCCAAGACCTATTATGAGCCATTTGTCGGTGGTGGCTCCATGATGCCGTTCTCTAAGGCAAGCAGAGGCATGGCAAGCGACATTATTCCAGAACTCATTTCCTTGTGGAATGAGATTAAAAACAATCCGGAAAGGGTGGCGTTGGAATATTCAAAGAGATGGAAACGGTTACAGAAGGAAGGCTATCAGGTTTATTATGAGGTAAGAGATTCTTTTAACACCACAAAAGACCCTATGGATTTTTTGTTTCTTACTCGGACATGCCTTAATGGAATGATTCGCTATAATAGTGCTGGTGAGTTTAACAATTCATTTCATTTGACAAGGCCTGGTATCGAACCTGAGAGGTTGTCAGTTATTATCAGGCAATGGCATCAGTACATTCGGAAGTTTGAATTCTTGAATGTAGATTATAGGGAGTGCCTTTCAAATGTCAAGTCAGGTGACTTCGTGTTTTTAGACCCTCCCTATGGAGGAACAAAGAGCAGATATACCCAAACGCCTTTCTCTTTGGATGATTTCTACGCCACACTCGATGAACTGAATTCCAAGGGCGTGTATTGGATGCTAACATTTGACGGCTCTTCTGGTGAGCGTACTTATTCATACGCCCCGCCAGAAGAATTATATAAAGAATTATTCAAGGTTAAGACAGGCAAGTCGGCTTTTCGTAAAGTTATCGACAAAGTGCAGGAGGACATACAGGAATCAGTGTATCTTAACTATAAAAGTTCCTTGTTCTGAAGCAATGAGCTCCAAACATCTACCAAGGAATGAGCTTTCGATGTTAGAATAAAAATGGAGAGTTGAAATACTTCCAAACTCAAAAGCGAAAATAGCATCCAGCTTGCCACGTCTTAGATGGTGGCTCAGTTCTTCGTTGTTTTTGTAAAGGAAAGCACCAACTGCCAGTATGCTAAACTTTAATTCCCCAACAAGTGCACCATCATAGTATTTCCATTCTTCGCCTTCAGCTTTTTGCGCAGTTGGTTCACTCATAAACAAGTCTCTGACGTAATCTTTCAGCCGATTACCTATATCGTTCTCCAAATCTTTGCCTAACCCCTTTGACTCTATAGTGACAAAAAGTGGGCTGCTGTCCTTTCCTATCTGGAAAATATGATCCGGCCTTTTGCTTTTTTCAGACACTCGTGGAAGAGATGTCCATTTGTATTCATTCTGTTCATAGAAAAAAGAAATGCCTGACCAATCTCCACCAGGAGGGTTACAAAAACATTCGTGGATCCCGAGCTTGTCTTGGGATGACAAAATCTGATGAATGGCGCAATCGGTATCATGTTCAAAAAACTGTACTACTGGTGTTTCGATATATGGGAAAGTGATTATGCCTGTCTGAAGAGAGAAATTCGAGTTGGTGTTAATAAACAACTTCTGGCGGCAAGTTGTGCTGTCTACTAAAAGATAATTGCAACACGTAAAGATGGATTGAAAAAGCCCATTGTTCTTGCATAGTGCCTCTGGGGAAGTCGAAAGCAAATCCCACGTGGACTTTGTTCCTGGTCCATATACGACTGCCAGTATGTTCGCATCTTTACCTAATAACATTCTGCATAGAGGCGAAAGCCCTCGGTCTGGTCGCGAATCATCACCCTTAGGCTTGAAGCCCGTTATCCATACTATTGCAAGATCCTTTTTCACATCAAGTTCAGTTTTCATTCCCCGATAGGTCTTTCTCATCCACTTCTTAAACAAGCTAACATTCTCTTTAGGAATGATGCAAAACGGAAGGTCTTCAGCGGTGATGGGCTTTGCCGACAAAGTTTCTGCCTTTTCTTTCATTAGATTGAGCGTTGGGGTGACGATAACTTTTCCTCCTGCCTTTTTCTTCCATCCAAACCCGTTATAGCGAGTAAGCCATAATGGCCGGTTTCCTGAGTTAAGCAGATTCCTCCATTCTTCTCCACGAAGTGTATCACGATGATTCCGAGCATTTGATAAGATGTTGACCAGTAAAAGTGCCTTGTCAGAAAGCTTTTTTACAATCTTGCTTGTGTCTGTGCCAAGGAGGACCTGCCTCAGATAATCCAATCCGTCTTTATACCCAAGAGAGTCCTTATATAACTTCAAGTTCTCTTCAGTCATAGAAGGGTGTCCACTATAAACTGGCAAACAAACCCTTTTTGTATCTTCGGACAAAACAATATAGGAAAACGGAACAGCAGGATTGGGGTATCTTGGCGCTTTAGGATTGCGGTTTTCGTCCAATTCTATTCCGCCAATCTCTGCATAATACAAATAAGGAATGTTTGCCAATACGCTCGCAAGAGCCCTGCCGTTTCTTTGCCATGCATTGTTGCCGGCTGGTAATGCGGAACAGAATTCAATGCCAAGAAGAATATGCTCTTTACTGTCTTTTATCTCCGTAATATACGAGTCTGCTGACTCCCTAAGCTGTCCCCCGGATTGTAGAATGATTTCGCCAAGGTCGATGTCGCTCCATCGTCCGTGGCCTGACAGCAATTCTATCTCGAACACAGATTGTTCTGTAACAATAGTGTACTTAGGAAAATAGATAGGGCTTTTTTGCAACTTCGGAGAAGAATCGAAAGCTTCAGCAATCATATTCAGTGTCCTTTTACACTCCACAATGTTGTCGCCGTGAATCCTAAATAGTCTCTTATTCATATTCGTATATACTAAAGATGTCCTCAAAAAGAGGACGTGGAAGGATTCAGGTTGTATACCCAGGCCTTGCACAGCCCACGCCAGACAACAATCATTCTGTCCACGCCCATAGTTTCTTGGCGCAGGCATCCTCGTTGTCCTAACTAAACTGACGTGACTGTATGTGCAAATTTGGGTATTTCAGTAAAGTCAAGGATGTCTAAAAACTATTTTTTACTTTCTCTTTTCTCTTTGTGTTATTTGTTTGTAGAAATTTACATTTTCATCTAAAAAGTATGAAACTGAAGGGCTCTTTTTTACGGCTCCAGCAGGGCCTCGGCGATGCGGAGGTCGAAGGGGGTGGTGAGCTTGATGTTCTCGCGGTTGCCTTCGACCAGGGTGATGGGGTGGCCGTGGGACTCTACGACGGAGGCATCGTCGGTGAAGGTGTCGCGGTAGGGCTGGCGGTTGGCGGCCTTCAGCAGTTGGATGTCGAAGGTCTGTGGTGTCTGCACCAGACGGTAGTGGTCGCGGGGGACGCTCTCCGAGGTGTCGTCGCCGTGAAGCTGTCGGAGCGACTCTACGACGGGGGTGACGGGGACAGCGGCTCCGCTTTGGCGGGCGGTCTCGTAGCAGCGGGCTATGACCTCCGTCGACACGAAGGGGCGCACGCCGTCGTGCACACCCACCACGCCCTCGGCATCGTCGGGGATGAGGGCCAGACCGTTCTGCACGGAGTGGAAGCGCGTCTCGCCCCCGTCGGCCAGCCGGTAGGGGATGTGGAACTCATACTGCCGGCACAGTTGCAGCCAGTAGTCCTGTTGGGCCTTGGGCAGCACCAGTATGATTTTCAGGGCGATGTTGTATTGGTGGAATCGCTCCAGCGTGCGCATCAGCACGGGTCGACCGCCTACGGGTAGGAACTGCTTGGGCACATCGCCGCCCATGCGCAGCCCCTTCCCGCCGGCTACAATGATTACATAGTCGTTCACTTTGCCATGATTTTAGAGATGTCGAGCATCATGCCGTTGCCGCCAACAATCTGGGGCATCTTGCCGTCCCACTTCTCAATCATGTCCTCCTGGACAATCATGGGCGAGAGCGATGCGGCGATGGTCTTGTTGTAGTAAGCCTCGGCGTCGGCCTTGATTTTCATGGCCTTGGCTGCACCCTCGGCCTTTGCCACGGCAATCTTGGCGTTGGCCTCGGCCTCTTTCACCTCGTTTTCGGCCTTCAGTGCGCTCTGTATGGCCGTGTTCTTGGCGTCGATCATGGAGAGTAGCGACGAGGGTGGGGTGATTTTGCTGGTGAACTCCTCCACCAGGAATCCTTCGGCCATCAGCGACTTCTCCAAGCGTGCGCGCACGTCGCGCTCAAAGTTGGCGCGGTTCGACATCAGCGAGTCGCTGGTGTACTGGTTGGCGCAGGTGCGGTATGCCTCGTAGATGCAGGTGCGTATGTAGCCCTCCTCCAGTTCCTTCACGCCCACGCGGTACTTGGTGAAGATGTCGCATGCCTTTTCGGGGTTGATGCGATAGGCTATGGTGGGATCCATCTCGAAGAGCGACGCATCCTTGGCGTTCACCGAGAAGGTTTCGTACTGCTTGCGCTGTGTGAAGGTGGGGTAGGTGAACACGCTGGTGGTGATGGGGTTGTAGAAGACCCATCCCTTGCAGGTGCCCTCTACGCCGCCGTAGTCCTGCTCGGATGCCGACCACTTGTGGAACTTGATGCCCACCTCGCCTGAGTCGACCACCGTGCAGCAGGCAGTGAAGATGATGATGACCAGTAGGATGGCCGCTCCGACGTACAGGAGAAATTTGAGTGGGCCGGAAGGTATTTTGATGCCGCCTTGCGATGCTGATTTGTTGACCATAGTGATAGTTGTTTTTTTCGGTTTTTAAATGGTTTGGCAAGTGAGTCACTTCTCCATCAGATGGGCAAATCGCATGCCTACGGCCACCTGTCGGCTGGTCTGCGCGTCGGTGAGCTGTGCCAGCAGTTCGTAGGCGAAGGGCAATGCGGCGGCCGGGCCTTCGCCGGTGGTGATGTTGCCGTCGGTGGTGCAGAGGGCGGCGGTGTAGTGTGCCCCCTTCAGCAGTTGCTCGAATCCGGGGTAACACGTGGCCTGTCGGCCCTCCAGCAGTCCCAGTTGTCCCAGCACCACGGCTGGAGCGGCGCAGATGGCCGCAATGCGCTTGCCTTGGTCGGCCTGTGCTTTCACGGCATCGCATACGCCCGGATGCTCATACAGATTGGATGCGCCGGGCATGCCGCCGGGCAGCAACAGCAGGTCGGCATCGCTGAAGTCGCAGTCGTCGAACATCTCGTCGGCCACTATCTGCACGCCGTGGGCCGACTCCACTATCTGCGAGTCGTCCACCGTGCTCACTGTTGTCACGTCCACACCTCCGCGACGCAGCACGTCGACGGGTATCAGGGCCTCGATGTCTTCGAAGCCGTTAGCCAGAAATACATAAACTTTCTTCATTTTTTTGGTTTTTGTTTATTTGATTCTTTTCAGTTTAAACTCTCTTTTGTCGTCTCTGCCTGATAGTGTCTGTCCGTCGGGGCTGAGGCGCAGCGTGTCCAGGTCCTTGCCCTCGCCCATGATGACCAGATTGCCCTGGACCACGTAGTTGCTCTTCTCCTTCTCCGGTGCCAAGGCAATGGCAGCCTTCAGGGCTTTGCGCTTCAGCCATCCCACGCCGACGGCTTTCAGGGCAGCCTCGTCGACGGTTATCTTGTTGCGCATCACGGCCTGAGTAGAGCTGTTGAACTCTACGGTGATGGCAATCTTGAGGGCATTCTGTGCGGCTATGGCCTTGGCCTTGGCCTCGTTGACCTCTTTCTTCACTGTCTCCTTCTCCTTGTCGGTCAGCGGGCGGCCTTTTTCCTTTTCGGCTTTGGCTATGGCCTGCGGTTCCAGCTCCTTCAGCTTGGTGTCAAGTTCGCCGCTCTCTTCGCTGACGAGTGCCTTTATGATATTGTCGTTGTGGTACACTCTGCCGGTCAGGTCGGTCTGTGCCATCGTGCTTGCACTCAGGCTGAGCAGCAGGCCGAGCGTCCATAGTGTTGTCTTTTTCATTCTTTTGTTGCAGTTTGTCTTTGGGAGGTCAGACGATAGTTTTTGCCGTCAATAGGCATGGCCGTCGGCAGCAATCTCCTCGCGAGTGATTTTGCGGCTGTCAATCTTGTGCCAGCAATATACGATGTAGGCCAGGACGAAGGGCACGAGCAGCGACACATAGAACATGGTGTTCAGTGTGAAGTAGCTGCTGCACGAGTTTTCCAGCGTGAGCGACGACTGCAGGTCGGCTGTCGAGGGATAGTAGGCCGTGTGGTTCCAGGCCGAGAGCAGCAGCAGGGGTAGCACGGTGAGCACGGTGCCTATGCCGGCGGGCCAGATGGCCTTGTCCGATTGCTGCACAATGGCTGAGTAGAGGGCGTAGAGCACCAGGGCTACGCCGATGAGCATGAGCAGCGTGAGATACCATAAGTCAATCATGTTGTGCAGATACTTGTTGGGCTCCATATAGATGGCGCCGCTGTCGTCGTAGGCGAAGCCGTCCTTCAGCAGCAGGTGCACCAGGAAGCCCACGAACAGTATGACGAAGGGCACTGCTGCGCCCAGCAGCCGCGACGGGCAGCGCTGGCGTATGGCGGCGTCGCAGACATTGTTCATCAGGTAGAGTATGCCCAGCACGCGGGCCAGGAACATCACGGCCAGCCCGAACACCAGCACCCAGGGGTTGAGCAGGGCGTCGAGGCCGTGGGAGGCGTTGGCCCAGCGGCTGATGATGGGCGTGACGGCACCCGCATCAATCAGATTGGATTTCTCAATGACGAAGTTGCTCCCCTCGAAGAAGGTGGCCACGGCTCCGCCGAGCAGCAGCGGGCCCAGCAGGCCGTTGAGCACCAGAAACCACTGGAAGGTGCGCGGGCCGAGGAAGTTGCCCAGCTTGTTCTGGAACTCGTAGCTCACGGCCTGCAGCACGAAGGTGAAGAGGATGAGCATCCACAGCCAGTAGGCCCCGCCAAACGAGGTGCTGTAGAACAGCGGGAACGAGGCGAAGAAGGCACCGCCGAAGGTGACGAGCGTGGTGAACGTGAACTCCCACTTGCGGCCCGTGCTGTTGACCAGCAGTCGGCGCTCTTCGGGCGTGCGGCCCAGTGAGAAGACCACGGAGTTGGCTCCCTGCACAAACAGCAGGAAGACGAGCAGTGCTCCCAGCAGTGACACGATGAAGCACCAGTAGTGTTGCAGAAATGTATATGTCATGATTTCGGTCCTTTCTTGATTTGTTTCAGCAGGATGTTGATTTCAACGGCAAGCATGGTGGTGAAGAGGATGAGGAAGATGAAGAAGGTCAGGGCCACGCTGCCGGCGTGCAGGTCGCTGACGGCGGCCCAGGTGGGCAGCATGTCCTGGATGGTCCAGGGCTGGCGGCCGAACTCGGCCACAAGCCATCCGCTCTCAGAGGCGATGTATGCCAGCGGCACCATGGCGATGGCAGCCCAGCAGAGCCACACGGGCACCGACCCTGAAGCGGGCGTGTCGGCCTCGGTCTCGTCAAGCAGGCCCAGGGCGGCCATCAGTCGGCGCGACACAAGCGAGACAAACGGGATGTTGAACACCAGCAACAGCAGCACGGCGAAGAAGGCGATGAACAGGCAACCGAGGCCCACCATCGTGCGGAACGCCCAGAAGTTGACGGGGATGTAGGGCACCACCTCGTCCCGGTTGCGTATGTAGCCGTAGCCGAAGTAGGGCATGTGCTCGTTGAGCAGCGAGAGCTGGGCGTCGAGGCTGTCCTTGTCGGCCCCTTCGGCCTTCGCCTTCCTGTAGTCGGCCAGTGCCTGTATGGCTATGCGCCCGCGGTGCATCTTCTCGTCGACCGAGGGCTCCTGCGTGCCGTCAGGCCGTGTGTAGCCGTTCAGTATGTCGTTCACGCCCGGCACATAGCCGTGCAGGTCGTTGGTGGCCATAAATGAGAGGGCGTAGGGCATCTCCACCTTCAGCGGTGCCTCGGCCTCGTGGGCGTAGTCGGGCTGCTCCAGCGGGTTCACCCAGGCCACGGCCGTCAGCCCCTGGTCGGTGCCGCCGTTGTAGAGGGCTTCCATCGCTGCCAGCTTCATCGGCTGCACCTCGCCCACGCTCTGTGCGCTCTTGTGGCCGGTGGCGGCAGCGCCGAGCGAGGCAATGAGTCCTACGACGGTGGCAATCCTGATGCTCTCAAGTGCCAGCCGCTGCTCGCGCTTGCGGAGCAGATACCAGCAGGAGACGGCGCATACGAAGACAGCGCCGATGATCCACGACGAGATGACCGTGTGGCAGAACTTGTCGATGGCAAAGGGCGACAGGGCCACCTCGGCAAACGACGTCATCTCGTTGCGCATGGTGTCGGGGTTGAACGTGCAGCCCACGGGGTACTGCATCCAGGCGTTGGCCACCAGAATCCACCAGGCGGAGATGGTGGCGCCCAGGCCCGTGAGCCAGGTGGAGGCCAGGTGGAAGCCTGCCGACACCTTGTGCCAGCCGAAAAACATCACGGCCACAAACGTGCTCTCCATAAAGAAGGCCACGATGCCCTCGACGGCCAGCGGCGCTCCGAAGATGTCGCCCACAAACCAGGAGTAGTTGCTCCAGTTGGTGCCGAACTCAAACTCGAGGATGATGCCCGTGGCCACGCCCATGGCGAAGTTGACGCCGAAGAGGCGCTGCCAGAACTGGGCCGCCGTCTTCCAGAAATCGTCGCGCTTGCGGTAGTAGATGGTCTCGCAGATGCCCATGATGACGGCCAGGCCGAGCGTCAGGGGCACGAACAGCCAGTGGTAGATGGCCGTCAGCGCAAACTGCGCCCGCGACCAGTCAATCGTACCGGCATCGATAGATAATAAGATGTTGTGCATATCTTTTAGGGTTTTAGTGAATGGCTTATTGGGGGTTGCGGCCCAGCATCTCTCCGGCCACAAACTCGGCCTCCTGCCCCTCCTCGGCGTGCTGGCCGATGAAGTTGGGGAAGAAGAAGAGCTTCAGGACGGCGAAGATGATGAAGAGCTTGACCAGGATGACGGCCCACAGCGTCTTCCCCAGCGTCATACTGCGGAATCCGTCGTAGTAGAGATGGAAAATCCTGTGAAGAAGAGAGTCGCTGTTCATAGCCGTAGAGGTTTTTCAAGTGGCAAAGATAGTAATTAAAGTTGAGAGCACCAAATTTTTTTTGACTCCCCGCAGAAAAATATGCTTCGCCCCCAGGCAAAACATGCGAACCCTCCGGGATAAACTTAACGACTCGACGTAATTTACATAAATTACGACGAAATTTATATAAATTACGACGTAATATAAATAAATTACGACGTAATATAAATAAATTACGACGTAATTCAAGTTTTATGTCCGGCCTCCTCCCATTTTTGCGCCGGGCGTCGGCATGTTTTTCCCCGGCCGTCACTATTTTTATATATATTAAGGTGAGGGATAAAGCTGGGCGGGAGCAAAAAACTGGGCCTATTGTTTGGCGTTTTGCCCGAATAGTGCTATCTTTGCACGCACATTGACCAATAGAGACTACACCTATGCAACGACATGATACGCACTTCGGGCCTGCCCTCTGCCTGGCCGCCCTGTGGATAGTGGCCCTGACGGCCTACGGCCAGCGCGACTGGGAAGACCAGAGCATACTGCAGCGCAACCGCGAGCCGGCACGCGCCGCCTTCTTCCCCTTCCACCGCACGCCGGGCGACCGCCAGTTGTCGCTCGACGGACAGTGGCGGTTCCACTGGCAGCCCACCCCCGACGGTCTGCCCGACGGCTTCAGCCAGCCGGGATTCGACGATTCAGGCTGGGCCCTGTTCCCCGTGCCCGGCGACTGGGAGGTGTGCGCCGGACAGCCACGCTACGGCACGCCCATCTACAGCAGCAGCGGCTATACCTTCCGCATCGACCCGCCCCGCGTGATGGGCGAACCGAAGCCCGCCTATACGACTTTCGTCGAGCGCAACCCCACGGCCATCTACCGACGCACGTTCACCGTGCCCGCCGGTTGGCAGGACTGCGAGGTGTTCCTCCGCCTGGGGGCTGTGGGCAGTGCCTTCTACGTGTGGGTCAACGGCCGTCTTGTGGGCTATTCGCAGGGCGCGATGGAGCCGGCCGAGTTCCGCATCACCTCCTTTCTGCTGCCACAGCCCAATAGACAGCAGCTGACGCTACAGGTCCTGAAATATTGCGACGGCAGCTACCTGGAAGACCAGGACATGTGGCGGCTGGCAGGCATCCACCGCAGCGTCAGCCTCTTTGCCACACCTAAGATTCGTCTGCGCGACGTGGGCGTGCGCACCCTGCTCGACGCTGACTACCGTGATGCCCGCCTTGTGATTCATCCCGAACTGGAGGTGACGGGCGGACAGCGTGGCGAGGGCTACCGCGTGGAGGCGCGGCTCTACGATGCTGACGGCAGGCCCGTCAAAGCCGACAAGCCCTGGCCCCTCACCACCCAAGCGGACACCATGCTCAACCTGGACCACCGCGCCGCCATCATGAACGACCGTACGCCCCAGCGCGGCTACCCCAAGTGGGGATGGATGGAGGCCAAGGTGGAGAATCCGCAGAAATGGACGGCCGAGCGGCCCTATCTCTACACGCTCCGCCTCGCGCTGGTCGATAGTTTGGGCCACATCGTGGAGCAGATGGAGCAGCGTGTGGGCTTCCGTAGCGTGGAGACCGATACGATGGGCCGGTTGCTCGTCAATGGCGTGCCCGTGCGGTTGCGCGGCGTGAACCGCCACGAAATGGACCCCGAGCGCGGCCATGTGATGACCGAAGCGCGGATGCTGCAGGACATCCTGCTGATGAAGCAGGCCAACATCAACGCCGTGCGCACCTGCCACTATCCCAACACCGAGCGGTGGTACGAACTGTGCGACTCGCTGGGCCTATACGTGATGGACGAGGCCGACATCGAGGAGCACGGACTGCGCGGCCAGCTGGCCAGCGACCCCACTTGGGCCGCGGCCTGGATGGATCGCACGCAGCGGCTCGTCATACGCGACAGGAACCATCCTTCGGTCATTTTCTGGAGCCTGGGCAACGAGGCTGGATGGGGGCCGAACTTCGCAATGACGGCGGCCTGGATTCACGAATACGACCCCACGCGGCTGGTACACTACGAGGGGGCGCAGGGCAGTCCTGACCCGTCGGCGGTCGATGTCATCAGCCGTTTCTACCCCCGCACGCAGGACGAATACCTGAATCCCGGCGTGGCCGACAGCAATATGGAGCGTCCCGAAAACGCCCGCTGGGAGCGCCTGCTGACGATAGCGAAGCAGGCTTCGCGCCCGGTCCTCACCAGCGAGTATGCCCACGCTATGGGCAATGCGCTGGGCAATATGCAGGAATATTGGGACGAAATCTATAGCCACCCGCGTATGCTCGGCGGCTTCATCTGGGAATGGGCCGACGAGGGCATCTTTGTCACCCGTCCCGACGGCAAGCGGATGACGGTCTACGGCGGTGACTTCGGCGATGTGCCCAACCTGAAAGCCTTCTGCCTGAAGGGTATCGTCAGCAGCGACCGCCAGCCGACACCGAAATACTGGGAAGTGAAACAGGTCTATGCCCCGCTGCGCCTGCGTGCGGACGGTACTGCCGAACTGCTGGATTCCACCTGTACGCTCGACGATTATGATATATATTGGCTGGAGGACGAAGGTTTGATTTTCGTGCGGGCCACCCTGCGCCACGACAAGCCCTGGGCCCCGAAAGGCCATGAGGTCTGTCGCCAGCAGTTCACTCACTCCTCACCTCTCACCTCTCACTCCTCACCTCTCACCTCTCACCTCTCACCCCTCACCTCTCACCTCTCACCCCTCATCTCTCACCTCTCACCCCTCACTTCTCGCCTCTCACCCCTCATCCTCACCCCCCACCTCTTCCGCGCCCCCACCGACAACGACAAGGGCTTCGGCAACTGGATAGCCAAGGACTGGAAGCGCCAAGGCCTGGACCGCCCCTGCGACAGCCTCGCCTGGTGTCCCGTAGTCGGTGGTAGTTCCGCAGATACCACCGTGGTCTTCACCACCACCGACGGCAGCATCACGCTGAACTACCGCCTCCAGCCCCAGGCCGACGGCAGTCTTGACCTGCGCGTCGACTTTCTGCCCCAGGGCCAACTGCCCACGCTGCCCTGCCTGGGCGTTACGCTGGCATTGCCCCGCGACCTGCGCCGCCTGTCCTACTTTGGCCGAGGCCCTTGGGACGACTACCCCGACCGCCACGCCTCAACGATAATCAGCCTATGGGAAAGCACCGTCGACGAGCAGTATGTGCACTATCCCCGTCCGCAGGACAGTGGCAACCACGACGACACGCAGTGGCTGGAACTGACCACCCCCCAGGGCAACGGCCTGCGCGTGGAGGCCCTCGGCGGTCAGCCCTTCGCCTTCTCGGTCCTGCCCTACAGCGTGCAGCACCTCTACACCACCGCCCACGACTGCGACCTGGTGCCCGACCCGCACCATGTCTACCTCAATCTGGACTGCGCCGTGCTGGGCTTGGGCAACAGCAGCTGCGGCCCCGGCGTGCTCAAGAAGTATGCCATCGGTCAGCAGCCCCACACCCTCCACGTGCGCCTCATCCCCTTGTAAATATATTGTCCATATTGACCCATTTGTGTTTTTTTTCTTCCGTTTTGTTTGTAAAATAGAATATTATTCGGTAAGAGGTAAGAGGTAAGAGGTAAGAGGTGAGAGGTAAGAGGTAAGAGGTGAGAGGTAAGAGGTGAGAGAAATGCTGGCAAGCCCAGACTACCAGCATTTCTCTCACCTCTTACCTCTCACCACTCACTTCTGAAACTGAAGCAAGCAGAGCTTGCGAAAGTTGGATAATTGACAATTGACAATTGAGGGATAAAATTGTCAATTGTCAATTGTCATTTTACTTCATGTCAAATCCCACTCGGAGGCCGTCGTAGCTTTTGGCAATGTTGCCTATGGCTTGTGCCTGGGCATTGCCGCTCATGGCGGCCATGGTCTGCAGGAGGGTGAGCAGCTTCGACGACTCGAAGAGTATGGCCATGCCGCCCACGTTCTTCTTGGCATAGCAGTTGATGTTGAGCAGCAGGCCCTGGAGCGTGATTTTCGATGCCGCCTCGTCGTAGGTGTAGGTGCCGCTGAACTTCTTGCCGGCCACGGTGGCTGCAAAGGTGCCGTCGGCATTGAATGTCACCGAGGTATTGCCATTCTTCACGCCCGCCTTCTGGTAGTATGGAGCCAGCTTTGTCTTCACCTCGGCAGCCACCACCTCTCCTCCGGCCTGTGCCAGCAGTTTCTGGCTGGTGAAGGCGCAGCCCGGCTGCACATAGTTCCACGTGCCTGTCAGGTCTTTCTGCGTCACCTTGGTGGCGCCAATCACACTGGCAATCACCTGGCCCAGGGTTTCGCTGTTGGCAGCCCCGCTGAGTATGGTTCCCAGCGTTTGCTGTCCGGCCATTCCGCAGCCGCTCATTGCCATTGTGGCGGCGGCCATCATTACTGTTGCAATCTTTTTAGCGTTCATCTTTTTATTATAATTGATAGTTGATAGTTGAGTGTTGATAGGCTTCAGTTGGGGGGGATGATTGTCAATTATCAATGTCAATCTCCTCCGCCTTGTCTTCCTCTATCACCAGGTTGTCTATGATGAAGTTCTGGCGCTCCATGGTGTTCTTGCCCATATAGTATTCCAGCAACTTCTGCACCTGGTCGGTCTTGTGCAGTGTCACCTGCTCCAGGCGTATGTCGGGCCCTATGAATCCGGCAAATTCCTCTGGTGAAATCTCTCCCAGGCCCTTAAACCGCGTGATTTCCGGGTCGGGTCCCAGGTCGCCGATGGCCTGTATGCGCTCCTCCTCGCTGTAGCAGTAGCGGGTGATGAAGTCCGACTTCGGCAGCTTGTTGCCCTGTGCGGCGTGACGGGCGTCGTCGTCGGCTATGACGTCCTTTTTCCGAATCTTCGTGCGGCGGTTGCGCACGCGGAACAGTGGCGTCTGTAGCACGTAGACATGTCCCTTGCGTATCAGCTCCGGGAAGAACTGCAGGAAGAAGGTGATGATGAGCAGCCTGATGTGCATGCCGTCCACGTCGGCATCGGTGGCCACAATCACCTTGTTGTATCGCAGCGTGTCCAGGCCGTCCTCTATGTCCAGTGCGGCCTGCAGCAGGTTGAACTCCTCGTTCTCGTAGACCACCTTCTTCGTCAGTCCGAAGGTGTTCAGTGGTTTCCCTCGCAGCGAGAAGACGGCCTGCGTGTTCACGTCGCGGCTCTTGGTGATGCTGCCGCTGGCCGAGTCGCCCTCGGTGATGAAGATGCTGCTCTCCTCCTTCAGTTCGCTCTTGGCGTCGCTGTAGTGCACTCGGCAGTCTCTCAGTTTGCGGTTGTGCAGATTGGCCTTCTTTGCTCTTTCGCGTGCCAGTTTGGTCACGCCGGCCATGGCCTTGCGCTCCTTTTCGCTCTCCTGAATCTTTTGCAGCATGGCCTCTGCCACCTCGCTGTTTTTGTGCAGATAGTTGTCCACCTCCTGCTTGATGAAGTCGCCCACATACTTGTTGATGCTCACGGGCTGGGGGTTCTCCGCTGTGACGGGTGCCATGTTCGTCGAGCCCAGCTTGATTTTGGTCTGGCTCTCAAACACGGGCTCTTCAACGTTCAGGGCGATGGCGGCTACTATGCCGTTGCGTATGTCGCCATACTCAAAGTTTTTCTGGTAGAACTCTTTGATGGTGCGGGCTATGTGCTCCTTGAAGGCGCTCTGGTGTGTGCCGCCCTGTGTGGTGTGCTGTCCGTTGACAAAGCTGTAGTACTCCTCTCCATACTGGTTGGCGTGGGTGAAGGCAATCTCAATGTCGTCGCCCTGCAGGTGAATGATGGGGTAGAGTGCGTCGGCGCTCATGCGGTCCTTGAGCAGGTCTTCCAGCCCCCGTCGCGACAGTATGCGGCGACCGTTGTAGATGATGGCCAGCCCCGTGTTCAGATAGGTATAGTTGCGCAGCATGGTCTCCACGATGTCGTCGTGAAACCGGTAGTTGGGGAAGAGCATCGGGTCCGTATCCGGCTCGAAGTAGATGTAGGTGCCGTTCTCGTCCTGCGTGGGCTCCGTAGTGTCGCTCACCAGCTTGCCCTTCTCGAAGGTGGCGCGCCTCACCAGCCCGTCTCTGTAGCTGGCCACCTGGAAGTGGCTGCTCAGGGCGTTGACGGCCTTGACGCCCACGCCGTTCAGTCCTATCGACTTTTTGAAGGCCTTCGAGTCGTATTTGCCGCCGGTGTTCAGCACCGATACGGCCTCGATCATCTTTCCCTGCGGAATGCCGCGCCCGTAGTCGCGCACGCTGACGCGCAGCTGCTCGTCCACGTCCACCTCTATGCGGTCGCCGGCGTTCATCTTAAACTCGTCTATCGAGTTGTCTATCACCTCTTTCAGTAGCACGTAGATGCCGTCTTCGGCCATCGAGCCGTCGCCCAGCCTTCCTATGTACATGCCGGGGCGCAGTCGTATGTGCTCTGTGCCCGTGAGTGTGCGTATGTTGTCATCGTTGTAGTCGGCAGTCTGTCCTGCCTGAGTTCCCGTGGCCCTGCTCTCTTCGGGGCTTTGGGCTGTCGTTTCCTTTTCAGCGTCCATAGTCTGTCATTTCGGTTTGTGGTTGCAAAGTTACGAAAAAAAGGCAGAATTTCCGTACCTTTGCACCGAATTTTTGTGTCTAAACAAGAAATAAACGAAAAAAAAATGTCGGTTTGCTTAGTTTCTTGTCCGGCTGAACCGTCCTTGAAAGCGTATGGCAGAAATAGAAAAGATTTTACATCCCCAAAACATGGACTAAGCGGACTCCGAGATAAGTGCCTTTTATCTCGGAGATAAGTGCCTTTTATCTCGGAGATAAGTGGCACTTATCTATTTGGGGGGTATTTTGGGCGTTTTTTGGGGGATAAAAAAACTGACACTCAGGCCGAGGGAATAAAGGAGTTGAGCAATAGCAAAACTTGACGACCTGTTATATAGCTAAGGTGGGGGCACTGCCAATTGTCTGGAACTTCGGCTTTCTTCATAGTGGTTACGACTATCAGCGCCAGATGATGGAAACAACGGCCGGAAACATTTATGACCGTCGCCGGTTCGATGCAACCATTCAATACCACCGGGAGCAAATACAAATGGGACAGGTGCTGGCAATGAAGAAAAGAACCGAATATAGACCGCCTCTTACGTCATTAATGTATGTCTGCCGATTCTTTTTCCTTCAGTCTCACCAATTCTATTTTTGTGGCTGTGCTTTTGATGATTTTGAACTGCCACGGGCCTATGCTGACCACCTCGTTGAGCTTTGGGAAACTCTGGTAGTAGTGCAGGATAAGCCCGCCGATGGTCTTATAGTCGTCGCTTTCGGGCAGTGTGAGTCCGAACTGCTCGTTGACCTTCGCTGTCTCCAGCCGTGCCGAGAGCAGCAGGTCGCCGTCGTCCAGCCGCTTGGCTATATAGTTGGTCGAGTCGTGCTCGTCCTCTATGTCGCCGAATATCTCTTCTACGATGTCTTCGAGAGCCACGAGTCCGCTGGTGCCCCCGAACTCGTCTACGACTACTGCCAGCGAGCGCTTCTGCTGCATGAGCTGTCGCATGAGCCGCGATGCGAGCATGGTCTCCGGCACGAAGTCTATGGGGCGCACCAGTGCGGGGTGAGCTGTGAGCGGTGTGTGGTGCGAGTTGAGCGGCGAGTGGAACATCTCTGATGAGTGTACGTAGCCAGTGATGTGGTCGATGTCGCCGTGGTATATCACTATCTTGGAGTGTCCGCTCTCTATGAACAGCTGCTTCAGCTGGCCTATGGTGGCGGTGTCTTCCATGGCGTCAATCTCGGTGCGTGGCACCATGCAGTCGCGCACCTTGGTGTCGCCGAAGTCGAGTGCGTTGTGGAATATGCGCACCTCCTCGTCGATTTCGTCGTCGTTGCGGGCGTTGTCTATGCTGGTCTGCACCAGATAGTCCAGGTCTACCTTTGTGAACTCGCGGTCATCGGCCACGCGGTCCATGCTGATGCCCATGAGCGTGAGGAGGCCCTTGGAGAGGAGGGTGGCCAGCCGCGATATGGGGTAGAGCAGCACGTAGCAGGCCAGGGCAGGCAGTGCGAAGGCGGAGAGCATGGCGTTGGGGTTGGCCTTGAAGATGGTTTTGGGCAGGAACTCGCCGGTGAAGAGCACCACCAGGGTGGAGAGCAGCGTGTCGGCAGTCATGCGGGTGGCGGCATCGAGGTGGTTGAAGAGTGTGGCGTCGAAGATTTTGGCGAAGAGTATGCCGTAGACCACCAGTGCGATGTTGTTGCCCACGAGCATGGTCGACACGAAGTTGCTGGGGTGGCGGTAGAAGAGGGCTATGGCCCGCTGTGTGGGGCCGTTTTTCTCTCTGTTCACCTCGGCGAGCAGCCTGTTGCTGCTCACAAATGCTATCTCCATGCCTGAGAAGAAGGCTGAGAAGAGCATCGATATGATGAGGCATACAATAAGTGTAGTCATGGTGTGGTGGGGTTGGTGTTGGTGTCGGCGGCGGGACCGGGCTGCAGGGTGTCGGCGGGTAGTGGCTCCGGGTCGAAGTCGGAGGCTATGAACGAGCCCTTTGAGTTGCTCACCATGTAGTGCTCCATTTGCTCGTCGCTGCGGAAGTAGGTGCCCTCCATGGTGCGCTCGGGGGTGACGATGCGCGAGAAGACGTGTGAGTAGAACTCGTGGCGCAGACCGTCCCAGTAGAGTTCCTGGCTGGTGTAGACGAGCCCGTTTACATTGCGTATGTTCACCCTTCCGCGCAGTTTCCACAGCCGCTGCTGGTCGAAGTACCATGCCGTGTCGGCCTGGATGTATGCCTCGACGTGGAACTGCTCGTCGAACTGCTCGAAGAAGATGCCCTTCATAAACTCCCATCGTGTGGGCTGCTTGGCGGTGTTCACGTCCCACTGCTCGGTGACGATGCGGTACTTGATGACGCCTGAGTCGGAGATGAGCGTGTTCACCCCGTGGCTGCTCATCATGGCGGCTGAGTCGGCGGGGTTGACGGCCGGCGCCGTGTGCTCTGTGGCCTCGGTGCAGGAGGTGCTTAGCCAGATGTGGCAGGCCAGCAGTGCCATGGGCGCTGCAAGGTGCAGGATGTGCTTCGTCATGGGGGTCAGTCTATCTTCCACTTGGCAAACCACCGCTCGTTGAAGGTGAGGCCGATGTTGATGCGGAATGTGTTTTCGGTGATGAGCCCTGTGGCCGAGGCGTGGGTCCACTGTGCGCTGATGTTCAGCACAGGGCGCATGTTGCCGCGGCTGTTCCATCCGTTTTGCAGGGGCAGTCCCAGTCCGGCGCTGATGCTCATCTCCCGCGGCCCGTCCTGTCCGTTGATGCGGCAGTAGGGTGTGGCCATGCCGGCACCCACCTTGTAGTGCACGCGGTGCAGGTATTTCTGGCTCATCGGGTCGGGCACGTAGTCCATGCCGGCGTTCACCCTGTAGCGGTCTTTCAGCAGCCCGGCGGTGGCGGTGTAGATGCCGCGGGCGTCGTCGTAGGCGGGAAAATCCAGCGAGCCCCACTTCTGCAGGGTGGCGTCGGCCTCCACCAGCAGCCGCCCTTTGTGGTTCCAGGCTGCTCCCACGCCGTAGGTCATGGGTGTCGAGAGAGGGTTGGCGGCGGCCATGACGGTGGTGTCGCGGGTCGAGGTGATGGCGTTGATGTTCTGTATGGAGCAGTAGGCGTCGGCCCCCAGCTTGTGGCCTATGCCCACGGTGGCTCCCAGGGTTATCTCGTCGGTGGC
Source organism: uncultured Prevotellaceae bacterium (assembly GCA_902786565.1). Taxonomy (GTDB): domain Bacteria; phylum Bacteroidota; class Bacteroidia; order Bacteroidales; family Bacteroidaceae; genus Prevotella. Next base: position 52,771 of record CADACW010000005.1, on the reverse strand, counting down.
CGTCAGCTGTTGCTGCCACTGTGCGCCGGCCTCCAGGCTGTAGCTGTTGATGTTGGCGTAGTACGACTTGGCCAGCGAGTTGACCACACTGTTGCTGCCGTTGCTGCTGGTGACGCTCTTGGAGTATGTGCCCCACAGGTATCCGGCGCTGACACCCACCGACAGCTGGGGTATGATGCGCCATCCGGCCCCGACGAACAGCTGGTGCAGTCCGCCGCTGCCCGAATAGGTCTCGGTCACGGTGCTGCCTTGTAGTCCGAGTGTGGAGGTCGACGTATAGTCGTAGCCAATGTTGGAGTAGGGCAGTATGCCGAAGCCTATGCCCACGCCCCGCAGCAGGCGGAAGCTGCCCACGGCATACTCAAAGCTGGCATTCCGTGAGTTGACCCTTTTGGAGCCCTCCTTGAAGTTGGTGATCTGGCCGGCCACACCCACGTCGAAGAGGAAGGTGAGCGAGTCGATGGCCGAGAAAGCGGCAGGGTTGAGCGTGTTGACGATGTTGCCTCGGCGCAGTGCCAGGCCCACGCCGTTCATGCCTCGTGTGAACCCCTGCGACTGGTCGCTGAGCACGCCCAGGCCATACTGGCTGTAGGGCGACCGTGTGGCCCCCTGTGCCAGCGCTGCTATGGCGACGGCCAGGGCCGTCATGGTGGATATAATCCTTCTGTTCATGTTGTTTAGTCTGTCGTTACGGCGTGCAAAGTTATAAAAAAAGAACGAACTATCGGCACTCGGCGGTGAAAAATGCGTGTTATTTTGCATCGTGAAACAAAATGAAATCTTTTTTCATAATTCACTTTGGCACCTCAACCTTCTCGATGAGGCGTGCCACGGCGCGCAGTGGGGTGATGCCCTCCATTTCGGCATCGGCGGTGAGGATGAGGCGGTGGTGCAGAATGGCGGGAGCCACCTGGCGCACATCGTCGGGGGTGATGAAGTCGCGCCCTTGCAGCAGGGCGAAAGCCTTGGATGCCTGGAGCAGGGCCACCGATGCGCGGGGCGACGCTCCGAGGAAGACGGCCTTGCTCTGCCGCGTCTGCTGGACGATGGCGGCCATATAGCGCAGCAGGGTGGGGTCGACGAAGACGCTGGCGAGCATCTGCCGCATCTGCAGCAGCTCGTCCTTGCCGATGACGGGCCGGACGTCGGCCAGGGCGGTCAGACGGGTGTCCTGGTGGTGTCGCTCCAGGATGGCCACCTCCTCGTCAAGTGTGGGGTAGCCCATGGTGATTTTCATCATGAAGCGGTCGGTCTGCGCTTCGGGCAGCTTGTAGGTGCCCTCCTGCTCCACGGGGTTTTGCGTGGCCAGGATGGTGTAGAGGGGGCCCATGGGGTGTGTCTCACCGTCGATGGTCACCTGGCGCTCCTCCATCACCTCGAACAGGGCGGCCTGCGTCTTGGCAGGGGCGCGGTTGATTTCGTCAACCAGCACAATGTCGGCAAAGACGGGGCCGGCGTGGAAGTCGAAGTCGGAGGTCTTCATGTTGAAAACGTTGGTGCCCAGCACGTCGCTCGGCATCAGGTCAGGGGTGAACTGCACACGGCTGAAACGTGCGTCGATGAGGCGTGACAGCAGCCTGGCCAGCAGCGTCTTGGCCACGCCGGGCACACCCTCGATGAGCACGTGGCCACCGGCCAGCACGGCGGTGAGCAGCAGGTCTATGTTGTCCTGCTGCCCCACGATGACTTGGGCTATCTGCTGGCGCAGCTGCTCTATGCGCTCTGCAAAGAGGGTGAGGTCGGTTCTTTGGTCTTCCATTTTTTTCGAATCAAGAGTTTAGAATTAAGAGTTGTCGGCTTCGCCGATTGTGAATTGTCAATTATCAATTAAGCCGTCGAGCTGCTCAATGTATGTTTTGAGTTCCGGGTCGCTCACGCCATAGGTGCCGCTGGCGGCCCGTCTGATGTTCTGCAGCAGCAGGCGCAGCTCTTCGGCGTTGCGGCCGGTCAGGGCGGCCAGCTGGCCGATGGCCTCGTCGCCGCTGCCTATGTCGATGCCCGTCTGGCGGCGCAGGTCGTCGGTGGTGAAGGCCAGCTTCTTGGCTAACAGGCCGGCGTTGTCGTGCTGCTGCCAGTAGAGGGTGCCCACCAGTCTGACAAACTCCAGGTTGCCATTCTGCGGGGGCGTGACCACGGGGATGACCCTTTGGCGGCGGCGGGCGGCAGTAATGCAGAAGAGCACGACGGTGAGCATTGCCAGATAGAGCGCCCACCGAAGGGGCGGCTCCTTTAGCAGCACGTAGAAGGGCGAATGTTGCTCGGTGGCCGTGATTTTCATATACCGCTCGGTGCGTATCACGGGGCGGTCCTTCACACGGTTCATCAGCCGGGCAATGAACTGCGAGCCGTTGCCGCTCACCATCATATAGTTGGTCAGCAGCAGAGGGGCCGACACCAGGATGAGCTCGCCCTGGCCCATGGGGAACGAGACGGCCACGGGCTGCCAGAAGTATGACCACTCGCTGTGCTCGTTCTTGGCCACATATCCTATTTCATCGTCGTCGTAGAAGCGGAAGCGGGCCAGCACCTCGTGTTTCACGCTGTCGGGGCATTTCAGCGTCCGCTCCACCAGTTGGGGGTAGACAGGCCAGTGGTGCAGCGTGTCATCGGCCCAGGCCAGCCGCCCCTTCGTCACGTGGTTGCCGGCAATGGCCTCTAACTTGAAGCGTGGGTGGTAAGTGAAGTCTATGCCCAGCGTGTCTGCCCAGCGGTACAGGTCGTTGATGGCCATCACCACGATGTGCCCTTGCTTCGCCAGCCGCAGCACGTGGGCCATCTGGGCGTCCACATCCTCGTTGCTAATGATGACGATGGCCTTCGGCGTGGCCAGCACACTGTCTTTCTCCATCTGCCACAGCGTGCGCCGTTCCACGGTGTAGCCCTTTGGCAGCGATGCCGTGAGCACACTGTCGAACACCTGGCAGCCGAAGGGTTGAGGGTCGCCGTGGGCGAAGGTGGGCATCCATTGGAATTTACGTGGCATCCGATATTCGATGACGAAAATCAGGGCGAGCAGCGCCACGATGGCGATGATGAATATGGTGCGGTTTCTCATGCCTGCCCTCCTTTCTCGATGATGTCCTGCTGCAGTTGCTTCATTTCGAGGTAGAGAGCCTCGTCGGCCTGGAAGTTGCCGTATCTCACACGGATGAAACGCCGTGACAGTTCGGCAAAGGCGGGCAGACCATACTGCCGCACATACTGAGTGGGCGTCCTCGACGGTTGCCACTCTATCTTGCCTGCGTCGCTCAAGTGCTTCAGCGTCTGAAGGTAGACCAGCCGCACTGCCTGGCGGTAGTTCTGCTGCTCCAAGGCTTGGCGGATGTCGCCGTCGAAGTCCACTCCGTAAATGGTGTCTTCCTCCAGCTCGTAGTCCAGGGCATCGCCGGGAGCGTTGCGGAGAAACAGCTTCGCCCCCTTCTTCCATACCAGCCAGGCAATGACTGCAACCACCAGCAGTCCCACGATGACGAGTGCAAACTTGACCGCCTCGTTATCCATCAGGGTGTTGCAGGTCTTCTCAAACCAATCGCTGATGATGGTGGAGAGCCACTCTATAAAGTTCTGGCTGCCGCCCACGAGCTCGCGGTCGTAGTCATAGCGGGGGTCCTGCTGAAAGGCGGCCAGCTGGGCGCTGTCAAGTCTGAGTGAGTCTTCCACAGTCAGGGGGGGAGGTTAGAATTTGTCCAGTTCGTCGAAGTGCTGAATCTTCTGGGCCACGCCGACACCGTCTATCTTGTCGGCGGCATGGCCGTACTGCATGGTCAGCGCCACGTTGGTGATGACGGTCGATATCAGTATGCCGAGGCACTCCAGCACGCAAGTGATATACTCGGCAAAGGTGTAGAAGATGTTGTTGGTGAACGAGCCGTCAAGTTCGTGCGACAGCGTGAACACCATCTTTACAATGTAGAGCACATACCAAGGGCCTGAGGTCACGGTCTGGACGACGCCGGTCAGGATGCCGATGACAAACGACACGGCAAAGATGCCGCCCCAGGTGGGGAACCCCAGGTGGAAGGCACGCTGGAAGGCACCAATCACGGTGATGTCGTCTTCCAGCATATAGATGGGCGAGACAAGTGACAGCGGCAGGGCAATGGCTGCAAGGGCGGAGACAATGCACAGGATGAAGACGATGCCAAGGCCTATGCTGGCCATCGACAGGGCTACTGCCGCTCCGCCAATCACCAGTAGCACGCCGAAGAAGATGCCCATGCTGGCCAGCATCAGTCTGGCCGAGCGGCTCAGGCACACCTTCAGCTCGTCCTTCAGCTCGTCGTCGGTCAGTAGTTTCAGACGGTCGTCACGCTGGCGGTAGAGGCGCACGATGGCAAAAATCAGCGCCAGCAGCAGCGAGTAGGAGACAATCAGTGTCACAAATGTCAGCCCCATGAATACCAGCATCTGCACCACGTCGGCCCTGCTGGTCGCCCCGGTATTTTCGTCGGCCATGATCAATTGCATATAGCCGCTGTAGAAATGGTTCAAAAAGAAGCCCAGCACAATGCAGCACGGCAGCATCAGGTAGACAAAATACTTCAGCAGCGGCTTCCACGTTTCTCGCAGAAAGTCGAAGGTGTCGGTCAGCTTGTCGCTGAAAGTGCGTGTCCTGTAAAGTTCAATCTTTGGTTTGATGAATTCCATGTCTTCTGTAAGGTAAAATGATGAAATAATAGACTATAAAGGTGGCCGAGAGCAGGATGATGGCCACTCGGAGGGCGTCGGGCCACTCTGTGTGGCGCGTCAGGAAACTCTCGATGAAGCCGGCAATGCAGAACAGGGGCACTGTGCCGATGACAATCTTCAGACCACGCTTTGCACCCATCTGGAAAGAGCGCAGACGGCTGTAGGTGCCGGGGAACAGCCACCCGTTGCCCATGGCAATGCCTGCAGCGCCGGCCACCACGATTGACGAAATCTCGATGGTGCCGTGGAGCCAAATAGCCAGTGCCGAATCCCACAGCAGACCGTGCTGGAAGAAGAATGTCTGGAAGGCACCCACCATAATGCCGTTTCGCAGCAGTTGGAAGCCGGTGGCGAAACTGGTGAGCAGCCCCATGACAAACACCAGAAACGACACAAAGATGTTGTTCATCGTAATCATGCCGAACATGGTGTCTTCAGGCGAACTGGCGTAGACGTCCATCGGCTTCCCGGCGGCAATGTTGTCCAGCGTCATTTCGACGTAGGCATCGCCCATGACAAAACGGGCGAAATCGGGGTCGAGCCATTGCGATACCACACCCACCAGCAGGCTCAAACCGAAGATGATGGCCGAGGTGCGCAGTTCGCTCCGGGCCTGCCACATGGTGTGGGGCACCTCTTGTGTCCAGAAGGTCAGCAGGCGGGTCCATCGCTCACGTTTGTTGCGGTAAATCTCGTTGTGCAGCGCCGATGCCAGATTGTTCAGGTAGAGCGTGATGCGCGAAGTGGGGTAGTGGGTCTGCGAGAAGGCCAGGTCGCTGGTCACGTCGATATAGGCCTCGGCTATCTCGTCGGGGGTGCTGATGCGGGGGCTCTCGGCCACCGTTTCGTAGCCGCGCCACTTCTCCAGGTGCTGGCGGATGAACGTTGCTTCCTTCATTTTGCGGGGTTACAGCAGGCCCTTGGTGGAGGGCAGCTCGTAATGGTACACATCGCGGCGCACGGCGGCACGCAGGGCACGGGCCAGCGCCTTGAAGATGGCTTCGGCCTTGTGGTGCTCGTTGTCGCCCTCGGCCTCAATGTAGAGGTTCATCCGTGCTGCGTCGCTCAGGCTTTTGAAGAAATGGAAGAACATTTCGGTGGGCACGTCGCCAACGTACTCACGGTGAAACTCGGTGTGCCACACCAGCCACGGGCGGCCTCCGAAGTCCAGGCACACCTGGGCGTGGCAGTCGTCCATAGGCAGCGCAAAGCCGTAGCGCTCGATGCCGCGCTTGGAGCCCAGAGCCTTCAGCAGACACTCGCCAAGGGCCAGGGCCGTATCTTCAATGGTGTGGTGCTCGTCCACGTTCAGGTCGCCCTGGGTGTGGATGAGCAGGTCCATCTGCCCGTGGCGGGCAATCTGCTCCAGCATATGGTCGAAGAATCCCAGCCCCGTCTGTATGTCGGCCTCGCCGCTGCCGTCCAGTGTCAGCCGCACGTGGATGTTGGTCTCCTTGGTGGTGCGCTGCACTTCGGCGGTGCGCTCGCCGGCAAAGATGGTCTCGGCGGCCTGCTGCCACGTGGTGCCGCTGTCCAGGATGATGGCCTTGCAGCCAATGTTCTGCGCGAAGAGACGGTCGGTCTCGCGGTCGCCGATGACGTAGCTGCCGGCAATGTCGTAGTCGGGGTCGTCCATATATTTGGCCACCAGCCCCGTCTGCGGCTTGCGGGTGGGCGCATTGTCCTCTGGAAAATGGTTGTCGATGAGGATATCGTCGAAGGTGATACCCTCGCCGCGCAGGCTCTCTAATATAAAGTTGTGGGAGGGCCAGAAGGTGTCTTCAGGAAATGCCGGAGTGCCCAGGCCGTCCTGATTGCTCACCATTACAAAGCGGAAGTCGGTCTTTTCCCTTAGGAACGACAGCCAGCGGAACACGCCGGGCTTGAAGCGTATCTTCTCAATGGCGTCCACTTGCTCGTCGTGCGGCTCTTCAACCAGCGTGCCGTCACGGTCGATAAACAGGATTCTTTTCATATATGAAGCGGAATAATTATCAATTATCGATTTTCAATCTTTCCGCCTCCTGCTGCTCAATGGAGCCGTAGGCATAGTAGATGGGAAACAGCGACGACAGGTGGACGTAGGCCTGAACGAATCCGGCCAGGACAAACACACAGTAGGTCAGCGGCACAATGTGCTCTGGCAGTCCCAGCGGGTCGCCTGTGGCCATGCCGGCGTAGGCCTTGATGTTGGCCACGCCCATGATGACGGCGGGCAGTTCGCACACCAGCGTCAGCAGACCGGTGATGATGACCACCACCAGCGTTGTGGCAAATAGCAGACCGCAATGGCGCAGTCCGGCCTGGTAGCCCTTCACGGGCGGTTTCCATTGGAACTTCTTGTCAAGCACCGAGCGCATCACCGTGTAGCAGAGGGGCAGCATGAGCGCAATGGCAATGACGAGGAGCACAGCCAGCACGGCCATCGAGGCCACCGACTTCCACACATTGCCCACCACGCCGAGGCTGAGCATGGCATAGACCACGCCGGTGAAAAACGTGCAGACGAGGGTCGACAGCACCATCATCCAAAGCTCGGTCATCAGCAGCCGGCCGAACCACGGCAGGCACAGCCGGCCATACCAGTGCTGCGGACGGCTGATGGTGTCGGTGGCCCGGTGTTCGTTGAAGGCCCTGAAGGCCTGGGCGGCCAAGAGCAGGGCGGCCAAAGCAAAGAGGATGGCGGCGGCACTGTAGAGCAGCATGGTGGTGGACAGGGCCGATTCGTCGGTCACGCCAAAGGTGGCCATCGTGACCCGCAACGGAATCACATTGTTGACTACATAGCCCATCATCAGCGCAAATGTCAGGCCATAGGCCACGGCAGCCAGCCATGACGAGCGGAACAAGGGGCGGAAATTGCCCAAATAGAGACGGTAGCCGTCGCTCACAACGGCGGCAAGGCTGCGCGGGCGCAGCAATTTCAGTTCGTTGTCTTTTTCCATAATCGACCGCAAAGATACTGCTTTTTTGCCATTTTAGCGTGGAAAAGCCGAAAATATGTCACCCTTTAACTCCCTTTAACGCCACTTCTCGCCTCTAACTCCCCCAAATTGTATACCTTTGCAGTCTCATTGCTGTGGAAAAACATAGATTATGAAGATTCTGAAATGGGGGTTCATAGGCTGTGGCGAGGTGTGCGAGAAGAAGAGCGGCCCCGCCTTTAGCGAGGTGGAAGGGTCGCAGGTGGTGGCCGTGATGAGCCGCTCGATGGAGCGTGCCCGCAGCTATGCCGAGCGCCACGGCATTGCCCGGTGCTATACCGATGCCCAGCAGCTGATAGACAATCCGGAGGTGAACGCCATCTACGTGGCCACGCCGCCCTCCAGCCATGCCACCTTCGCCATGATGGCCATGAAGGCGGGCAAGCCCGTCTACGTGGAGAAACCGCTGGCGGCCAGCTATGAAGACTGTGCCCGCATCAACTATGTCTCCGAGAAGACCGGCGTGCCCTGCTTTGTGGCCTATTATCGCCGCTATCTGCCCTATTTCCAGCGGGTCAAGCAGATAGTGCAGCAGGGCACCATCGGCAAGGTGGTCAACGTGCAGGTGCGCTTTGCCTGGCCACCCAGGGAGCTGGACTATGCCCATCCGGAGAACCTGCCCTGGCGGCTGCAGCCCGACATTGCCGGCGGCGGCTATTTCTACGACCTGGCACCCCACCAGCTCGACTTGCTGCAAGATATGTTCGGCATCATTCTTGAGGCACGAGGCATCTGTGCCAACCGTGGCGGACTCTATGCTGCCGAAGACTCTGTGAGCGCCGTGTTCCAGTTTGAAAACGGCCTGCCGGGCAGTGGCTCGTGGAGTTTCGTGGCTCACGAGTCGGCCAGGGCCGACCGCATCCTGATTATCGGGCAGCAAGGGTCGCTCAGTTTCTCCGTGTTCGACTATTCGCCCATCGAAGTGCATACCAGCCAGGGCACCGAGCACATCGTGGTGGAGAATCCCCGCTACGTGCAGTTTCCCATCATCAAGAGCGTCTGCGAGCATCTGCAGGGACAGGGCATCTGCACCTGCACCAGCGTCTCGGCGACGCCCGTCAACTGGGTGCTCGACCGCATTCTGGGAAAGATTTAATTCACAATTAATAATTCACAATTCACAATTATCAATTCACAATTAATAATTCACAATTCATAATTGTCAATTCACAATTCTCAAAATGAAGCTGTTTGCTCTACTGCTTGTCTTGCTGCTGGCCTTTGTGGATGTGCGGGCTGACGAACCCGCCGACTCGCTGGCGGCCGACACGGTGGCGCCCCCTCCGCGCAAGTTGGGCGTGGTGAGGCGCACGGTGAGGGGCTTCGACCGGCTGAACGACGACTATATTGAGCAGCAGCACTATGTGTGCACCATCATGCTGCAGGCCACTCATACCTACGACAGCTACAGTCTCAGTTCGGCGGGGAGCGACCAGCAGAAGGTGACCTTCGCCCCCGACTCCAAACTGAAGGTGGGGCCCTTTCTGGGGTGGAAATGGTTCTTTGCCGGCTATACCTTCGAGTTGGGAAACATCAGCTTCGGCAATCTCAAGCAGCAGTTCGACCTGAGCATCTACAGTTCGCAGATAGGCGTCGACATCTTCTATCGGCGCACTGGCAACGACTACAAGCTGCGCAACGCCAAATTTGGCCACGATGTCGACGCCCGCCTGCTGGAGGGTGTCTCCTTCGACGGACTGAAGGCGGGCATTACCGGCTTCAACGTCTATTATATCTTCAACCACGGGCGCTACTCCTATCCGGCGGCCTTCGCCCAGAGCACCATCCAGAAAATCAGTTGCGGCACATGGATGGCGGGCATAGGCTACACCCGCAACTCCATTGACCTGGACTATGACCGCCTGCAGCGCCTCATCGACGAGAAGCTGGGGCAGCGCACGGTGCAGCTCGACAGCGGCCTGATGTTCAACAGCGTGAAATACTATGACTTCAGTCTCTCGGCGGGCTATGGCTACAACTGGGTCTTTGCCAAAGGGTGGCTCTTCGGTGCCTGTCTGCAGGCCGCGCTGGCCCACAAGCGGAGCAGCGGAAGCGTGGCGGGAGCCAGCGGCAGAGGCTTCAGCTTCGGCAATATCAACATCGACGGTATTGGCCGTTTTGGCCTGGTCTATAATAATATGAAGTGGTATGCGGGGGCCAGTGTCATCCTGCATACGTACAACTACCACAAGTCGCGCTTCTCCACCAACAACACTTTCGGCTCGTTCAACATCTACATTGGCCGCAATTTCATTTTGAAGAAGAAATACCGACAATGACAATTCACAATTGAGAATGGTCTCACCTCTGAAACAGATTCAATATCGTCACAATCAGGGTGAGCACCATGATTGCGATGAACATGATGTTGGTGAGGCGCGAGTTGGTGAGTGCCATGAAGTGGGCTATCAGCGGACTGGCGAAGACCACGGCCAGACGCATCAGCGGGTCGAAGTGGCAGGGCTGAAGCACCACCAGGACGAGACAGACCACCGCCATCCACGTGAAGTATCCATAGAGCAGACGGATGCGAATCTTGTCTTCATAGCTGTGATGCCAGAAGCTGAAGATGCCGATGGCCGTCAGGACCACCACCAGCGCGTATGCCACCCACAGGCTGGGGGCTACGGTGCCAAACTGGAACGGGGGCCGGACGGTGGCCAGCGAGGCGAAATGGCCGGCCAGCAGACTGGCGTCGCGCTGATAGATGAACCACGGGCTCACCAGCCAGTAGGGTAGGGCGGTGCCTAAGAGCGAGGCGAACAGGCTGCGCCACGTCAGCGACTGCAACTGTGTGGCCATGAGCAGCCACAGCAGCGGCAGCAGCAGCAGCGTCTGCACAAAGGTGAGGCTGGCCAGCCCCACAAAGACGAAAGCGTAGAACACCCGCCCCGGCGAGCCCTTGTCCTGATAGGTGCTCAACAGCAGCAGCGTGCTGATGATGACGAACCCCTGGGTGAGTGCTCCCGTGAACGAGCCAAACAGGGGGCTCATGGTGCACATCAGCGACATAAAGCAGACCGACACCATGCGACTGCGGATGCGCAGCAGGGCATTGCCGTTGCTCATCTCCACCATCAGGTAGACGGCCAGCACGAAGCACGCCAGGCTCCCGATGCCCTCAGCTGAAAGCCCGCCGCTGAACATCGAGGTGGCCACCATCCACACGCACAGGGCACCGATGGCGGTCACAGGCAGCGACAGCCCGCTCTCAGCAACTTTATTCTGAAAACGCTTCATCCAATTCTTTCAATTTACGAATGTCGGGGATTTAAGAAACCAAGTCTTTCCCTATGTCGCGGCGGAAGTAGCGCCCCTCGAACTCAATCTTCTGGGCCTCGGTGAACGACTTGCGCAGGGCCTCCTCGCGGGTGGTGCCGTAGCTGCTCACCGCTATCACGCGGCCGCCGGCGGTCACCACTTGGCCGGCATCGGGGCCGAAGGCCGTGCCAGCGTGGAAGACGATGCTGCCCTCCACCCGGTCGATGCCGCTGATGGCAAACCCCTTCCGGTAGGCCTGCGGATAGCCGCCGCTGACCAGCATCACGCAGACGGCGCTGCGCTCGTCGAAACAGATGGTGCGGCGGTCCAGGTCGCCCTCGGCCACGCCCTCAAACAGGTCCACCAGGTCGCTCTTCAGTCGCAGCATCACCGTCTCCGTCTCGGGGTCGCCCATCCGGCAGTTGTACTCTATCACCATCGGGTCGCCGCCCACATTGATGAGTCCGAAGAAGATGAAGCCCTTATAGTCTATGCCCTCCTGACGCAGGCCATTGACGGTGGGGCGGACAATGCGCTCCTCCACCTTCTGCATCCACTCCTTGGTGGCAAACGGCACCGGCGATACCGACCCCATGCCGCCAGTGTTCAGGCCCGTGTCGCCCTCGCCAATGCGCTTGTAGTCTTTCGCCTCCGGCAGAATCTGATAGTGCTCGCCGTCTGTCAGCACGAAGACGCTGCACTCTATGCCGCTGAGAAACTCTTCGATGACCACCCTCGACGAGGCACCCCCGAACATGCCGCCCAGCATTTCCTGCAGTTCCTTCTTCGCCTCCTCTATGGTGGGCAGAATCAGCACGCCCTTGCCGGCGCAAAGACCGTCGGCCTTCAGCACGTAGGGTGCTTGGAGTGTCTCCAGAAAAGCGAGACCCTCCTGCAGGTGTTCGCCGTCGAATGTCTTGTAGCGTGCCGTGGGTATGTGGTGGCGCTGCATGAAGCCCTTGGCAAAGTCTTTCGACCCCTCCAGCACGGCACCCGCCTTCGACGGGCCGATGACGGGCACGCCGCTGGTCCGCGGGTCGGCCTTCAGGTCGTCGTAGATGCCCTTCACCAGCGGGTCTTCGGGGCCCACCACCACCATGTCGATGCCCTTTTCCACCACCAGTTGCTTGATGGCCTCAAAGTCGTCGGCCTTGATGGCCACATTCTCGCCGCACTGTGCCGTGCCCGCATTGCCGGGGGCAATAAACAGTTTCTCCACGCGCTCGCTCTGAGCAATCTTCCATGCCAGGGCGTGCTCGCGGCCGCCGCTGCCCAACAGTAGTATTCTTTTCATACCGAAAACGTTTGTAATGTCAATTTGGCTGCAAAGGTACAAAAATTAGCGGGAAGAACAAAACAATGCCGCCTGTTTTTTGTGGGCGGCAGCCGTTGGGATGGTGGACTGCGGTTGAAAAAGTTTTACATACTAAAAGGGTGGGTAAAGCGGACTCAGAGATAAGTGCCTTTTATCTCCGAGATAAGTGCCTTTTATCTCCGAGATAAGTGGCACTTATCTCTGAGGGGGGTATTTGGGCTTTTTTAGAAAATATTGACAAAACAGACAGTCCGAGCGGCAGGGGCATGATTTATTGCCCGGTGGCCTGTCTGTATTCCAGCACCTTGTTGTGGTATTCGGCCACGGCGTCGGTACGGCTGTCCAGGGCCTGCTGGTAGAGCATCTGGGCTTCGAGCAGGTCGGACATTCTGGAGGTTCCGGCACGGTAGTAGTCGCGGTTCAGGCGTAGGTTCTCTTCGGCCTGCTCTATGCTGCGCTGTGCTATCTGCAACTGCTGCCGGGCTTCCACCACGCTGTTCCATGCATTCAACATTCTGATTTGCAGCAGCTCGGCCTTGTCGTTCTGCTCGTCAATCGCCTTTTGGTGTTCTATCTTCTTGCGCCTGATGGCATTTGAGCCGCCCCACCAGTCGCTGATGGGCAGGCTGACGGTGGCGAAGAGCAGGCCGAAGGTGTGGTTGGTGTCCAGCAGGTTGTGATAGTTGTAGCCGGCGCCGACGGCCACCGATGGGAGGTGCTTGCCTATCTCCATCTTGTGCTGCAGATTGGTGGCCTCCACCTGCTTTTGCAGCAGCTGGTATTCCGGCAGACTGAGCAGTGAAGACTGGGCCGGTAGGGGCGCACCATTGGCTGCCGGCAGAGAGTCGGCCCCCGACGGTAGGGCGGTGGAAAAGTCTTCGCCCTTCACTTTGAAGTCTTCGTTTTTGAGTCCGCAGTATTGGGCCAGCAGCAGCCTGACGATGCCCATGCCGTTTTGCAGTTTCAGCCGTTGGCTCTCCACCTCGTTTTGGCGGAGTTGCACCTGCAGCAGGTCGTTGCGCATGGCCACCCCGGCCCTGACGGCCACGTCTACATCCTTGTGGATATCGGCAAGCAGGGCCTCGACGGCAGCGATGGTCTTCATCTTTTCCTGCAGTGAGACCATCTGCCAGAAGTAGGCTTCGGTGGTCTTCTCCACTTCGTTCTCTGCCAGTTGCAGTTGCAGATGGGTCACCTCCTCGCCCACACGTGCCAGACTGTTTCCGTAGACTATCTGCCCTCCGGCAAAGACCGGCTGCACGGCTGTCAGGCTGGCAATGGTGCCATTCTTCATCATCGAGATGCTGATGGGGCTGGCCATTGCCGCCAACGCCTCGGGGGGCAGCATCTGCCCCAGGGTTGCCCCCATCTCTGGCGAGAGTGTTTCCGAGGGGATGAGCGATGTCTGTGCCATGCCTTTGTTGGCATTGAACCACACCCCCGTGCCGCTCACGTTGGGGAAGTACTTGGTGAAGGCCTCCTTGCGCTGCTGCTGCGCCGCCGCTATGGCGTGTTGGGCATTGCGGATGGCTATGTTGTTGTGCCGGGCAGAGTCGATGAGCTGCTCCAGGGCATATTCACTTTGGGCTGCGGCAAAGGCGCTGCACACCGAACAAAGGGTGAGTGCTAATATCTTCTTCATAAACTATTTCAGACTGACTTTCCAATAAACAATGGGGAGCATGGTGACCACCATGATGAGCGAGCCGATGCCTCCGGCAAAGATGGTGACGCCCACGGGCATCCAGAACGACGACTGGGCAATGATCATCGGCACCACGCCGACGGCCGTGGTGGCCGTGGTGAGGAAGATGGGCACCATGCGGCGTCGGCCGGCCTCGTAGGCGGCCCGCCTCACGGCCTCGTTGTATGCCTTGCGGTCGGCAGTCCAGTCGCCATGCCCGGCCACATGCTGCTTGATGAGTTCTATGGCGTGCTCGAAGATGAGAATCTCGTTGCGCATAATCATGCCCATCAGGGTGATGAGTCCGAAGATGGAGGTCAGGCCCAAGGCCCGGTTCATCAGTCCCAGTCCGATGAGCGCTCCGGGAATCATCAGGGCGAGGGCAGCCATGCAGATGGTGGTGATGCCGTACTTCTTGAAGTTGAAGAGCAGGAAGAAGAAGACGATGATCATGGCGATGACGATGCCCCCGATAATCTGCGGCATGGCCTCGTCGCCGTATTCTATTTCGCCTCCCACCTCGCAGCGCACACCCTGTGGCAGCTCAATCTCGTGCTGCATCATGGCGGCAATGCGCTGCTCTACCGGACTGGTATAGACGCCCTGTGCAAACTGGGCCGTCACCGTGATGCATCGCTCGCCGCCACGGTGCACAATGCGGCTCTCGCTCCAGACGGGCCTGACGTCGGCAATCTGGCGCAGGGGCACGGTGGTGTTGGCCGTGTTCAGGCCGGCTGAGAGCATGGTGACTGGGGTGGCTACGCCGAAGTTCTGGACATCGGCGTAGGTCAGGTCGCTGTCGTCCTTCACCACAATGGGCAGCTCGTAGTTGCCCTCCCATATCTGGCCCACGCGCAGGTCGCCCGAGGTGGCGCTCAGGGCCAGGGCTGCCGTGGTGCGTGTGATGCCCAGTTGGGCGCTGCCTACGGGGTCCAGTTCGACATTGATGATGGGCGACGGCTGGAAGTAGTCGGTGTGCACCCACTCCAGTTCGGGCATCTGGCGCATACGCTCCATCAGGCGCTCTGCCACCACGTGCAGCGAGTCGAGGTTGTCGCCGTAGAAACGGTATTCCAGTTCGTTCACCTCAAGGTAGTCCAGCCGCTTGAATTTCACGTAGGCACTGGGAAATGCTTCGCTCAGCAGGGGCTGATAGTGGGCCAGGAGGTCGAGTGTGGCCTTGTCGCTCCGTGTGTTGACGATGAACTGCGCATAGTTGCGGCCAGCCATCTGTGGGGCGTATGCATCCATAAAGCGGGGCGACGAACAGCCTATGAAGCCCGTGATGCCCGTGATGCGCTCGTCGCCTTGCAGAACGTGGCGCACAGAGTCGGCCACCACCGTGGTCTCCTGCAGCCCTTTGCCCTCGGGCAGGAATATCTCTACGGCAAACTGGTCGCGGTCGGCGTATGGGAACAGGCGTATCTTCAGCGTCGGGGCGATGAGCGCAGACAGCAGGATGATGGCGATGCCGCCGCCGATGGTCAGCCACGGATGGCTGAAAGTCCAGTCGAGCACGCGGTTGTAGGTGCGCTGCACCCATTTGGTGATGGCGTTGCCGCCGGTCTGCACTTTGTCGGGCTTGATGATGAGCATCTCCAAGAAGGGAATCACCGTCACAGCAAGCAGCAGCGATACCATCAGGTTGATGGTGATGGTGATGGGGAAGTCGACCAGCGCATCGAGAAACATGCCCTTCATCGTCAGCAGGAAGGGGTAGAAGATGGCGCAGATGCAGATGGTGGCCAGCAGCATCGGCATGAAGTACTGGCGGGCCGACTCGGTGGCCGCCTGCTTGGGCTCGAAACCCTTGCCGAGATACTCCAGATAGCCGTCGATGACCACGATGGAGTTGTCTACAATCATGCCCAAGACCACGATGAGGGCCGCCAGCGTGACGATGTTCAGCTCGATGCCCGCCATATACATGAAGGCCACGCTGACAAACGTGCTCAAGGGGATGGTGATGGCGGCCACGATGGCCGAGCGCAGGGGGAAGAGCACCATCATGACCAGGATGATGATGACCATGGCGATGAGAAGGTCGCGCAGGAAGGAGTTGACGCTCAGGGCCACCACCTTGGGCTTGTCGGCTATACGGGTGATGTGTACGTCGTCGGGCAGTTCGTCGGCGGCAAAACTGTTGAGCACTCGCTCCACCTGCTCGCCATATTCCACCACGTTGTTGCCTGGGGTCATCTCCATCGACAGGAGCACGCAGGGGTGGCCGTCCTGCTCGATGCGGCTGTTGTCGGTGTCGTACTCGCGCACCACTCGGGCCACATCGCGCACACGGGCCACCTTGCCCGTGGCCGGGTCGCTGAAGATAATCTGGTTGGCAATCTCCACTTCGCTGTTCTCGGTGGCTTCCACGTGGATGGGCACCTGCTGGTCGGCGTCGCTGACGGTGCCGCTGACGGTGGTGATGCCCTGTGCCTGCAGACGGCTGAAGAGCAGCTGCTGGCCGATGCCGTAGGCCTGCAGCCGCTGGCGGTCCACGTAGAGCGAAATCTGCTCTTTCTGCTCGCCGTACATCTTGACGTTGGCTACTGAGGGTATGCGGCGCAGACGGTCGGACAGGTCATCGCTGTACTGCTTCAGTTCGCGGTAGCTGCGCTGGCCGCTCTCAATGGCGATGAGCAGGGCCGACGTGTTGCCGAAGTCGTCGTTGACCACGATGGCCAGCACCCCGGCGGGCAGTTGTGCCTTGTAGGCGTTCAGGCCGTGTTTGATTTTCGACCACACCTCGTCCTTGTTGTTCACATTGTCGTTCAGTTTTACCATCACGATGCACATGCCGTTTTGCGATGTCGTGGTGGTCTTGAGGCGGTTCACCTCTCCGAAAGTAAAGAGGTAGCGCTCCAAGGGGCGGGCCACCTGCTGTTCTATCTCCTCAGTCGTGGCCCCCGGATAGACCGCCACAACCACCCCTTGGCGGATGGTGGCGTGAGGAAATTCGTCCTTCGGCATGACATACATTCCGAAGATGCCCATCACAAAGAGGATGGAGATGATGAGCAGCGAAATAGAATAATGTTCCAATGGCCATTTCAGCCAGTTCATCTGTTTCATTTGTCAAGTGGTTAGAAGATGACTTTCGTGCCTTCGCTCAGTTTCTGATAGCCTTCGGTGATGATGCGCTGCCCGTCGTCGACCCCGTCGGACAAGACGATGCGGTTGCCGATGGTCTCGCCGACGCTGACCGCTGTGCGGTGGGCCGTGCTGTCGCTGTCGACAGTCCAGACAAAGAGATGGGCGCCGCCATTACTCTGCACAGCCGTCACGGGAACGGTGGGCAGTTGGTGTGAATGTTGAGGCTCCGCTGGGGTGAACTGAACCGAGGCCACCATGCCGGGCAGCAGTTTGCGGTCGCTGTTGGAGACAGCGATGCGCACATCGTAAGAGTGGGTCAGAGGGTCGGCCTGTACACCTTTTTCTATAGTGCCGCCGCTGAACGTCTTGCCCACAGCCTCGACGTTTATCAGCGTGGGCGTGTGGGCCTGGATGGCACTGATTTCGGTCTCAGGCATCGACACTTTCACCTTGACGCTGCCGATGTCGAGAATGGTCACCACAGCCTGTGAGGGCAGGGCCGTTTCGCCTGCCTTCACCGCCCGCTTGCCGATGACGCCACCGACAGGAGCCACCAGCCGACAGTCGGCCAGATTCTTCCGGGCCACCTCCAACTGTGATTTGGCCTGCGCCACCTTGCTCTGTATCTCCACCCACTGCACTTCAGGCAGCGAGCCGTTGTCGTGGAGCATCTGGTAGCGGCCCAGGGCGTCGGAGGCCTGCGACATCTGAGCCTCGGCACCCGCCAGCAGGTTGCGGGCCTGCGTGTCGTCCATTTCGGCAATGAGCTGGCCGCGGCCCACGGTCTGGCCTTCGCTCACCAGCACCCGCTTCACCACTCCCATGCCGGTGAAGCTGACGGCCGTGGCCTCGCGCTCTTCCACGATGCCCACGTAGGTCTGGTTGGGGTGGCCTGTAGTGGCCGAAATCACTTCTGTCACAACTCGTGTGGGGGCTTTTGCAACCTTCTCCCGATTCTCTCCGCAACTGCTCAGGGCCAGAATGGCCAGCAGGCTCAGTACGATTGGTTTCATTCTTTTTTCCTCTTTCTGTTTGATTTCAGCGTGCAAAAGTAGCGCAAATCCCGCGAAAGATTATGTCCTATTCGGCGCAGATTGTTGTGGATATGGCGTGCAAAGGAAAAAAAAGCAGAAATAAAGGCCAAACGGAACATCAACTTTGGTCAAAAAGCACCTAACTTTGCACGCCAAACAGGACGTAAAGCGTATGCACCAAGAGGAAATATCACTACAGACGCTCACCACGAACAATGCCGTGCATGTGGGCTATTCGGACAGCGACATCGTAATCGTTGACAGCATCCAGCAGTTTGCTGTCGTCAGCGAGGCCCGTGTGCAGATGGGGGCCATCGCCATCTGCACCAGTGGGCGCGTGCAGGCCAGAATGCAGGGGCAGAACATAGAGTTGCGGCAGAACCAGGTGGCCGTGGTGCCTGCCAATGTGGTCATATCCGACCTGATGGCCAGCCCCGACTTCAACATCAAGGCCATGTTCTTCACCAATGAGATTTTGCAGAGCTTCCTGCACGAGAAAATGAACATCTGGAACGAAGTGATGTACATACAGCGGCTCCACGTCCTTACCCTCAGCGACGATGACCTGCGCTTCTACACCAGTTTCTACGACATGCTCCACCTCTGTTTCGAAAAGCCTGCCGCCACGCCCTTCCGCACAGATGTCATCCAGTCGCTATTGCGATGTGCCATGCTCGGACTCTGCGGGGCCTTGCAGCAGCAGTTGGCCGACAGCCGGCAGATAAAGGCCGACGCAGGGCCGGCGGGCAGCCACTTCCAGCGATTTCTCAATCTGCTGCATTCCAGCAAGGTGAAGCACCGCAGCGTGGAGGCGTATGCCAGCGAGCTCTGCATCTCGGCCAAGTATCTCTCCACACTCTGCAAGCAACAGTCGGGCAAGACCGCCAACCAGTGGATTACGGAGCAGGTGGTGGAGGACATCCGCTACTATCTGAGGCAGACCGACTTCAGTATCAAGCAGATATGCGATATTTTGGGGTTCCCCAATCCGTCGTTCTTCGGCAAATATGTCAGGGAGCATTTCGGAGCCACTCCCCTCCAAATCAGAAGGAATTTCAAAAAAACGTAAAAAAATTTGGCCGAATGGAAAATATGTAGTACCTTTGCAACCGCAAACAAGTTCAGGGTGCCTTGGATGAGTGGCTTAGTCAACGGTCTGCAAAACCGTCTACAGCAGTTCGAATCTGCTAGGCACCTCCAACTACGAGAGAGAATCGGAAGTCTTTTTGAGAGAAGGGGCTTTCGATTCTTTTTAATGTCAGAACCTTTTAAAGCTATAGTTATGATAAACATTGGAGACAAGGCGCCCGAACTGCTGGGCAGAGACGAAGAGGGGCGCGAAATCAGAATGAGTGACTACAAGGGCAAACGGCTGGTGCTCTATTTCTACCCCAAAGACCTGACAAGCGGCTGCACCGCCGAGGCTTGCAGCTTCCGCGACCAGCGCGACCTGCTGCTGCAGAAGGGCATGGAGATTGTGGGCGTGAGCGTGGACAACGCACGCCAGCACCAGAAGTTCAAGGAGAAGCACGGCCTGAACTTCCCCCTCATAGCCGATGTGGACCACCAGCTGGTGGAGCAGTTCGGCGTGTGGCAGGAGAAGTCGATGTATGGCCGCAAGTATATGGGCACCGTGCGCACCACTTTCATCATTGGCCCCGACGGCACCGTGGAGCAAATCATAGGCCCCAAGCAAATCAAAACGAAGATTCACGCCGAACAGATACTGGAGGATAATGGAGCTGCGTAGACGAATAGGACTGGAACTGGCCCGCCGCCTGAACAACAACCTGAAGCGCGAGCATCCACTGCAGCAGCTCTTCTGGGAGTGCACGCTGCGCTGCAACGTGAGCTGCCGCCATTGTGGCAGTGACTGCAAGCACGTGGCCACGGCCCCCGACATGCCCCGCGAAGACTTCTTCCGAGTGCTCGACGGCATCGCCGCCAAAATGGACCCCCACCAGGTGTTTGTCATCGTCAGCGGCGGCGAACCGCTCATGCGCGAAGACCTGGAACTCTGTGGCAGGGGCATTCACAGACGGGGCTTCCCCTGGGGCATGGTCACCAACGGCCTCTTTCTCACCCCGGAGCGACTCCACAATCTGAGGGCCGCCGGCCTCTGCTCGGTGGCCGTCAGCCTGGACGGGCTGGAGGACAGCCACAACTGGCTGCGCCGCCACCCTAACAGCTTCGCCATGGCCGACCAGGCCCTGGATATGCTGGTGGCAGACGGGCACGTGAAATTTGATGCCGTGACGTGTGTGAACCAGAAGAACTACGACCAGCTGCCCGCCATTCGCGACTACCTCATTGGCAAGGGCGTGCGCGACTGGCGCCTCTTCCCCATCTTCCCAGTGGGGCGGGCGGCCAAGGACCCGCTGCTGCAAGTCTCCGACGAGCAGTTCAGACGGCTGCTCGACTTCATCAGGCAGACGCGAAAGGAGGGCCGCATCAGGGCCAACTACAGCTGCGAGGGATTTGTGGGCGACTACGAGGGCGACGTGCGCGACTGGATGTTCCGCTGTGCGGCAGGTGTCACCGTGGGCTCAGTGCTCATCGACGGCAGCATCAGCGCCTGCACCAGCATACGCTCACATTACATTCAGGGGAATATCTACAACGACGATTTCCTCGATGTGTGGGAAAACCGATTCCAGGACTACCGCGACCATGCGTGGATGAAAAAGGACGACTGTGCCGACTGCCGCTGGTGGCGCTACTGCGAGGGCAACGGCATGCACCTGCGCACCGACAACGGCCGCCTGCTGGTGTGCCACATGAAGCGGCTGGCGATTAAGAAGTAATAATTAAGAATTATGCTGCGCCGACTAATTCTTAATTCATAATTCATAATCGCCAAAGGCGACAACTCTTAATTCTAAATTCTTAACTCTTAATTCCTAATAAGGGATGGCTGCTACTCGATGATGCCGGCCTCAAGCCATTTGCTGATCAGCGTGTCGGCATCGGTGCGGGCGGTCTGCTCGTCAACCTCGTATTCCTTTAGGAGCAACTGGGTCAGGGTTTCGCTGTCGAAATCCTGGCCCTGAATGTTTTTCCAGAGGTAGGAAGCCGACTCGTTCATGCTGATGATGCGGCTGAAGTCAATGTTCTCTATACCTTCTGCCACGATGATGTTTTCGCCGCAGATGTTGCGCAGGTTGAATCCTTTTTTTGTTTTCATAGGGGTGTTATGGCTTTATGTTGTAGATGGGGCGCCCTTTCCGAGGAAGCGGCGCGGAATATGCGGATGGAGTGCGAAGAGCAGATAGCGGCGCAGGGGGAACAGCCGTGTCCACAGCCATGAGTAGGCCCGCCATTTCAGCCCGTCGGTGGGGTCGAGTCGCTGGTGCCCTTTGCGGTAGAATCCGATGGCCTTGGCCCTGACGTCGCCCAGCAGGCAGTGCTCGTCGCTTAGGTTGCCGTCGCCGCGCAGGGTCACCTGGTCGCCCTCGATGCGGATGATGCGGTGCAGCACAAAGTGGCCCTTGCTGATTTCGGCCAGCACGGCGTCGCCCACTTGCGGCGTGTCGGCCAGTTGGAGCAGTGCCTTGTCGCGCCCGTCCTCCAGGAATGGGCGCATGCTGCGGCCCCGCAGGGGCAGGGTGACGGTGTGGCCCTCTTTGAGCAGGCTCACCACTTGTGGCAGAAATATGTCGTTGGCCAGCTGGCGTGTCTCGTAGTTCATCTCTCCTTTTGACTATTTCGTTAGGGCGTGATGGCACAGCACGGCGGCCTCCTCGTCGGGCAGACAGTGCAGGGTGTAGACTGGTGTGGTCTCGATGATGTGTGACAGCGTGTCGCACAGGTGGTTGTAGATGGTGCTGTCCCACTTCATCGACGAGCAGGCGGGCAGCAGCGCGGCGAAGGCCTGCACCGGCCCGAGCCGCTCGATGCTGTTGCGCGGTGCGCGCTCTATCAGGGTGAGGGCCCCCAGGTGGGCCTTGACGTTGCGATAGCAGGGCGTCTTGCCGCTCCACGGCGAGCCGAACACGTAGGGCTGGCCGCCGATGATGCGGACGATGGGGTTGTCGTCGTTCAGCAGTTCGGCACCTTCGATGTGTTTCATCCAGAGCGAGGTGTGGGTGCTCTTGCCCGTGCCGCTCTTGGCGGTGAAGGGATAGGCCACGGCCTCACCCTCTGGCCCGTCGGGGCGCAGCATGATGCACGAGGCATGGATGAGCAGCGTCTGGCAGAACGAGCCGGCAAAGGCGTAGACCAGCATCAGCGCATCGTTCAGGCCGAAGGAGCGCATCACCCAGTCGCCGTTCAGGGCGCACCGGCACTGTGTGAAGTCGTTGTTGCAGACCAGCAGACAGCAGTCGCGGTCGTGAATGTCGCGGATGATGTACTGATAGCCTCCGTCGGGCAGTTGGTAGACCACGGTGTCGCCGTTGCCGGTGTCGAACTTCCTCACCAGCTTGCGCTCTTTCACCGGGCGCAGGGTGTCATCGATGGTCAGGGTGAAAAACAACTCTTGCGGACAGTGGTCCAGCCGGAAGGGGGCAAAAGACGGGAGCAACTCCATCGAGTTGACCGTGGTGTCGGCAAAGTGCAGGCACACATTGTGGCCTCCAATGCAGAAATAGTTACTTTCCACCGGCAGGCCCCTCCAATTTCGTTTTCTTGCTCTTCTTGGCCGGCTTCACTGGCATCTGTGCCGTCTCTTCGTCTGCCTCCTCGATGAAGGCCGAAGCGTCGTAGGCCTTGAAGTGGAAGTCGTTGTCGGTCAGATAGCGCACGTCGTAGTGCTGTGCTTCCGGCTTCGGCTGTGTGTAGAGCTTCTTCATCTTCAGGTATTTCTTCTCCAGCTTCTTGCGGTCGGTGTCGGCCACCACGATGCAGGTGCGGTGGGGCATCTGCTGTGCGGCCAGATAGTCGCGCAGCTGGTAGGAGTAGACCTCGCGGCCCAGCAGGAAGTCGGTCTTCGTGTCCATCCATGCGCTGTCCACCTCCTGTATGGGGGTGAAGTGCACGATGGTGTCGTTAAATGTTGCCGCCATGCCAAAGATGTAGACCTTAGGCACGGGCTGCTTCTTGGCGGCAGCGGTAGTGGCCAGCATTGCGGCTATGGCCACCATTATTATATATTTTGCTTTCATCATGTTCTGTCTGTCTCTCTCTTATCCCAGATAGCTTTTCAGGATTTTCTTCTTGGTGCACTCCTGCAGCCGTCGAATGGCTTTCTCGCGTATCTGTCTGACGCGTTCCCGGGTCAGTCCGAACTTGGTGCCAATTTCCTCCAGCGTCAGTTCCGGCTGGTTGATGCCATAGTAGGCCTCAATGATGTTGCGCTCGCGGTTGTTCAGCACCTTCAGCGCGGCGTTTATCTCGGTTCGCAGCGACTCGTTCACCAGCTGTCGGTCGGCCGATGGCGAGTTTTCGTTCACCATAATGTCGAGCAGCGTGTTCTCGTCGCCTTCGGTAAAGGGGGCGTCCACCGAGACGTGGTGGGTGTTGGTGCTGATGGCCTCGTCTATTTTCTCCTCCGGCAGGTTCACCTCTTCCGAAATCTCTTCCACCGAGGGTCGCCGCTCGTTCTCCTGCTCAAACTTGTTCAGCACCCGGCTGATTTTGTTCATTGCCCCCACCTGGTTCAGCGGCAGTCGCACGATGCGGCTCTGCTCTGCTATGGCCTGCAGGATGCTCTGCCGTATCCACCAGACGGCGTAGCTGATGAACTTGAAGCCGCGGGTCTCGTCGAACTTCTCGGCGGCCTTGATGAGCCCCACGTTGCCCTCGTTGATGAGGTCGGCCAGCGACAGTCCTTGGTTTTTGTACTGTTTGGCCACGCTGACCACAAATCTCAGGTTAGCCCTTGTCAGCCTTTCCAGTGCACAGCGGTCGCCTTTGCGTATGCGTGCTGCAAGTTCCACCTCCTCCTCTATGCTGATAAGTTCCTCTTTACCAATCTCTTGGAGGTATTTTTCGAGCGATTCGCTCTCCCTGTTGGTAATCGATTTGGTAATTTTCAGTTGTCTCATAGGTATCAGTATAAAGTAATTTGCGTGCAAAGTTATGTGAAAAAATTGTATTGGCCAAATTTTTCGGGTAAAACTTCTTAAATCTGGCTATAACGACATAATGGTTGATTCTGCCTTAGTTTATTTCTGTCGATATTCTTCCATTGTTATCACTGTACTGTAGCCGCCCACTGATTTCTCGCCTTCATGGCGGTCAATGCCTGCATACGAGAGGCTGGAGTCCTCATACCGCTTGAATTTATAGACGGCGTCGTTCATCAAGGCCTCGTTGAACACATTCAGACTGACCAGCAAGGCGAAGTCCTGCTTCGTCAGACCTGTCACGCGCTCAAACAACTTTGGCTCCAACTGCATGATGACATCTTTCAGCGAATACTCGCGATAGTCCGTGAGGTACATAAAGATGGGTATGCGTGTGGCAAACTTCATCAGTTTCTCCTGTATCTGTCGGCGCTTGCTCTTAATCTCTTTCTCGGCATCGCTCAATTCTTTCTTCTCCTTTGTTGTCAGGCCATCTTCATGTTCCTTGCGTTTCTTCTTGATGGCATCTGTCTTGTTGATGATGGTCTCTATGTCCTGATTCAGCGAGCGGAAGCCCTCAATCTTCATCAGGGCCGCCATTGCCTCCTTGTTGTTCATCAGGCGCTGTAGCGTGAAGTTATCGACGTTCACCAATAGTGCGCTCTCCCAACGACGGGCCAGCAGCGTGGCCGACGTGTTGTTCATGGCCATGTCGAGCACGTCGCTGGCTGAAAGGGCTTTCATCACGCCGTTTTCATAGCAGAGTACAGGCAGGAACTTGATAAAATCGTCCACACATTTCTCTGGATTGCCTTCCTGTATGTTCAGCTGGCAACTATAGTCGGCAATCTTTCTCAACGCCCTGTTGGGCGAGAAGTCAAACACATAGCATACCTTTTTCAGTATTTCCACCCGATTGGGGTGCAGTCCGTCGCTATTTGTGATTGTCCACGGCGACTGCACACGGAAAGCCGATTGGAAATAGGTCTCGGGCGACGAAGTGTCGCGCAGCATGAAGATGCCAGTCCAGGGACGGACGGTGACACCCGTCGTCAGTTTACCGCAGGTCAGTGTGATGGTCTTGCAGTGCAGCGGGTCTGGGCGTGACATGGCTTTCTCTACTGGTGGCAGTGCCTGCTGCCCGATGCCCGCACGGGTACCGGCACAGACGATGACGCGATAGTCGTGGTAGAATGTGTTCTGTAGTTCTGTCAACAGATTGCGCATCGCAAAGCATGCTGCCACATTGGGCAGGAACCACAGCGTGTGGTTCATGTTAGAATAGAGGTCGCCGTTCAAGAATGGCAACGGCGGCTTGCGGTTCCCCGACTTTAGGTCGTTGATGGATGTGGGCAGATACTGCCCGCGCAGCATGTCAAGCCACTTCTGCACCTCGTCGTGATGCTTGAACACGGCATCGTCGTTTTTGCCCTCAGCCTCGAAGAATGAGTTGAGGTCAAACTCATCAAGCTCTCCATCCTCTGCCACTTTCGATATTTCTGCCGGCAGCTGATAGGTCAGCAGCACCATCTTGGGCAGCGAGGCGTAGGGATTGGCAGGCTTGTCGCCCCATTCCTCTTTCGCCCGCTGCTCGTCGCTGTAGGTCCAGTTGTATATCTGCTCCTCGATGAATTCTCCCGATGCGATGGCCCGGAAGGGCGTGCCCGACAGGTAGAGGTAATGATTAGACGTGATGGGAATCAAGTCCTCGTCGAAGTAGTCGGGATTCTCTATCTCGCTTCCCAGGTCTTCGCTGGCGCCTATCAGTTCCTTGGCATTCTCGCGCCATGCTCCGTAGTGATATTCATCGAGCACGATGCAGTCCCAGTTAAATTCCCGTGCCCATTCGTGTTTCAGCTTCATACCGCCGCTGGCCGTGTTCTTGCCTAAGAAGTCCTGAAACGAGCCGAACACCACCATCGGCTTAGATTTGTCGGCATGTTCAAACTGATAGTCGATGGCAGCTTCAGGACTCCGGGCTATAAACTGCCAGCCATCGAAGTCCACATGTGTCATCAAGTCCTCCTCCCATGCTTGGGCCACGGCAGGCTTGAACGTAAGTATCAGCATGCGCGTCCATCCCATTCGCTTGGCTAGTTGGTAGGTGGTGAAGGTCTTGCCGAAGCGCATCTTGCAGTTCCAGAGGAAGTGGGGCACACGACCGCCTTCCGACTTATAGCTGTCGAAATAGTTGGCAGTTTTCTTCACCGCCCGTTCCTGTTCCGGACGCATGGTGAAATCCTTGTCGCGGTGCCAAGCCACGTCAACACGTTCTCTGACGGCCACTACAGCCGCCTTCACCTGTTGCGGTGTAGCGCGATACCACTCACCCTCAATGTGCTGGCATCCCATCTTTACCAAGGCACGATGCACCTCGTGGTCGAGAAACACCGTGCCGTCCTGGCGCATGGCGCTCTCCTCCACCACGATGCGGTAAGGCGGTTCGCCGGGACGCTTGATGTTATACTGCTGGCGCACACGCTCCTGCACGCCGATAGTGGTATAGCCCACCTTCAGCAGACCGCGCAGCTGCGGGTCATACTTGTCCTCGTAGGCATAAATCATCGGAGCCGACTCCGACTTCTTAGGAAAATAATTTGTTGTTGCCATAACCCGTGCGTTTTAGTTATGGCGCTCAGTGAAAATAGGGAGACTGTCCAGGTGCCTAGACTGCCTAGACTTTCTAGATTATCTAGATAGTCTAGCTTTTCTAGATTATCTAGACTTTCTAGATTTTCTAGCCAGTCTATCCAGCCTGGTCTTTCTATCCTATTCTCTATCCGCCTTGAGAGGTCAGTCGGGCTTCAAGCTCTGCAATTCTTCGATTCGCCTGCTCCAGCTCATTCTTCAGCCGGGCATTCTCCTCGCGCTGGTTGGTGCGATAGCCTAAGCGGGCAGCAGTCATTCGCTCCTTGATGCCTCCTTCCTTGACAAATGTCTCTTCCAGTTTTTTCTCGTAGGTGGTCATCATCTTGTCTACCATGTGGCAGAGCGTCAAGGCGACATTTGCCATCTCCTCGTCACCCCATCTCTCGAAATAGTCCTGATAGTCTTCAATGCGGTTGTGCTTCCTGCAAAACTTCAGCATAGCGTCGAAGCGAGGATGGTCTTTTCCCCATCGTGTCAGGTGACGCGATGTGATATAGTCCTCGTAGTCCTCTTTCAACTCTTTTATGCTGCTTCTTGCCACATTCAGCAGTTTCAGTTCCATTTCTGTTGAGGTGACTCCGTCGGCAGACCCCTCCACAATGTTCTGTTTTCCCGAGCGCGCTGCCTGTACCATCTGGTCGATGGTGCGGTCGCCACGTATGAGGAATCGAGCCGTGAAAGTATACGTCATCTGATACAGGACATTCGACTTCTGATAGAAATATAGGTTTTCCCAGTTGGCCTGCTTGCGCAGAATCTGTACGTCTTGCTGGGCGTTGGTTTGTGCTTTCGTAGCTTCGTCGTTCATGGTCTTGACATTTTTCGAGGCAAAGTTACGAAATTCGCGTAAACTGGCCAATAAATCTCCCACAAAATTTCAAAGAGCGCCGGTTGTCGTCTTTTTGTATAGGCCTGAGCCGTCCATACCGATGAACCCTTCAGGCTCATTCCATCGGACGAATCATAGACTCGATAAACTGAATCTCATCGTCCGTCAGACCGTACTTCGCATAAAGGTCCGCATCCGTCCAAGGACGAGAGAAGTCTTGGAGGGGGACGAATTCATAAACACCTTTAGCAGCATTTTGAGAATTCTTTTTTTGAAGTACCAAGAAACGAAAGAATTTGGTGTGAATATAACTCATTACATTTATACATTCATTTTTGTTTTCAAAAGGCCCTATCACCAAATAACTTTCATTACATACTGTATTGGGTGCCCCATAAAATGGTTTTGTTAGAATAGAATGGGGAAAAGAATCGCTACCACTTCCCGCTTTTGAAATAAAAACTTTATGCCAAGCAATCATTTCAACTCCTTTTATTATATTGTTCTTCGGAACAAAAGCTATTGTTCCTTTTGTCTCAACGTCATTTCCACTGACATAGATACTTAGGTCATCATTGTTAGTCTTAACTTTATTACCCTTATAAGTATTAGGAATTCCAAAAGGCATACGAGAACTAACTAAATTAAAGAAAGAGTTCTCTTTTTTTGCTTTTACCTTTCTCAATACTCTTACTGCAATATTATATCTAACAAATGTTTCACTTCCTTTTTCTAATAATGGTCGAATGATAGGACCATCAATTTGAGTGCCATTGTGAGAATAAACAGAACATAATCCTCGACTATCACGATTCCAAAGGAAATACATTACACCACCTTTAATCTGAACTCCACTAAAGCAATCACTTG
This sequence comes from uncultured Prevotellaceae bacterium, assembly GCA_902786565.1. GTDB lineage: Bacteria > Bacteroidota > Bacteroidia > Bacteroidales > Bacteroidaceae > Prevotella. Next base: position 24,358 of record CADACW010000005.1, on the reverse strand, counting down.
CATCAGGAAAATCATGGATGATTCTAATTCTATCATCGTTTAACATCATATTTCTAAATTCATCCAATCCTTTTCCACCAGCATACCATCGTGCAGGTATAATCATTGTTAGAAATCGAGGATTGAGATTCATTGCTTTTTCAATAAAATGTTGATAAATAGGCATCGCACTTGCTCCATTCCCTCCCCCATCACTCAGCTGGTACGGTGGATTACCTATAATTACATCGAAAGTCATATTATTATATAGTATTTTAGGATTGTCTGTGTGAATAAACTCGTAGGCGTGGGATTCAAGGTCGTTGCCTCGGTCATAGACCTCTTGTGATGCTCCGCAGTAACTGCACTTGCCTTGAACCCATGTGTGCTCTATTCCTGAGAAGCGGATGTGACCGTCAGCTTCTTTGAACTGCGAGATGCTGTAGCGACCGCTGGCATCCTTCGAGCAATAGAGCGAGCGGCGGCTCATCAGCGAGGTTAGACGGGTGATGGCTATGCCGTAGAGTTGGTGGTGCATGATGTGGTCGATGCGTTGTTGAAGGTCGGGAATCTTATCGGCCAGACCGTCAATCAGCCGCTTGGCTATCTCACGAAGGAATACTCCGCTCTTGGTGCAAGGGTCGAGAAACTTGGTGTCAGGGCTGCGGAAGAGTTCCTGCGGCAGCATGTCGAGCATCTGGTTGGCTAACTGTGGCGGCGTGAACACCTCATCGTTGCTCAGGTTTGCCAAGCAGGAAAGAACGTCGGGGTTGTAGTTATTCATAGTCGGGCAGTTTTAGGTAGTCGGTCAAGGGATATTCCCGTTTGGGCAGATGAATAAAGGTCGGCTCGCCCGTGTCGGCAAAGAGCAACCCCTCTTCGCCCGCTTTGGGCTTGTCGTATTCCACATTACGAAGCAGCTCGGCCAGTTCAAAGTCACGGCGCTTCACCTTACCGCCTGTACCGATGAATGTCCATTCACAAAAGGTGATGGGGTGTCCGTCGGCTTGTAGCATAGTCAAGGCATCGCCGCAGAGGATGTTCTTCTTCAGAAGGAATCGGATGCATTGCTCCAAATCAGGCGACACATCGGCGGAAAGATGCTGCCTGTAAGTGTCGATATACTGCTCCAACAGTCGGTTTCGGCATGTCTCCACATTGTCGGGCAGCAGCTCTACACCATACATCGAGCTGACGGCCACAGCCGAGGCTTGGTCGTACTCATAGCGGTTTCGGGCATGTTGTCTATGCACAGCCTCCATCTTCCTGTTGAGAATCTCCACGAGGAAGTTGCCTGTGCCGCAGGCTGGCTCCAGAAATCGGGAGTCGATGCGCTCCGTCTCCTCCTTCACCAAGTCGAGCATAGCGTTCACCTCCCGCTTGGCGGTATATACTTCGCCATGGTCAGCCACGCGCTGCTTCGACACTACCTGCCGCTCTTTCTTATCGTCCGTTACGTTCATAATTGGTCGGATTTTAGCGTGAAACGATAAAGTGCAGATACAAAGAAAGTGTACCACGTTCCGAATGCATCTTAAGCTAGGTATCCGACCAAAGACCCGTAACGTAATGCAAGGAACGGGTACACCTTATATTCAAGGTGTATCCCCATTCCTTAGGGCACGTTACATTTCTGGTCGGAAATTTTAGCTTAAGCCCTATAGAATATAGATACAACTATCTATTCACCCACGAAAGTCATACCGGTTGCCTCCGCTGAGGCTCATCATGACGATATGCCGGTACTTGGGTGCAAATTTAGCACTTTTATTTAATACAGCCAAACAAAAGTCCAAATATTTGTTTGTTTGCAGGAAAAGCAACGAGCGGAGCAAACTTACTAAGGCGAGTTCGCATAATGCCTGAAACCGAAAAGGGAAAATGTAAAAATCTTCAGTCGTACTGAACGAATTTACATTTTTCCATGAATTCTTATAACAAAAACTCAGCCCAGGACGCGGGGTGGATTTCCTGCAACGTCCTGGGCCGAGTTCCAATTATCAATTTATCTTCAATTTTCAATCTTCAATTTTCAATTTTCAATCTTCAATTTTCAATTGAGATTACTCCTCGTCTTTCATTTCCTCCTCGTGTGCCTTGATCAGTGCCTGCTGGATGTCGTTTGGCACCAGTTCGTAGCTGGCGAATTTGGTCTGGAACGAAGCGCGTCCGCCGGTCAGCGACGACAGGGCGATGGAGTAGTTGGCCAGTTCCTTGAGAGGAATCTTGGCGTTCAGTTTCTGGTAGCCGGCCTCGCTGTCCATGCCCATGATGATGGCGCGGCGTCCCTGCAGGTCGCTCATCACGTCGCCCATATAGTCGGCGGGCACCAGCACCTCCAGGTCGTAGATGGGCTCCAGCACCTTCGGTCCGGCCTCGCGGAATGCCATTGAGAAGGCGTTGCGTGCGGCGAGCATGAACGAGAGCTCGTTGGAGTCGACGGGGTGCATCTTACCGTCGTAGACGATGACGCGGACGTCGCGGGCATACGAGCCGGTGAGTGGGCCTTGCTCCATGCGCTGCATGATACCCTTGAGGATGGCGGGCATGAAGCGCAGGTCGATGGCACCGCCCACGACGCTGTTGATGAAGACGAGCTTGCCGCCCCACTCCAGGTCGATTTCTTCCTTGCCCTTGATGTTCATCTTGAACTCCTGGCCGTTGATGGTGAAGCTCACGGGGTCCTCCATGCCCTCGGTGTAGGGCTCGATGATGAGGTGCACCTCGCCGAACTGGCCTGAACCACCCGACTGCTTCTTGTGGCGGTAGTCGGCACGGGCCATCTTCGAGATGGTCTCGCGGTAAGGTATCTTCGGCTCCTGGTATTCAATCTGGATTTTCTCGTTGTTCTCCATGCGCCACTTCAGTGTGCGCAGGTGGAACTCGCCCTGACCGTGTACGATGATTTGACGCAACTCCTTCGACTGCTCCACCACCCATGTCGGGTCTTCCTGGCGCATCTTGTTCAGGGCGGCCATCATTTTCTCGGTCTCGCTCTCGTTGACGGCCTTGATGGCACGCGAGAACTTCGAGTTGGGGTACTGTATGTAGTCAAACTTCCATTCGTTGGCGTCCTTGCCGTTCAGGGTGTTGCCCGTCTTCACGTCCTTCAGCTTCACGGTGCAGCCTATGTCGCCGGCGCAGAGCTGGTCCACCTGCACACGGTTGGTGCCGGCGCAGGCATAGAGCGTGCCGATGCGCTCTTTCGAGCCGCGGTCGGCATTGGTCAGGTCGTCGCCGCTCTTCACGGTTCCGCTCATCACCTTGAAGTAGGACACCTCGCCGATGTGCGGCTCGATACCTGTCTTGAAGAAGAAGAGCGACTCGGGGCCATTCACGTCGGGGGCCACTTCCTGTCCGGCGGCGTTCTTCACCTTCGGCATCTCGCTGACGAAGGGCACCACGTTGCCCAGGAACTCCATCAGGCGGCGCACGCCCATGTCACGTCCGGCGCAGACGCAGAACACGGGATAGATGCTGCGGGTGACGAGTCCCTTGCGGATGCCTTCGCGCATCTCGTCCTCGGTCAGGTCTTCGGTCTCGAAGAACTTCTCCATCAGGGCGTCGTCGCCGGCGGCGGCGGCCTCTACCAGGGCGGCCTTCATCTCCTTGGCCTTGCCCATCTGGTCGGCTGGAATATCCTCAATCGTGGGAGCGCCGCCTTCGGGCTTCCACGTCAGTTTCTTCATGATCAGCACGTCGATGATGCTGTTGAAGCCTGCACCGCAGGCCACGGGGTACTGCACGGGCACGCAGTTGGGGCCGTAGATTTCCTGCAGCTGGTGCAGTATCTGCTCATAGTCGCAGTTGTCGCGGTCCAGCTGGTTCACCAGGAAGATGACGGGCTTATGCAGTTTCTCGGTGTTGCGGAAGGCGTTCATCGTGCCCACCTCGGGGCCATACTGGCCGTTGACGAGTATGACGGCCTGGTCGGTGACGTTCAGGGCTGTGATGGCACCGCCCACGAAGTCGTCGCTGCCCGGACAGTCGATGAAGTTCAGTTTCTTGCCGTTCCACTCGGTGTGGAACACAGTCGAGAAGACCGAGTAGCCATACTCCTGCTCCACGGGGAAGTAGTCGCTCATGGTGTTCTTACCCTCCACGGTGCCGCGGCGCTTGATGATGCCGGCCTCGTAGACTAATGACTCGGCAAGAGTGGTCTTGCCGCTGCCCGCACTGCCAATGAGTGCAATGTTCTTGATTTCGTTGGTCTGATAGACTTTCATTGTTATTGGTATTATAATGAATTAGATAGTAATTTCGTTTAATCGACCCCAAAATTATTCATTTTCTGCCATTTGGCCAAGAAAACCACTTAAATATTAAGCAAAATTAGGATTTAAGACCTCTCACCTCTCACCTCTCACCTCTCACCTCTTGATAGATGTCGGCCATTTGTGCCGCCACCGATGTGCCCTGGAAGCGGCCAATGTAGTCGCGGCTGCGGTCTATGCGCTCCTGCCGCCCCTCGGCGCCGCGCAGCAGTTGGCAGGCGGCTGCGGCAAAAGCGCGGTCGTCGTCAGGCCCGGTGTAGAGGCTGTGCGGTCCGCCGGCCTCTTCAAGGCACGACCCTGTGCAGGCCACCACGGGCAGTCCGCTGCTGATGGCCTCGATGATAGGTATGCCGAAACCCTCGTAGCGCGAGGGGTAGACGAACACGTCGGCCAGGGCGTAGAAGGCGGGCAGCTCGTCGTCGCCGATGCCGTGCAGCATCAGCAGCCGCTGCGCCAGGCCCTCGCGCTCGGCGTAGGTCTGCAGCTGGGCGGTGTAGGGTGTTGGCCTGCCTATGGCCACCAGGGCCACGTCGGCGGGCATCCACCGCAGGGCGCGCAGGGCCAGCAGCAGGTTTTTGCGCTGCTCGATGGTGCCCACGCAGAGCATGAACCGTCTCGGCAGTCCGTAGCGGCGGGCCACCTCCTGGCACACGCTGCTGTCCACGGGCTTGTCGAATCGGGGGGCGCAACTCTGATACACCACTTTAATATACGATGGGTCCACCCCGCCCAGTTCCACGATGTCGCGCTTGGTGCACTCGCTGATGGCCACGATGCGGTCGGCTTCCATCAGCGTGCGGCGGAACTTCCAGGCGTAGATTTTCGTGTCGGCCCAGTTGTAGAACTCCGGGTGGCGCATGAAGATCAGGTCGTGGATGGTCACCACCGAGGCGATGCCCGCCTTGCGGATGCCTATTGGCAGCTCGCCGGTCAGCCCGTGGAACACCTGCACGCCGTCGGCCTGCAGCTGCTTCACCACGCCGTGCGAGCGCCACAGCGCCTTGCCGATGGCTCCGGCGGCCCGGTGCGGCAGGCACAGCTCCACGCCCGGCAGCCCCTGCACCTGCGAGCGCAGCCACTCGTGGCCCAGGTCGGGGGCATAGAGGCGCAGACTGAACTGGTCCAGCCCCGACAGCCCGGCCACCAGCGTGCGGCCGTAGCTGCCCAGCCCTGTGCCGTTGCGCACGATGCGCTTGGCGTCCATACCTATCACTGTCTTTCCCATACGGTGTGAAATGCGTAGCACTTACCGCCTGCAAAGGTAATGATTTCGGGCGAACCCACCAAACAACCGCCCCATTTTTTCGTTCCCCCCGTGCCAAACATCCGTTTGCCCGGAGGAAAAACGTCGTCACCCCGCACCTAAACTTAACGACTCGACGTAATTTATGTAAATTACGACGAAATTTATATAAATTACGACGTAATATAAATAAATTACGACGTAATTTAAGTTTTATGTCCGGCCTCCCGAATGTTTTCCCCTGGCCTCCCGAAAGTTTTCCCCCACTCATTGCACCTTTTTCCACGAAAAGTTTGGCCAGTTCGCAGAAATGCAGTACCTTTGCACCTGTATAACCAGCCATATCAAACCTTTTGGGATTTAAAAAAATACGATGTCACAACTCGAACCACTTATTGCCGACCTAGCGCTCATACTCATCTGCGCAGGCGTCATGACGCTTCTCTTCAAGAGCCTCAAACAACCCATTGTGCTGGGCTACATCGTAGCCGGCTTCCTCGCTTCGCCCAATATGCCCTATATGCCCAGCGTGACCGACATGCACGGCATCCACCTGTGGAGCGAGATAGGTGTCATCTTCCTGCTCTTTGCCCTTGGCCTTGAGTTTTCGTTCAAGAAGATTCTGAAGATGGGTGCGGCGCCCATCATAGCCGCCATTTCCATCATCCTCGGCATGATGTATGTAGGTGCCTGCACGGGCGAGCTCTTCGGGTGGAAAGAGATGGACTGCATCTATCTGGGCGGCATGCTGGCCATGTCGTCTACCACCATCATCTTCAAGGCTTTCGACGACATGGGCCTGCAGCAGAAGCGTTTTGCCAGCCTTGTGCTCAGTGTGCTCATCATCGAGGACATCCTGGCCATCGTGCTCATGGTGATGCTCTCTACGCTGGCTGTGAGCAAGGAGTTCGAGGGCTCGCAGATGCTCACTTCCATCCTGCAGCTGGCCCTCTACCTGGTGCTCTGGTTCACCGTGGGCCTCTACCTCATCCCGATGGCCCTGCGCAAGCTGAAGCCCCTGATGAACGACGAGACCCTGCTCATCACCGCCCTGGCCCTCTGCTTCGGCATGGTGGTGGCTGCCTCTGCCGCCGGTTTCTCGGCCGCCTTCGGAGCCTTCGTGATGGGCAGCATCCTGGCCGAGACCGTCGAGGCCGAAAAGATAGAACACCTGGTGGCCCCGGTCAAAAACCTCTTCGGCGCCATCTTCTTCGTGTCGGTGGGCATGATGGTCGACGTGGCCCTCATCATCGAGTACATCGTGCCCATCCTCTGCATCATCGCAGCCATCATGCTGGGCCAGACCATCCTGAGCACCGGCGGCTTCCTGCTCTCAGGCCAGTCGCTGAAGACCTCGATGCAGTGCTCGTTCTCGCTGACGCAGATTGGCGAGTTTGCCTTCATACTGGCCACCCTCGGCACGTCGCTCGGCGTCACCAGCGACTTCCTCTATCCCATCGTGGTGGCCGTGTCGGTCTTCACCACATTCACCACGCCCTACATGATCAGGCTGGCCGAGCCGGCCTACAACGCCCTGGCCCGCATACTGCCCGCCAAGTGGATGGCCAGGCTGGAGCGCAACAAGGACGAGAAGGACGAGAAAGCCCCCGACGAGCTGCAGCAGCTCTACAACGACTGCTTCAAGCATTTTGTCTTCGTCATGCTCATCAACAGCGTGATGTGCATTGCCATCATGAGCATCATGTTCTACTACGGCCAGCCGCTCATTGCCGATGTGGTGCCCGCAGAGTGGGTCCACCCCGTCACGGCCCTCGTAGCCCTCATCCTGTGCTCGCCCTTCCTGTGGATGCTGCTGCGGGCAGGGGGCAACAGCCCCGAAGTGGACCGGCTGTGGAACAGCGGCCCCCGCTGGCGCGTCAGGCTGACGGCCTATGGCGTGCTGCGCATCCTGATTACGGCGGTCTTCGTCAGCTACTTCGTCGACTATGCCATGCCCTGGAGCAGCTGGCTCGGCATGTTTGCCCTCGTGGCCATCATCTGCATCATCTTCAACTCGTCATTCCTGGAGAAGAAGAGCCAGAAGATAGAACAGCACTTTACCGAAAATCTGACTGCACGTGAGAAAATGAACAACCGGCAACAACCATGATAAGGTAATGTCAGAGGGTGCCTGCTTCTACAACAAGTACGTTTGGACTATAAAACTGATAAAAATGAAAAAAACGATTATCGCCGTAGCCCTGCTGCTGACAAGCATGGCCGGCTTGGCACAGAACTTCAGAGCGAATCTTGACGAAAGTGTGAAACCCGGTGAAAACTTCTGGCAGTATGCCGTGGGCGGATGGCTGAAGGCTAACCCCCTGGATGCCCAGCACCCTATGAACGGGGGCTTCACCGATCTGGGCGAACTGAATAAGAAGCGCATCAATGAGTTGATATTGAAGTATGCTGAAGAGAAAGATTTGCCACAGGGCAGCGACGGGCAGAAGATAGGCGCACTCTATCGCCTCTACATGGACACCGTGAGCCGCAACAAACTGGGCTACCAGCCTATTTTGCCCTACCTGAAGCAGGTGCGTGCCGTGAAGACCCGCAAACAGCTGTTCCACACCATGTACGAACTTTCGGCCAAGGGCTTTGCCACAGCTCCCTTCAGCCTCAGTCTGGAACTGAACCCGTTCAACTCATCTGAATATATTATAAGTGCCGAGTATGGCGGTACGACCCTTGACCACGAGTACTACGACCAGCCCAACGAGCAGCAGCAGGCCGTGGTCGACGCCACCAAAAGCCTGAACAAGGACCTGCTGAAGATGGTGGGCAACAGCGATGCCGAAGCCGAGCGCAAGATGCAGGCTGCATGGGCCATAGAGTACAGCATAGGCATGAAGAAGCTCGATCAGGTGGAGCAGCGCGACCCGCAGAAAACCACCCACTTGATGGCGTGGAAGCAGATGCTGAACGACTTCAAGGGCATAGACTGGGTGGCCTATCGCGATGCCCGCAACATGCCCAAGGACATCGACTCGGTGAGCGTCGGTGAGCTCGACGCACTGCACGAGGTGGAGCGGGTGCTGGCCCAGTCGAGCATAGAAGACCTCAAGGCATATATGGAGCTGAAGGTCGTCAGAGCCTACAGGAGTTACCTCAGCGATGCCTTCACAGACCGCTCTTTCGAAGCCAGCAAGGCCATCAGCGGTGTGAAGGAGCAGGAACCCCGGTGGAAACGCGCCGTCAGTGTAGTCAGCGGCAATCTGGGCGAGACCATCGGCAAGCTCTATGTGGCAGAATATTTCCCCGAGTCGAGCAAGCAGCGCGTCTACCGCATGGTGAAGGACCTGCAGCAGGCCTTCGAGGAGCGCCTGAAGGAAAACACCTGGATGAGCGTCTCTACCAAGGCCAACGCACTGGAGAAGTTGCATGCCATGCACATCAATATAGGCTATCCCGACAAGTGGGAGAATCTGGAGGAGTTCATCGACATCCGTGAAGACGAGAACCTCGTCGAGAACTTCATCCGTATCAAGCAGCAACGGCGGGCTGCTTATTACCGTCTGCACTGGCGAAAGCCTGTCGACAAGACCATGATGGACTGTACGCCGCAGGAGGTAAACGCCTTTTATCATCCACTGTTCAACAGCATCAACTTCCCCGCAGCCATCCTCCAGCCGCCACTCTTCGACCCAGAGGCAGACTTTGCTGCCAACTATGGTGCCATAGGCGTGGTGATAGGCCACGAACTGACCCACGGATTCGATGATCAGGGGTGTCAGTTCGACAAGGATGGAAACCTGAAAAACTGGTGGACGGCCGACGACAAGGCCAAGTTCGACGAGCGCACCAAGGTGCTGGCCCACTGGTTCTCACAGCAGGAGGCACTGCCCGGACTGATGGTCAACGGCCAGAAGACCCTCGGCGAGAACATAGGCGACAACGGCGGACTGCAGATGGCCTACCGTGCCTTCCAAAACCGCATGAAGCAGGAGCAGCTGACGCTGGTGGACGGATTCACCCCCGCCCAGCGCTTTTATCTGGCTTACGCCCGTGTATGGGCCGGCAATGAAACGCCTGAGTTCACGGCCTACAGAGTCAATAGCGACGTACACTCACCCCGCATCTTCCGCGTCAACGCTGCCCTGCCGATGATTGACAGCTGGTATGATGCCTTCCACATCCAGCCCACCGACAAGATGTTCATACCCAAGGAGAATAGGGCCTTGGTGTGGTAAAACGGAGGCTGCGGCCTTGCACCTCACTGAGGCTACGCCTCGAAAGGCTGTTTCCTGTTAAATTCGTTAAGTTAGCTCACACTAAATCTCGTGAACCGTTAATATATTTGAATAGATGGGGCGAAACCGTATATTTTTTATATATTTTTTGTGTCTTTGCATCGAATATTAACAATCAAAGCGCATAACGTTATGACAGGAACTTTTCGCGGTGTGTCCTGCTGTTCCCTTTATACAACGTCCGCAGGGGCGCAGATATTTGCGGCTTTTTCTTGAAGAAATTCAAGGGAGGCCTTATTGTTTTTTAGTGTCAATCAGCAAAAACAATTAAAACAACAATAATTATGAGAACAAAAAAACTATTTCTGATTCTTGCCCTGCTCTGCGCTCTCGTGCAGGGGGCATGGGCACAAAACTTTAACGTATGGGACGGCGTGTCCGAACAGCCACCAAGGATTTTCATTAACAGTGAGACTGTTAAGAAAGTCTTTATCGATAACGCAGCTCAGTTGGTCTATCTCCGTAACCATTGGACTGACATTGCGGGCGGTTTTTTTCATGGGGAAGAACCTGATGTGCATTATACAGATGTAGATTATGATGAATGTAACATCTACTTGGAAGCCGACCTCGATATGAGCGCTGCGAATTGGGAGCCTCTGCCTGGCCATAAGTTCGACGGTCAGGGCCACACCATCCGCATCAAGATTGATGGGGCTACCGCTGACAACCAGGGCTTGTTTAAGGAAATCGCCTCTGGTGGCGAATTGACTAACCTTCATGTGACTGGTAATATTCATTGCGCCAACTCCCGTCTGGTGGGCGGCATCTGCGGTGAAAACAATGGTACCATCCGCAACTGTTGGGTGAGTGCCGATGTCCGCTCTGACTGGAGTGGCTCGGGCTATGCCAAGGTGGGCGGCATTGCCGGACAGAATGACGGTTTGATAGAGTTCTGCTGCATGACAGGAAATGTGACCAACTATGACGACAACGTAGGTGGACTGGTGGGCGACAACAGCGGCGACATCGTCAGACACTGTACCTTCTATGGCACCTTGAACATAAATTCATCGATGGCGAATGAAAATAAATATGCGGGCGATTCGGGCACTGAAGAAGACTGCTACGACACCTACTACGACGTTCACTACAACTACGCCGGAGGCAGCAGCATGGGCATGTATCAGAATGCCTACAAGTATCCCTACACCGTCAGTTTCAGCCAATCTGGACCTGGCGTAGCGACAATAAACTTGAACAAGGCATACCCCGGTCAGACCATCACGGTGAACAATACGATGGGCGTAGTACAGAGTATCACCGTCAAAACAGTTGACGGCGATGATGTCTTTTCTTCAACCTCTTCCGGTAATGTTTACACGATCGCCATGCCGCGGCGCAATGCCGTCGTCACGGTGGTTTACAGGGAGCTACTGCTTCAGGAACATGCTGGCACGGAAGCCGACCCCTATCAGATTGTCAGCAGTGACATGTGGGACGAATTTGTCTATTGGGTCAACAACGGCAACGACTTTAAAGACAAGTTCGTGAAGCTGGCTGACAATATCACTATCACACGGCCGGTCGGTCTGCGTGAGGACAAGCCCTTCAGCGGCACCTTCCTCGGCAATGGGAAGACCATCACCGCTGATATTACCGACAATGCCAATTCGGGTGCAGCGCCCTTCCGCTATATCAAGAATGCTACTATCAAGGGCCTGACCGTGGCGGGCACCATCGCCTCCAATCAGGTCCACACGGCGGGCCTCGTGGGCTTTGCCGACGGCACTAATACGATTGAAGGCTGCACCGTCAGCGCTACGCTCAACATCAGCAACAACTATGCCGGCGGCATCATCGGCCATGGTCTGTCGTCGGCCACCACCATCAAGGACTGTGTCTTTGCAGGTACCATCAATGGCTTGGACGCTGACCGTGCCAACATCGGTGGTCTCTGGGGCTGGAGCAACAGTGCCACGCCCACATTGAACAATTGCTTGGAGAATGGTACCTACACCAACATCTCGTCCATGCACCCCATGGGCCTGATGGGCGGCAGCGGCTCCATCACCAACTGCTACACCGTGAACTCACAGATAGGGGAGCCCAGTAGTGTCTGCACCGCCAACGGTGGCAGACTTGTATCAACCACAACTCCCGTCGACAAATTTTACAAACAGCAAACTTTGGTTGATGGTAACAACTACTACGTCATTTATCAACTCGTCGGCGTCGAAGAGTCCTACGGTGCTAATGCATCAACTCCTGCCAACATAACTCCCGCTTTGACTGCCACTGACGGCTCAGGTCTTACCTTTGGCACTGACTTCACCGTCACGCTGAACGGCGAACCTGTCAGTCAGTTGCCCATCAGCATCACTAAGACAGACAGCTACAGTCTTACTGTCGTTGGTATAGGTGGTTGCGTCGGATCGGAGACCGTCAACTTCATCATGCAAGGTGACCTGTATGGCTCAGGCACGGAGGCCGACCCCTATCTGATTAGAAGTACGTTTGAATGGGATAGTTTTGCTAAATTAGTCAAGGAGGGCACTCGCTTCAGTGGCCAGTTCGTCAAGCTGGAAAATGATATTACGATCTCCACGATGGTGGGAGAACGTGAGGCATACCCCTTCAGCGGCACCTTCCTCGGCGGCGGCCACACGCTGACAGCTGACATTAGCAACACCAATTCGGGGAACGGAGGTATAGCACCATTCTTCTACATCAAGGATGCCACTATCCAGAATGTCAAGGTGGCAGGCACCATATCCTCCAATAGTTACCATACGGCAGGCCTCGTGGGCTTTGCCGACGGCACAAATACGATAGAGGGCTGTACCGTCAGCGCTACGCTCAACATTAGCAACAACTATGCCGGTGGCATCGTCGGCCATGGCCTAACGTCTGCCACCACCATCAAGGACTGTATCTTTGACGGTACGGTCAATGGCGTGGGTGGCAACCGTGCCAACGTCGGCGGCATCTGGGGATGGAGCAACAGCGGCACGCCGGTGCTACAGAACTGCTTAGAGAAAGGTACCTACACCAATATCTCTTCTATGCACCCCATCGGCTTGCAGAAGGCGGCCGGCAGCATCAGCAACAGCTACTATATGACACCCCAGATAGGCTCTCCCACCAATGCCTGCACTGTCAGCGGTTTTGCTCAGGTCTATACCACCGTTCCCAGCGGCGATTTCTCTTGCCTCCTACATTTGGTCGATGGCAACGACTACTACATGTCGTGTACGTATGGCGGAGTGGAAGAGTCCTACGATCTCAGGACAACGACTGTCAGCATCACACCGACCTTGACGGGCGCCGACGGCACAAAATTCGTCTTTGGCACGGACTTTACGGTTCAGTTTAATGATGCAGACGTGACAACATTACCCATCAGCATCCTAGAGAATGGCACCTACACACTCTCCATCACGGCTAAGGGCACTTGCGCGGGTTCCAAGACTGTCAGCATCCGCGTGGAGGGTGGTCTCCAGGGTAACGGTTCTGCACAGTCGCCCTACATTATTAATAATAATCAGGACTGGGAGGATTTTGCTTTGTCAGTCCGTAACGGCATAGACTTCAAAGGCCAGTATGTGAGACTGGATGCCAACATTAGCGTGACGACGAAGTGTGGCACCGTGTCGGGCAGCAAGCAGGTGAACGCCTTTAGCGGCACCTTCCTCGGCAACAACAAGACCATCACCGCCACGATTACCGACACCGGCAACCAGGGCACGGCACTCTTCTGCTACATCAACGGCGCCACTATCAAGGACCTCACCGTGGCAGGTACCATCACTGGCGGTATTCATGCCGCGGCACTCGTGGGCTTTGCCAATGGCTGGGGCAACAGAATTGAGGGCTGCGTGGCGACGGCTAACGTCAGCGGCGGCTCGCACATCGGAGGTCTGTTGGGACACAGTCTCAACAGTACCACCATTGTCAGCGGCTGCGTCTTCAGCGGCATGATGACTGGTGGCAGTTCCGCCAAGGGTGCCATCATCGGATGGGGCGACGACGGCGGTACCAATAACGTTATCGATTGCCTCTACCTGATGGCCGAAGGCCAAAATACTGAATGTCTCGACCTTGTGCGGCTGAACGAAGAAACCGTCAGCGTGGAAAACAGCTACAAGACTACCGATAGTGGCTCTTACGGTAAGCCGGTTCGCCGCGTCTTGGCAGGCGAGCACGTTACCATTGATGCTGCGGACGGCGATGGTAGCAGCAGAACCACCTATAGCGGCAGCGGCATCATTGCCTACCTCAAGGGCATCAGCTATGACGGGACCTTCTACTGCGGTGATGGCGATAAGGTGAGCCTGACGCTCTCGAATACGGCCAGCGAACCAGCTTCTGGCTACAGCTACGGCTACGTTGCCAGCGCAGGCAAGCTGATAGGCACGGCCAACCCCTATACGCTCATTATGCCGAATGAAGATGTCACCATCAACATTGAGACCGTCCTCGACGATTGGGCTACCACAAGCAGCGGCGACGCCTTCTTGATATATAATGCTGCACAGTTCGACCTGCTCGCCCAGCGCGTCAACAACGGAAATACCTATAGGTACGAGACATTCAAACTGATGAACGACATCACCGTGACGACGATGGTAGGTAACAGCGAGGAGAACTCGTTCTGGGGTACCTTCGATGGCAACGGCCATAAGATAACTGTCTCCTATAACACATCAGAAGAGCATACTGCACCATTCCGATTCGTCAATTGTGCTCAGATTAAGAATTTGACTGTTGCCGGCACTATTATCACTAACCAGAAATTTGCAGGCGGTATTGTAGCTGAGTCGTATGGCTCGTTGAGACTCACCAACTGCCGCAGTTCGGTTATCATCAGCAGCAGTGTCAACGGCGATGGCACCCATGGTGGACTTGTGGCAAAACTTAACGGTTGGTCCAACAACATTAACATCAATGGTTGCGTGTTCGATGGCATCTTAGCCACCACTACCGGGACTACTCTTTGTGGTGGCTTCATCGGATGGCCGGATAACAACAGGCCTGAAATCACCAACTCACTCATGAAGCCCGCCAGTGTGCCCTCAGGTATGCTTGCAAACACCTTCACCCGTTGGCATGATGACTACGAGCCTACCATCACTAACTGCTTCTATGTCACCACAAACAACCTACCCACTGACCAGGGCATAACGGGCAGGACCTATACAACAGCCCAGGCCGGCCTCGGCAGCATAGAAGAGGAATGTGGCATGGTGACAGCATACACTAATGGCATCTTCTGTGATGGCACGTATTACGTGGGGCCGTTCCTTGCCGGCACAGGTACGGAAGAAGACCCGTATCTTATCAGCGATGCCACCGACTGGAATTACTTTGCAGAGTTTGTTAGCCAGGGACACACTTACAGCGATAAGTACGTGCGACTGGCTAATGACATCACCATCACAACGATGGCCGGCAGCAGCGACACCAACTCGTTCGGGGGGTACTTCGACGGCAACGGAAAGACGCTGACCCTCAACTACGGCACTGAGACTGAGCGCATCGACGAGGACTACTGCGCCCCGTTCCGCTATATCAGGTTTGCTGACATCCACGACCTCAACGTCGGCGGTACTATCTACACTCAGTCGAAGTTTGCAGCCGGCATCGCGGGCCGTGTCCGGGGCGTGAACAGCATTACGAACTGCCACGTCAGCACGGTCATCGACAGCAGCGTCAATGGCGACGGCACTCATGGCGGACTCGTAGCCCACATTCAGAACGGCACGACCAACATTAGCAATGGTCTCTTCGACGGTAGCATGACGGGCAGCAACACAACCTACTGCGGCGGCATCGTGGGTTACATAGACAGCAACAGCATTGCAGTTTCTGTCACGTTAGATCACTGTATCTTCGCTCCCGCCAGCCTGGCGGTCAATACGGATGGGTGTGCCACCCTCGTGCGTGACGGCAGTCCCACCATCACCAGCTGCTATTACACCGAGACGATGGGCGACGCGCAGGGCATACAGTTGTACAAGAACGAGAGCGATGTCAGCGGCGACGGCCTCTACATGACGCTCACCGTAGGCACGACCCAGTACTATGCCCGTGTGAATGTGAGCATGGATGAACGTTTCGCAGTAACAGGTGACGTTATCCACCCACAGCCCACGGTGACAACCCCCGATGGCACTGAGATACCGGCCGAGAACTACACGCTGACCTACAGCGCCGACGATGACCGTGCAGAAGGCGACTACACCCTGACCATCACCGCCAATGTGTCCGGCGCTTCGTCCGCCGTGTTCACACCCTGCCTCATGGGCAGCAAGACGCTCAACTACAAGGTCTATGACCCGAACAAACTGGAAGAAGACGGCCAAGGCGGTTATTACGTCCTGATGCCTGACTTGGTGGAGGACTGGAATCCGGATAAGAGGGCCGCTGTGAGGGCCATTAACCTTCCGGCCGGCATCACCACCTTCAAGGTCTATGACGACGGCGGCAAGGATGGCAACTATAGCAACGACTACCGAGGCATTCTTACGCTGACGGCTCCCGAAGGCTATCGTCTGCGGGTCAGCGGAAGCTGCAAAATAGCAGGCTTGTACGACGTATTTTTAGTCTTTGATGGGACTGACATCTCTGGTACTTCGCCTGCAGTCATGATGCCTGGTAGTGGTGACGGAAGTGGCAGTGAAGAGCTGGAGCCGTATGAGAGCGAAGGACGCTCACTCACCCTTGTCTTCCAAACCGATAAACAGATGGTGTCTGACGGTCTCGACCTCACGGTGGATCTCATCTCTACAGATATGCCCTGGGGCATCGCAGCCGAAGCCAATAGCACTGAGGCCGATGTCACCTGGGAAGGAACTGCCGACAGCTACACCGTGAAGTACCGCAAGGCTGCCACTGAGCAGACCCTCTACTCCGTCAGCTTCGACAACGAGGACGGTTTGTCCGATGCCGGTTTGCCCGAGGGCTGGCAGGCTGTTGACAGTGATGGAGATGGCCACAACTGGTACTGCTACGCATATAGTGATGATGCACATAGCGGTGATGGCTTAGTCGCTTCCGATAGTTATGACGATGACGGCAATAGAGCACTTACCCCCGACAACTGGCTCATCTCGCCCAAACTGTCCCTGTCCGGTACGCTGAAGTTCTGGGTCAGAGCTTTCGATCCTAGCTATACCACTGAGCATTTTGCCGTCTATGCCTCTACCAAGGGCAGCGCGGTGAGCGACTTTACTGCTGCTCCGCTGATGGAGAAGACGCTTCAAAGCTCTGTTTGGCGTGAATACACCGTTGACCTCAGCAGTTTTGGTGGCACAAAGGGCTATATCGCCATTCGCCACTTCAACTGCACTGATCAGGTTTCTCTGCTTATTGATGACTTCAGTATCGTAGAGCCTGCCGATGCCGCCGGGGCATGGCAGACGCTGGCAGCAACCACTGAGAAGCTGGCTACCATCACCGGCCTGGAGCCGAACACGGCGTATGATGTCCAGGTCGTTGGCACCAAGGGCGATGACAGCTACGAATCGGCCATCGAGACCTTCAGCACCTTGGAGACCATCACCCTGGCCAACTCGACCGACAACACCAATGTGATTGCCGGTGCTGCCGGCAAGACCGCCGACGTGACCCTCGCCGACCGCACCCTCTACAAAGACGGCGCATGGAACACGCTCTGCCTGCCCTTCAACGTGACCCTCATCGGCAGCCCCCTTGCCGATGCCACCGCCCGCGCACTCACTAGTGCCAGCATCGAGGGCACCACGCTCAACCTCACCTTCGGCGATGCCGTCACCGAGCTGGTAGCCGGCACACCTTATATTATCAAGTGGAAGAAGGCCAGCGACTATGTGGATGACGATGCACACAACATTGTCAATCCTGTGTTCGAGGCCGTGACCATCGAAGCTATCGAGCGCAGCTACGACAACGCTGCCGAGGGCGACCTACGCGTGCGCTTCATGGGCACCTACAAGAGAACTGCGTTTGACAGCGAAGACAAGAGCATCCTGCTGATGGGTGGCGAGAACACGCTCTACTACCCACAGAACGGTGCCAGCATCGGCGCACAGCGTGCCTACTTCAAGATAGGCGACGGCGCACAGCTGGCCCGCCTCACTGCCTTCAAGCTCAACTTCGGAGATGACGAGGCAACGGGAATTGTAACCACGTATTCCACGAATTCCATGAATTCAGGCAATGCCTGGTTCACCCTCGATGGCCGCCGCCTCAACGGCAAGCCAACAGCCGCCGGCATCTACATCAGCAACGGCAAAAAGACGGTGATAAAATAGCATTTATACCCGCTGACACCATTGGATTGAATAATAATATTAAAAAACTTAACAAACCCACAGACATGACACATAAGTTTCTTTTCCTGACCGTAGCCGCTGCCATGGCTACCCTTGGCGCTCACGCCCAGACAGACATTCCGCTTGACACTGACGCCATGTATTTTGAAATCGACGAGCTTCCCAATGCCATCAATTGGCTTCCGGCACCGCCCGAACCCAACTCCACGCAGTTTGCCTACGACCTGACCCAGTATATGTGGGGCAAAGGTGAACGCCTGAATGAGGAACGTGCCAAGCAGGCCATCGACAATGGCGTGACGGATATGGCGGACATGGCTGTACAGTTCAGCAAGCCTTTTGGCATGGAGATTTCAAAGGAGCACACACCCTGCATCTTCAACGTGCTCAATCGTGGCATGCTCACCGTGCGCCTGTGTGCCACGAAGCCTAAGACGGCCATCACGCGGCTGCGCCCCTACGTGCGCTACAACGAGCCGACGCTGATACCTGCCGACGAGGAGACGCTGCGTCAGAACGGCTCCTATCCGTCGGGGCATAGCATACGCGGATGGGTGACGGCGCTGCTGCTCTGCGAGATCAACCCCGACGCCCAGGACGAGATTCTGGCCCTTGGCTACCAGTGGGGGCAGAGCCGCGTCATAGCAGGCTACCACTGGCAGAGCGACGTCGATGCTGCACGTCTGTTGGCTTCGGCAGGCTACGCCCGGCTGCACACCCATCAGCAGTTCCTGGCCGACATGGCCGCCGCACGTGCCGAATATGCCAAGCTGGCAGGAGAGGCCACTGCCGTGGATGCAGCCAGGACCGACACAAGCACCGGCTCTGCCGCCATCTACAATTTAGCAGGCGAACAGCTCAATAAGGAACCTGCTGCAGGAGTGTACATCCAGAAAGGGAAGAAGTACGTAAGGTAGTGGAACACGCTGTGCCTGCCCTTCGGCTTCGCCATTGACAGATACAGTGGCCAGCTGGCCCGCCTCAACGGCCAGCCCTCAGCGAAGGGAGTCTGTATTTAAAATCGCCTAAAAGTCACAATAAAGTAATAATAATCATCTCTAAAATCTCTAAGGAGTGGAGGAGCCAAGGAGTAATAACACCCCCCTGAACTCCTAAACCCCTTGGGCAAAACAAAGATCAATTATGAAAAAGAATTATCAGAAACCCACGATTGACGTGGTGGCGCTTCAGCACCAGTGCAATTTGCTCGACGCCAGTCCAGAAGTAAAAAATGTAGAAAGCCCTGGCACCGGTATGCGTCTCGGCGGCCCTGGCAGCGGACCCGCCCGCTCCCGCGGCGGCAATATGGACGACTGGGAGGAGTAAACCGTCTCTCTCTCTACAGACCGTCGGGGGGGAGAAACTCCCCCGATGGCCACAAAATCGCTCACAGAGGCTTTGCCTCGAAGGTTTTGTCATTCTTTTTTACGACACCTGAAAAACCCCCTAAAAAGATAAGTGCCTTTTATCTCCGAGATAAGTGGCACTTATCTTCGAGATAAAAGGCACTTATCTCTGAGTTTGCTTTACCCTCCCCTTGTGTATGTAAAATATTTTCGATTCCTGTCTCGCTTGCGGATAAAACCTGCACTCCTTTGACTTCCGAAAGTTGAGCCAAGAGTTGAGATGTATGGCCTGTGTCGAATAAAATTTCCGATTCAAAGTTTGGCTAATTAGAGAAGTATTTGTAAATTTGCACCGCGAAAGAAAACCATCTTTAACATTCAAACAAAAAACAAGAAGCAATGAAGCAAATGAAATTATGGGTGATGGCCGCCACCCTGACTGTCAGCGGCCTGTCAATGCTGACCGGTTGCAAAGAGGCCAATGCCCAGAGTGACGAACCTGTACTGTCGGTACAGACGACCGAGCTCATCCGCACCAGCCAGAGCTGGGACGGCGTCGAGCTGCCCGACTATTTCCAGGGCCGTCCCGAACTGGTGGCCGTGAAGTATGTGTTCCCCGCAGGCCAGAAGCTGGGCTGGCACCACCATCCCGTGATGAACTACGGCATACTGGTGCAGGGCGAGCTGACCATCATCGGAAAGGACGGCAAGACAAAGGTGGTGCACGAGGGTGAGCCCGTGGTCGAGATGGTGAACACCATCCACCACGGCGAGAACCGCGGCACAAAGCCCGTCGTCCTCTATATGTTCTATCTCTCGCAGAAAGACCTGCCCCTGGCCGTGCAGCACCCCGAAATACCCTTGGAGTAGACAGGTGACGCACCCCCGCACCATCTCCAACGCCCCCCGTACCTTTCACCGAGAAAGGACGGGGGGCGTTGTTTGAAAGAGGGTAGGGCAGTGGTCAGGCTTCTGCCTATGGATTGGGGGCTTCGGCGCTCTTCTCACGCTTGAAGATGTTGAAGTGCAGCTTCGGCTTCACATTTACCTTGGTGCCCTCGGTGGTGCTGGTATATCTGATGTCGAAGCCCACGTCGGCCACCTTTCCCGGCCTGTCAACGTTGATCAGGGCCGTGGCGCCGTCGGATTGGATGTCGGCAAAGATGTCGGTCAGTTGCACATCGCCCACGTGCGCCTCTTTCACCTGTATCTGCGCTGTGGCTATAGGCAGTTTGCCGTTCTTGTCCTTTCGTATCTGGGCGGTGCGCACCTTGGAGAAGTCAGCCCTGAAGTCGCCTACGAAGGCCACGTTGCCGATGGTCTTCACCTTGAAAGCCCTGCCCACGTTGAATGCCTTCGTGTCGATGTTGCCGTCGATGTACTTCTCGTTCTCGTCGAGCGACAGTTTGAAGTTCACATCGCCATCCTGTGTGGTCAGTTTGCCGCTGAAGCGCTCGTTCTTCCAGTAGATGTCCACCTGTCCGCTGAAGTCGATGGTTGCGAGCGATTTCACCTGGTCGGTCATCAGCTTCTTCACCGCAAACTGGTTGATGATTTCCATCACCTTCGGGCTGTTGGCGTGCAGATTGTCCACGTCGAACCTGATGGCCAGTTTATACTTGTCTTTCAGGTTGCTGATGCCGCCCTTTGCCCTGATGTCCAGTTGGTGGTCGGCGGTGAACACGTGCACTCTGCTGAAGGTCATGCCGTCTTCGTTGCCCGCCATTTGGGTGGTCACTGAGAGTGGCATGCTGAAGTTTTTCAGCACGGGGGCAAAGGTTGCGGATATGTCTTTGAGCAGCGTGTTGACGGTGATGGTTCCTGTGGTGAAGGCAAAGCGTGTGCCTTTCTTCTTGCTGGGCAGCTGCATCCTGGCGCTGTCGACGCTCACGTGCGTGTTGAGGTGGCGGAAGGCCAAATCCTTCACGTAGGCCACCCCGCTCAGGAAATTGACCGCTCCCCTCAGGTCTCTGATGAAGACTCCCGTCAGGGTGTCGGTCACGTTGCCGCTGATGATGTTGGCAAGCACCGTGTCCTTGTTCACCCTGTTCAGTTCGGCCTCCAGATTCATCCACACGTTGAAGTGGCCGGTGTCGAAGGCGCCCCGCTTGGGCTTCGGCACGTTCTTGCGCGGCTTGTGGTTGTTGGTGGTGTAGTGCAGCCGGTTCAGCCTCAGTTTTCCCACCCCGCCTTCGGACTGCAGTTGCAGCCGGTCTATCTCCAGCGTCTTCTCTACGGGGCCGTTCTTGGTCAGCACCGTCCAGTGTGTGCGCAGGTTCTCCACGATGCCCGTCTCCTTCCAGCGCTCGCCGAAATCCACCTCCAGCCTGTCCAGGTGTACCAGGTTGTCTTCGTAGCTCAGTGTCACGTCCTTGATGGTGCCACGCCCTCTGAGGCTGGCGTCGAGGCTGGCGCCAACCGACTCCAGGTCCAGGTCGATGTCGTTGTATGTCAGTTTCACGTCCTGCAGGTTGATGTCGCGCAGGTCAAACTTCAGCCTGCTGTTCCTCCGCTTGGTGGCCTTGGCGGTGTCGCCGGGTGCCTTGTCCTTCTTCAGCGCGTCGAGTATTGCCTGGTAGTTGGGCACCTCGCCGGGCTTGTCCACAATGTGTGCGCGTATGCCCTTTATCCTTGCGTGTTCCACCTCTATCTTGCTGGCCAGCAGCTTCTTCAGGTCGAGGTTCACCTCCATCTGCTCCATCTCGAACAGCTTTCGCTGCTGCTGGTCGTCAATGCCCACACCGTAGAACTCCAGCTTTTGCCGGCCCAGGTTGATGTACACGCTGTCTATGGTGGCATTGGTGCCCAGCTTATCCGACAGCATCTCGGTGGCTATGTGCAGCACTTTTTGCTGTATCGTAGGTGAGTTCACGGCGAGGGCCAGCCCTGCCAAGACCAGTAATAGCAAGGCGAACACGCCGCCCAGTATCTGTAGTGTTAAGGATAGTATCTTCTTCATGACGCTGCAAAAATAGTGAAAAACATTGAAAGGAACAAACAATTACGGGAAAAAAATAAGGTGCACAGAGACGCAGTGCCACAGCGCTTTTATGGTTGAGCATAGAAGCGTCCTCTGTGCCTCTTGCTATGAATGAAAAGAAATACGGGGTTTCCTTTGGCTTTTCTCTCGTTTTTTTCGTAACTTTGGCTTCGCCGAACTTACTTGCCCTCTTTTTCGTAACTTTGGAAGAAATCGCAGGATTTCTTTGTATAAAGGCGTTGCAGAGGATTGAGAAATTTGGGGGTTACGATTTGGAGACCGTTCTCAATTCGTTGTTCTGCTATAAATTGCCTGAAAGAGCACCCGACTCAGAGCCACCGCCTGTTTCAGAGCTCATCATCGAGTGCAAAGGTACAACATTATTTTGAAATAACCAAATGCTATTCACAAATTCTAACGTCTGAATTTCAGGCAAAAATTCCATAGAATACCTGCTGTTCTAATAACCGATTCATCCAACTCCAGCTTCTATCTCTTTCTGAGCATAGATTACAGCGCCAAGTTTCACGTCGTCCTCACCCTCAACAGTATCCAGCACCTTGTCCGCCAACCAGATGGTCAACAGTTCTTTTTCTTCGATTTCAAGGAGTTTGGCCATAATAGGGATATGGCTTCGCTTGGCTTTCCTTTCTCCACGCTCTATCTTGCTATACATAGGCGTGTCGATATCCAGTGCAGCCGCCAGTTTCCGCTGCACCATCCCGTGCTCTTCTCTGAGTTCTTTTATTTTCTTACCGAATATCATACGCTTCCATTTATTCCTTTCTAACTTTCCGATACTTCTGATTCTTGCTGTTGGGCTTCTCAGGTTCAGTCATTTCTAAATATCCCATCTCCAACAATGGTCTAACATACGTGGTCATATTCTTTGAGTTGTTGTAATAGCCTATGTGATCCATAATTTCCTTGGGCGTTCTTGGGATACTACAAAACTGGATGATGTCCTTTTGAACATTCGACAACTGCTTATAGGGAATACGAACTATATTTGTCCTATCTTTGGCTTCTTCGACTCCATCATTGTCTCTTTTTGTAGCTTCATTTTTTTTCTATATATTTCGCAGACAGTGAGTTATCTCTGTCTTCTTCGTCTCTTTTATCTCTGTCTCCTCTATCACTATCTCTATCATTTTTAACATCAATTTCTCCTACATTTCTACGCTCAACCGTCACGACAAACTCATTAAGCGTCTCGCCATTGACGAACTTGATATCAGGAGTAAACTTCATTCTTTTTCCCCTATATTGCCTATCCGTTTTATGGCATTAAGATAGTCCTGCTCAACATCACTGATGGTGCGTTGCTTGTATTTGCGATACTCATTTGTAGCATGTTCCATTGCTTCTTCATGTGTTATGCTGCCAGCCCCTTGCAACAGTTGCTCTCCTGACATAGTAAGAATGCGGTCTAAATAATTAGCCCAGTCATTCATGGTCATTGGCTGCTCACGCTCTGCCTGCCGTTCAGCAAAATCCAAATATCCAGAGACCAGTTGTCCCATAGCCCTAAGTTCCTTTGCATCAAGATAGTTTTTTGCAGTTTTAGCCTCAACCAGAGTAGGTTGACGCCCCTTGAAAGAGAGAAGCCCCATGAAGTCTTTCTCAGCATCAGCACGTTCCATTATCAGTTCTGCTGCCGTGCGTCCATGAATGGCATAATGAATCTTGTTCTGTACTTTCTTGAAAAACTCTTGCGATATTGACGCCCTTGGGTCATAGTCAATACTTGTTGCATAGATTTCCAGCACTTGCCGGTAGAGCACCTTCTCGGTAGCGCGGATGTCTCGGATGCGTTCGAGCAATTCCTTCCAGTAACCGCCACCACCAAGTTTCTTTAGTCGCTCGTCGTCGAGTGTAAATCCTTTGACAATATATTCTTTGAGTCGTTCCGTCGCCCATTGCCTGAACCGCGTTGCAATGATAGAGCGCACCCTATATCCAAGGGCGATAATCATGTCCAGATTATAGAATGTCATCAGATACGACTTGCCGTCTGCGGCAGTTGTTCGG
>CADACW010000004.1 GCA_902786565.1 uncultured Prevotellaceae bacterium | reverse complement strand
AAAGAGCGTATGTGTGCCTTGATTTCTAACTTTTCGGGGCAATTTGTTCACATTTTTATCTCGACTGGCTTATAATTCGAAAATTTTATCTAAATTTGCGACAAAATTCTAAGCAAGATGATACTGAAATATGATGTTGTGGTCGTTGGAGGCGGTCATGCTGGCTGCGAGGCTGCCTGTGCCGCCGCCAATATGGGCGCAAAGACGCTGCTCGTGACAATGGATATGAACAAGATTGCGCAGATGTCGTGTAATCCGGCGGTGGGCGGGATTGCGAAAGGACAGATAGTGCGCGAAATCGATGCCCTCGGAGGGCAGATGGGCAGGGTCACCGACACCACGTGCATCCAGTTCCGTATGCTAAACATAGGCAAAGGACCAGCCGTTTGGAGCCCAAGGGCCCAATGTGACCGCGGCAAATTCATTTGGGAATGGAGGAGCGTATTGGACCAGACGCCTAACCTGGACATCTGGCAGGATCAGGCGTGCGAACTCATCGTGGATGAGCAGCCACAACCCACAGTACGCGGCATCAGAACCATCTGGGGAGCCGAAATAATGGCCCGTTGTGTGGTGATTACAGCGGGTACCTTCCTGAACGGACTGCTACACATAGGCCGGAAAATGGTAGCTGGAGGCAGAATTGCCGAACCGCCCGCCACGGGACTGACTGAAAGCATCATCAAACACGGCATCCGCTCTGCAAGAATGAAGACGGGTACGCCGGTTAGAATAGACAGGAGAAGCGTAGATTTCAGTTGTCTGGAGATTCAACCGGGAGAGGAAAGACACTACCGATTCTCCTATCTGAACAAGAATGTGGAAGCCACAAAGGCCGGAAAACTAAAGCAACTGCCCTGCTGGACGTGCAACACAAACACTAAAGTGCACGAGATTTTGCGGAGTGGACTGGCGGATTCACCGCTATACAATGGGCAAATCAAGTCGATTGGACCGAGATATTGCCCGTCGATAGAGACCAAATTGGTCACTTTCGCCGAGAGAGACAAGCACCCCCTCTTCTTGGAGCCAGAGGGAGAAAACACCAACGAGATGTACTTGAACGGCTTCTCGTCGTCGCTGCCGATGGACGTGCAGATTGAGGCACTCAAGCAAATGCCAGCCTTCCGCAACGTCAAGGTGTACCGCCCAGGCTACGCCATAGAGTACGATTTCTTCGACCCAACACAATTAAAACACACTTTGGAGTCGAAAGTCGTCGACGGACTGTTTATGGCCGGACAGGTAAATGGCACGACGGGCTATGAAGAAGCTGCCGGCCAAGGGTTGGTGGCGGGCATAAATGCGGCCTTGAAATGCGATGGAAGCGAAACTTTTGTGATGCAGCGAGACGAATCGTACATCGGCGTACTGATAGACGACCTCGTCACCAAGGGAGTGGACGAACCCTACCGAATGTTTACGTCGAGGGCTGAATACCGCATACTGCTAAGACAGGACGATGCAGACGCACGCTTGACGGAACGCTCGTACAACCTGGGACTGGCCACAAAAGAAAGATTGGACTGGTGGATTGAGAAGAAAAATGCTATCGAAAAAATCGAAAGTTTTTGCCGGAACTATCCCATCAAAGCCAAGGACATCAACCCCGCCTTGCAACAGATGGGCACTACCCCACTACAGTTCGGCGTAAAGCTGGAAGACCTTATAGCCAGGCCGCAACTAAACTTTGCCAATCTTTCGCAACATATTCCAGAACTGAAAGAACTGCTGAACACGCCAGAAAACCGAAAGGAGGAAATAGCGGAGGCTGCCGAAATACGCATCAAATACAAAGGATATATTGAGCGGGAAAAACAGGTGGCAGAAAAGATGCACCGACTGGAAAACATCCGGATAAAAGGGCATTTCGACTACAACACCATTCAGTCGCTTTCGACGGAAGCACGGCAAAAACTCACCCACATAGACCCGGAAACGCTGGCCCAAGCAAGCCGCATACCAGGCGTATCGCCAAGCGACATCAACGTACTGCTGGTGCTGATGGGAAGATAGTTTCACGTGGAACAGAGAACAAACAACCAATTAATAAACAGCAAAATGAACAACAAAGTATTACTGGAAAACCTGAGAAGTATTCCAGACTTTCCAAAGAAAGGAATCAATTTCCGCGACGTGACAACACTTTACAAAAGCGGAGAGTGTATGAAAATTATGCTTGACGAACTCTATGAAATCTACAAAGACAAGGGCATAACAAAGATTGTAGGCATAGAAAGTCGTGGGTTCATAATGGCAGCAGCATTGGCCGGTCGTTTGGGCTGCGGTATGGTGCTGGCAAGGAAACCTGGGAAACTACCTGCAACAGTCATCAAGGAGTCGTTCAGCAAAGAGTATGGCGTAGACACTATAGAAATGCACATCGATGCCATCGAACCAAACGATATAGTTCTGATTCACGACGATTTGCTGGCAACGGGAGGAACAGCAAAGGCTGCATACAAACTTGTGCAGCACTTTCACCCAAAGGCCACATACATGAACTTCATCATCGAAATCAAAGACGAAGGGCTGCACGGCAGGGATTTATTTGAGGGTATAGAGTTGTCAACACTCATGACGCTCTAATGTTCCACGTGAAACAGAAGTAAGGGGAATACAGGATATGAGCAAGGAGGAGAACGAGAAGAGGCTCGCCTATCTGAAGAACATCGTGAGCAGTATGCCTGAGAAACCGGGCAGTTACCAGTTTTACGACATCAACCATATTATTATTTATGTGGGCAAGGCGAAAAGCCTTAAAGCAAGGGTATCTTCATATTTCCACACCGAAGTGGACAGGTTTAAGACCAAAGTGCTTGTAAGTAAGATATACGACATTAGCTATACCGTTGTCAACACGGAAGAAGATGCACTCCTCTTAGAAAATCAGCTCATAAAGAAATACAACCCCAGATACAATGTTCTGCTGAAAGACGGAAAGACTTATCCGAGCATTTGCGTTACGAATGAATATCTGCCAAGAATCTTCAGAACGAGAACCATCAACAAGAAATGGGGCACTTACTATGGCCCCTACTCACACATTGGGTCGATGTACGCCGTGCTGGAACTCATTCAGAAGATATACCGTCCCCGTCTCTGTAAACAGCCGATAACTAAAGAGGGCGTTGAAGGGGGCAAATACCAAGTCTGTCTGGATTACCACATCAAAAAATGCGGTGGACCTTGCGTCGGAAAACAAAAGGTGGAAGACTATCAAGAAAGCATCCGTCAGGCGAAAGAAATCCTTAAAGGGAATACCAGGCAAATCCTGAAGGAAATGAAGGAGCAAATGACAGCATACGCCGAAGAATTAAGGTTTGAGGAAGCAGAAGAAATAAAAAAGAAATACCTATTGATAGAATCATTCGTCAGCAAAAGCGAGGTGGTAAGTCACACCATAGACAACGTGGATGTTTTCAGTATCACAAACGATGAACAGATAGCCTATATCAATTACATCCACGTAGCTAACGGAGCCATCAACCAATCCTTCACGTTTGAATATAAAAAGAGAATCAGCGAGAGTGAGGAAGAACTGCTGCAGCTGGGTATAATAGAAATGCGGGAGCGATACAAGAGCGAATCAAAAGAGATCATTGTTCCCTTCAACCCGCAAATGGAACTGGCTGGTGTGAAGTTTACTGTACCTAAAGCTGGTGATAAAAAGACGCTGCTGAACCTGTCGGAAATGAATGGAAAGCAGTATAAATTCGACCGTCTGAAGCAGGCGGAAAAACTGAATCCCGAACAGAAACAAGTGAGGCTGATGAAGGAGCTACAAGAAAAGCTCGGACTGCCAAAGATGCCTTATCAGATAGAATGTTTCGACAATTCAAACATATCAGGAACCGATGCTGTAGCCGCCTGTGTGGTCTTCAAAAGCATGAAGCCGAGCAAACAAGATTACAAACGCTACAACATCAAGACGGTCGTGGGCCCGGACGATTATGCGTCTATGAAAGAGGTGGTGCACCGGCGCTACAAACGGCTGCTGGATGAGGATGAACCCCTACCCGACCTAATTGTGGCAGACGGAGGAAAAGGACAAATGGAGGTAATCCGTGAGGTGATACAAGACGAACTGAACTTGGATATTCCCATCGCAGGTTTGGCTAAGGACAACCGCCACAGAACCAATGAGTTACTATATGGATTCCCGCCACGAGTCATTGGGCTGAAAACAGACTCAGAACTCTTTCATGTCTTGACGAGACTACAGGATGAAGTGCACCGATTCGCCATCACATTCCACAGGGAAAAACGCTCGAAAAGGGCCTTAAATTCTGAACTTGACGAAATAAAAGGCATTGGCCCTAAAACGCGGGACGAACTACTGAAAGCACTTAAATCAATCAAGAAAATCAAAGAAACAGAACAGACTGAACTGGAGAAAATAATGGGAAAAGCAAAGGCCGAAATCGTCTATCAACATTTTCATCCCTAATTCATTTTGATATATCGAAATAAAGTGGTATCTTTGCAGACAAATACATAAACTATGAGAGCCGTCATACAAAGAGTCAGCCGTGCGAGTGTCACCATCGAAGGGAAAATCAAGTCAGAAATCAGTCAAGGTTTCATGATTTTGCTTGCTGTCTGCAACGAGGATAATCAGGAGGATGTAAATTGGTTGGTTAAGAAAATAGCCAATCTGAGAGTGTTCAACGACGATGCAGGCGTGATGAACCGCTCAATTATCGAAATCGGAGGTAACTGTCTGGTTATTAGTCAGTTTACGCTCTACGCCAGCTATAAGAAAGGCAATAGACCCTCATGGTTCCGCGCTGGCAGTCACGAGCATTCCATTCCGCTCTACGAATCGTTCTGCCGACAATTATCAGACGAAATCCACCAGACTGTAGGTACAGGAGAATTTGGAGCAGACATGAAAGTGGAACTGGTGAACGACGGGCCTGTCACCATCTGTATGGACACTAAAAACAAGGAATAATGACTATAAAAGAAGCACAACTGGCAGTAGACCAATGGATTAAAGAATATGGTGTACGCTACTTCTCCGAACTGACCAATATGGCCGTCCTGACGGAGGAAGTGGGCGAACTGGCACGTGTCATGGCGCGAAAATACGGCGACCAGAGTTTCAAGCCAGGGGAAAAAGAGAACCTTGGCGACGAAATGGCAGACGTGCTATGGGTACTCATCTGCTTGGCCAACCAGACGGGCGTAGACCTTACTGAAGAATTCAAGAAGAACCTGGAGAAAAAGACAAACCGCGACTCTCTGCGGCATATAGCAAACCCTAAACTTAAAGCATAATAATTATGGCAGAACACCAACATGAACACGAGCATCAGCATGCTCGCCCCACGAGCCGCATAGAAGAGGCTCTGAAGAAGTACAAACTCGACATCAGCGACGCAGAAGTAAGCGAGGCCGTCAAGAAAATCATTGCCGAGAAAGTGCATGAAAACGACACGCCTGAAGTCAAGCAATTCCTCATGGGCAGCGTGGAACTAACCACCCTGAAGACGACTGACAGCGATGAAAGTGTGCTGGCCTTCACAGAGAAAGTGAACCAGTTTGAGGAGGCCTACCCTACCCTACCCCACGTCGCTACCATCTGCGTCTATCCCAAATTCGCAAAGATTGTCAGCGAGACGCTTGAGGTAGAAGGCGTTGAAATAGCCTGCGTTTCCGGCAGTTTCCCCAGCAGCCAGTCGCTCATCGAAGTGAAGACCATCGAAACCCAATTGGCCATCAAGGACGGTGCCACCGAGGTTGACATCGTTCAGCCCGTAGGAGCCTTCCTGTCAGGCGATTATGAGACCGTTGTAGACGAAATACAGCAACAGAAGGAAGCCTGCGGCGACCACGACATGAAGGTGATCCTCGAAACCGGTTGCCTCAAGACTGCAAAGAACATCAAGACAGCCTCGATACTGGCCATGTACGCCGGAGCCGATTACATCAAGACATCGACCGGCAAGTTAGAGCCGGCAGCAACGCCCGAAGCCGCCTACGTGATGTGCCAGGCCATCAAGGAATATTACGACGAAACAGGCATACAAATCGGCTTTAAGCCCGCTGGTGGCCTCAATTCAGTGATGGACGCTCTTATTTACTATACAATAGTGAAAGAGGTACTTGGCGAGAAATGGCTCACCAACAAGTGGTTACGCCTTGGCACATCGCGCCTTGCCAACATGCTTCTAAGCGAGGTGACAGGTAAAGAGACCAAATTCTTTTAAAAAAAAGCAAAAAGAAGAACTCCAAATTTGCAAATGTAAAGAAACATTCCTATCTTTGCAAAAGAATTTTAAAAGCAAACATGTACACCTTGGGTGTATGCTCCCATGTTTGCATGAAACAATAAACAGAGGCATGGAGCTGTCTCTCCAAAAAATGAAAAACATGAAAAAGTTAATCTATTCCACATTCTGTGGTGTTTGCGCTCTGATGCTGACAAGCTGCGCAATGACTTCAAGCCCCGTAACAGGCTTCGTTTATCAGTCTACCAAAGGCCCCATCACGGCCACGGGCAACAACCTTGGCTCAAAGGTTGGTAGGGCTGAAGCTACATCCATCCTGGGCATAGTTGGTACTGGCGACGCCAGCATTCAGGCAGCTGCCAAGTCAGCCGGTATCAAGAAAATCAGCCACGTCGACTATGAAGGCTCGAACATCCTGGGCATCTACGCAAAGCATACCACTATTGTTTACGGTGAATAAATCCTTTATATAAAAGACTATAAAATGGGAGAATAACCAGGTCATTCTGTATCTGGTTGTTCTCTCACTTTATTCAACAACCTACTATGAAGAAATTCATTGTTCTATTGCTTTTACAAGGCCTTTGCCTCACGATGGCAGCAGGCAACATAGGCAAACTATACAAATCAGCATTGAGCGAGAAGGGTATGCTCTTCTTCCTCTACGAGCAGAAAATGCCTAAGTGCGCTCATGGCGAGTCACTTAAGCCGCTCTTATTCGATGTAACATACGTTACAGGGAACGACACGGTATCTATCAAAACGACCGTTAAGAGCAAGACGGCATATAAGGGAACGGAAGTGACGATAACATCGGGAGATGGTGAAAAGATGTCAGTTCCAACGGAGGTGATTTATCGTGACATTATTAAAAAAGGGTTCATTAACCGCATTGAAATTAAGATTCCGCTCAAAGAATACCGCAAACTATACAACTCTGCCCTACCCTACTCCATCGACTATGGGGAACAAAACAGTTTCCAATTCAACGCGAAACAATGGAAAAAACACCAGAACGAGGTAAACACTATCTGGCAGATTATTGATCTGAATCGCTGAAAAGGCTAAAGCGTGCGATAGATGACATAGTCCACATACGCTGTAAGAGACTTTTCTATATCCTCATCCGTCACGTGTTTATGGATATAGTCCAGACACAGTTGGCGATAAATTTCCATCTGGCTCTCAGCATACTCAATGCCGCCATACTTCTTGGTGAACTCGACTAAAACCGCGATTTCATCCTTGTTAATCGTTCCTGCCTTCACCTTTTTGGCGAGCGTGAGCATCGAGTCAAAGGGCGTGTTCTTCAAGGCATAAATGACCGGGAGGGTCAGTTTTCCTTCCATCATATCGTTTCCGGTCGGTTTCCCAATTTCTTTCGAGTCATAGTAATCGAAAATATCATCGCGAATCTGGAACATGATTCCCAGATTACGCCCAAACTCAGAAACCATTTCCACCTCTTCTTTACTGGCGCCAACCGAAAGGGCACCAATGGCAGCACACGACTCGAAAAGAACGGCTGTCTTGTTGCTGATGATGCGGTAATAGACCTCTTCCGAAATCTCTTCATTCTGGATATTCGACAGTTGGAGCAATTCACCTGAAGCAAGCGTCCTGCCCAGTTCGGCCAGATTCTCGATGATGGCGCGGTTGTCAGTATAGGACACACGAAGCAAAGCCGTGGAAAGAATATAATCTCCAACCAGGACTGCCGTCTTATTGTCGAACGAAGCATTCACCGATGCCTGTCCACGGCGCTCCGAACTCTCGTCCACCACATCATCGTGCACCAAAGAGGCTGTGTGTAACAATTCAATGCCGATGGCAGAGTTAAGCGTGGTCTGATTGATCTGACCATAGTTCTTTGCCATCAGCAGCATCAAGATAGGTCTCATACGCTTGCCGCCACGCTGCCTGATGTGCGAAAGCACCTTTGCCAGCAGTCCTTCATCGTAGGTCATTACCTCTGAGAACTGCTCTTTAAACAAGTTAAATTCCTGTTCAATAGGTCGTTTTATAAGCGATAATTGGTCCATATCTTAGAATTTTGATACAAAAGTACTGAAAAAATTGCAGTATTGGGAAATTTTTTAGTAATTTTACACGAAAATTCTGAAATAATATGGATAAACTATTCCTCATCGACGCTTACGCGCTCATTTACCGTTCTTACTACGCCTTTATCAAGAACCCCCGTATCAACTCCAAAGGTCTGAACACATCGGCCATCATCGGCTTTGTCAATACCCTGCAGGAAGTGATTGAAAAGGAACAGCCTAAGTACCTTGGCGTGGCCTTTGACCCCCACGGGCCTACCTTCCGCAGCGAGGCTTTCCCCCTTTATAAAGCCCAGCGCGAGAAGACCCCTGAGGACATCACCCGTGCCATTCCCATCATCAAAGACCTGCTGAAAGCCTACCGCATACCGGCCATCCAGATAGACGGATACGAGGCCGACGACGTGATAGGCACACTGGCCAAGAAAGCCGATTCCATCGACGGCATCGAGACCTATATGCTGACACCCGACAAGGACTACGGACAGCTGGTGAGCGAGCGGAGCCGCATCTACCGCCCTCGCCACGGAGGCGGCTATGAGGTGATGGGCCCGGCTGAGGTGTGCCAGAAGTATGGCATCCCCTACCCCACCCTGGTCATCGACCTGCTGGCACTCATGGGCGACTCGGCCGACAATTTCCCGGGTTGTCCCGGCGTGGGCGAGAAGACTGCCACCAAACTCATCAACGACTTTGGCTCAGTGGAACAACTGCTGCAACGAACCGGCGAACTGAAGGGCGCCCTCAAGAAGAAAGTGGAGGAGCATGCCGACGACATACGCATGAGTTACTTCCTGGCAACCATCAAGACCGACGTTCCCGTAGACCTTGACCTCGACAGTCTGAAAATGGCGACCCCCGACGAGGAAGCATTGGGCAAACTCTTCACCGAACTGGAGTTTAAGAGCCTGGCCGACCGAGTTCTTAAAAAAACAGAAAAAACGCCAAAAAGCAATAACGGCCAGCTCTCTCTCTTTGACAATTTTCAGACCGTTGGGGAGGAAAGTCCAAAATTTTCGAGTTTTGAGAGCCTTAAAACAATCCCTCACGAATACAAACTTGTTGATAATGAAGAGGAAATGCGTCGGCTTTTTGACTTTTTTAGGACAAAAGAATTTCTTTGTTTAGATACAGAGACCACTTCCACCCACCCAATCGATGCCGAATTGGTGGGTTTGAGCTTTTCTGTTGAGCCTCACAAGGCATTTTACGTGCCCATTCCGGCCAATCGTGAAGAAGCGTTAAAGATTCTTGAAATATTCAAACCTCTGTACGAAAACCCAAAAATCTTGAAGATTGGACAGAACCTGAAGTACGATTTAGAAGTTTTAAGGAATTATAACATCCGATTACAAGGGCCGATGTGGGACACGATGATAGCCCACTATCTCATCCAACCGGAGCTGCGCCACAACATGGACTTCATGGCCGAAGCCTATCTGAACTACCAGACGGTGCACATCGACGAACTGATAGGGCCGCGAGGCAAAGGCCAGCGCTCCATGCGCGACCTATCCCCTACCCTCGTCTATGAATATGCGTGCGAAGATGCCGACATCACCCTGCAACTGAAGAACAAGTTGGAACCCGAACTGAAGAAACAAGGGTGTGAACGGCTGTTCTACGAGCTGGAAATGCCCCTGATGCCTGTGCTGGCAGAGATGGAGATGAGCGGCGTCTGCCTTGACACCGAGTCGCTCAAGCAGACATCTAAAGAGCTGACGGCCAGGATGAACGAGATTGAGCAGCGCATCTACGAGCTGGCAGGCGAAGCGTTCAACATCTCGTCGCCCAAGCAGGTTGGCGACATCCTCTTCGGCAAGATGAAGATTGTGGACAAGCCGAAGAAGACCAAGACCGGCCAGTACGTGACCAGCGAGGAAGTGCTGACGCAACTACAAGGGAAACACGAAATTGTGGCAGACATTCTTGCTTTCAGAGGGCTAAAAAAGCTGCTGTCCACGTATGTTGACAACCTTCCTTCGCTCATCAACCCCCGGACCGGACATATACATACCTCGTTCAACCAGTGCGTCACGGCCACCGGACGCCTGTCGTCTTCCGACCCGAACCTTCAGAACATTCCCGTGCGCGGCGAGGACGGCAAGGAGATTCGCAAGGCTTTCGTGCCCGAACCGGGATGCCTCTTCTTCTCGGCCGACTACAGCCAAATTGAACTGCGCGTGATGGCGCACCTCAGTGGCGACGAACACATGATCAGGGTGTTTCAGGAGGGCAAGGACCTGCACGGTGCCACAGCCGCCACCATCTACAAAAAACCCATTGAAGAGGTGACCCGCGACGAGCGAACCAAGTCGAAACGGGCCAACTTCGGCATCATCTACGGCATCACCGTGTTCGGTCTGGCCGAGCGGTTGGGCATCTCTCGCGAAGAAGGCAAGCAGCTCATCGACGGCTTCTTCGAGACCTTCCCACGGGTGAAAGACTATATGGAACGGGCCAAGGAAGAGGCACGCACGAAGGGCTACGTGGAGACGCTCTTCGGCCGTCGCCGCTATCTGCCCGACATCAACAGCCAGAACGCCACGGTGCGGGGCTTTGCCGAGCGCAATGCCATCAATGCGCCTATACAGGGCACCGCGGCCGACATCATCAAGGTGGCCATGATACGTATTTTCCACAGGTTCCAGGACGAGGGCCTCCGGTCGAAGATGATTCTTCAGGTGCACGACGAACTGAACTTCTCGGTGGTGCCTGACGAGAAGGGTAGGGTAGAGGCCATTGTGCTGGAGGAGATGCAGCGGGCGCTGGAGCTGGCGGTGCCCCTTGTGGCCGACAGCGGGTTCGGACAGAACTGGCTGGAGGCGCACTGACCGGCTGCAACACTTGAACTGACTGAAAACCACTATGCTAAGACTGCTGATAGGACTGCTGCTGCTGAGCGGGTGCGTGCATACATCGGAAAGGCAAGACCCCGCCGAACTGATGCAGACGGCCCTGCGCCACGACGCCGCAGGGCGGTATGAGGAGGCCGCCGAATGGTACAGGAAGGCGGCCGAGCAGGGCGTGCCTGAGGCGCAAAACAACCTCGGCGTGATGTACAAGGACGGCCAGGGAGTGGACCGCGACGATGCCGAGGCCGTGCGCTGGTTTCTGCTGGCCGCCCGCCGGGGCAACGCGCTGGCGCAGTCGAACCTGGGCTGGATGTACCAGTCGGGTAGGGGAGTGGAGCAGAACTTCGACTCCGCCCGCCACTGGTACCACCAGGCAGCGCTGCGAGGCCACGCCGCCGCCCAGAACAACCTGGGACGCATGCTGCGCGACGGCCTGGGCACAGAGGCCGACACCGACAGTGCGCGCTACTGGATAGAAAAGGCAGCCCTGCAAGGACTGCCTCAAGCACGTAAGAATCTGGAGCGGCTGGGCGTCAGCCCTTCTCCACCAGGATGCGGGCGTCAACAGCAATGACGTCCTGCTCGTCGGCCAGCAGGGGGTTGATGTCCATCTCCTTGATTTCGGTGGCAAAGCGCAGCAGCGTTGACAGGCGGACGATGATCTCGGCATACTTGCGCTCGTTGATGCCCTTCTGTCCCCGCGTACCTTTCAATATCTTATAGCCTCGCAGCGAGCGAATCATCGAGTAGGCCTCCTCGTAAGAGAGCGGGGCCAGGCCGCTACTCACATCCTTCAGCACTTCTACGAAGATGCCGCCCAGTCCGCAGAGCACCACGTGGCCGAAGCGCGGCTCATACTTGGCGCCGATAAATAGCTCGGTACCCCTAATCATCTTCTGCACCATCACGGCGGTGGCCCCCTGTATGCCCATCATGCGGTCGAACTCGGCACCGAGCACCTCCTTCGAGCGGATGTTCAGCGCCACGCCGCCCACGTCGCTCTTGTGCACCGGGCCCACCACCTTTGCCACCACTGGATAGCCCGTCTGCTCGGCAAAGTTGAGCACCTCGGCCCTGTCGGCGCTGACAAATTCGGGCACCGTGGGAATGCCGGCCGCCGAGAGCAGGGCGTGCACCGTCTCCGGGGGCAGGAATCCCTGGCTGTCTATGCCGTCGATGATATGGCGGATGCGCGGCACGTCGACACCGTTCACCACCACGTTCTGGTCGGCCGGCGCGGGTGTCTTCATCACTTGGGTGAGCGCTGTGGCCAGCGTCACCTCGTCGCTGAAGTTCACGTGGCCTTTCCTCAAAAACTCCTGCACCTCCGGGCCTGCCGTGTTCACGCTGGGCAGGATGGGGAAGATGGGCTTGCGCGAGGTGAGCATCTTCTGGTGCAGCACCTCGTAGGTCTCAAACACCTGCACCAGTCCGGGTGTGCCGAAGATCACCATGATGGCGTCAATCTCGTCGAAGTGCTGCTCGCAGTAATCTATGGCCGTGGCCAGATGTTCGGGCTGCGCCGTGGCCAGGATGTCGATGGGGTTGGCCACCGACGAGCCAGGCAGCAACTTCTGTTTCAGCTCATCGGCCATCGGCCCCTCCAGCTTGGGCACCGTCATGCCCCCCTTCGACAGGGCGTCGGTGAGCATCACGCCGGGGCCTCCGGCATGGGTCACGATGGCAAAGGCCGGCGCCTGCCCCTCGCGGCGCTGCAGGGGTTGCGGCAGACTGAGTATGCAGCCCACGGTGGTCAGCTCTTCACGCGAGAAGCACCTCACGATGCCGGCCTTGCGGAAGAGGGCCTCCACGGCGGCATCGCTGCTGGCTATGGCACCCGTATGGCTGCTGGCCGCCCGGCTGCCTGCCGCCGACGAGCCAGCCTTGATGGCGGCAATGCGGCACCCCTTGCGTATCAGGCTGGTGGCATGGAAGAGCAGTTTGTCTGGGTCGCCGATGTTCTCGATGTAGAGCAGCTTCACGGGCGAATCCTGCTGGGCGTCGAAGTGCTCGTCCATATACTCCAGCACATCCTCAATGCCTATCTGCCTGCCGTTGCCTATGCTCCACACCGAGTTGAACTGCAGGCCCTTGGTCACGGCACTCTCCAGGATGAAGACCGCCGTGGCCCCCGAACCTGATATGAAGTCGACGCCCTTGGGGTGCAGTTGCGGTATGGGCTTGGTGAAGACCGAGTGGTGCCAGCGCGTCAGCAGGCCTATGCAGTTGGGCCCTATCAGGGCGCAGCCGTAGCGCTCGCAGGTGTCCAGTATCTGCTGCTCCAGCACGGCGCCTGCGTGTGTCTCCTCGCCAAATCCGGCCGAGATGATGATGAAGGCGCGCACGCCCTTCTCGCTGGCCAGCAGCTCCACATATTGCGGGCAGAAGCGCGCCGCCACCACCAGGATGGCCAGCTCGGTGGGGGGCAGCTCGCGGGCATCGTGAAATGCCTTGATGCCCTGCACCTCGTCTTCCTTGGGGTTCACCACGCGCAGCGTCCCTTTGTAGCCGCCGCTCATCAGATTTCTCACCACTGCACCGCCTGGCTTGTGCACATTGTTCGAGCCGCCAATCACGACGATGCTCTCAGGCTCCAACAGTTGTCGGTTTATCATAATAGCGTATTAAATATAAGAATGGTGCAAAAATACGAATTTTCCGCAGATAAACAAAACTTAGCACGGATTATTTTATACTTCCGCCCGGAGCAAAACTTAATGGGTCGACGTAATTTATCTGAATTACGACGTAATTTATATAAATTTCGACGTAATTTATCTGAATTACGTCGTAATTTAAGTTTTAAATCCGCCCTCCCCGATGTTTAACTGCGCCGGGCAGCATTTTTTCCCCGGTGCTCCCCCCAAAACCTTAAAGTTTAGGCCACTTTCCTTTGCCGTTTGCGGGAAATGTTGTATCTTTGCGCCCAAATACACCAAAATCTATTCTGTGGAACAAAAGAAACAAGAGATACTCTGCAACATAGACAATCCCGTCCAACTGCGGCAGCTCAGCCCTGACCAACTGCCACAGCTGTGCCGCGAACTGCGTGAAGACATTGTGCAGGAACTGTCGGTCAACCCCGGCCACCTGGCGTCGAGCCTGGGCGTGGTGGAGCTGACGGTGGCCCTGCACTATGTGTTCAACACACCCGACGACCGCATTGTCTGGGATGTGGGCCACCAGGCCTACGGCCACAAAATACTGACCGGACGGCGCGAGCAGTTTGCCACCAACCGCAAGCTGGGCGGCATCAAGCCCTTCCCCTCGCCAGAAGAGAGCGAGTACGACTCGTTTATCTGCGGCCATGCCTCCAACAGCATTTCGGCGGCCCTGGGAATGGCCGTGGCCGCCGGCCACAAGCGCAAGGTGGTGGCCGTCATCGGCGACGGCGCCATGAGCGGCGGACTGGCCTTCGAGGGTCTGAACAACGTCTCGTCGAGCCCCAACGACATGCTCATCGTGCTCAACGACAACGACATGTCAATCGACCGCGCCGTGGGCGGCATGGAGCAGTATCTGCTCAACCTCGACACCAACGAGACCTACAACCGCCTGCGGTTCCGCGCCTCGCAGTGGATGCGCCAGCACGGCATGCTCGGAGAAGACCGCCGCAAAGGCATCATCCGACTGACCAACGCCCTGAAGAGCGCCATCGCACGCCAGCAGAACATCTTCGAGGGAATGAACATCCGATACTTCGGACCCTTCGACGGACACGACGTGAACGAGCTGGTGCGCATACTCCGGCAACTGAAGGACATGAGCGGGCCCAAACTGCTGCACCTGCACACCAAGAAAGGCCACGGCTACGCACCCGCCGAGGACTATACGCCCGTGTGGCACGCCCCCGGAAAGTTCGACCCCGACACGGGCGAACTGCTGGAGGACAACAACGAGGGCAAGCCCCCGAAGTTTCAGGAGGTCTTCGGACACACACTGCTGGAACTGGCACGCCAGAACCCCGCCATCGTGGGCGTCACACCGGCCATGCCCACAGGCTGCTCGATGAATATAGCCATGAAGGAGATGCCCAGCCGCATGTTCGACGTGGGCATAGCCGAGGGCCACGCCGTCACCTTCTCGGCCGGCATGGCCAAGGAGGGCAAGGTGCCCTTCTGCAACATCTACTCGGCCTTCGCACAGCGGGCCTACGACAACGTCATCCACGACGTGGCCATCCTGCGCCTGCCCGTGGTGCTCTGTCTGGACCGTGCCGGGCTGGTGGGCGAAGACGGGCCTACGCACCACGGTGCCTTCGACCTGGCCGCCCTGCGACCCATACCCAACCTGACCATCTGCTCGCCCATGGACGAGCACGAGCTGCGCCGGCTGATGTACACCGCCCAGCTGCCCGGCAAGGGGCCCTTCGTCATCCGCTATCCCAGGGGTAGGGGAGTGCTGACCGACTGGCGCTGCCCTCTGGAGGAAATCCCCGTGGGCAAAGGACGGAAACTGCACGACGGCAGCGATGTGGCCGTGCTCACCATCGGCCCCATCGGCAACGACGTGCAGCGGCTGGCGGCAAGCGTCCAATGCTCGGTGGCCCACTACGACATGCGTTTCCTCAAGCCCCTCGACGAGGACATCCTGCACGAGGTGGGCCGGCGCTTCAGCCGCATCGTCACCATCGAAGACGGCGTGCGCAACGGCGGCCTCGGCTCTGCCGTGCTGGAGTGGATGAACGACCACGGCTACACCCCGCAGGTCACCCGCCTCGGACTGCCCGACGAGTTTGTAGAGCACGGCACCGTGCAGGAGCTCCGCCACATCGTGGGCCTCGACGAGGAGGGCATACGCAAAGCAATTCTCGGCCCCAAAAACTAAAGAGACAAGAAAATGAAGATAGTCATTGCCGGCGCAGGAGCCGTGGGAACACACCTGTCGAAACTGCTCTCTACGGAGAACCACGACTGCGTACTCATAGACGACGACGAGGAGCGGCTGGAGGGCGTAGACACCAACTACGACATCATGGCGCTGAACGACTCGCCCACAAGCATCAAGACGCTGAAAGACGCCGGAGTGGGCAGCGCCGACCTCTTCGTGGGCGTCACCCGATACGAGAGCCGCAACATCACGGCCTGTGCACTGGCCCACGCACTGGGCGCCAAGAAGACCGTGGCACGCATAGACAACTATGAGTATCTGCTGCCGCAGAACCAGAACTTCTTCCACAACCTGGGCATAGACTCGCTGGTCTATCCCGAAGTGCTGGCCGCCACCGACATCATCAACGGCCTGAAGATGTCGTGGGCACGACAGCGGCTCGACGTGCACGACGGCGCACTGGTGCTGCTGGGCATCAAGCTGCGCGAGGGCTGCGAGATACTCAACCAGCCGCTCAAGGACCTCTGCGGCCCCGACGACCCCTACCACGTGGTGGCCATCTGCCGCGACGGCGACACCATCATACCCAGCGGCTTCGACGAACTGAACCTGGGCGACCTGGCCTACTTCATGACCACCAAGGACTATATACCCTACATCCGCAAGATTGTGGGCAAGGAGCACTATGAAGACGTGCACAACGTCATCATCATGGGTGGCGGAAAGACTGCCGTCAGGGCCGCGCTGACCATGCCCGACTCCATGAACGTGAAAATCATCGAGCACTCGGCTGCCCGCTGCGAGCGGCTGAACCAGCTGCTGGCCGACACCGACGCCATGGTCATCCACGGCGACGGGCGCGACCTGGGACTGCTCGACGAGGAGGGCATACGCCACACGCAGGCCTTCGTAGCGCTGACCGGCAATGCCGAAACCAACATCCTGGCCTGTCTGGCAGCCAAGAAACTGGGCGTCAGGAAGACCGTGGCCATGGTGGAAAACCTGGACTACGTGCCAATGGCCGAGAGCCTCGACATAGGCACCATCATCAACAAGAAGACGGTGGCCGCCAGCCACATCTTCCAGATGATGATGCGGGCCGACGTGCGCAGCCTGCGCTCGCTGATGATGGTCGATGCCGAGGTGGCCGAGTTTGTGGCCGCCGAAGGCTCGAAGGTGACCCGCAAGCCCGTCAAGGACCTGGGCCTGCCCGCCGGAATGACCATCGGCGGACTGGTGCGCGGCGACAATGGCATTCTGGTGAACGGCAACACGCAGATTGTGGCCGGCGACTCGGTGATGGTGTTCTGCCATAAGCACCAGTTGGAGAGGGCCGAGAAGTTCTTCAAGAAATTGCAGCTGTGGTGATAAACTTTAGGATCATATCTAAGATATTGGGTTCGCTGCTCTTCGTCGAAGCGTTCTTTATGGGCTGCTGCCTGGCCATGGCCTTCACCTTCCATGAAGACGATGTGATGGCCTTCATCATGTCTACGCTGCTCACCTTCGGCTCCGCGTTCCTCTTCCTCTTCTTTGGCCACGATGCCGAAAACTCGTTGAGCCGCCGCGATGCCTACGTGGTGGTGACGCTCACGTGGATGGTGTTCTCATTCTTCGGAATGTTCCCCTTCCTCATCCACGGGTCAGTGACCAGCTTTGCCGATGCCTTCTTCGAGACCATGTCGGGATTTACCACCACGGGCGCCACCGTCATCGACGATGTCGAGGCACTGCCCCACGGTCTGCTGTTCTGGCGGTCGCTGATGCAGTGGATAGGCGGCTTGGGTATAGTGTTCTTCACCGTGGCCCTGCTGCCGCAGCTTGTGGGCGGAAGCGTCAAGGTGTTTGCCGCCGAGGCCACCGGCCCAATGCGCTCGAAGATGCACCCGCGCCTGTCTACCTCGGCCAAGTGGATATGGAGCATCTACATCCTGCTCACCGTGGCCTGCGCCTTCTCCTTCTGGGCAGCGGGCATGGACTGGTTCGACGCCACCAACTACTCCATGTCGACCACGGCCACGGGCGGATTCTCCACCCACAACGGCACCATCTTTCTGGCCTCGCCGCTGGTGGAGTATCTGGCCATCCTGTTCCAGTTTCTTGCCGGCATCAACTTCACCCTGCTCTATCTGGGCCTCTTCAAGTGGAAGTTCGGGGCCATGTGGCGCAACGGCGAGTTCCGCCTCTACCTGGCGATCATCGGCATTGCCACGCTGCTCATCATGTACTTGCTGCTCACCCGAATGGACTATTCGTTTGAGCACGCCTTCCGCTCGGCCCTGTTCCAGGTGGTGTCGTTCATCACCACCACCGGCCTCTCGTGCACCGATGCGGGCATGTGGCCCCGCCTCACCTGGGGCATCCTGTGGTTGCTGATGTTCATAGGCGCCTGCGCAGGCAGCACCACGGGCGGCTTCAAGAGCATCCGTGTGCTGATGCTGCTGAAGGTGCTGCGCAATGAGTTCCGGCACATTCTGCACCCCAATGCGGTGCTGCCAGTGAAGATGAACGGCCAGAGCATTCCGCAGGGCAAACTGGTGTCGCTCCTGGCCATGCTCACGCTCTACATCATCGCCCTGGTGGCCATCACCATCGTCATGGCTGTCAGCGGCATCGACATCACCAATGCCATCACCATCTCGCTGAGTCTGGTCAGCAACATCGGTGCCGGTCTTGACACAAATATGGGCCCGCAGATGTCGTGGGCCGACCTCTCTACAGGCCTGAAGTGGCTCTGTTCGTTCCTGATGCTCGTAGGCCGTCTGGAGATTGTGGCCGTCTTGGTGCTCTTCACCCGGTCGTTCTGGCAACGCAACTAAATATCGCTAATTCTTTGCCATTTAAGAAAAAATCATTAACTTTGTGGCCAATTTATGAAAAGTTTTGAGGAATTAGGCGTGAGCAGCCCCATCCGCCGCGCCATAGAAGAACTGGGATTTGTGTCGCCGATGCCAGTACAGGAAGCCGTCATACCCTTCCTGATTGAAGGCCGACAAGACGTGATTGCACTTGCACAGACGGGTACGGGCAAGACGGCTGCCTTTGGCATACCCCTGCTGCAGCGCATCGACACCGCCAACCGCGACACACAGGCACTGATACTCAGTCCGACGAGAGAGCTGTGCCTGCAAATAGCCGGCGACCTGCGCGACTTTGCCAAATACCTGGACGGCATACACGTGGAGGCCGTCTATGGCGGGGCGGCCATCGAACCGCAAATACGCTCGCTCAAAAAGGGCGTGCAAATCATTGTGGCCACGCCGGGCCGACTGATTGACCTCAAGAATCGCGGCGTAGCGCATTTGGAAAACGTGAGCAACATAGTGCTCGACGAGGCCGACGAAATGCTGAATATGGGCTTTGCAGACAGCATCAACGAGATTTTCGACGCACTGCCCGAAGAGCACACCACGCTGATGTTCTCGGCCACGATGAGCCGAGAGATAGAGAGAATTGCCAAGCAGTATCTGCACAACCACGAAGAAATCGTGGTCGGAAGCCGGAACGAGGGTGCCGAGAACGTGAACCATATCTATTTTATGGTGCACGCAAAGGACAAGTACCTGGCCCTAAAGCGCATCGTGGACTACTACCCCAAAATCTTCGCCATCATCTTCTGCCGGACCAAACTGGAGACGCAGGAGGTGGCCGACATGCTCATCAAGGACGGATACAACGCCGAGGCGCTGCACGGAGACCTCTCGCAGCAACAGCGCGACCTGACCATGCAGAAGTTCCGCCAGCACCTCACACAGCTGCTCGTGGCCACCGACGTGGCTGCACGCGGACTCGACGTGGACGACCTGACACACGTCATCAACTACGGACTGCCTGCCGACATTGAGAACTACACCCACCGCTCTGGCCGCACTGGCCGTGCCGGCAAGAAAGGCACGTCAATCAGCATTGTCCACTCGAAAGAGAAACAGAAGATTCGCAACATCGAGAAAGAGATTGGCAAGTCATTCCAGCAAGAGCCCATCCCCTCGGCACA
Organism: uncultured Prevotellaceae bacterium; assembly: GCA_902786565.1. Taxonomy (GTDB): domain Bacteria; phylum Bacteroidota; class Bacteroidia; order Bacteroidales; family Bacteroidaceae; genus Prevotella. The sequence goes on along the minus strand of CADACW010000004.1, from coordinate 87,671 downwards.
GGAGATTTGCAAGAAGCAACTCTACAAGGTGATGGACCAGATAGTAAAGACCGACGTGGACGACGAAGAGATTGCACCCTTTATGGCCGACATCAACCGCCACTTCGAGTACATAGACAAAGAAGAAATCATCAAGAAAATCGTCTCCATGGAGTTCGGCCGATTCCTGGCCTACTATGCCGACGCACCTGAGATTGAGCCAGTCAAGGAGAAGGAAAAGAAAGAGAAAAAGCCGCAGACCGACCGCCAGAAACGCCTGAACAAAGCCGAGAAGGGCTACAGCCGGCTCTTCATCAACCTGGGCAAGCGCGACGGATTCTATCCGGGCGAACTGATGCAGACGCTCAACCGATATGTGGGCGGACGCCAGCAGGTGGGACACATTGACCTGCTGGAGAGCATCTCCTACTTCGAGGTGCCCGAAAAAGACGCCCGCAAGGTGATGACACAACTCACGGGCATACGCTACAAAGGCCGGATAGTGCGCTGCAACGCCGAGGACGACAAGCCAGCCCCAACAGCAGAAAGGCCGGAAAAGCCAACAAGAGGCAGACAGCACCGACGCGACGACTGGCAGGCACTGATGCGACCCAAACCACGCGAACTGCGCGGACAGCAGCCCGACTTCAGCGAAGAGGGATGGGCCAGACGAAAACCCAAAAAGAAATAAAAACGCCGAATGAGGGAGGAGCAGCTGACATCGGTCGTAGTGCCTGTCTACAACTCGGAGGCAACGATTGAAGCCTGCATCAGGAGCATCCTGGGGCAGACCGTGAGTCGTCTGGAACTCATAGTGATCGACGATGGCAGCACCGACGGCAGCGGCGACATCTGCGACAGGCTGGCCCGGCAGGATGCACGCATGAAGGTGATACACCAGCCGAACAAGGGGCGCACAGAGGCGCGCCATGTGGGTGTGCAGAACGGCAGCGGCGAGTGGGTCTGCTTTGTCGATTCCGACGACATGCTCAAGCCGGAAGCACTGGCACGCCTCACAGCCGCCACCAGCAGCGATACCGACATAGTCTTCGGCAATGCCAAGAGCCTTATTCCGCAAGGTGATGCTTCACCCGCCACTCATCACTATCCACTTCAAGAGTTCCGCCACCTGGCCGTGCGGGCCGAAGGCACCATTGGCGTGCCTTGGGGCAGCCTCTATCGCCGCAGCGTGCTCACACCCTGGCTCTTCAACCTGCCGCGCCACATCATGATGGGTGAGGACTATATCTTCTGGCTGCGACTCGTGTTCACCACCCAGAAACCTGTAGCCCTTGTCTATGAGAATGTCTACTGCAAGGGCGACGACCACACCAGCAACAGCTTCCGCTGGTCGGCCGACTACTGCTACGAACTGAACGAACTGCGCAAAAACTCCATCCCCGACAATCTGCACCGTGAGTTTATGGCCGACATGCTGGCCGACCGGCTGGAAAATATGTACAGCGTGGCCCTGTGGACTCCCCGCAGCGATTGGCAGGACAGCCCCTACTACCGTGAATTGCTGGCCGACCTCTCTGCCAACGGCATCCAGATTGCCCCAAAGGGCAGACTCTTCCTGGCCTTGCCCTCCCTACGTCTGCGCCGCCTCTACAATTGGGTGAGCCGTCGTCTGAGAGTAATAGGCTAACTCACTCTTTCGACAGTCTTCTTCTTCAAACCAAGTGCCAAGTGCAACCATCGGTATGGTGTACGTTCCACCACTTTGCTGATGATGACAGGTATATAGATGCCCACGAGTATATTGAGCACATAGAAGAATACCATCAATTCAGGACAATAGAAAAGACGTTTCCAGACAATCAGTTCCACAAACCCCTGGAAAATAAGTGAAATGAGATAAATCTGGTAGATATACTCCCTGAAACTGCTAAACATGCCCGGACAGAAGCGAGCTATCTGTCTGCCAATGCCTATAACTGCAAGAATACCACTTAAGGAGCAAAGAAACCAAAGATGCGTGGCATGAGTGATGGCATAAAGTGTAACACAGACCACTGTCACCCACCAACTGGACATGTAATCGTAAATCCGATAACGGAAAAAGAAAATGCCGGCAAAGAAATAGACAAGATAATCATTGAGAGTAAACAGAAAAAAATAGTTTCTTTCAGGAGCCATCTGCCAATCGACGAAATAGATAGCTATGCAGAAAATGAGAAACGCTATCATCCTCCTGCTACTGAGGCATAGCCAACGAAACAGGGGATAAAGGAGCATAAACCACATCAATACAGCCAGAAACCAGAGATGAACAGAAGGGTGGTCAGTGTATATGGCAAAGGACAGCAGAAAATCTTGCAGAGAATAGCTTACCTTTGTCTTAACGAAAGAATTCATTGCTATCTTCAACAAATAGTAGAAGACAACAAAGAATAGAAAAGGACACACTATTCTCTGCAGCTTGTCCATATAAAGGCTTTTTACATCCCACTGCTTGTTGATACGGCTTAAGAAGAGCAATCCACCGGAACAGAAGATGAACAGAGGCATACGCAGGGGCACAAGATAGGTGTTGAAAGCATCCAAGACAGGAAAAGGCTTCCCGGTGGAAACATCGATAAGTTGTGCATGCGCTATTACCACAAGCAATATGTTCAAACCACGTACAATGGATAACCATTCAATACGTTTTGCCTTTTGCATCGTCTCCGATTTTTTAATGTACTAAATATTTCTTTCCTCCGCTGATATAGAGTCCTGACTTGAGGTTCTTTATTTTGTCAGCATTGATTTTGCGTCCTCTGAGGTCATAGACTTCGTGGTGGTTGTGAAGTGTCGGTATGGAGGGTGAGTTGACGCTCAGTTCCTCAAAGTATGACTGCTTGTAGAAGAGTGGCAGCTGGGTGGCGTCGATGAAGCGCATGCGCTGGCGAATCCAGTTGCAGATGTAGGCATACTCGGTGGTGAAATTGATGTCATCGCCCCAAACGTCGCTGTCGCCGCTCCATTTGGCTTCCTCGCGGGCAGCCGCCCCACTGCGCTTGGCTGCCTGATAGTAATGGGTGACGATGGCTATGATGCTGTCGGTGTGCAGCGGTTGGCCCGGCTGGCGCAGTTGGGCGTAGCGACTGTTCAGCTGGCCTAAATAGTCGTTGAAGTTGTCGCGGAAGAAGCGGTAGGTGAGCGACAACTCAAAGTCCATCCTGAACTCCGGCGAGTTGTAGTAGCCCTCTTCTACCTCTCTGATAAGTCTTCCGCCCCAGCGCTGTCCGAAGGTGGCGTCCAGGTCCCACGGTACGGGTGTGAGTCGGCGGGTGGCAGTCTTGTCGTAGATGGCCCAGTACATGTTTTTCCCTCCGTTATCCACGGCATTGACAACGTTGTAGAAGATGTTATAGTCTATGATGACGGGAATGTCGAAATAGTCGCCGATGTGCTGCTGGAAAGCCTCGTCTACGCTGTTGCGTGCAAAGTTGTTGGCCATCACAAGTGGTGCCCAGTCCACGGTGTCGTTGTCTCCCAGGTCGGGATATTTGCTCTCAAAGCCGAAGAGTGAATCCTTGGCATTGTCGTAAGTTTCAAGGAAGTCGTACATCTGGGTCTTGTTCCAGTTGATGGCTTTATAGAGACACCCGCGTATTTCGCCCGTCTGCTTGTCAATCTTGTTCAGCTTCAGCTGCTTGCGGTCTACAAATTCTGAGAGGTTGTAGAGCCCGCGCCATTCGTTCTGCAGAAACACCTCTACGAGTTCGCCCCTGACGCCATTTAGGGCTTTCGGCTCCTGGTCGGCATAGTAGGGTGGGGTGGCCATTCGGTTCCACAGGTCCATGGCGATGCGGTTGCGCATTCGGAACACGTCGGGCTGTCCGGCATCGAGCATCCAGTTGTTGTCGTTGCGCAGTCCGAGCAGCCGGTGGTCTTCGCTGAATTTGACCTTATAGTTGCGTTTGTGCTTGCCTTCGACGTTGGTGGTTCCTCCGCGCCACTTGATGTTGGCCGTCAGCGTGTCGGTCCTGGCCGAGTCGGGATGGGAAAAGAGGAAAAGGCCCGACTGGTAGTCGTAGCCAAACTGCCCCAGCAGTTGCACGATGGGCAGAAAGGTAAACTGGAGGGTGGCCTGGCGGGTGGTGCCGTCGTCGCGGGTCAGGGCGATGTGCCATTGCTTCTCGGCAGTTATTTGGCTGAAGCTGACGTCTACGGGCTGCTGGGTGATGACGGTGCCAATGTCAGCCGAACTCCATCCCTCTTCCGTCTGCACAGACAGGGTGACGTCGGTATTGAAGTAATTTTCAGGCACGGTGGCCAGCAACGTGTTGGTGAGCGTGTCTAAAGCGACGTGCCTACCATCAATCTTTAACTGCGCCACCGAGGCTATGGTGCAGAGCAGGGCTGCGAGGGTGAAGAGGAGCTTTTTCATATTCAGAGAGAGAGAGTTTCAGACAATAGTGGTTATTGGCGATAAATGGTGAGGCTGTCAGTCCGATAGCCTACCACCCACACGGCTTCATAGCCTTCCTCCAAGGCTTTCCGGGCCAGTGAGTCAACCTCCTGTGGGTCATAGTCGGTCAGTTTGGTTTCGGTGATATGGGTCTTCCAGGTGTAATGGCTGTAATGGCGCACAGACAGTCCCCAGGCAAAAGCGTCGACAGGACGAACACAGAAGTTGGAGTAGCGGGGTTCCGACTCATCGTCGATGTTGATGCAGTAGGCGCGTTCTAAAGGCTTCTCGGCCGCTTCGATGGCCTGCAGGGCAAGTTGTTTGCCCAACAAGCCCGACTGCCGTGCTGCCTGATAATGGTGCAGGTCGCAGAAAAGGGCGGCAGCGAGGAATAGGATGAAGGTTGAAGATTGAAGATTGAAAATTGAAGATTGAAGATTGGTAGAAAGGAGGCAGGCCACTATGAGGGCGGCGATGGAGAGGGCGGCATAGTTGTGCATAATGCTTACCACCGTGACCAGATGGGGTGAGACAAGAATGAAGAAACACACCACTAAAAGGAGCACACGGCGCGAGAACAGCACCCGCCACCGGCTGGCCAGAAGGAGCAGGAAGGGCAGGGCCATCAGGGCCGTGACGGCCACGATAGCAAGGTTGCGGGTGGGCGCATAGACAGCACTCATATAGTCGAGCGGCACCCAGGTGTAGGCCAGCACTTGCACCAAGTCCCTCAGATGGCTCAATAGTGTGGTCTCAGTATACTCTTCGGGATATTCAATTGGCACAATGCCGGAATGGATGAGGACGGTCAGCACCACAAAATAGGCCACTGCCAGCAACAGACCCTTGCCAACGTGAAATGCGGCCCGGCGGAGGGTGGTCAGACCGAAGGCAAAAGCGACGATGGGCGGCACTACGGCCCAGGCCAGTCCATTCTCCTTAGACAGTACAGCCATCACTATGCAGAGGAGCCAAACAGAGCCTCCACAGCGTTTAAGATACACCCACAGAGCCAACAGCCCCCAGAACTGAGCGAAGGTCTGGTTCAGGCCGTCGCACGCCAGCGTAGCCCCCAGCGTGGCAGGCGAGAAGAAGAAGAAGAGCGCGGCCACATTGGCAGCCATAGCCGACAGTTGCAGCCGCCTGCAGATGGCAAAGACCAGCAGCGCATTGGCCGCATGGCCCAAGATAATAAGCACATGGTTGAGTGCAGGGAAGAGCGCGGGCCACAAGCCCACTACATATCCCAGCAGCGCATCGAAGGGTCGGCGCACACTGTCAGGAAAGAAATAGCCCGGATCGGCTATCTGCACCCACCACGGCGATTGCAGCGTGGTGAAATCGTCGTAGGTGGGAAGTATGCCGCCCACCGCCCATAGTATCAAGGGCAGGCAGACGGCAATGACGAGCAGCGAGAAATGCTTTGAGAGTGTTACCGGACGAATCACTTGATGAAAATTAGTGGCATTTCAAAGGCCATCACTTGACGATGGCAATCTTGCACACCACGCCCTTTTCACCATTGCTGGTGGCGGTGGCTACCATATAGACACCACTGGCCACGCGCCGACCCTGACGGTCGCGGCCGTTCCAGGTGAAGGTGCCGCCGTTGCTGCGACCCTGTGCCACCAGCTGCCCGCTGACGGAGAGAATCTTCACATCGGCATCCAGAGAGAGTCCTACGATGGTGATGAGCCCGTCGTAGCCGCTGACCACGGGGTTGGGATAGGCATAGACATTATCCTTCACCATGCTGACTTCGGCCTTAGTGGCGTCGCTCATATAGGAGCACAGTCCCTGGTCGGTGCCTATGAAGACCTCGCCCGTCTCGTGATTGATGGCTATTGACTCAACATTGTCGGAGAGCAAGGGGCTGCTGTCGGCAGTGAAGTGATGGATCTGCTCCATATTGTCGGCACTAATCAGATAGACGCCCTTGTCGCTGGTGCCAATCCACTTGCGGTTGGCCCCGTCTACGGCAATGCAGTTGATGTTGACGCCGGCCATCAGATAGTCGGCATAGTTTGTACCGTCGTTGCGGGGCACTTTCACCTGCGTGGCATAGTCCAGGCTGCCCGTGGCCTGCGACGCTTCAATCATATAGAGTCCTTTGTTGGTGCCCAGCCAGAGGTTGCCTTCCAGGTCTTCCACTATGCAAGTCGGAGTGTAGCCTTCGCCGGCTGCTACTCCGTCCTGGTTGACCAGTTTGGTCATATATCGCTCTATCTGATTGGTCTTGGGGTTGTAGCAATAGAACGACGACACATCCCAGTGCCTGTTGGTGAACCACATCAGCCCGCGGCTGTCGATGATGAGCGAGCGCAGCCCATTCAGGCTCTTGCCATTGTTCATCAGTTCGTTCTGGAAGTGCGAAATCCATTCTCCGTCTTTTGTCACCTCAATGATATTGTTATTGGTGACGCTGCTCTGGATAATCCAGAAGTTGCCCTCATCGTCGTAGATGGAGGTGAGCGCCAGCACGTAGCGGTTGCTGGTGGTAGCAGTTTGGAGTATGCTGTTGTCCTTGTTGTAGTATTTCACCAGCTTGCCGTCGTAATACTCGTAGACGCCGGTACGGCCGGTGGCAAAGATGTGCCGGCTGTCACGCGGGTCAACGTCGACGCTGTACATCTCGACAAACATCCAGGTGCTCGACTCTGTGCCCTCCACGCCCTTCACGTCGTCCTGCAGAAACGACCACTCGTTGCCGTCGAACAGCTGCACCGTGGCAGGCCGCTGGTCATAGTCGCCGCCCGTTCCGCCGGTGGTATATAGCATATTGTTCTTGTAGCGCAGGAATCCGAAAAAGTTGTACTTGGGCCCGCCGGGTTTCAGTGTGCGCACCGTCTCGATATAGTCATCCCAGTCGGTGCTGGTCACAGTGAATATGTTTGAAGGATAGGACGTGGTGAATTGCCAGTTGTGCGAGTCAATGAGATTGTCGGTCAGCAGTCCGGTATATTCAGCCTTGATGTAGACGGTCTTGCTGATGGGCTTCTTGTTGCTGTCGTAGGTCAGGTCGTATCTGACCACTTCTCCCTCGGCAATGGAGTTGTTGTCTACATCGGGTTTTACCACGTATGTGTTCAGCGTACTGACGTAGATTTTGTCGCCGTCGATGCCGATGTTGGTCACATTTTTGTTCAGGATGTAGGTCTCGGCAATCTCGGCCCGCTCCATATTGATTTTCACCACACCGAATCCCGTTGCCACATAGGCAAACTTATCGTAGATATAGATGCTGTTGACGTTTTTTTCGAGCGTGGTCGACTTGGTGTAGATTGAACTGATGTTCACCACGTTGCCACTGAGGTCCAGCAGGTCTATGTTGCTGTTGTCGTAGACAATGATGAGACGTTTTGCCTGCTGGTTCCAGGCCATGTCTGCCACCCTTGTGTCGCTCAGTTGGCGCATCTTGTCGTAGGTGGTGATGCTGTGGTCGGTCAGGTTGTACTGATAGATGCTGTTTGATGCCTTGACGAAGAGGTCTTCTGCGCCGGCTTTGACTATCTGCTGTGGCTCATAGTACGACATAAAGGCTTTCCATGTGCCTATCTGTGCCATACTGAGGAGTGGGGCCACCAGGCAGGCGGCCACTACGAGTAAGTTTTTGTGTATTTGTTTCATATTATTCAATATTCAATGTTCAACATCCATCATCCAATTGCCAACTTTCAATTTTCTATTTCCAACAGATAGTCTGCCAGTTTCTTTATGGCGCGTGCACGGTGGCTGATTTCGTTTTTCACTTCAGCCCCCAGTTCGGCAAACGTCTGGTCATAGCCGTCAGGGCGGAAGATGGGGTCGTAGCCGAATCCCTGCGCCCCGTTGCGCTGGTGGGTGATTTCGCCCTTGACCACGCCCTCGAAGTACTGTTGTCGGCCAGGCTGCTCTATCAGTGCTACGACGGTGCGGAATTGGGCACGGCGGTTGTCCTTGCCGTCCAGTTCGCGCAGCAGTCGCGACATATTGGCCTCGCTGTCGTGCGAAGCGGCTGACGGCTGCTCCATAGCAGCATAGCGTGCCGAATAGATGCCCGGAGCGCCGCCGAGTGCCTCCACTTCCAGCCCGGTGTCGTCGGCAAAGCAGTCCAGGTGGTAGCGGCTGAACACGTAGTCAGCCTTCTGCAGGGCGTTCTCCTGCAGCGTCTGTCCTGTCTCCGGGATGTCCTCGTGGCACCCGATGTCGGCCAGCGAGAGCACCTCGAACTTCTCTCCCAGAATCTGCCTCACCTCCTCCAGCTTGTGTGCGTTGTTGGTGGCAAAAACTATTTTCATCTTCATAGTCCTGTATTCTTAATATTTCACTTTCACCTTGATCTGGTCGAATCCTTCGCCGAAGACGCCGATGACGGCACTCTGGCTGACGAAGGCCCGCGGGTCAATCATCTTGATAAGCCGGAAGATGATGAGGCTCTCGTTCTTCTTGGCCAGTATGCAGAGCACCTTGCGCTCCTGTCCGGTGTACCAGCCGTGGCCGTCGAGTATGGTCACGCCGTGGTCCAGCTGTGTGCCGATGGCGTTGGCTATCTCCTGCCACTTCTCGGTAAAGATGAGAAACTGTACCGACGACCGCTGCCTACTGTAGATGTAGTCGAGCATAAAGTTCTCGATGACCATGGTGCAGAGGCCGAACACAACCATGTGGGTGCGCTCCAGAATGGTGCCGAACTGCGGAATGAAGAGACAGGAGCCGATGATGATAAGGTCTACGAAGATGAGCACCGTGCCCAGCGACATGTTGTAGAACTTGTTTACCGAGGCGGCAATGATGTCGGTGCCGCCCGTCGAGCCGTTGTTCAGGAAGACGATGGCCAGCGCCGAGCCGGTCATCGTACAGCCGATGATGAGCGACATAAATCCCTGTCCCTCGCCCAGAATCTTCACCATATTGCCGGCGTCGTCGCGGGGCACTATCTCCTTCATCAGCCAGAGCAGGAAGGTGAGCATGCCGATGGCATAGATGGTCTTCAGCAGGAATTTCAGTCCCAATATCTTCAGCGCCACGCCCAGCAGGGCGATGTTGATGAAGAGATAGGTGTACTGGTTGGGGAACGAGGTGGCATACTCCACGATGGCTCCGATGCCCGAGACGCCTCCGGTGACTATCTCGTAGGGCATAAGGAAGAAGGTGAAGCCGAAAGCATACAGCAAGAGGCCGAGGGTTATGAACACATAATCCTCCACCTCGTTGAGTATGATTTTATGGTTTACTTGCATACGATGTTAATCATTCGCTTTGGCACAACGATGACCTTCACTATCTGCTTGCCGTCGGTATAGCGGGCGGTGCGCTCGTCGGCGCGCACGGCCTTCTCGATGGCCTGGCTGTCGGCATCGGCGGGGAAGGTCATTTCGAAGCGTACTTTGCCATTGAACTGCACGCCCATCTTGACCTGGCTCTCCACCAGCAGCGACTCGTCCCACTTGGGCCATTCGGCATCGCAGACGCTGCCCTGTGCGCCCAGCTGCTCCCACAGCTCCTCGGCGATGTGCGGGGCGAAGGGGGCGATGAGCACCACCAGCGTGCGGATGACGTCGGCGTTCTTGCACTTCAGCTGCGTCAGTTCATTGACACAAATCATGAAAGCGGCAATGGCGGTGTTGTAGCTGAAGGCTTCGATGTCCTGCGTCACCTTCTTGATGAGTTTGTGCAGGGCTTTCAGCTCTTCGGGGGTGGCGGTTTCTTCGGTTCCGTTTGCTGCGCTACTTGCACAGCCTGCCTGACAGAGGTTCCAGAACTTCTTCAGGAATCGGTGGCTGCCCTCGATGTTGTTGGTGTCCCAGGGTTTCGACTGCTCCACGGGGCCGAGGAACATCTCGAAGAGGCGCAGCGTGTCGGCACCGTAACGCTCGATGATGGTGTCGGGGTTCACCACGTTGTACATCGACTTCGACATCTTCTCCACGGCCCAGCCGCAGATGTACTTGCCGTCTTCAAGGATGAACTCGGCATTGGCATACTCAGGCCGCCAGGCCTTGAAACTCGCAATGTCGAGCACATCGCCCGAAACGATGTTCACATCGACGTGGATGGGCGTGACCTGATACTGCTCCTTCAGTCCGAGGCTGACAAACTTGCCCTTTTCGGGCCCTTCCTCGATGCGGAAGACGAAGTTGGAGCGTCCCTGAATCATGCCCTGGTTGACCAGCTTCTTGAACGGCTCGTCCTCGCAGGCATAACCGCTGTCGTAGAGGAATTTGTTCCAGAAGCGGCTGTAGATGAGGTGGCCGGTGGCGTGCTCCGAACCGCCCACGTAGAGGTCTACGTTGCGCCAATATTCGTTGGCGTCGCGGCCCACGAGTGCGCGGTCGTTGTGCGGGTCCATATAGCGCAGGTAGTAGGCGCTGGAGCCTGCAAATCCGGGCATGGTGTTCAGTTCGAGGGGGAAGACGCTCTTGTTGTCGATGTCAGAAACATCGACCACACTGTCGGTCTTGGTGTCCCAAGCCCATTTCTTGGCGTGTCCCAGAGGTGGCTCGCCGGTCTCCGTGGGCTTGTATTCCTTCACTTCGGGCAGCTCCAGGGGCAGGCACTCCTTCGGAATCATATAGGGCATATCGTCCTTGTAGTAGACGGGGAAGGGCTCTCCCCAGTAGCGCTGACGGCTGAAGATGGCGTCGCGCAGACGGTAGTTGACCTTCACGCGGCCCAGTCCTTTCTCGGTGACAAACTTCTTGGTGGCGGCAATAGCCTCCTTCACGGTCAGACCGTTCAGCGAGAAACCGTCGAGCGAGGTCTTGCCGGCGGCGGGGCTGTTCATCACTGTGCCCTCCTTGGCGTCGAAGCTCTCTTCACTGACGTCGGCGCCCTCGATGAGCGGAATGATGGGCAGGTTGAAGTGTTTGGCGAAGGCATAGTCGCGGCTGTCGTGTGCCGGCACGGCCATGATGGCACCGGTGCCGTAGCCCGCAAGCACATATTCGGCAATCCAGATGGGAATCTGCTCGCCCGTGAAGGGATTGATGGCGTAAGAGCCGGAGAAGACGCCCGTTACGGCATGGTCCATCTGGCGCTCGCGCTCGGTGCGCTTCTTCACGTAGGCCAGATATTGGTCTACGGCCTGCTGCTGGTCGGGGGTGGTGAGCTGACTCACCAGTTCGCTCTCAGGGGCCAGCACCATAAAGGTGACGCCGAAGATGGTGTCAGCGCGGGTGGTGAAAATGGTGAAGCTCTTGGGGGCTGACACGGAGCTGCTGCTTACACTAAACTCCATTTCGGTGCCCTCGGAGCGGCCTATCCAGTTGCGCTGGGCCTCCTTGATGCTGTCGCTCCAGTCAATCTCGTCAAGACCGTCAAGCAAGCGCTGGGCAAAGGCGCTCACGCGGAGGCACCACTGCCGCATCTTCTTCTGCTCGACGGGATAGCCGCCGCGCTCCGACACACCGTTGATGACCTCGTCGTTGGCCAGCACGGTGCCCAGTGCGGGACACCAGTTGACCATCGTCTCGGCCAGATAAGCAATGCGGTAGTTCATCAGCACCTCCTGCTTTTTCTTCTCCGAGAACGAAGCCCAGTCGGAAGCGGTGAAGTGCAGCTCTTCAGTGCCCAGGGCGCCGCAGTTCTCGGTGCCCATCAGCTCGAAGTGCTCGATGAGCTTGATGGTGGGCTGCACCTTGTTCGACGAGATGCTGTAGTACGACTTGAACATACGCTGAAAGGCCCACTGCGTCCAGTGGTAGTACTTCGGGTCGCAGGTGCGCACCTCGCGGCTCCAGTCGAATGAGAAGCCTATCTTGTCCAACTGCTCACGATAGCGGTTGATGTTCTGCTCGGTGGTGATGGCGGGGTGCTGGCCCGTCTGTATGGCATACTGCTCTGCAGGCAGTCCGTAGGCGTCGTAGCCCATGGGGTTGAGCACGTTGTAGCCGCAGAGTCGCTTGTAGCGCGCATAAATGTCACTGGCAATATAGCCCAGGGGATGGCCCACGTGCAGTCCGGCCCCTGAGGGATAAGGGAACATGTTCAGCACATAGAACTTCTTCTTGTGCTCGTCTTCCACTACGCGGTAGGTGCCATTCTCCACCCATCGCTTCTGCCATTTCTTCTCAATGTCTCTGAAATTGTATTCCATATATTTATATATCGTTTATTCTCAACTATTATTATACTTTTAGGGTTAATTAATTCTGCAAAGATACGGCTTATTCTCCATATTACCAAATATTTTTCCGAAAAATTGTCCTGCTCACTTGCCCCAGAGGCGGGTCAGGGCTGTGCGCACCAGCAAATAGTTGACCGGCACGGCGATGGCAAACACCGGCAGCGGCGCCACTACGGGCGACACACCTGTCCAGACGAAGAGGTTGAGCAGCCCCATCTGGATGAGGTAGTTGAGCAGATGGCTCACACCGAAAGCCGCCAACCGCCCTGCCGACATGGTGACGCGGAAGGTGAAGAGCGACGAGAGCACGTAGTTGCACAGAAAACTCACCACATAGCCCACGGTATAGGCCACGTTGTGGCTGGTCAGCGACAGCAGGGCATAGTACACGGCATAGTGGATGGCCGTGGCGGCAACGCCCACAATGCCGAACCTGACAATCTCGAAAAGCCGCTCTCTGGTCACGACAGTTCAAGCATCCGCTCGATGGGCTTCACCGCATCGATGGCGATGGCGGGGTCTACTTCCACCTGCGGCCATTCGTACTTGAGCGTGTTGTAGACCTTCAGCAGCGTGTTCATCTTCATATACTGACACTCGTTGCAGTGGCAGCCCACGCTACCCTCGCTCACTTCAGGCGGCACGGGGTAGAGCTGTGTCTGAGGGCACTGGCGCTGCATTTCAAACAGGATGCCTGCCTCGGTGGCCACGATGTATGCCTGCTCCGGGTGCTCCACCACGTATTTCAGCAGCACCGCCGTAGAGCCTACCACGTCGGCCACCCGCAACACGGGTCCCTTGCACTCCGGGTGGGCCAGCACCAGGGCCTGCGGGTGCTCGCGCTTCAAGGCCAGGATGCCCTCTACCGAGAAGCGCTCGTGCACGTGACAGCCACCCTGCCAGAGCAGCATCTGCCGGCCGGTCAGGCTGTTGATATAACTGCCCAGGTTGTAGTCGGGCCCGAAGATAATCTTCTCGTCCTGCGGAAAGGTGTCAATCACCTTCTTGGCATTGCCGCTGGTCACCACCACATCGGTCAGCGCCTTGACGGCGGCGGTGGTGTTGACATAGCTCACCACTTTATATCCAGGGTGCTCCGCCTTGTATCGGCGCAAATCGTCGGCCCGGCACGAGTCGGCCAGCGAACAGCCGGCGTTCAGGTCGGGGCAGAGCACCAGCTTGTCGGGCGAGAGCAGCTTGCACGTCTCGGCCATGAAGTGCACGCCGCACATCACAATGATTCTTGCATCGGTCTCTGCAGCCTTGCGGGCCAGCGCCAGCGAGTCGCCTATGAAGTCGGCCACCTGCTGTATGCTGCCGTCGGTATAGTAGTGGGCCAGTACCACAGCCTGCTTCTCCTGGCACATACGTCTGATTTCGGCCGACAGGTCAGTGCCTGCGGCTGCGGCCTCGTCGATGAAGCCCTGTTCTTTCCATTCGTTTTTCAACATTGCATTATTTTATTTCTCTCTTTTTTTTAATTTTAAAAAATAGGAATGATTCTGATGATGGGGCGTTGATAAGTTGATAACTTTCCGGCCTTTTGCTTGTCCGTTTCGTTTTCCACCGCCAGTATTCGGGTTATCTACAGCCGTTGTTAATTATTTCTCTTTGAAAATGAGGCATCTGCCATAGTTATCCACAATTTCCAATTTCGGTGCAAATTTACAAAGTTTATATTTTTTTTCGGCCAAATTGAGTGGAAAAGTTTCAAAAAACTATGCAAAAACAGCTCTTTTTATACACAGAATTGTTTTCCACCAGCGCTTTCCCACTTTTTCCACACAGTTTTCCACACACTTATCCACAGTTTTCCACACCATAAAACAATGGGTTGGCCGCAGAAAAACATGCGCGAGGCCGGACCAAAAACATTTTTTGCCAGGATATAAACTTAACGGCTCGACGTAATTTATTTAAATTACGACGTAATTTAAGTTTTAGGTCCGGCCTTCGGCTTGTTTTCCACGGGGCGGCGGCATGTTTATCCCGTATGCGAACCACTTATATATTACATGGGTTTGGCGATTAAATTGGTGGAAAACAAAAATAATCTTCCCTTTTTTTGTTGATTCAGATAAAATTCGTAACTTTGCACCTACAAAACAACTATAGCAAACAGTAAAAACGTTTTCTGACTGTGTCTTGCATTCTGCATATTGAGACGAGCACCTCGGTGTGTTCTGTGGCTGTGAGCGACGATTCGCAGGTGATTTTCCATCAAGAAAACCACGACGGGCCAAACCATTCTGAACATTTGGGGACGATGGTCGACGAGGCTATGTCGTTTGCCGACAGCCATGCCATCCCCTTCGATGCCGTGGCTGTGAGTTGCGGTCCCGGCTCATATACCGGCCTGCGCATTGGCGTGTCAATGGCCAAGGGCCTCTGCGTGGGGCGCGACCTGAAATTGGTGGCAGTGCCCACGCTGGAGCTGCTCTGCGTGCCGGTGTTGTTGAGAGAGTCGCTGCCACTGGGCGGTGGCCAGACCGGCCCTCTGCCCGACGATGCACTGCTCTGCCCCATGATTGATGCCCGGCGGATGGAGGTGTTTGCCGCCATCTACGACCGCAGCCTGCGCCCCGTACGCGCCACCCAGGCCGACATTGTCGAAGCCGATACCTACAAGCAGTGGCTCGACGAGAGGCCCGTGTTCTTCTTCGGCAATGGTGCCGCCAAGTGCCGCGAAACCATCGCCCACCCCAACGCCCACTTCCTGGACGGCATTGAGCCCATAGCCAAGTGGATGCAGCCGCTGGCCGAGCGAAGGCTGATAAACGGACAGACGGAAGACGTGGCCTACTTCGTGCCCTTCTACCTGAAGGACTACGTGGCCGGAAAACCCAAAAACCTGTTGGCCACCTGAACATGAAATGATGACAGATATGAATATAAAAGGACTGGACTACAACACACAGCGCAAGAAGCTGGTGCTCCCGGAGTACGGACGCGAAATACAGAACATGGTGGACTATGCCGCCAGTCTGCCCGACCGGGCTGAACGTCTGCGCTGCGCCAAGAGCATCGTCAGACTGATGCAGTCGAAAATGGCGCCTGTACAGGGCAATGCCGACTTTGAGCAGACGCTCTGGGACCACCTATACCTGATGAGCGGAAAGCAGTTGGACATAGACTGGCCCTGCGACGTGAGCGCCGCCGAGAAATTCCTCTCGAAGCCGCAGCCGATGGAGCTGCCGCAGCAGAACATCAAGATGCGCCACTACGGCAAACTGATGGAGCAGCTCTTTGAAAAACTCAAGACCATGCCCGCCGGACCGGAGCGCGACGCACTGGCACTGGACACGGCCAACCAGATGAAGCGCGACCTGGTGCTGTGGGGACACGGCTCTATGGAAGACGCCAAAGTGGCCGACGACCTGGCCTACTACACCGATGGTGCCATCCACCTGGACCTGAACAAGACACCGCTGCAACGCTTCCTGCCGGCCAACGAGATGCCACCCAAGAAGGGAAAGAAAAGGAAAGGGTGAGAATTGACAATAAACATTAATAGAAAATCACGAGCTGATGGCAGCATTCATCATTGAGGGAGGTCATTTACTGAGCGGTACCATTACGCCACAGGGCGCCAAGAACGAGGCCCTGCAGGTGATTTGTGCCACGCTGCTCACCAGCGAAGAGGTGGTCATAGACAATATACCCAACATTCGCGACGTGCAGCATCTCATCCAACTGCTGTGCGACATAGGCGTGAAGGTGCGGGCAGAACACGAAAACTGCTACGTCTTCCAGGCTTCCCACCTGAACACAGACTTCCTGCAGAGCAATGAGTTTGTGGAGAAGTGCGCACAGCTGCGCGGCTCCGTCATGCTCATAGGCCCTCTGCTGGCGCGACTGGGCAGGGCCACCATCGCCAAGCCGGGTGGCGACAAGATAGGGCGCCGACGGCTGGACACACACTTCCTGGGATTCGAGCGCCTGGGCGCACACTTCCACCACGTGGCCGAGAAGGGCGTCTACCAGATTTCCAGCGCCGACCGTCTGCAGGGCACTTATATGCTGCTCGACGAGGCGTCGGTCACCGGCACGGCCAACATCATCATGGCCGCCGTCACAGCCCGTGGCACCACCACCATCTACAACGCTGCCTGCGAACCCTACGTGCAGCAGCTCTGCCGCATGCTCTGCCGCATGGGCGCACACATCACGGGCATCGCCTCAAACCTGCTCACCATCGAGGGCGTGGAACGTCTGGGCGGATGCCGCCACACCATCCTGCCCGACATGATCGAGGTGGGCTCCTTCATAGGAATGGCCGCCATGGTGGGCGACGGCATCCGCATCAACCACGTGTCAATGCCCGACCTGGGCATCATTCCCAACACGTTCCGACGCATGGGCATCAAGGTGGAGGAAGACGGCGACGACCTGGTCATCCCACGCATGCTGCACTACGAAATCCAGTCGTTCATCGACGGCACCACCATGACCCTGGCCGACGCCCCCTGGCCGGGACTGACGCCCGACCTCATCTCGGTGCTCATCACCGTGGCCACTCAGGCCCGCGGCTCGGTGCTGTTCCACCAGAAGATGTTCGAGAGCCGACTCTTCTTCGTAGACAAGCTCATTGACATGGGTGCACAAATCATACTCTGCGACCCCCACCGCGCCGTCGTGGTGGGCCACGACCGCAAGCTGCAGCTACGCGGCGGCCGCATGTCGAGCCCCGACATCCGCGCCGGCATCGCCCTGCTCATCGCTGCCCTCAGCGCCCGTGGCACCAGCCGCATCGACAACATTGAGCAGATAGACCGCGGCTACGAGCACATTGAGGCCCGACTCAACGCGCTCGGCGCAAAAATAGAAAGGGTGTAGCCGATGATACGTGAGGAAGATGTCTATCGAATAGGCCGGCTGGGAAAGACCCACGGCGTCAGGGGCGAGCTGTCGTTCCTCTTCGACGACGATGTGTTCGACCGTGCCGATGCCGACTACCTGGTGCTGCAGGTCGACGGCATACTGGTGCCATTCTTCATCGAGGAATACAGGTTCAAGAGCGACTCCACCGCCATTCTGAAACTGGAGGACGTGGACACCCAGGAGCGGGCCCGCCAGCTGACCGGCACCGATGTCTACTTCCCCAAAGCGCTGGTGCCGCAGGACGACGAGGGGCAGCTGTCATTGGCCTTCCTCGTGGGCTTCGACATTGTAGATGACGCCAACGGCAAGCGCCTGGGACGCATTGCCAGCATCGACGACAGCACCGCCAACACCCTCTTCGAGCTGGACGACGGACGTCTCATCCCCGCCACCGACGACTTTGTGACCCACATCGACACCAAGCAGCGCCAGCTGCGGATGCAACTGCCCGAAGGTCTGCTCGCGCTATGAGTAATAGACGATAACTAATATACCATTATTTATTATAATATTATAAACTAACTAAACATTTATGCTATGAAAATTACTAAACTCAGAAATCTGCTTTCAGCAACATTCTGTATGCTGGCAGGCGTTCAGGCACAGGCACAGTTTAGTGGCAGTGTGGACCAATATCCCACCACCAACTATCTGGGCTCACCCATTACGTTCAGTCTGGAGGAAGTGGCCACAGCACTCGGCACCGACGAGACCACGCTGGGGCAGGCCCTGCAGAACTACATCGGCGCAGAGACCCCCGACCCGCTGCTCTTCTCGTTGCAGACCGCCGGCGGCGACGCTGCCTGGACACAGGCCACCACGGCCAACGGCAATGGCTTCTGGATGACCGCCACGGGCGAGCCTATCGCCCACGGCGAAGGTGCCGTTTTCTACTTCTCACCATCGGTGGAGAGCGATGCCACCAAGGGCGATGTGAACGACGACGGCAACATCGACGTGGCCGACATCTCGTCGGTGCTCACCGAAATGGCCGGTTCGGGCTCTGACCTCAAGTACGATGTGAACGGCGACGGCACTATCGACGTGGCCGACATTTCGACCATCCTCACCCTGATGGCTGGCGGCAGCGCCGGCGGCAACCTGGTGTTCAGCGTGGGCCAGATGCCCAGCGTGATGCAGGCCGGACAGAGTGCCACCGCCACCGTCAAGCTGACGTTCAACGACAAGTCGGTCACCTTCGACCTCACGCTGAATGTCATCGCCAAGCCCGACTACAACGTGCCGCAGCCCACCATTCTGGAGAGCCAGCTGAACATTGTGGGCCAGACGGAGAAGGTGGTAGAGCAGTATCCACGCGGCGGCTACGACTCCGACAATGTGGAACTGACGCTCGAGGGCGTTCAGGCCCTGCTCGGCATACCCGATATGCACCTGCTGGAAGACCAAATTGACACCGTGGTCTACACCACCTGGTACAATAGCGGCGACGTGGAGCATGGCGGCGGTCTGAAGAAAGACTCGCTGACCAACGTACCGACCGGCGAAGGTCACGGATTCTGGTACCGTGCCGTGCAGAATGCCGACGGCATTGAGGACGGTGAGGTGGCCAGCGCTTCGTGGGACGCTTCGGACAAGTTCTACCTGAACAATTTCGCCTATACCTTCGACACCAACACGCTCTCCTGCCAGTTGGGACAGTATGGCGGCGTCTGCAAGGACAATGAGACATGGTTCTCATACGTCTACCTCATCTATGGAGAGAAGGCATACCGCATCAAGTACACCCTGAAGCTCATGGAGAAAGAGCAGGGAACGGGCATGGCCAGCTATAACAAGGTGGGCGAGGCCAGCGTGACCGTGGAGCAGGAGCCTAACGAGGACTACTCGACAGTGACCATTAAGCCCGATATGGAGGCCATTGCCGCCGCTCTGGGCTGCGAGGTCAGCGCCATCGCCATGAATGCCCTCGACGACAAGGACAACTTCGGAGGCCAGACTGCCAACAACGGCGGCTTCTGGTTCAGCGATGCCGGTACGGTGGTGTCGTACGGTGCAAGCGCAGCCATGTTCATCGAGCCCCAGACGGCCAACGACTTCTCAGCGCTCAATGTGGGCCAGTATCCCAACCACTTCACCATTGGCGACCAGTGCAGCTCGACCATCTACTTTATGAACGGCGAAAACTACTATCAGTACACCGTCACCCTGAAGCTGGTGGAGCCGACCTATGTTGAGCATGGATTCGAGAACGTAGCCACACGTGCCGTGCAGCTGCAGACTCGCGTCAGCCCCTTTGCAGACCAGTACCAGTGCGACCCCTTCTACACCATCTCGCCGGAAGAAATCGAGGCCCTCATCGGCACCACCACGCCTACGCTCTACGGTCTGAACAACGACTCCATCGCTGCCTCCAAGGGACTCTACTCGGCTGCCTATAGCTGCGACCCGAAGCCCGGATTCTGGCTCGACAAGGAGGGCTACGTCTCCAAGTGGGGCTCGTCGCCCGTGGGCATCTGCTGGCTGCAGAGCGGCGGTGGCTACGTAGAGGCACCGGAGGGCAGCTTCGAACTGTTCCAGATGCCCGGAATGAACAGTGTGGGCGATGTCTTCAAGACCACCCTCTTCCTGGTCAACGAGGAGAACAACAAGATGATTACCTTCAACTTCGCCATCACCTTCGTCGAGAAGCTCACACCCGTCGAGACCGTGGGCAGCGAGAACATCACCCTGCCTCTCGACATGGGCGGCACGATGGTGAAGATTGACGCCGAGAAGGTGTGCGACGCACTGGGCATCACGGTAGACGAGCTGGTGAACCCCAACAACTACCCGCTGCGTGGACTCACCACCGAGGGCGTCTTCGGCGAAGCACAGAATGCTGAAAACGGACTCAGCTTTGCCATGGACGGCGGCTACGACAGCTATGGCGACATCTACTTCACCCTGGAGATGGATGGCGACGATGTGGTCATCAACATTGCCTGTGCCAACGAGGTGGAAGAGGGCTTCAGCGTAGACGGACAGTTCTGCATCGAGATGAACGAGCAGCGCTACATCTACTACGTGAAGTTTGTATCGCCCGAATTGGCAGAGTAGGCAAAACGTTTTTCGAATGAAATAATTAAACGGGTTTAAGCTGTGTATGGCTTAAACCCGTTTAATCGTAATGCTGAGAGCGTTATTGCGCGTTGTACCGTGCCTTGAAGTCGTTGAGTTTCTTCTTCCAGTAGGCCCTCAAGTCGTTCCACTTGTAGTAATAAGGAGTGGCAGTGGGCTGTACGGGCAACGTGGCCTCACGCTCGTTGAGCAGGGCTTTCACCAGAATGTCGCCGTCGCCCTTCATCGGCTTGTAGAAGATGAGCTGGATGTTGCAGGCCATGGGATAGATTTTGTAGTTCTGCCAGTGCAGGTCCAGTTCGTCCAGATTCTCCACAGCCACGCCGCACGAGTCAAGCTCCATCAGGCAGGCCAGGGGCAGCACGCACACCTCGTGGCCGAAGCGCATGGTGGCCTGCGGCTTGCCCAGCTGCACACAGGTGTCGGCAGTCTCGATGATGTTGGTCAGCAAGTTGAACTGCGAGAAAGGCATTACACCCTTTGTCAGCGGTGCGGCACCGTAGTTCACATACCAGCCCACGTTCTGTATGCGCCACTGGTCGTAGATTTCGTCGGCGGTGAACAGCTTGGTCAGGTCGGGTATTCCCTCTTCGTGGCTCTGCATATTGATGGCAATCTCGAAGAGGTTGCGCATCAGTGGGCCCTCCTTGATGCTGTCGGTCACCCACTTTGGGTCGTTGAAGAGCACCTTCATCAGCCGCTCGGGGTGGGTGTTGCGGCGGGCAAATTCGTAGCGTGCGGGGCCGGTGCTGTCGCCTATCTCCTTCACCACGCCCTCCCAGCGCTGGTTCAGGTAGTACTGCAGGGCGTCGCTCACGTCGTTGTGTATGCGGGCGGTGGGGTTGGCGGCCATCAGCTCCTCACACTCGGCCACCATCGAGAGGATGCAGCGGTTCACGGTGGTGCTGCGGGCATCGATGGCCACGCCCTTCGTCTGCACGAAAATCTCTGGGAAGTGCTGGGCTATGCGGCGCCCTATGCCGTGGTGCTGGCGCTCGCCCACAGTGGTCAGGTCGCCCAGCCGCTTGTTGGTGGTCTTGTTGAACTGTTCCAGCTTGCGCAGCGTCTCCTGTCCCTCGCGGGTCAGTTTGCCCTGCTGGCGGGCTTTGCGCAGCGGACGCAGCACGCGCTCGTAGTCGTCTTTGCCGATGAGCCATCGTGAGCCGTGCCGTCCGTAGTGGCTGAAGTAGAAGGGGGTGTAGCCTTTCGGCGCCTTCGTGTAGTTGAAACTGGGCAGTTGGCGGTCGTAGTCCAAATAGTTGGAGCCGGCCAGCCACACGTTCTTGCCGATGTCGTCGCGTGCCGTCTGTGCCGTAGCCGTCAGCAGCCCTCCGCACAGCGCCATTGTTGCAATAATTCTTTTCATTTGTTGAAGCAATTAAAGGTTTCGCGGGCAAAGATACGAAAAAAAATCTGAACCGCGCAAATTATTCCGTTCTTTTCTGTTCAACTGCAAAGCTAAAGTCCGCTGTTATGGGTTCAGTGGAGTCAGCGGATAGATGATGTTCACGATGAAGATGTTGGCAGCCAGGATGATGAAGTTCATCAGCAGTCCGATGCGCATGAAGTCGCTGAAGCGATAGCCTCCGGGACCATAGACCAGCATGTGGGTGGGAGAGCCGATGGGCGTGGCAAAACTGCTGCTGACGCTGATCATCAGGGCAATGAGGAAAGGATATGGCTCGTAGCCCAGTTTCTCCGCTGCCTCATACATGATGGGGAAGAACATGGCGCCCGCTGCCGTGTTGGAGATGAACTCGGTGATGAATGTGCCCACCAGACAGATAGCCGCCATCACCACGAGCGGATTGGTGCCGCAGACGTCGAGGATGCCGAAGGCCATCCGCTCGGCTACACCCGTCTTCTGAATGGCCAAGCCCAGTACGACGCTGCCCGCAAACACCATCAGAATGTCCCAGTTGACGGCCTTCATGGCCTGGTCGGGCGAGCAGCAGCGCAGCATCAGCATGGCAAAGGCCGCCAGGAAGGCACACTGCAGCAAGGGCAGGACGCCAAGGGCCGAAAGCACCACCATGATGACCATTATGAGCGACGAGATGAGCGTCTTCGAGCCCACATTGATCACCTCTTCGCCTACCACCAGTCCGTGGGTCTTCGTCAGTTCCATGATGCTCTTGATTTGTCCGGCAAACACCAGATGGTCGCCACCCATCAGAAACTCGTTCTCGTCGAGCGCCACCTTCACACCGTCGAAGTGGTGCATCTTGATGAGCCGTCCGCCATTCACGTTCAGCAGTCCGGCATAGCCCAGTGTCTCGCCGATGAACTTATTGTCCGACGGCACCAGCAGTTCAACGGTGTACTCTGCCGTGTCTTCCGAGTCCGACTCCGGGGCTTGGCGCACGGGCAGCAGCCGGTGCATGGCAATGATGGATAGCACTCCAACGGCCAGACAGAACAGTCCGGGGACGGTGGTGGCCAGCACGTTCATGGCGGTGCCCGTCTTGTCGGCATAGAGGCCTGAGATAATCAGGTTTGGCGGTGTGCCAATCAGGGTGCACACGCCACCCATGCCCGAAGCGTAGCTCAGGGGGATGAGCAGTTTCGAGGGCGAGATGCCCAACTTCTTCGACCACATCTTGACAATGCCCACAAAGAGCGTCACCACCGTGGTGTTGCTCAGGAATGAACTGAGCGCGGCCACGGGCAGCATCAGTCTGACCACGGCCTTCGAATAACTCTTGGGCTGGCCCAGCAGGTTCTTGACAATCCATTGCAGCACGCCCGTATGCGTCAGGCCGGCCACGACGACGAACAGCACGCCGATGACGACCACCGATGAGGAACTGATGCCGGAGAAGGCCTCCTTGACATCGAGCACACCGGTCAGATAGAGTATGGCTGCGGCGCTAACAAACACCAGGTCGGCCCTCAGTTTTGTAAACAACAGTACGGTGAACATTGAGAACACCGTTGCGATGGTTATCCATGCATAGAGATTAAAGCCCAAAAATACGATTGATTCCATGAATTTAATTTGTTTTTGACGTTGCAAAGTTAGTAGTTTTCCGCGAAAAGCGCAAGAAAAGCGGGGACAAATGCATAGAAAGGTCCGTCCGAACTTGGCAAGCCTTCCGACCCAAGCTGGAGATAAGTGCCACTTATCTCGCAAATTCTCTCGAGAATTTAAGAGTTTGGACGGTTCTTTCTCTGCGTCTGCTCCGAGGTGATGTCAAGTTTGCACGGCCCTTCCTCAGCGAAAGGCCCTGCGCGTTTAAGAAAGAAATCGGATTGGCTTATTTGAAAAAAATAGGAATAATAAGAATAGCCATCGCTCAACATTCAAAAAAAAACGACCTGTCGGCGTGGGGCCGACAGGTCGGTGAGTGATTTCTTACTGCATATCGCCTTCTTGGCGCGGACCGCGGTTGTGGTCTCTGCCGCCGCGTGGGCCCCTGCTCATGCGCTTGGCCTCGTCGGCCTTGTAGGCTTTGAACTGCTCTTCGGTCATGATTTTCTGCAGTTCCGTGTCATATTCTTCCCTGCTCTGGCGCATCTTCTCGAAGTTGGCGTTCATGTCTCTGTGCGGGCGCATATTGCCTTTCAGCGAGTCGGGGCGCACCATGTCTTTCTTTTCCTTTATTTCGGGGCGCTGTCCGCGGTTGCCACCCTGGCGGAATCCACGGCCGGGTGCCATCTTCTCGGCAAACTTGGTGTTCAGTTCCTCGAGTTGCTTGGCCTGCTCCTCGTTCAGTCCGTAGGTCTTCACCATCTGTTCGGTGCGCTTCTTCATCATTTCGGTCCTGTCAAAGTGGCGGCGCTCGCGGTTCTGGTTGTTATTCTCCTGTGCCGTCATTGCGGTGGTCATTGTCAGTGCGGCTATCAAAGCCAATACCATTTTCTTCATAATTGTAGTTTTTTTAGTTTTTGAATTGTGTTAATTACTTTTTTTGGTTGCAACTATCTATTTGACGCACTTGTGCGCCAAAAGTTTAAAACCGGCCGAAAAAAAGAAACTTTTTTATAATCGCTTTTGGTTTATGCGGCATTTTTATTACTTTTGCAAATTGATAATTGAAATAGTAGTTTGGATGATGTATTTTAAATTATATGCATTGAGCTTGGCCTTGCTTCTGCTGACGTGCAGTTGCAGCCGGGGCCAGGAGGGCGAGGTGGCGGTCGAGCCTGTAGACACGCTGGGCGTGCTGCTCTCCAGCATACAGCAGTGCTCCCGGCTCTATACCACCGAGTACCGCGTGCACAAGGTGGTGGCCAGCGAGTCTAACCGCGAAGTTGGTGCCCTGGGCATCAAGGTAGGGCTCAACCTGTTTGGCCAGCGCAAGGTGGTCATCCCCATGGAGGCCACCCTGAAAGGCTATGTAGACCTGGGTCAGATGACCAGCGACAACATTGAGCGGCAGGGGCGCCGCATCGTCATCACACTGCCCGACCCGCAGGTGATGCTCACCGCCACCCGCATCGACCACGAGGGCATCAAGCACTTTGTGACGGGCTTCCGCGACGACTTCACCGACCGCGAACTGGCGCTTCTGGAGGCGGAGGGCAGGCAGGCCATCGTCGACGACATTCCACGGATGGGCATTGAGCGGGCGGCCAGAGCCAGCGCAGCCCGGCTGCTCATACCGCTGGTGGCGCAGGTGGGGTTCGCCCCGGAGGACGTCACCATCAGTTTCCGCCAAGACTTTGAAAAGGTGAAAGTTGAAAAGGAGAAAGATTGAAAATGTGAAAATATGGAAAACAACCAACGACTGACAATAGGCTGCGGCGGATGCCTGGTGCTGACGGGCATCTTCTGGGTGGTGATTGCCATCTGTGGGGGCTACTGGGCCGCACAGAAGGTGAAGCGGATGCTGCGAGGCTCGCTGCTGACCGACCGCACCGAGGTATATATCTCGCCCACCCACCTGAAGAGCATCCGCGACATAGGGCAGTGGGAGCTGCTCTGCATCGACGATGAGGAACTGGTGGACACCGTGCGCCGTGGACTCTTCAGCTCTGACCGGCTGGTGCGCATCTACTACGGCACGCTGCGGCTGGGCGTAGACCTCACGCAGATAGACTCAACGTGTGCCGTCGTCGACGGCGACAGGCTGGTGCTCACCCTGCCCGACGTGGGCCTGCTGGACAATCACTTCATCGACGAGGCGCGCACACGCTCTTTCCATGAGGAGGGCCAGTGGGGGGCCGCCGCCCTCAACGAACTCTACGAAAAGGCGCGGCAAAAGATGATGGACCGTGCACTGACCAGCGACAACCTGGACTACACCCGCCAGTTGGCCGACCAGCATCTCAGCCAGATAATGAAGGCAATGGGATATAAAGAGGTGACAATTATGTTTAACAAGGAGAAAAAGTAAAAAGTTGCATGGCAAAGAGTCAATCACAATTGAGGGAAAGGCAGCGAACCAACCTCAAAGAACCGAGAAAATACAAGGTCATCATTTATAACGACGACTTCACGTCGATGGATTTCGTGGTGATGGTACTCGTACAAGTGTTCCTCTACGACGAAGCGGAGGCCAACCGGCTGATGCTGCAGGTGCACCACTCCGACAAGGCCGTAGTGGGCATCTATACCTACGACATCGCTGTGTCGAAGGCCAGGAAAGCCACCAATTGGGCGCGGGAAAAGGGGTTCCCCTTGCGCCTGTCAGTTGAACCAGAAGATGAATAGAATAACGCTATGCCCGAAATAAAACAAACAGAACGTGCATCCAGGGTGCTGTGCAGCGCCGTGGAATGTTGCAAGGAAGAAAGACACGAGTTCGTCACACCCGAGCATCTGCTGTTGGCTCTGCTCGATGAGGATATTTTTGAGCAGGTGCTCGACACTTACTACAGGCCTGACGAGCTGGCCGACCGCCTCTATTTGAAAATGACCGAAATGCCCACCCTGCCGGGGGAGGAGGACTATGAGCCTGAGATGTCGGCCCAGTTGGAGCTGGTGGTGGAATCAGCCCACCGGAAGGTGTTGAGCAGCTCTGCCAAGGCGCTGGACATACCCCATCTGGTGAAGGGCATCTTCCAGCTGGAGGAGTCGTGGGCCTGCTATATGCTGAGGGATGTGCTGGCTGGTCAGGAGAACAATTTCCTGAGCCAACTCATCAGTTTCTACGAGTTTGAAGACCATTTTGGCGAGTATGCAGACACTACCAACGACCATCAGGCAGAATCGGCCGAAGAGGCGCAAGAGGGCAAACCCGAAGCCTGGCAGCGGCTGGTGACCTGCATGAACGACCACTACCAGCAGCAAAACCCGCTCATCGGACGGGAAAGGGAACTGCAGCGCACCATTCAGGTGCTCTGCCGCCGCGACAAGAACAACCCGCTGCACGTGGGCGAGCCTGGCGTGGGCAAGACGGCCCTGGTCTGGGGGCTGGCAAGGATGATTGAGGAGGGGCGCGTGCCCGAGAAGCTGAAGGGCACACACATCTACCAACTCGACCTGGGCACCCTGCTGGCTGGCACACAGTACAGGGGCGACTTCGAGAACCGCATCAAGCTGATTATGGACGGCATACAGCACGAGAGCAAGGGCAACATTGTCTACATCGACGAGATTCACACGCTGGTAGGCGCAGGGGCCACAAGCGAGAGTGCACTCGACGCATCGAACATGCTAAAGCCCTATTTGGAAGGCGGCAACATACGCTTCATAGGCTCAACCACCTACGAGGAGTACAACCGCCATCTGGCCCGCTCGAAGGGCATCGTCCGCCGCTTCCAGCAGATAGACATCGGCGAGCCCAGCACAGACGAGGCCAAGCACATACTCAACCAGCTGAAGCCCAGATACGAGGAGTTCCACGGAGTGACCTATACCGACGAGGCCATCACCTTTGCCGTAGAGGCCAGCGCCAAGCACGTCAACGACCGGTTTCTGCCCGACAAGGCCATCGACCTGATAGACGAGGCGGGAGCCGCTGCAGAGATAGCCCCCGCTACTGAAAAAGGCAAGGTGGTGGAGGCTGCCGACATTGCCGACGTGCTGGCGAAGACCTGCAAGGTGGATGCCATGGCTGTGGCACAGGCCGACGACTATCAGCAACTGGAGACACTGCCCACAAGGATGCTGGCGCAAATCTACGGGCAGGACGAGGCCATCACTCAGGTGGTGGAGGCCGTACAGATGTCGAGGGCCGGACTGCTGGACGACAACAAGCCCCTGGCCTCGCTGCTCTTCGTAGGCCCCACCGGCGTGGGAAAGACCGAGGTGGCCCGCGTGCTGGCCAAGGAGCTGGGCATCGACCTGATACGCTTCGACATGAGCGAATATACCGAGAAGCACGCCGTGGCCAAACTCATCGGCTCGCCGGCAGGCTATGTGGGCTATGAAGACGGCGGACTGCTGACCGACGCCATCCGCAAGACACCCAACTGCGTGCTGCTGCTCGACGAGATAGAGAAGGCCCACCAGGACATCTACAACATCCTGCTGCAGGTGATGGACTATGCCCGGCTGACCGACAACAAGGGGCGCAAGGCCGACTTCCGCAACGTCATACTCATCATGACCTCAAATGCCGGTGCACAGTTTGCATCGCAGGGCAGCATCGGCTTCAACAGCTCCGTCAGCCGCGGCGAGGCTATGATGAAACAGGTCAAGAAGACCTTCAAGCCCGAATTTCTGAACCGTCTGTCGGGGGCCGTCGTCTTCCACGATATGGACAAGCAGATGGCCACCCTCATCCTGCGCAAGAAACTGCGCGAACTGGAGGCCAAGCTGGAGGCCAAGGAGGTCAGCCTGACGCTCACCCCCGAAGCCTTCGACCATCTGCTGAAGGAAGGGTTCACCGCAGAGTATGGAGCCAGAGAGATGGACCGCGTCATCGCCCAGCAGCTCAAGCCCCTGCTCATGCGCGAGATACTCTTCGGCAGTCTGAAGCATGGCGGAAACATCACCATCGCATTAGAAAACTCTAAACTCACGCAACATCATAATTCTTAACTCTAAATCGCGAAGCGACAACTCTAAATTCTTAACTCTAAATTCTTAACTCTAAATTCTTAACTCAAACATGGTCTGTCGTTTAGACGATAAATTGTGGTTTCCAGACCCCTATCAGGGTGAGCCTGACGGGCTGGTGGCCGTTGGCGGCGACCTGTCGGAAAAGCGGCTGCTGCTGGCCTACAGCAACGGGTTCTTCCCCTGGTTCTCGTTCCGTGACAGGAAAGAGCCGGCTTGGTATTGTCCGCTCGACCGCTTCGTCATCTTTCCCAACGAAATCCACATCAGCCACTCCATGAAGCAACTGATGCGCCAGAAAAGGTACAAGGTGACGTTCAACCAATATTTCGAGGGCGTCATCCAATGCTGCTCCATGGCCCAGGACCGCATCGGCCAAGACGGTGCCTGGCTGGGCCCCGACATCATCAAGGCCTACACCAATCTGTACAGCAAAGGCTATGCCGCCAGCGTGGAGGTGTGGGATGGCAACCGGCTCGTGGGCGGACTTTATGGCGTCACCCAGCGCAATGCCTTCTTCGGCGAGAGCATGTTCTCGCTGGTGCCCAGCGCCTCGAAACTGGCCCTCATCTGGCTGGCTCAGGCAATGGCGGCAGTTGGTGGCAGCTTCATCGACTGCCAGTTTGAGACGCCCCACCTTGCCTCGATGGGCGGCCGCCACATCAGTTACGAGCAATACATGAAAATTCTGTCTAAGAAGTCCGTGTAATCGTTAAATTGACCAAGGATGCGTTTCTTTTTTCCTGTATTATTTGTCTTTTCCAGAACTTTTTTGTAATTTTGCACGCTATTCGATTCAAAATGAACATTTCATCATTTAACTATGAAAAGGACTATTATTGCTGCATCACTTTTTCTGTCTGCCATTTGCGTTTCCGCACAGCAGGAATCCGGGCTCACCATTCAGCCTAAGATTGGTTTGAACATTGCCAACTATACCAATTCGGACAATTCTGACCCCCGCATCGGCATAGCTGCCGGACTGGAATTGGAGCACTACTTGACAAAAAACTTCAGCCTTTCAACCGGGTTAATATATTCAATGCAAGGGGCTAAGGAGTCTGGGACATACCAAGGTTCACAAGCAACTGTGACATCGAAGACAGATTACATCAACATACCTATCTTGGCGAATGTCTACCTTGCAAAAGGACTGGCTGTGAAATTCGGCCTCCAACCGGGTTTAAACGTAAACTCGAGCTATGAGGTGTCTACCCAAGGCATCTCTGTAAGCGGTAGTTTGTCTGACATGCACATTGACATCAATACGTTTGACCTCTCCATTCCTGTCGGCCTGTCGTTTGAATACAAGCATGTGGTGATTGACGGACGCTACAATATCGGCGTTACGAAAATGGTTGATAGGGATGACTCGAAAAACAGTGTTATCCAATTGACTCTTGGCTACAAGTTCGGATTATAAAGGTTTGGTTGCGGCTCCCTTCGGCCACCCCGTTTACGTGATGCTCAAGCCGGTGGGTTCTACTTGCAACATGGCTTGCAACTACTGCTACTATCGGAATAAAGGCAGGCAGACGCTGGGCGAGGAACTTCTGGAGGAGTTCACCCGCCAATACATCGAGGCCCAGACGCAAAGGGATGTGCTCTTCACCTGGCACGGAGGCGAGCCGTTGTTGCGCCCGCTCTCATTCTATCGGCGGGCTTTGGAGTTGCAGCGGCACTATGCCCGTGGCCACCACATCGACAACTGCCTGCAGACCAACGGCACACTGCTTACCGACGAATGGTGCGAGTTTCTCAGCGAAAACCATTTCCTCGTGGGCATCTCCATCGACGGGCCGCAACCCCTGCACGATGCCTACAGGCACAGGGCAGGGAAGGGGTCTTACGAGGACGTGATGAGGGGCATACGGCTGTTGCAGAAGCATGGCGTGGAGTGGAATGCCATGGCCACGGTGAACAGCCTCAATGCCGACCATCCGCTGGAGTTCTATCATTTCTTCAAGGAGACAGGCTGCCAGTTTCTGCAGTTCACCCCCGTGGTGGAACGGCACGCCGGGGCCCGCATTGTCAGCCCCGGTGAAGCGGGCCGAGTGGCCGGCTTCTCGGTCAGTCCCACTCAGTGGGGTAGGTTTCTCTGCCAGCTCTTCGACGAATGGCTGCGGTGCGACGACGTAGGGCGCGTGTTTGTGCAAATCTTCGACGCCACGCTGGCCAACTGGGTGGGAGCGGAGCCGGGCCTCTGCTCGCTATCGCCCACCTGCGGCAGCGCTACCGTGATGGAAAGCGACGGCAGTGTCTATGCCTGTGACCATTTCGTATTTCCTGAGTACCGCCTGGGCAGCATCCACCAGCAGACACTCACGCAGATGCTCTACAGTGAGCAGCAGGGGCGGTTCGGGCAACAAAAACTCACGGCCCTGCCTCGACAGTGCCGTGAGTGTGTCTTTTGTTTTGCCTGCCATGGTGAGTGTCCGCGCAATCGCTTCGTCAGCGACCGTTACGGCGAGCCTGGCCTCAACTATCTGTGCGAAGGCTATCGCCAGTTCTTCAGCCACGCCGCACCCACAATGAACCAGATGGCGAAGAATCTCAACCTTTCACCTTTTCAAGCGCCTGTTTGATATCGTCCAACAGGTCGTCGACATCCTCGATGCCCACAGAGAGGCGTATCAGGTCGGGGGCAACGCCAGCCTCGCGCAACTGCTCGTCGGTGAGTTGGCGGTGAGTGTGGCTGGCCGGATGGAGCACGCAGGTACGGGCATCGGCCACGTGGGTGACGATGGCAATCAGCTTGAGCGAATCCATGAACTTGACGGCGGTCTGGCGGTCGCCCTTCAGCCCGAAGGCAATGACGCCGCAGGAGCCGTTGGGCAGATATTTCTGTGCCAGCTCATAGGCATCGTCGCCGGGCAGTCCGCTGTAGTGCACCCATGCCACGCGGTCGTCGGCCTGCAGAAATTCGGCAATGCGCTGGGCGTTGGCACAATGGCGCTGCATGCGCAGATGGAGCGTCTCCAGTCCGAGGTTCAGCAGGAAGGAGTTGGTGGGCGAAGGTATGCTGCCCAGGTCGCGCATAATCTGGGCTACGAGCTTGGTGATGTAGGCCATCTTGCCGAAAGCCTTTGTATAGGTCAGTCCGTGGTAGGACTCGTCGGGGGTGGTCAGTCCGGGGAATCGATGAGCATTGAGCCTTGGATTGTGGAAGTCCACCATTGGCTGGTCACCCTTGTGGGTGCAGGTTTCCCAGTCGAAGTTTCCGCTGTCCACCACGCAGCCGCCCACCTGTGTGGCGTGTCCGTCCATATATTTAGTAGTGCTGTGGGTCACGATGTCGGCTCCCCACTCAAAGGGTCGGCAGTTGATGGGTGTGGGGAAGGTGTTGTCGATGATGAGAGGCACGTTGTGGCGGTGGGCTATGCGTGCGAATTTCTCAATGTCGAGCACTCGGCAGCCGGGGTTTGAGATGGTCTCTCCGAAGAGTGCCTTGGTGTTGGGGCGGAAGGCGGCGTCAATCTCCTCTTCGGTGGCCTCCTGGCTGACGAAGGTGCACTCGATGCCGAGTTTCTTCAGCGTGACGCCAAAGAGATTGTAGGTGCCGCCGTAGATTTCGTTTGAGGTGACGAAATGGTCGCCCGCGCTGCAGATGTTGAACAGGGCGTAGAAGTTGGCGGCCTGTCCGCTGCTGGTGAGCACGGCGCCCACACCGCCCTCCAGGGCAGCAATCTTGCTGGCCACGGCGTCGTTGGTCGGGTTTTGCAGACGGGTATAGAAATAGCCCTCCTTCTTCAGGTCGAAGAGGTCGGCCATTTCTTCGGTGTTGTCATACTTGAAAGTGGTGCTTTGATAGATGGGCAGCACCCGTG
The DNA here is from genome assembly GCA_902786565.1 of uncultured Prevotellaceae bacterium. GTDB lineage: Bacteria > Bacteroidota > Bacteroidia > Bacteroidales > Bacteroidaceae > Prevotella. The sequence continues at coordinate 55,455 of CADACW010000004.1, read as the reverse complement.
CCTCTCCATTTTTTGGCTTCCATCCAGCCTGAACGCAGAGGGTTGCCGGTTTCAGTGATTCACAATTCATAATTTATCTGAGTTTTAGTTGGTCTCCAACTTGTATGGTGTAGTCGGGGTCAAGATGGTTCATCTTGTAGAGCGACTTCAGGCGGATGCCGTATTTCTGTGCGATGGAGTACATCGACTCTCCCGCCCTGACGTAGTGTTTGCGGCCCTTGTATTCGCGTGCAGCCTTCTTCTGCTTCTTCTTCAGCCACACTATTTCGCCCTCCTTCAGGATGTCGTCGCGGTTGCGCTCGTTGTAACTGGCAATCTTCTTGTAGCTGATGTCCAGTTCGCTGCCTATGGAGCGGAAGGTGTCGCCGCGCCGGGCTATGAGATAGTAGTTCTTATTGTAGGTCTTTATCAGGTGCAGCGGCTGTGAACTCTTGGTATGGTCGTAGAGGAAATGGTCATACTTCTTGGCCTTGTCATAATTGTAGAGTTTGTAGAGCTGTATGAGTTCTATGAGCCGGTTGGCATACTGTGGATTGGTGGCATAGCCTGCCGCCTTGAGCCCCTTGGCCCATCCGCGATAGTCGGTGATTTTCAGGGCGAAGAGGCTCTTGTAGCGCTGACCTGTGGCCAGGAATCGGGAGTGGTCTTCAAACGACTCGTAGGGTGAGTCGTAGGCTCGGAAACACTCGTTCTTGGTCTCGTCGTCGCTCATGATGGTGGCTTTCTGCCAGCCGTGGCACTTGATGCCGAAGTGGTTGTTGCCCTTGGCGGCAAGTCGGCTCTGGCCAGCCCCGCTTTCGAGCAAGCCCTGTGCCAGGGTGATGGAGGCGGGCACTTTCCACTTGATCATCTGCTCGATGGCGCAGTCCTTATACTGGTCGATATATTGCTGGTAGCGGGCGTTCCACGTAGACTGGGCGCAGAGAGGGGAAACGTTTGCAAAATTGAAAAATAAAAAAACGAAAAAATAAAATAAAGAAAGCGGTGAAAGAAACGCTGGACGCTGGACATTGAATGTTGAGCGCTGGACGTAGTTGGGGCGGCGTTTGGACTCGTTGAAGATGCGGCCCAGATATTCACCGAGGATGCCGAGGCAGATGAGCTGCACAGAGCCGAGGAAGAGCATCACGCAAATCAGTGTGGGATAGCCCGCCACGGGGTCGCCATAGAGCACGGCCTTTATAAAGGTGTAGACCATATAGACGAAGGCACCGATGCCGGTGATGAATCCCACGATGGTGGCCAGCCGAAGGGGGGCGGTAGAGAAGCTGACGATGCCCTCCAGAGCCAGTCCGCCCAGCTGCCACAGGCTCCAATGGCTCTGGCCGTAGCGGCGCTCCTCCTGGTCGAAGCATATCTCCCGCTTGCGGAAGCCTATCCAGCTGTAGAGACCCTTGGTGTAGCGCTCGGTCTCGCGCAGCTGCCGCAGGGCGTCGATGCACTTGCGGTCCAGCAGTCGGAAGTCGCCCACGTTCTGTAGCACCTCATAGCGGCTGCTGCGTGCCAAGATGTGATAGAAGGCCATGGTGAGCCGTCGGCGCAGCCAGCTCTCTTTGCCTCGTGTGCGGCGGCGGGCATAGACATCCTCGTAGCCCTGCTCCCACCACGCCAGCATTTCGGCAATGACCTTTGGCGGATGCTGCAGGTCGGCATCGATGATCACGGCGCAGTCGCCCGAGGCATAGTCGAATCCGGCCAGCATGGCCGCCTCCTTGCCGAAGTTGCGCGACAGTTCGACATAGGCCACTCGATGGTCTTCGGCGGCCAGTCGCTCCAGGATGGCCTGGCTGCCGTCGTGGCTGCCGTCGTTGACGAAGAGCAGCTCGAAGTCGTACTGGTCCAGCTCCGACAGCGTGGTGCACAGGCTGCTGTAGAGTGCCGGCAGCGACGCTTCCTCATTGTATGCCGGCACGATGATGCTCACTTTCTTCTGCATAGGTGTATTGTTGTAGTTTTATCTGAAGATTTTGCGCACACTCCCGTCGCTTCGCCGTTCAATCAATAGGGTGGGGCGGTGGGCATTGAATGGTGAAGGTGGCGTGCGGCGGCCGTCAATGTAGAATGTGGAGTGTGGAACGTCGGCCACAGGGTGCCGGTCGTCTATGGCTGTGCTGGGATTGCCGCCGTTTGAAGACCCTTCGAGCATCACCGAGAACAGATAGTTGATGTAGCTCTGGTTCACTTTCAGCACGCTCACGAAGTAGTGGTTGAACTTTTCCTGCAGCGTGTTGCCCGGCAGACTGTCTATGTGGGCTATGGCGCCGTCTATCTTGTGCTTCTGCTCCAGGCGGTTGGCCAGTGTGGTCAGCTCGTAGTCCTTCACCATGTCGCTGTAGCTCACGCCCATCAGACCTTCGAGCAGCATGGCCAGAAAGCCCGTGCGGTTGGCGCCCCAAATGCAGTGTAGGTAGATGTTGCGGCCGGCCATCAGGTTTTCCACGATGAAGTTGAACTCGTTCTTCCACCGTCGTTGCCACATATACATCGAGAGTGCCTCTGCCGTTTGTCCGCTGTCGTTGGTATAGAGAAACGATGCCACATTGTCGGAGCCGGCATGTCTGGCGTCCAGGAATCCGAAGGCTGAAATGCCCGGGTCGGTGTTGTACCACGCCCGCATGTCAATCTCAGCCCCGATGGCCAGGTCGGTGGTCATGGTGACCATGTCGGCAGAGTCTATGGGGTGTAGCGCGTTCAGCTCAGACCCACGGTAGATTCTCCCGTACCTGATGGTCCGTCCGTCGGCAGTAGGCCATCCGCCCATGTCGCGCACATTGCTGATGCTGGGCAGCGCAATCATGCGCACACGTCCGGTGGTGTTTATCTGGCCACTGGCCACCACGGTCTCGTCGGCCACCACCTGATAGGAGTAGTTGCACTGCGGCACCAGGTTGTAGACCTCTACCTCTGTACTGCCTTTGGCAATGCCCTTGGTGGTCGTCCAGTCGTCGTTCCATACCGTGATGGTCATGGTGTCGGCCTGGACGGCGGGCACCGCAATCACGGCGGGGTTGGGCTGGTCTTTCCGCTCCCAACTGACTTTGTGGTAGTCGGTGATGCGGCTCTCGTCGTCCAGCTGATAGGTCACCTCGTCCATATAGCGCTGCACCGTCTCGTTCTCCACGTTCACCTCAATCACTTCGTCGTATTGCGCCATTGCGGCCAGTCCGAAACCCGTCATCAACAGGGTCAGCAGTAGTCTTTTGTCCATAATTATCAATTGTCAATTAATTTGATTTCTCTGATTCTCCGATAGATATTGGTGGTGGGCTTGGTGAGTACCACGTAGTGCCGTCCGCCGATGGCCACCACGTCGTAGTTGAAATTGTCCAACTCGTAGACGCTGTCTCTGTAGGCCACCAGCCGCTGCAGCGGACTGAGAGCCGAAGGGTCTTCGTCGTTCAGCAGGAAGAGCACCTGAGCGGGGGCTGCCGGGTGGCTGGTCCGCCGCACATAGAGCAGGCCGTGGGCGTCCAGCTCAAAGTCACTGTAGGCCAGGCTGTCAGTCTCGGCCCGCCGCACCACGTCGTCGGGCATGAACACCATGCGCTCCTTGCCGTAGAGACGGGCGGCACAGCGCATGTTGATGTCGGTGGCGTTGAAGCCCATATAACTGCAGTAGAAGCCGAAGTCGACCGACGGGTTGACGTAGTGGTTGCGGAGATAGTCGGTCAGCCAGCCCATGTTGCGCTCTGGCAGCGTCACGGCTATGAGCTGGCGCCCCGGCTCCTCCATCTGGCGCTCGGCCAGGAGCCAGCGGTCGTAGTTGTCCTTACGCACCTGACGGATGGGGAAGAAGGCCACTGCCAGCAACACGATGCCAGCGCACAGCAGTCTACGCTGCCAGCCGAAGCTCACCTGACGGTCCAGCAGATGGAGCAGCAAGAGCAGGGCTATAAAGTCGGTATAGAAGGCCACACGCTCCAGATTGCTTCCGCAAAACACGACGATGCCTACTGCCACCGCCAGTGCCAGATAGGCAGGACGGAAATGCCTGAGGTGGTCGGCGAGCATTGCCCGGCGGCGCCACCAGAGCCACAGCAGGGCGGCCAGCAACAGCCACAGCACGCGCACATTGAACACCAGATTGATGGCTCCGCTCATCAGGCGGCCCTGCATGCTCACAGCATCGCCCGCCCGGCCCCATAGGGCAGGGGAGAGCAGCAGCAGGCAGCAGCCCGCCATATAGGCCAGCAGCAGGGGTGCCACCCCCAGCCGCCATGTGCGCCCGCTCAGAAGCAATGTGGCAAAGGCCACCGACAGGGGGAGCGACAGCGCCTCGTGGCCCCATCCGGCCACAAAGGCCAGCGGCAGCAGCAGCCAGCCCCAGCCGCACCGCCACGCAGCCCCGCCGGCACACCTCTGCAGGCCCACAAGCAGGCACAGCGTGGCCACCGCCACCCACAGATAGTTGAAGGCTCCGAGACTCCACAGCAGCGTGGTGCGCACGCCCTGCATCACCAGCAGCAGCAGGCAGCAGGCCGTCACCGCCACAAACAGGCTGTGGCGGGAGTGTGCAGTCAGGCTGACAATCAGATGGACCAGCAGCACAAACAGCACGCTGTTGGCCGTCTGGACCACCACGGGCGGCACAAACACCAGACAGGCCTGGGCCAGCAGGTGCACCGGCAGCCGACCGTTCACACAGAGATAGTGGACCCCCTGCGAACTCAGCAGGTCGCCCAGCGTCTCAATGGTTTCGGGTGCGGCCTGCTCGTCGGCGCTCCACTTGAAGCGGTACAGCATATCGTCGCTCAGCGTCGGTGCATCCAGCAAGTTCAGCAGCAGCATGGCCACACCCGTCGCCAGCAGAAACAGCCAATAGCCATTCCCGAGCAATGCTCGCCTACCTGTAGCCTTTGTGCCTGCCATCCCGCTTTTCAATTTTTCAATCTTCCTCTTAATTTTAAATTTTTCAATCTTTTATTTTTTTAATTTTTTAATTTTTTAATTTTTAAATTGATAACGGTTTGCAAAGATATGAAAAAAGCCTGAAACAGCGCCTCAATTTCAGAAAATTAACCAAAAAAAAGCCCCCCAACCATCGTCCGAGGCCGGGGGGTCGCTAGTATAAAAGTGTTTGTGTTGTGTATCCTGATTGTCAATTATCACACAATGCCTTGTGCCATCATAGCCTTGGCCACCTTCATGAAGCCGGCCACATTGGCGCCCTTTACGTAGTTGATGTAGCCGTCGGCCTGAGTGCCATACTTCACGCAGTTCTCATGGATGTCGTTCATGATACGCTTCAGATAGTCGTCAACCTCCTTGGCAGTCCAGGAGAGACGCTCCGAGTTCTGCGACATCTCCAGGCCCGACACTGACACACCGCCGGCGTTTGAGGCCTTGCCAGGGGCATAGAGCAGCTTGTTGTCCTGGAAAATCTTGATGGCTTCGGGCAGCGAAGGCATGTTGGCACCCTCGGCCACGGCAAAGACGCCATTGTCCACCAAAGCCTGGGCCTGCTCGCCGTTGATTTCGTTCTGAGTGGCGCAGGGCAGTGCGATGTCGGCCTTCTCGTGCCAGGGGCGCTCGCCCTCGTGGTAGACGGCGGTGGGATATTCCTCAACATACTCCTTGATGCGTCCGCGCTCCACGTTCTTCAGCTCCATGATGTAGTCCAGCTTGGCGCGGTCTATGCCATCGGGGTCGTAGATGTAGCCGTCGGAGTCTGACATGGTCAGCACCACAGCGCCCAGCTGCAGGCACTTCTCAGCGGCATACTGGGCCACATTGCCGGCACCCGAAATCAGCACCTTCTTGCCCTTCAGTTCAATGCCGCGGGTGGCCAGCATCGAGGTGAGGAAGTAGACGCAGCCATAGCCCGTGGCCTCCGGACGGATGAGCGAACCGCCGAAGGGGATGCCCTTGCCGGTGAGCACGCCTTGGAACTGGTGGGTCAGCTTCTTGTACTGTCCGAACAGATAGCCTACCTCGCGGCCGCCCACGCCGATGTCGCCGGCAGGCACGTCCTCGTCGGGACCGATATGGCGGTAGAGTTCGTTCATGAACGCCTGGCAGAAGCGCATCACCTCGGCGTCGCTCTTGCCGCGGGGCGAGAAGTCGCTGCCGCCCTTGGCACCACCCATGGGCAGCGTGGTCAGCGAGTTTTTGAAGGTCTGCTCGAAGGCCAGGAACTTCAGGATGCCCAGGTTGACCGACTTGTGGTAGCGGATGCCGCCCTTGTACGGGCCGATGGCGTTGTTGTGCTGGATGCGATAGCCCATGTTGGTCTGAACCCTGCCCTGGTCGTCAACCCATGTGACGCGGAACTCCACCACACGGTCGGGTATGCACAGACGCTCAATCAGATTTGACTTTTCAAACTCAGGATGCTTGTTGTACTCCTCCTCAATGGTGGGAAGAACCTGACTTACGGCCTGGATGTACTCCGGCTCGTTAGGAAATCTCTGCTTCAGAGACTCGACAACTTGTGCTGCGTTCATAATCTTTACCTTTTTAGTTGTTAGTGATTATATTTTAATTTACGTTTTTTCTCGTTTTCGGGTGCAAAGGTAAAGCATTTCTCTGAATTACCAAACATTTTATCGTTTTTTTTATCGAAAAACTTACTTTTTGCTATTTTCTACCCCAATCTCTTGCGATAAATCAAGACTAACAAGCGGAAAAGACCATGGATGGGGCATGGCAAACAGAAGGAAAGTGCTGTTCTTTCTTCATAAACTTTCCTAATAAATGGTGGAAAACAAACCATAATTCAGCGATAATCACTAAATTTGCACAGATATTTATATGTTTTATATATTGACCCTATGAACATAGAAGACTATCGTGAGTTTTGCCTGTCGATGGGCAGCGATGTAGAAGAGAAACTGCCTTTCCAGAAATTCAAGAGCGGAGAGGGCGTATTGGTTTTTTACGTGTCAGGACACATGTTCTCATTCTTCGACTGCAATGATTTCTCCGTCATCTCGCTCAAATGCCAGCCAGAGCGCATTGAAGACTTGAAGGCGCAGCATGGATGCATCGGCAATCCGTACAACGAATCTCCCAAGCACTGGATAGGCATCAATCCTGACACGGCTCCTGATGATGTGCTAAGGGAACTTACAAGGAACTCATACGAGATTGTTAAAGCGAAGTATAATAAAGGCAGAAAGTAAGCAAGTTAAACTTTCGCAAGCAGGGTGCGAATCAAAAATATTTTACATCCCTAAAATAAGGACTAAGCGGACTCAGAGATAAGTGCCTTTTATCTCCGAGATAAGTGCCTTTTATCTCCGAGATAAGTGGCACTTATCTTTTAGGGGGGTATTTGGGCCGTTTTTTGGAAAATAAAAAAAACTGACATTCCAAGTAGAGGAGTCAGAGGAGTTGAGCCACAGCGAAACTTAAATAAGCAAGTATGGACGGGGGGTGAGATTGTTGCGCTGGGGGCCAAAATTTTGGCTGATTGTTCGCTAATTATATATAAAAAAGGTGATTAGGCGTCTAATAAATCAAAACAAAATGCTGAAAATCGACAAATAATTCATAACTTTGCACGCTAAAAGAGAAAGTAATTGAAAACAGATAATTGAAAAATTAAATGAAGGTATGAATCAGAAAAAGATGATTTTGGCCCTCTCTGCCAGCGCCCTGCTCTTGGCGTGCGGCGGTGGGGGCGGTCGCCCTACATTTGGCGACAACGAGTATCCTGTGACAGCTGTCGAGGCCGGTTCGGCCGATATGCAGAGCACCTACCCGGCCACCATCAGTGGCATACAGGACGTGGAAATCCGCCCGAAAGTTTCGGGATTCCTGACGCAAATCAATGTGGTGGAGGGCCAAACGGTGAATGCCGGCCAACTGCTGTTTGTGGTCGACAACGAGACCTATCAGGCCGCCGTGCGCCAGGCGCAGGCCGCCGTGAACACCGCACAGGCCGCCGTGAACACCCAGAAGCTGACCTACGAGAACTCGAAGCAGCTGTTTGACAACAAGGTGGTGGGCGAATACGAACTGCAGACCGCCGAGAACACCTATAAGAGTGCACTGGCCAGTCTGGCACAGGCTCAGGCTGCCCTGGCTTCGGCCAAGGAGAACCTGAACTTCTGCTATGTGAAGAGCCCCGCCCGCGGCGTGGTGGGCACACTGCCCTTCAAGAAGGGTGCGCTGGTGAGCGCCTCGAATGTGCTGACCCACGTGGCCGACATCAGCCAGATGGAGGTCTACTTCTCGATGACCGAGAAGGATATGCTCGCACTGTCGAAGGCCGAGGGCGGCCTGCGCGGCGCTGTGGATGCCCTGCCCGCCGTGAAGTTGCAGCTGGCCGACGGCACTGTGTATGAGCACACAGGCAAGGTGGTGACCGCCAGCGGTGTGATAGACCAGGCCACGGGCTCGGTGCAGCTGAAGGCCCAGTTTCCCAACCCCGAACATCTGCTGAAGAGCGGTGGCAGCGGCACCATCATCATTCCGCGCCAGGCATCGGGCGCCATCGTCATACCGCAGAGTGTGGTCATGGAGGTGCAGAACAAGAAGTTTGTCTATCTGCTGGGCGACTCGAACCGCGTGGTCTACACCGAGATTAAGGTGGACCCGCAGACCGACGGCAACAACTACATCGTGACTGAAGGCCTGAAGGTGGGCGACAAGTATGTGACCAACGGCATCACCAAACTCTCAGACCAGATGCAGATAGTGCCCATCACGCCGCAGCGCTACCAGGAGAAGATACAGGAGCAGGCCAAGGCAATGACCGCCGGCGACATTGTTTCTTCGATGAAGAAGAATTAGGAATTTAGAATTAAGATTTAAGAATTAAGAGTTGTCGCCTGCGGCGAGTAAGAATTAAGAATTTAGAATTAAGATTTGTCGCCTGCGGCGAGTAAGAATTAAGAATTAAGAATTATGAGTTGTCGGCATTGCCGAGTAAGAATTATGAATTTAGAATTAAGATTTAAGAATTAAGAATTTCTCTGCGCAGCATAATTCTAAATTTATAATTCTTAATCGCAGCGAAGCGAGAATAACTCTAAATTCTAAATTCTAAAATCTAAATTAATAAAGACATGACATTCACAACATTTATTAAGCGCCCGGTGCTGTCGACGGTGATCTCCATCGTCATCGTGCTGCTGGGTGTCATCGGACTGGTGTCGCTGCCCATCGAGCAGTACCCCAATATAGCCCCGCCTACCGTTGCGGTATGGACCAGCTATCCCGGTGCTGACGCTGAGACGGTGAAAAACTCGGTGGTCACGCCGCTCGAAGAAAGCATCAACGGTGTGGAGGGCATGGACTATATCACCTCTACGTCGTCTACGGGCTCGTGCCAGCTCTCGGTGCTCTTCCGCCAGGGCATGAACCCCGACATGTGTGCCGTCAACGTGCAGAACCGCGTCAGCCAGGCACAGGCACTGCTGCCTGCCGAGGTGACGCGCATCGGTGTGACGGTGACCAAACGACAGACCTCGCAGGTGCTCATGTTCACGCTGACCTCCGACGGTCGCTACGACGATGAGTTCCTGACCAACTACAACAACATCAACATCATTCCCGCCATCAAGCGTATACAGGGCGTGGGCGATGTGCAGAGCCCCGGTCTGAAGACCTACTCCATGCGCATCTGGCTGAAGCCCGACGTGATGAAGCAGTACGGTCTGATGCCATCCGACATCAGCGGCGTGCTGGCCGAGCAAAACATCGAGGCTGCCCCCGGTACCTTCGGCGAGCAGAGCGACGTGGCCTATGAGTATGCCATGCGCTACACGGGCCGCCTGAAGACCGCCGAGGAGTTTGGCAACATCATCATCACGAGCGATGCCAACGGCCAGACGCTGAAGCTGAAGGACGTGGCCCGCATAGAGCTGGGCGGACAGCAGTACTCGGTGTCGATGAAGAACAACAACATCCCCTCGGTGATGGGCATGGTGCAGCAGATTGCTGGCTCAAACGCCAACCAGATAGCCAAGGAGGTGAAGGCCGAACTGGAAGAGCAGGCCAAGCTGTTCCCGCCGGGCATGTACTACAAGATCAACTACGATGTGACGGAGTTTCTCTATGCCTCTATCGAGGAGGTGGTGTTCACCCTCTTCTTCACCCTGCTGCTGGTGTTCATCGTCATCTACGTGTTCCTGCAGGACTGGCGCAGCACGCTCATCCCGCTCATCGCCGTGCCAGTGTCGCTGGTGGGCACCTTCTTCTTCCTCAGCATCTTCGGCTTCTCCATCAACTTGCTGGTGCTCTCGGCCCTGCTGCTGGCCATCGCCATTGTGGTCGACGATGCCATTGTGGTGGTCGAGGCCGTGCATGCAAAGCTGGACCAGGGCTACAAGTCGGCTCTGACGGCCTCTATCGACGCCATGAACGAGATTTCGGGCGCCATCATCTCCATCACGCTGGTGATGGCTTCGGTGTTCATCCCCGTGTCGTTCATCGGCGGCACCTCGGGTACGTTCTATCGTGAGTTCGGCGTGACCATGGCCGTGGCCATCTTCATTTCGGCCCTGAACGCCCTGACACTCTCGCCGGCCCTCTGCGCCATCTTCCTGAAGCCGCACGACAAAGACGGCCACGCCAAGAAGATGTCGATGATAGACCGCTTCCACGAGTCGTTCAACACAGCCTTCAATGCCACCACTGATAAATATAAGAACGCCTGCCAAAAGCTGGTGCACAAGCCCGTGGCCATCATGCTGGCCGTCGTCATCGGCATCGTGGCCCTGGTGGCCACGATGATGACCACCAAGTCTGGCCTTGTGCCCGACGAGGATACCGGCACCATCTTCTGCACCATCTCCATGCCCCCCGCCACGTCGGTAGAGCGCACCAAGCGCGTCATCAGCCAGGTGGACAGCATATTGGCTGCCGACCCGGCCATACAGAGCCGCGAGCAGATTCAGGGCTATAACTTCATTGCCGGTTCGGGCTCCGACCAGGCCACGTTCATCATTAAGCTGAAGCCCTTCAGCCAGCGCCAGAAGGGATTCTGGTGGAAACTCTCCGGACTGTGGCAGGGCGACGGCATCTTCCGCTTCTTCCTGAACCCCTACGAGTCGACCGGTGTGCTGGCACAAATCTACATCAAGACGGCCCACATCAAGGACGCACAGATACTGGCTTTCGCGCCGCCTATGATTCCCGGATTCTCGGCCAACAGCGGTGTGAGCATCGTGATGCAGGACCGCACGGGCGGCTCGCTCGACAAGTTCTTCGGCATTGTGAAGGACTATCTGGCCGAGCTGAACAAACGGCCGGAGTTCCAAACGGCACAGACATCCTACAACCCCAACTACCCGCAGTATATGCTGCACGTCGATGTGGCCAAGTGTAAGCAGGCTGGCATATCGCCAAGCACCGTGCTCACCACCCTGCAGGGCTACTATGGCGGAATGTATGCCTCCAACTTCAATGCCTACGGCAAGCTGTACAGAGTGATGATTCAGGGTTCGCCGGAGACCCGCATGACGCCGGAGTCGCTGAAGAGCGTCTATGTGCGCACACCCAACGGCATGTCGCCCGTAGAGGAGTTCTGCCGCATGGAGCGTGTCTACGGCCCGTCGAACATCAACCGCTTCAACCTCTTTACCAGCATCAACGTGACGGCCACCGTGGCCGACGGCTACTCTACCGGCGAGGCCATCAAGGCCGCACAGGAGGTGGCTGCCGACATGCTGCCACAGGGCTACACCTACGAGTACAGCGGCCTGACACGCGAAGAGGCCAAGGCGTCGAACACCACGGCCCTCATCTTCGTGCTCTGCTTCATCTTTATCTACCTCATCCTCTCGGCCCAGTACGAGAGCTACATCCTTCCCCTGGCCGTGGTGCTCTCGGTGCCCTTCGGACTGGCAGGCTGCTTCCTGTTCACCATGCTCTTCGGCCATGCCAACGACATCTATATGCAGATATCACTCATCATGCTGATAGGTCTGCTGGCCAAGAATGCCATCCTCATAGTGCAGTTCGCCCTGGAGCGCCGCCAGACGGGTATGGCCATCTCGTGGAGTGCCGTGCTGGGTGCTGGCGCACGTCTGCGTCCTATCCTGATGACGTCGCTGGCCATGATCATCGGTCTGCTGCCCATGATGTTCGCATCGGGTGTGGGCAAGAACGGCAACCAGACGCTGGGTGCCGCTGCCGTGGGTGGTATGCTCATCGGTACACTCTGCCAGATTTTCGTTGTGCCTACGCTGTTCACACTCTTCCAGTCGCTGCAGGAGCGTATCTCGCCCATGAAGTTCGAGGGCGACAATGAGAATCCCGATGTGACCACAGAGCTGCAGCAGTATGCCCACAGGCCGAAGGAATATACGCTGCAAAAGTAAAAAATGGAAAGATTTAAGAACCAGACACGTTATGAAGCATTCAATTTTTAAATACGTTAATTTTTTAATTGCAGCAACGTTGCTCACCAGTTGCGGACTCTACAACAAGTATGAGCGGCCCGACGTCAACACTTCGGGACTGATACGCGACGCCGTGAGCGACGCCGACACGCTGGTGCTGAACACCGACCCTAACTTCGGACAGCTGCCTTGGCGCGAGGTCTTCACCGACCCGCAGCTGCAGCAGCTCATAGAGAAGGCCCTGGAGAACAACACCGACCTGCGCAACGCCGCGCTGAACGTGAAGATGATGGAGGACATGCTGCGGGTGGCCAAGCTGGCCTTCCTGCCCAGCGTGGCCATAGCCCCGCAAGGCACCATCAGCCGCGTGCAGACCGAGGGAGCCACGGCATCGAAAACCTATCAGCTGCCCATCTCGGCATCGTGGAACGTAGACCTCTTTGGCAACATCCTCTCGCAGAAGCGGTCGGCACAGATGAAGCTGCTGGCATCGAAAGACTATCAGGTGGCCGTGCAGACCAACATCATCTGCGGCATTGCCAACCTCTACTACACGCTGCTGATGCTCGACGAGCAGCTGGACATCATCACCGACATGGAGCGGCTGACCAAGGAGACTTGGGAAATGATGCAGCTGCAGAAAGACCTGGGCCGGGTGCGCAGCACGGGTGTGCAGAGCGCCGAGGCCAGCCACTACAGCGTGCAGGCACAGGCCGTTGACCTGCGCCGGCAGGTGCGCGAGGTGGAAAACTCGCTGGCACTGCTGCTCAACGAGCCCGGCCATCAGATTCAGCGCGGCCGGCTCTACAGCCAGTCGCTGCCACAGAAGTTCTCGGCCGGCGTGGGCATACAGCTGCTCTCAAACCGTGCCGACGTGCACGCTGCCGAAATGGCGCTGGCACAGTGCTTCTACGATGTGGAGACCGCCCGTTCCAAGTTCTATCCTAACATCACCGTGAGCGGCTCGGCCATGTTCACCAACAACCTGGGCGCCGTGGTCAATCCCGGCAAGTGGCTGCTCTCGGCCGTAGGCTCGCTCACGCAGCCCATCTTCCAGCACGGTGCCATCGTGGCCGGTCTGCGCGTGGCCAAGGACCAGCAGGAGCAGGCTTTCAACACGTGGCAGAACACCGTGCTCAAGGCCGGCAACGAGGTGAGCAACGCCTTGGTGCTCTACAATGCCAGCGCCGAGAAGTCGGAGTTGGAGGCCAAGCAGGTCAAGGTGCTCCAGCAGAACGTGGACGACACCCAGATGCTCTACAAGAGCAAGGGTGCCAGCTACTTGGAGGTCATACAGGCACAGTCCAGTCTGCTCAATGCCCGCATATCGAAGGTCAGCGACGACTTCTCGAAGATGCAGGCCGTGGTGAACCTCTATCAGGCACTCGGCGGAGGGTCTAAGTAATTGACAATTGATAATTGACAATTCACAATTGAAAAACAAAAACAATGGCAAGCGAAATTAGTCCAAAGGCCGAGATCAGCCCAAAGGCGCGCATCGGCAACAATTGTAAGATATTCCCCTTTGTGTACATCGAGGACGACGTGGTGATTGGCGACAACTGCATCATCTTCCCCTTCGTCTCCATCCTCGACGGCACACGCATGGGCGACCACAACAAGATTCATCAGGGCTCGGTCATAGGCGCACTGCCACAGGACTTCAACTTCTGTGGCGAGAAGTCCGAGTGCATCATCGGCAACAACAACATCATCCGCGAGAACGTGGTCATCAACCGTGCCACGCATACCGGCGGACAGACCGTCATCGGCAATGACAACGTGCTGATGGAGGGTGCCCACATCAGCCACGACACCAAGGTGAGCGACCGCTGCGTCTTCGGCTACGGCACGAAGATTGCCGGCGACTGTCAGATTGAAGATGGCGTCATCTTCTCCAGTTCGGTCATCGAGAATGCCAAGACGCGTGTGGGCCAGGGGGCCATGATCCAGGCCGGTACCACCTTCTCAAAGGATGTGCCGCCCTACATCATCTGCACCAAGAAGTCGGAGTTTGGCGGTGTCAACTTCACCATGGGCCGTGTATACGGTGTCAACGAGAAGGTTCTCAAGCACATCGCCAACGCCTACCGTCTGGTGTTCCACGGTCAGACATCGCTCTTCGATGCCATCAACCAGATTGAGCAGCAGGTGCCCGACAGCCCCGAGATTCGCCACATCATCGAGTTCCTACGCACCGCCCAGCAGGGCATCATCACCAAACTTTAGTCTATGACCTGCAGGGCTGTACACTAAAGACAGCCATCTGAGGAACAGCCGTTGCGGCGGAAATGAAAACAAGTGGGCGAAAGTGACACAATGCAGCACTTTCGCCCACCTTTTTTTTGCACTTTTTAATGTATGTAGCGGATTTCGCGCAGGGTGTGCTTGCCCATGAAGCGGCTCTTGTCTATCTGGCTGCTGACGCCCATGATGCGGCCCTTGCAGGTGTACTGCCATAGGGTGTAGTCGCGCTCGTCGGCCAGGATGGGCTGCTCGTCGCTGTACATGGCAATCATCAGCTGGTAGTCGTCCAGTTTGCCTTTCAGATGCTTGTTGTAGAAGTTCCTGAAGGTGTAGATGAGCGGCTTCTGGTGGTAGGCCTCTTCCATCAGGTCAAGAAACTTGAACAGCGAGTCGCAGAAAGCCTGTGTGGAGAGTTTCCCCGTGGTCTCCACGTCGAGCATGGGTATCAGGTCCTGCTCTCCCGGCAGGCATTGTTTCTTGAAGTTGTCTATCTGCAGCTGCAGGTTGGTCATCGGCCTGAAGAAGTGGTATGAGCCCACTTTCAGTCCGTGGCGGTGGGCCAGGTCAATGTTTCTTTCGTATCGTGGGTCTATGCGGTCGCCACCTTCTGTGGCTTTCAGGTAGACGTAGGCCATGTTGGTATGCTCCCCTACCGTTTCCCAGAACACTTCGCCCTGATAGTGGCTGATGTCGATGCCGTGAGTGTGGGCGCACGTGTCTTCGCAGCAGAGGAACGGGTTGACTTGAGCAGAGAGGCGGGCACCATGCACCATGCACAGTGCACAGAGCGCAAAGCGCAATGCACAATTGACAATTGACAATTGACAATTGACGATGATTTTTTTCATTCTTCGGTTGTGTTTGTTGTTTCTTCAATGTTTTGTATGACGAGGATGATGTCTGCAATGTTGAACATCCTGGGTCCGGTTTCCGATGTTGCAATTGCTTCTATGAGGTAGGCAATGTCCTGATGGTTCACCTTGCCGTCTTGGTTGTAGTCCTGGCTGGGCAGTTCGGGTGTGTCGTAGAAGTTGGTGTGGAAGGTGAGTGTTGTCTCAGCAAGTTCCACCTGGGGTGCTGAACGCTTCACGTGGTTCACTTCCAAGGTGTATGTGGTCAAGTCTTCCAGTCCGTCGAAGGCATAGTACACTTTCTGTGTCTCGCCCGGCAGGATGCAGACGTTGACGGTCTCCTGCTGTCCGTTAAGCCAAATCCACAGCTTGTCGTTGTAGGTCAGGTCTTCGCTCTCGTTGGTAATGGTGATGAATCCCTTTGCCATTGGGGTGTTGAGGGTTGGTAGTTGCGCGTTGGGGGTTGAGGGTTGAGAGTTGAGCGATGCAAGCTGGATGCTGATGTCGAGGTTGGCTTCGTCTTCCTGTTCCTCTTCGGTCGTTCCGTCAAAGTGTGTGTTGAAGAAGATGTCGTTGCCGTAGTTGGCCTTGCCTTGATAGACATACATGCTCATTAGGATGAAGTTGGCGTTGTCCGGCAGGTCTTTGAAGTTGAGTGTGAGTGTCAGGGTCTCTTTGCTGGGGATGGAGACATCGTTGATGATGTAGTCGAGGGTGGAGTATGACGTGCCCTCGCCGAGCAAGAGCATGGCCCCGGCCAGACCGCTGAAGGTGCTTTTGCCGTTGTTGGTGATTTCGAGGTTGACCGTTGCCCTGTTCTTGGTGAGTGTGCCGGTGTCGTTGAGGCCCTTGATGTTCATGGTGAAGCTGAGTTGTGGCTCCTCCTCTACCGGCTGTTCGGGCGTGGATGGTGGCAGCACGGTGATGGTCGCCGTGGCGATGCTGACATACTGGTAGTTGTTGTCCTGGTATGCCAGTTCCACTTTCTTCTCTCCCTGTGTGGCCGACGGTATGTTGAAGGTGTAGGTGGCAGTCTCCCCCTGTCCTATTTCCATTCTGAATCCGCCCTTCTGCTTGCCGTCTATGCGTATGTAGACATCGCGGCTGAAGTTGGTGCCATTGTTGGTCATGGTGATGTCGAGGTCGAAGGGCTGGCCCTCTGCTGCTGTTTCTTGTGCGTTGATGGTTCCAGTCAGGTCTATGGTGGGCATTTGTAGCGTGAGCGAGTTGCCGGCCAGATGTGCCCTGATGGCGAAGTTGATGGTTCCGAGGCAGGGTGCCAAGTCGGCCTGTGTGTCTGCTGCCTGGTCTTCTCGTGCGCAGCCTATGGCTATGGTGTAAGTTCCGTCGGGCAGGTCTTTGAATTTGAGGCTCTGGTCACCGAAGTTCAGCGTCGGGTATCCAATGTTGGCAGGGATGGTCATTTTTCTGACGGGATAGGTCTCGCGTATGTTGCCCTCGCTGTCTATGACGAGTAGTCCGAGGTTGAAGGTGCCTTGTTCGCCCGTCAAGTTGAATAGGCTGGCCTTCACAAAGGGGTGGAATCCGCCGTCGGCCTGCCTGCTGAAGGTTGTTTCGTCTCCATGGATGCCGATGTTGTTGATGGTCATCAGACTGGATGCCGCAGGCAGTTCGTCGTAGGGTGTGATGCCGATGACGGCGTCCTGGTTGAAGCTGTAGCCGTCGGAAGTGCTGCTGGCCCCTATGCCCTCGTTGCTGTTTGTGTTGAGCACGGTGAGCAGGTAGTAGCCGTCGCAGTTGCCGCCCCATCCCCAGTTGATGTGGAAGTAGCCGTCGTTGTCGTATCCGTCGACGATGAACTCGTGGCCGCCGCCAGTCGAATTGCCGCCGTAGAGCACCGGCCGGTTTTCGGCCAGTTCGTTGTAGATGATGTCTTCCCACTGCTGCAGCAGGTAGTTGTCGCGTTGGATGAAATGTGTGGATGGTGCGAAGCCGAAGTACCGCCGCAGGGCCCCAGCTATCTCACTTGGGTCTCCGCCTGTGACTTTGTTGTAGTCCACCTTTATGGACTGTCCGCAGAGGCTCATCAGCGTGGCCACGGCTGTGTCGGCCGTTGCCGTCTGGCTGCCGTCGTAGACGGGCATCATGTTTTCCCAGTCGATGGTGGTGATGCCCTTTTCCTCGATGTTGGCCTTCAGATTCCCTGTGGTGTAGGCCGGCAGGGTCTCAGTCGTGGCCTTGGGCATGCGGTAGTAGAACATCACCTGTGCCATGGCGGTGGCGGTGCATCCTGTGGCGCAATGTGTGCTGTCTTTGGCCATGGGGCACAGCAAGTTGTAGGGCTCAGTCTGGTTCCAGTGGCAATTGATGAGAGGGGCGATGGGTGAGCGCTGGCCGTCGGCCGTTGACCGTTCAGCGTTCTGCGTTGACCGTTCAGTGTTGGCCTGCAGCCATGCTATCTGCTCTTCATAGCTGGTGAGCCATGCCTTCAGGTTGTCGGGCATCAGGGTGGGGTCGAAGGTGCCCTGCGGCGTGTAGCCGAGTATGGCGGGGGTGCTGTCGTCGCCGCTGACGAGGACGAATCCCTGGTTGTGGCCAATGTTGAAGGCATAGTATGCCTCTGTCTCTGGCGTTGCCAATTGCAACTGGCTCTTTGCCGGAGTCAGCCGACGGCCACCGGCGTGGCAGCTGCTGTTCAGAAACTCTTGCGCACTCTTCAGGGCCTTTTCACGGCTGACAGGTGCCGAAAGCGTAATGGTGGCAAATGCCAGTAAGCCTGTTGCCAAAAGGAGACACTTCTTCATCATCTTATATGTTTTTCGTACAAAGGTAGGGGTTTTCTGTCTAATCGGAACTATGTCTTATAATATATTAACATTTTTATAGTGGTTGAAAACGATAAACTTTCCAAATCTTTTTTTTATCTCAGCATTAATTCTTAACTTTGCAGGCGAAATTCTAATTCACAATTCACAATTTGCAATTCACAATTCAATGAGAAAATGGTTTTTTGCTTTTCTGTGGACGCTGCTATTTGTCTGTGTAGTGGCTGTCGTCGGCATCTTTTGGGCCATTGCCGATGGCCGCATAGGGTATATGCCGCCCATTGCCGACTTGCAGAACCCTATTAATAAATACGCTTCGCAGGTGTTCTCAGCCGACGGCAAACTGCTGGGCACCTGGAACCGCGACCGTGAGAACCGCGTGATGGTGGACTACAGCGACCTGTCGCCCCTGTTGGTGCAGGCCCTGGTGGCCACCGAGGATGCCCGCTTCTACGAACATTCGGGCATTGACTTCTACGCCCTGGCACGAGCCATCATCAAGCGCGGATTCTTGGGGCAGAAGAATGCCGGCGGTGGCAGCACCATCACCCAGCAGCTGGCCAAGCAGCTCTATAGCGACGTGGCCCACAGCACCACCGAGCGCATGCTCCAGAAACCCATAGAGTGGGTCATAGCGGTGAAGCTGGAGCGCAACTACACGAAGGACGAAATCATCGCCATGTATCTGAACTACTTCGACTTCCTGCACAATGCCGTGGGCATCAAGACGGCGGCCAACACCTACTTCTCGAAGGAGCCCCGCGACCTGACCCTGACCGAGAGCGCCATGCTGGTGGGCCTGTGCAAGAACCCCTCGCTCTACAACCCCGTGCGCTTCGAGGAGCGCTCGCGTGACCGCCGCAATGTGGTGCTGGGACAGATGCTGAAGGCCGGCTACATCACCCAGCAGCAGTACGACAGCTGCAGCGTGCTGCCCTTGGGCCTGAAGTTCCACGTGGCCGACCATAACGACGGCATGGCCACCTACTTCCGCGACTTCCTGCGCCGGTATATGCAGGCCAAGCAGCCCCGCAGGGCCGACTATCCGGAGTGGAGCTACGTCAAGTATGTCATCGACTCGCTGAACTGGGAGCAGGACCCCCTCTACGGATGGTGCCAGAA
Source organism: uncultured Prevotellaceae bacterium (assembly GCA_902786565.1). Lineage (GTDB taxonomy): Bacteria > Bacteroidota > Bacteroidia > Bacteroidales > Bacteroidaceae > Prevotella. The sequence continues at coordinate 36,159 of CADACW010000004.1, read as the reverse complement.
GAACCGCAAGCGCGACGGCTCGCCATACAATATCTACACCGACGGCCTGAAGGTCTACACCACCATCGACTCCCGCATGCAGAAATATGCCGAGCAGGCCTGCTTCGACCACGTGGTGGACTATCTGCAGCCGGAGTTCGACAAGGCCAACCGCAACAAGGCCAACGCCCCCTATTCGCGCCACCTGTCGGCTGCCGACGTGGAGCGCATACTGAACCGCAACGTGCGCCAGTCGGAACGCTATGTCACGATGAAGAGGGCCGGAGCCAGCGCCGAAGAGATTGACAAGGCCTTCAGGACAAAGACCGCCATGACCCTCTTCACCTACAGGGGCGACGTGGACACCATGATGACGCCGATGGACTCCATACGCTACTACAAGCGATTCCTCCGCACAGGCTTCGTCAGCATGGAGCCCCGTACGGGCAACGTGAAGGCATACGTGGGCGGACTGGACTTCCGCCACTTTGCCTACGACATGGCCACTGAGGGCCGCCGCCAGGTGGGGTCCACCATCAAGCCCTTCCTCTACTCGCTGGCAATGGAGAACGGCATGACACCCTGCGACGAGGTGCCCAACCAGCAGGAAACCTACATCGTGGCCGGACAGCCCTGGACACCGCGCAACGGCAGCAGGGCCCGCTACGGCGAGATGGTGACGCTGAAGTGGGGCCTGCAGCAGTCGAACAACTGGATCTCGGCCTATCTGATGATGCACCGCCTGAACCCCAAAGCCTTCGTCGACGTGCTGCGCCGCTATGGCATACGCAACCCGGAGATACACCCCTCGCCGGCACTCTGCCTGGGCCCGTGCGAGATTACCGTGGGCGAGATGGTGAGCGCCTATACCGCCTTTGTCAACCACGGCATCCGCTCGGCTCCACTCTACGTGACCCGCATCGTGGACAGCGAGGGCAACAAGGTGGCCGAGTTTAAGCCCCGCATGAACGAGGTCATCAGCGGAGAGAGCGCCGACAAGATGCTGTACATGCTGCGCGCCGTGGTCGACGGCGGAACGGCCGGGCGGCTGCGCCACCGCTACAACCTGACGGCACCGCTGGGCGGCAAGACGGGCACCACCAACTCGAACAGCGACGGATGGTTCATGGGCCTTGCACCCAAACTGGTGTCCGGCTGCTGGGTGGGCGGCGACGACCGCGACATCCACTTCGACACGATGACCTTCGGGCAGGGAGCGTCGATGGCACTGCCCATCTTCGCCAAATATATGACCAGCATCTATGCCGACCCGTCGATTGACATCACGCAGGACGACCAGTTCGACATCCCTGCCGGATTCGACCCCTGCCACACCGACGACGATATGCTGACCGTGCACGATGAAGACGAGGGCTTCGTCGAGGAAGAGGTGGACGAGATGGTAATTGACAATTGACCATTGACAATTGAACGGATTTTCATACGCCGAAAATGAGGCCATTGACGGCATCGCCTAAAAGGGCCTTTAGAGATAAGTGCCACTTATCTCCGAGATAAGTGCCTTTTATCTCCGAGATAAGTGCCACTTATCTCTAAGGGGGGGGTAAAGGGCCAAATGACTAAACGAGTGTTAAAATCACACGCCTGTCGTAAAAAGATGGGCGATTTTTTGGTGGAATGGGAAATAATGCCTAACTTTACCGCCAAAATTCATAAAACACGTTATAATCTAAAACTCAAAAAACCTAAAAAATGAAAGCATTAAAAGCATCTTTCGTGGGCATGGGTGCCATGGCACTTATGCTCTGCGCCTGTGCTGGAGGCCAGCAGGAGCCCCAATTGACGGTGTCGGGTCTGAACCCGGCCAAGTTTGACACAATCATCAACGAGCAGCCCGTGAAGCTCTACACCCTGAAGAATGCAAACGGCATGGAGGTGTGCATCACCAACTATGGCGGGCGCGTGGTGTCGCTCGTGGTGCCCGACAAGGACGGCAACCCCACCGATGTGGTGCTCGGATTTGACAACATCCGCCAGTATGCCGACACGCAGAACACACCGACCGACTACGGCTCAAGCGTGGGACGCTATGCCAACCGCATCAACATGGGCCAGTTTGTGCTCGACGACAGCACCTATCAGCTGAAGCAGAACGACCGTCACCCCGGCGGCCGCGACCACTGCCTGCATGGCGGCGGCGACACGGGCTGGATGAACTGCGTCTATGCGGCCGAACAGACCGACTCGCAGACCCTAAAGCTGACCATCGTGGCTCCTGATGGCGAAAACGGATTCCCCGGCACAGTCAAGGCCATCACCACCTACAAGGTGACCAACGACAACGTGCTGGACATCACCTGGGAGGCAGAGACCGACAAGCCCACCATCATCAACCAGACCAACCACAACTACTATAATCTCTCCGGCGACCTGGAGAACCCCGGCTACGACCAGGTGCTCTATGTCAATGCCGACAGCTTCACCGAGAGCGACGAGAGCTACATGCCCACCGGCAAAATCCTGCCCGTGGAGGGCACGCCCATGGACTTCCGCACGCCCCACGCCATCGGCGACAGCATCCACTCGGACTACTATCAGATTAAGAATGCCCACGGCTACGACCACAACTGGTGCCTGAACACCGCCGGCGACGACACTCAGGTGTGCGCCAGCCTCTACAGCCCCAAGACGGGCATCATGATGGAGATGTTCACCAACGAGCCTGGCGTGCAGGTCTACAGTGGCAACTTCCAGGGTGTCGGCGGCGAGGAGAACGTGGTCCGCAAGCTGGGCAAGAAGTATCCGCAGCACGTCAGCGTCTGCCTGGAGAGCCAGAAGTATCCCGACAGCCCCAACCATCCCGAGTGGGCCAGCCCCGTGCTCCGTCCGGGCGAGAAGTACTATAGCCACGCTGCCTATAAGTTCTCAATCAAGTAAAAGCCTCACCCCCGTCCCCTCTCTCAGGGGAGAGGGGAGTATATAGACTTTTCGAAGAATAAAAAAGAATATAGTTATGAATAATAATGAAACAGCAAAAGTAACCACTCCCCTCTCCTCAGTGAGAGGGGCAGGGGGTGAGGCTGGTTCTCGTGTTTACCTCATCAGTATTGTGATGGTGGCCGTGCTCGGAGGCTTGCTCTTCGGCTACGACACAGCCGTCATTTCGGGAGCAGAGAAAGGCTTGCAGGCCTTCTTCAAGGAGGCGCAAGACTTCTCCTACACCGACGGCTGGCACGGGTTCACATCGGCCTCGGCCCTGATTGGCTGTATCATCGGCTCGGCCCTGTCGGGCTTCCTCGCCACCAACTTGGGGCGCAAGAAGTCGCTCATCATCGCTGGCCTGTTGTTCTTCATCTCAGCATTGGGAAGCATGGAGCCAGAGTTCCTCTTCTTCGAGCATGGCACACCCACCTATCCCCTGCTGCTGATGTTCAACTTCTACCGTGTCATCGGCGGCATCGGCGTGGGCTTGGCCTCCGCCATCTGCCCGATGTACATAGGCGAGGTGGCCCCGTCGAACATTCGCGGCATGCTCGTCTCGTGGAACCAGTTTGCCATCATCTTCGGCCAGCTGGTGGTCTACTTTGTCAACTTCTTCATCCTGGGCGACCATATCCAGCCGCTGGTGGAGGAGATGGGGCGCGGCATTGCCGCCATCAACCCCGCCGCACAGTGGACGGTGACCACGGGCTGGCGATATATGTTCGGCAGCGAGGCCGTGCCCGCAGGACTCTTCGCCCTGCTCATCTGCTTCGTGCCTGAGACACCGCGCTACCTCGTCAGCATCGGCCAGGACCAGAAGGCCCTGGGCATCCTGACCAAAATCAACGGCAGCAGCAAGGCCGCCCAGATTCTGCAGGACATCAAGGACACGATGGTGGTGAAGACCGAGCGTCTGCTGACCTATGGTGTCATGTGCATCTTCGTGGGCATCATGCTCTCCGTGTTCCAGCAGGCCGTTGGCATCAATGCCGTGCTCTACTATGCTCCGCGCATCTTCGGCGATATGGGCATGGAGAACCCGATGGTCATCACCGTCTTCATGGGCGTGGTCAATATCCTGTTCACCCTGGTGGCCATCTTTACCGTAGAGAAGTGGGGCCGCAAGCCGCTGCTCATCTGGGGTTCCATCGGCATGGCCATTGGCGCTCTGGGTGTGGCTGTCACCTTCGGCCACGCCGGATTGGAGTTCGTCACGGCAGCCTCTATCATGGTCTATGCCGCCTCGTTCATGTTCTCGTGGGGCCCCATCACGTGGGTGCTCATTGCCGAGATTTTCCCCAACACCATCCGTGGCGGTGCCGTGGCCATCGCCGTGGCTTTCCAGTGGATTTTCAACTTCATCGTCTCGTCGACATTCGTGCCCATGTTCAATATGCACCTCACCGAGGGCGACGACTTCGGCCACTGGTTCACCTACGGTCTCTATGGCTTCATCTGTCTGCTTGCCGCCCTCTTCGTCTGGCGTTTAGTCCCCGAAACTAAAGGAAAGACCCTTGAGGATATGACTGCAATGTGGAGAAACAGAAAACAGTAAAATTGTAAAATCATTAAATACTAAAAATTAAATTATGGATTGGAACGCAAGAGAATTTATTTGGCTTGACTGGTTGGTACTTTGTGTTGGCATCTTGGGTGTCATCTGGTTTGTTTACCGTGCCATCAAGAAGGACAAGGAGAAAATGAAGGGTGCCGACTCGCAGGACTATCTGTTCGGAAAAGGCGAGCCCTGGTATGTAATCGGTATGGCCATCTTTGCCGCCAACATCGGCTCGGAGCACCTCGTGGGCTTGGCCGGTACGGGTGCCAAGGACGGTGTGGGTATGGCCCACTGGGAGATGCAGGGCTGGATGATTCTCATCCTCGGCTGGCTGTTCGTTCCCTTCTATCAGTTGCTCAACAACAAGATGGGCAAGATCATCACCATGCCCGACTTCCTGAAGTTCCGCTACACGCAGCGCACGGGTTCGTGGCTCTCGATCATCACCCTTATCGCCTACATCCTGACCAAAGTCAGCGTGACGGCTTTCACGGGTGGTATCTTCTTTGAGTATCTCATCGGCCTGCCCTTCTGGTGGGGTGCCCTTGGCCTTATCGCCGTCACTGCCGTCTTTACCGTCATTGGTGGCATGAAGGGCGTGATGACTATGTCAAGCATCCAGACACCTATTCTTATTATAGGTGCATTTGCTGTGCTCTTCCTCGGTCTGTCTACGCTGGGTGGCGGCAGTATCGTTCAGGGCTGGGAAAACATGATGGCCTTCTGTAGCACCCTTCACGACGGTTACGGAACGACCCACATGTTCCACTGGGCCGACATCAACGAGTCTGGAACTCCAGACCCACTCTACCATGAGTATCCTGGCTTCGTGGTGTTCATAGGTGCCTCTATCATCGGCTTCTGGTACTGGTGCACCGACCAGCACATCGTTCAGCGTGTGCTTGGCCAGCAGAAGGGCGAGAGCAACGTTGAGGTGATGAAACGCGCCCGTCGTGGCACCATCGCCGCCGGCTACTTTAAGCTCCTTCCCGTGTTCATGTTCCTTATCCCCGGCATGGTGGCTATGGCCCTGGCCAATGGCGGGTATGGCGACTTTGGCATCCAGATGGATATAGCCAACCAGCACGACACCGACGGTGCCTTCGCCATGATGGTGAAGAGCATCCTCCCTGCCGGCGTCAAGGGCTTTGTGACCATCGGCTTCATCTGCGCCCTCGTCACGTCACTGGCCGCTTTCTTCAACAGCTGCGCAACACTCTTCACTGAGGACTTCTACAAACCTATGAAGAAGGGCATGAGCGAGGCCCACTACGTGCTCGTCGGTCGTATCGCCACTGTCGTCGTAGTGGTCCTGGGTCTGCTCTGGCTCCCCGTCATGATGGGTATGGGCAACCTCTACAGCTATCTGCAGGGCATCCAGTCGCTGCTGGCTCCCGCAATGGTGGCCGTCTTCACGCTGGGAATCCTCTCCAAGAAGATCACGCCGAAGGCTGGTGAATGGGGCCTCATCGGTGGCTTCCTCATCGGTATGCTTCGCTTGGTGACCAATGTCATCACCGACACGGGTTCAGCTCAGATGGACGGCGCCTTCTGGGATGCCACCGCCTGGTTCTGGCAGACCAACTGGCTTGTGTTCGAGTGCTGGCTCCTTGTGTTCATCGTGCTGCTGATGGTGGTTGTGAGTTTCTTCACACCTGCTCCTACAGCCGTACAGAAGGATGCCATTACCTTCACAGCTGAATATCGCAAGCAGATTGCCCAAAGTTGGGACGTTTGGGACATTGTGGGAAGCCTTGGTGTCCTCTTCCTCTGCGGCTGCTTCTACTGGTACTTCTTCTAAAAGCAAGAAATGACTTTTTATAAAGAACATTCGAAAGTCTGGGTATCGGTCGACGTGATTATCTTCGGCTTCGACGAATCGAAGCTGAAGATACTCATCGGGCGGCGCCAAATGGATCCCGGGCGCGGCGAGTGGAGCCTCTATGGAGGATTCGTAGGTGCCGACGAGAGCCTCGACACCGCTACCAGCCGCGTGCTCAATGGGCTCACCGGACTGCGCAATGTCTATATGCAGCAGGTGGGGGCCTTCGGGAGCGTAGACCGCGACCCAGGCGAGCGAGTCATCTCCGTAGCCTACTATGCACTCATCAACGTCAGCGACTACAGCGAGAAACTGCGCTCCGAGCATGGGCTGGAGTGGGTAGACATCAACCATGTGCCGACACTCTATTCCGACCATAACGTGATGGTCAGCATGGCACTGAAGATGATGCGCCAGAAAATCAAGACCGAGCCCATCAGCTTCCGTCTGCTGCCGCAGCTCTTCACACTCACCCAGCTGCAGCGCCTCTACGAGGCAGTCATGGGCGAGGAGGTTGACAAGCGCAACTTCCGCAAGCGCATCAAGGACATGGACTTCATCGAAAAGACAGAGCTCATCGACAAGAAGATGTCAAAGCGAGGCGCAGCACTCTACCGCTTTAATAGAAAGATGTATAACGATAACTTTAAACTTTAAGAAAATGCTTGAAGAACTCAAACAGAAAGTATTCAAGGCCAATTTGGACCTGGTCAAACAGGGATTGGTCATCTTCACCTGGGGCAATGTCTCGGGTATTGACCGCGAAAAAGGACTCGTGGTAATCAAGCCGTCGGGCGTCAGCTACGACGAGATGAAAGCCGAAGACATGGTGGTGGTCGACCTGGAGACAGGCAAGGTGGTCGAGGGCGACCTCAACCCCAGCAGCGACACGCCCACACACCTCGTGCTCTACAAGGCATTCCCCAACATACAGGGCGTCGTGCACACACATTCCACCTACGCAACAGCCTTTGCACAGGCCGGGCGCGACATACCCAACATCGGCACCACCCACGCCGACTATTTCTACAAGGACATCCCCTGCACACGCGATATGACAGAGGCAGAGGTCAAGGGACAATACGAGCTGGAGACAGGCAACGTCATCGTAGACGAAATACTGAACATCCGCAAAATCAACCCCGACCACACGCCTGCCGTGCTGGTGAAGAACCACGGACCCTTCTCCTGGGGCACCTCGCCCGACAATGCCGTCTACAACGCCAAGGTGATGGAGCAGTGCGCCAAGATGGCCTTTGTCTCATTATCGGTCAACCCCAACACCACCATGAACCCCCTGCTGGTGGAGAAGCACTATATGCGCAAGCACGGACCCAACGCTTACTACGGCCAAAAAGGCCAGAAGCACTGATTCCACCAACCACAGACAAGATCCGAACCGCGCTTGGCGGTTCGGATTTTTTCGTATCGTGCAAATTTTTCCGCACATTTCTTTGCCAGTTCCCAATCTTTTCGTAATTTTGCAACCGTGCTTTCGTAACTTATCAAATGACTGCATAATTTAGATGAGAATATTCACGGAAAAGACATTGAAAGAGTTCGCTGCACTCCATCCAGATGCGCTGGTGTCACTGCAAATCTGGGCAGACATAGGTTGAATCTCGTGGCCGACTATCCTCACGAACACTATACCATCGGCAGACCGTCGGCTATGAATATCATTAGATAATGGCTACTCACCAAATAGCAGAGCCAGTGTTTTTAAGCACAGCTCTAATACTTTGAACCTTTAAAAACGACAAAATTATGACATAAAACAAAGACTCTGAACTGAGAAATGACATATTGAGATAGAGTGTTTACTCTTACAAGCGAAAGTCAGAAAATCGCCAAATTTAACGACTTTAATATCGCAAATGTAAGACGTGAATACTCACACCGCGATAGGTGTGGGTTTTCCATTGTGCGATATTGGGCGTTTGGCGATGCCTCTGACTTGCAATGAGAAAGACTTGCACCTATTTCTTTTTGTTCCCTCGCCAAACAACAAACCCTTTTATAATTCACTTATTATTAACCAACTAAAACAACAAAGTTATGAAGAAATTTTTCTTTTTGCTCGTAGCCGTCCTGATGGCCGCTACGGCAACGTATGCACAGAGTTCATTGGTGGCCACGCTGAGCCACAATGGCGAAATCTCAGTATTCCACGGTGCCACCTCGCTGAAGCAGGCTATGGAAGCCGCCTCTCATGGCGACATCATCACCCTGGCCAGTGGACGCTACGATGCCGTCAATATCACCAAGGCCGTGACCCTGCGCGGTGCTGGTATGGAAGAGGATTCCATTTCGGGAACCTTCCGGACACAGATTGCTGGCGACTTCGACATCAACATTGAAGAAACCACAGACAGTCATCTGACCATTGAGGGTATCTATCATGAGAACACCGTCACGATGTATGGAACACTGAATAATGCAATGTTGCAGAAGTGTCAGTTTAAAAATATCACTTATTCAGGTGACTTAACCGCCGTTAATTCCCTGACATGTATACATTGCTATATTACCGATGGTATATCTTTGCCAAGTGTCTGCTCAGCAAATTTCATAAATTGTGTTATAACAACACCAAATAACAGCAAAGGCGGTAATATGGATTTTACTAATTGTATGATTCGCTGTAGATTAAATTTGATTAATAATTCATTCTTTACAAATTGTTTCTTGTATGCGTGGTATACTGAGTATGGAATTGATCCTGGATATAGATTTCTTAATAGTTCAAATATGGCAACCTACTGTGCTGGCTGTACGAGCAAGAATGAGAATCCCTTCAGAGATATAACCGGCTCAACGAACAAGAATTTCAATGAAAGCATATGGGATACCCTTTTCAAACCCGACACCTTCGATGAACTAACCAACGAGGCCAAGGCCGAATATATTGGAAACGACGGCACAGAGATTGGCATCTACGGTGGCAACCTGCCCTACAACACCCGCATCTTGAGCCCTCAGATTACGAAGTGCAACGTGGCCGCCAAAACTACTGCCGACGGCAAGCTGAGCGTTGATATCGAGGTAAAAGCCGCAGAGTAAAGCAAGAAAGGAGACGCTTATGCGAAAATATGCTATAACCTTCCTCCTGCTCTGCTTGTACGGCTTGGCAAGAGGACAGACCGAGGGCTACAGCTGCTACTACTGGTTCGACGATGACTATGCCTCATTGCGCACAGTCACCTCGCCAACCGACCATTGGCAGATGATGGCCGATGTGTCGGGGCTTAGCGAGTCGCTCCACACTATCCATATAATAGTACGCGATAGTGAAGGACGGCAGAGCCTGCCCAAGACGCAGTTGTTTATGCACACCACGGAGCTGTCGGAGCAGTCGGTGGCCTACTACTGGTTCGACAGCCAGCAGGGCAAACCGCTGACCTCGCCCATGCTGCAAGGCTCGTTCGACGTGGATGTTTCGACCCTCTCCGACGGCATCCACACTTTCCACTATATGGTTGCACGGAATGATGGCAGTACATCAGTGCCCACCGTCAACTATTTCGTGAAGTTGCCCCAGGCCGACACGGCAATCAAGGGCTACTACTGGTTCGACACGCAGACCGATGTGCATGAGGTGGCAGTGACCAACGGCACCTTCGAGGTCGATGCTTCGTCACTCTCTGACGGCTTCCACCGCTTCCACTATCAGGCCCTGCTCAGTAGCGGCACAACCTCAAAGCCAACTGCCAGCTTCTTCCTGAAGACGGCACAGGTGAACGCTGACGACGAACTGAACTGCATCTGCTCCGTGGACGGCCAGCTGCGCCACATAGAGAAGCTGTCCAACCAGGGCGGCATCATCCATTGGGACATTGACATGCACGACCTCACCGACGGCCTGCACCGCATACAGCTTCAGACGGTGACGCCGAGCGGTGCCATGTCGGGCAGCTACACCTCTTACTTTATGCGTGTCACTACGCCGGAGGAGCTGGGCGAGATGCGCTGTGTCTATGCCATCGACGACGAGGCTTTCAATACCGACGCCAGCGTCGTGGGTAACAATGGCAACTACCATTTCGACCTCGACCTGTCGGAGTTGAGCGACGGCCTGCACCACATCAGCTATATGCTCTACAACGACCGTGGCACGAACACGAAGATCCAGACTCGCTTCTTTCTGAAGGTGCCCCTCGGTGGCAACGGCATCGACCAGTACCAGTACTGGCTGAACGACGAGGGTATAGAGACCGCCAAGACTGTCACCCTGCCGCAGAGGGTGAACCCGCTGCAACTGATGTCGTTGCTGCCCGTGGAGTCGCGCCCGCTGCGCAGCTCGCTGTTCCAGTTCGACACAAGCAGCGGTAAGCCGATGGTCTATGCCAAGAACACCATCCACCTGCGCTTCTACGATGCCGCCATGCGCTTCACCGATGCCGCCAAGGACTATGCCGACTATAGCATCGGTCAGGAGGTCAATGTTATCAAGACCTTGGAGTCTGGTGTCCGCGAGACCACGGCCTGGCCCGAGGAGAACGAAATCAAGTGGTATCAGGTGACGGCGGAACGAGGCGACAGCCTCCGCTTCAAACTCGACCGCGCCGCCACGCTGCAACTCTTTGCCCCATCTGGTAAGGAGGTCTACAATGTCTCTGGCTCCAAGTCGGTAAGTTGGGGTGGCCTTCACGCTGCTGAAAGCGGAACATTCTATGTAGCCCTGCACGATGTGACCGCCACACAAGGCGATGACATCAGTATTGACTACGAGCATATCGACAAGTATGCTATACTGCGTCAAGATGTTGCCGTAGTTGGTAATGGCGGTTGCAGTACAATAACCTTTGAAGGTAATGGTTTCCGCGACCTGTATGCAGTAGACCTATATAATGAGCAGGGAGATAGTATCAAACACATTCTCATAGGCCATGAAAGTGATGCCACAACATCGGTTGCCTTTGACTTTACAGGTATTGCCCTTGGTGACTATCATGCTAAGTTCCACTTTACAGAGGAGGACAAGGTATTCTTGAACCTTGTTACTGTGGAAGAGGCTGTTGGCATTGAGTTGGCAACGACTGTCACCTATCCCTCAACATTCCTGCATGGTACTTCAACAACATACACCATCAAAATCACAAATAAAGGGAATATGACGGCGTATAATGTACCATTAGCTATCAATATTTCTAATGCTACGGAAAATGGGATTACATATGTTAATATTGACGGGCTTAATTTGAAAAATCTTTTTGACTATGTAGAAGACATTGACGGCTGGACAACAGAAGAAATTAATAGTTTAACAAATCTATGTAATTCTATAAAAGATGACCATTATTTTATAAAAGTAAAGACTGTAAATGAAAAAGGTGATTCAATCTTCATTAGGAATGGTACATTTAGTATCAATATACCTCCTCGAACCACAAAAACCATTACACTTACATTAAGTGCGACAGAACAAATAGAGGCATGGTTTGCTACTGTTGATGATTGGTATCCTGTATCATCTGAAGAACTACAAGGAGCAAATGCTCGCAGACGCTCTAAAGCGGTTGATTACTTCTGTTGCTATTATGAAAAAATTGTGTGTATTGGTAATGTTATTGTTACAATTGCTGATTTCGCTAGCCTTTTCCCCAATTTAGCTATAGCAGCCAATACTATCTCCTGTATTACAGGTATTGTGAATGATGCCGTGACAGTAGCAGGCGAAGTTTTTTGCAATAAAGAAGAAGTAGAACGAAGTTTATTGGATAAGATATCTTTAGGTTTTTCTGCCATTTCAATACCAGGAACAGTCTTGACTTGCCTAAATAGATTTTATAAAGGAGCTAAAGATATTATGGATTTAATAGAAAACCTCTCTAACGGGATTAATTTGTCACTTAATCCTTCCAACGCGGCATTAAGTTGTTTATCCGCCTTTACAAAGACAAAGCCAGACTGTCCACCTGGTTCTCCAGGAGGTGGTGTGCAAAATGATGTTACATCCATTGATCCCAACGATATTTATGGTTACACTTCTGAGTCAGGTAGTCATGCCTTGAAGAATGAACTGACGGACGTTTACTACCGTATAGAGTTTGAGAACGAGCCAGAGTTTGCCACGGCATCGGCACATACAATTGTGGTTACCGACACATTAGATGCCACGAAGTTCGACCTCTCGACGTTTGCACCTACTCAGGTGAAGATTGGTGATAAGAGCGCAGAACTGACGGGTGCCAAGAACTTTGTGACGACCATTGATATGCGACCCGAAATCAATGCCATTGCACAGGTGGAGGGCACATTTGACCAAAAGAAGGGCATTGCCAAGTGGCACATTTCGAGCCTTGACCCGATGACGATGGAGCCGACGGATGATGTAATGCAAGGTGTGTTGCCAGTGAATGTGAATGGTAACGGCATGGGCGAGTTGATGTTTGACATCAGGCTGAAACCAGGCCTGGCCCATGGCACGGCCATTGACAACCGCGCCGCCATCGTGTTCGACCAGAACGACTTGATTATGACCCCGACATGGACGAACACCATCGACCGCGTCAGGCCCGTGAGTCGCGTGACCGACGTAACCTTGGCCAGCGACTCCACAGCCACGGTGAGCATCAAGGCGAGCGATGACGGCTCTGGTCCATGGCGCTACGACATATATGTGCAGTATGGCTCCGGGGCTTGGTTTAAGGCTGCGGAGAACGTGGTGGCGGGCACCACGGCCACTGTGCGCATCTATGAGGGTATTGAGCACCACTTCTATAGCATTGCCACCGACATGGCGGGCAATGTGGAGCAGAAGGATGCCTGTAGCGAGGTGACATATAGCTATAGCGACAGGTTGAAAGGTGATATTAACGGTGATGGAAACATCGACGTGGCCGATATTTCATCTATCATCTCCTTCATGGCCGGGAGCGCTACGACTGGTTTGGCTGTTTACGACGTGAATGGCGATGGCAAAGTGGATGTGGCCGATATAGCCAAGGTCATCAGTATGATGGCGGCCAGGGCCAGGGCAGCAGCTGCGCTGTTCGATTGAGCGGACTTTTAATTCACAGTTCATAATTCACAATTCACAATTAGCTGCTGAATTGTGAATTATGAATTGTGAATTATGAATTGTGAATTATGAATTGTGAATTATGAATTGTGAATTATGAATTGTGAATTATGAATTGTGAATTATCAATTATCAATTATGACCATTTTGTCGATGAGGTCGAGTAGGGCCTTCCGGTAGCCGTGCGGGTCGGTGCCTAAGTGGCTGCCCACCAGTTGGCGGGCCATGCCCATGGTGGCATCACCCTTGTAAGGCGAGTGGCGGAGCACCATGCCGAAGGCGGCCACGCCGGCAGCGAAGTAGAAGTCGTCGGGGCGCTCGTATTTGTTGAAGATTCTCTCAACGGTGAGTACTCTCTGCAGGGGCAGGCTCTCGCTGTCGAGCGACTTCTTGTAGCGGAAGTCGAAGGTGGCAAACGCCTTGTCGGGCGCTTTCTCCCCGTCGGCCAGCACAATTTCGTAGAGGGCTGTGATGGTCTGTCCGGCACCAATCTCTCCGGCATCCTTCGCATCGTTGTCAAAGTCCTCCTGGGCCATCACCCGGTTTTCGTAGCCCAACAGCCGGTACTGGCTGACCAGAGTGCTGTCGAAGGTCACCTGGCACTTGGCGTCGTTGGCCACGCTGACAAATCGCTCACGCTCGTGCACAAAGACCTTCATCATCTCCTCCTCGCTGTCAATATAGTGGTAGGTGCCATTGCCGTGGTTGCTGATGTTCTCCATCATCGCATCGTTCAGGTTGCCCATGCCGAACCCCAGACAGGTCAGGTAGATGCCCTGCTTGGCATAGCCCTCGACCATCTCGGTGAGTGCTTCGGTGGTGGTGACGCCCACGTTGAAGTCGCCGTCGGTGCCCATGATGATGCGGTTGTTGCATGTCGGGTCATAGTTCTGCAGGGCCTCCTCGTAGGCCATCTTCAGCGCATCGCCGCCATTGGTGCTGCCGCTGGCCACCAGATGGTCTATGGCCTGCGTTATCGTGGCAGCATCCTTTACCAGGGTCGACTCCAGCACCTTCTCCACCTTTCCTGAATAGGTGATGATTGAGATGCGGTCGGCGGGGTTCATCTGGCCGACCATTTGGCGCAGACCGGACTTCAGCAGGGCGAGCTTGTCGTTGCTGGCCATCGAGCCTGACACGTCGACCAGGAACACGAAGTTGGCGCGTGGCGTCTCGTCGGCCTTCAGCTCCTTGCCTTTGATGCCCAGTTGCAGCAGCTTGTGGGCCGGGTTCCAGGGGCAGTCGCCCACCTCGGCATGGATGGCCACGCTGTGGCCGTCGGTGGGTGCGGCATAGTCGAAGGTGAAATAGTTGAGCAGTTCCTCTATGCGCACGCTCGACGGGTTGACCTCATAGCCCCGTGTGAGATAGCGGCGCACAATGGCAAAGGAGGCACCGTCGGCATCGACGGAGAAGGTAGACACAGGCTGGAGCGATGTTTTGACGAAGGGATTGTCGGCAAACTCGCTGAACTGGTCGCCGCTTTTGTGGGGCGCTGGGCAGTCGCCACCATCTGCGATATTAGCTTTTGCGGAGTAGTTCTGCTGGGCTGCCTCGTACGAGACGCCGCCATCGTTGTCCGTGCCACACCCTACGGCCAGCAGACTCCAGACTGCCAGGCCAAGATGTGTGAGATTCAGTTTCTTCATAGTTGTTGCGTTTTGTCGATATGTTTTTGTCATTGAAACGGCCAGTCAGGCCAAATCCTGCACCTGGAAATCATAATAAGCGTTAAAAAAGGCCGAAGATGGCCCACAAAGTGCCCCGTCGAGGTGCAAGATTCCCGCCTTTCTCCGTTATAAGAGTAGAGCAGACAGGGTTCTGCACGAATCTGTGTGGGTTAATATCGAAATGAAGAAATGCACGCTAATGAGTTAGATTCCTCCTACGTGGGAGATAAGTGCCTTTTATCTCCGAGATAAGTGCCTTTTATCTCCGAGATAAGTGCCACTTATCTCTACGGGGGCATACGGGGCTTGCCCTCAATGTGTGTTCAAAATGTCTGGTCCGAGACGACCCACACGAGATACTGTATGATAGAAAACTGATATTTATGCGTATGAAAGAGTTTGGAAGTATGGTTGAACTGTGCCGCTGGTGGCTGTCGGGTCTGGTGGCTGCCCTGATGGTTACGGCCTGTGCCGTAGGAGGCGACGATACGTATGCCGCAGAAAAAGGCAGCGATGCGCCGGTGAGCCAAGCCGTCTACGAAGGCGAGTGGACGGTGAACCGCCAGGTGGTGGACACGGCCCGGCTGGTGGTGGGCCCGACGCTGCACGTCCGTCTGCCCGAAAGCTATCTGATGGGCCTCTGCACGTCGGTGGATAAGAGCGGCATGACGGCCTTGGCCGAGCCGCTGGGCGTGGCCGCCGAAATCCGACTGGTGCCCCAGGGCTACAGCGAGCAGTCGCAGTATATGGCCTTCGCTTCGCCCACGCTGCTGGACGCCAATGCAGAGCTGCGCTTCAACACCAGTTCGTTCAGTATCCTCATCGACGGCCGTCTGCACCGCGTCAGCCTGCTCTGCCCTGACAATGCCAACGCCGTGATGCAGACGGACATGCGGCAGTGGACGCTGGGCATCACCGTGAGCGCCCTGCTCGTCACCGACACTGCCACGGGCCAGTCGGTGGAGCACAAGCTGCCCGTCGCCGTCACCATATATTATAATACCAAGCGGAGAATAGGATAGGCGCCACGGTGGAGACGGAGAAGCAACTGCTGGAAGCGATACATGGCGGTGAGCGGGCGGCGCTGCGCCGGCTCTACGACCGCTATTCGGGCTATGCCATGGCCGTGGCGCTGAGGTATGTGCCCGAGCGCGACGAGGTGCGCGACGTGATGCAGGACAGCTTCGTCAAGATTCTCTCCACCATCGCGCAGTTTCAGTTTCGCGGCGAGGGCTCGCTGAAGGCCTGGGTGGGCCGGGTGGTCTGCCATCAGGCCATCGACCACCTGAGGGCGCACAGCCGCTTCCTGCTGACAGACTCCTTGCCCGACGGCCCCGACGAGCAGGTGGAGGAGCCCGATATAGGCCAGCTGGAGCCCGACAGGCTGATGGAGATGATAGGGCGGCTGCCGGCCAACTACCGCACGGTGCTCAACCTCTTCGTCTTCGAGCAGTGGCCGCACAAGGAGATTGCCCGCCTACTGGGCGTCAAGGAGAGCACATCGTCGTCCATCTTCTTCAGGGCAAAGAGGATGCTGGCAAAAATGATAAAAGAAGAAATGGAGAAAAGATGAAACAGGACAAGTGGACACAACAACTGCACGACAAACTGGCGGAGCACGAAACGGCTGCGCCTTCCGACCTGTGGGCCGACATCGAGGCCGCGCTGCCCAACGCCCAACCCTCACCTCTTACCTCTCACCCCTCACCTCTCACCCCTCACTTCTCACCTCTCACCTCTCACCTCTCATCCCTCACCTCTCACCGTTGGGCCGCTGCTGTCGCTCTGCTGCTTCTCGGTGGTGCGCTGGTGTGGTGGAGCCAGCAATCGCAGCAGTCAGAGCCCCAGCTCGTTCAGGCAGAAAGCGCCACGCCTGAACTCGAAAAGCCCGCCATAGCCCAGCAGGGAGACCAACTTTCTGCGGAAGAGCCGACCATCCCCATTGCCACCCCGACCACGCCCATTGCCACCCCGACCACGCCCAGCAGTATGCCCACCACTGCTCATAGCCATAGCCTTGCCCAGAGCCAACCCCAACAGCCCCAGCCGACACCCACCCCCACTGACAATAACGCCCACACCCCATCTGCCCCATCTGCCCAATCCTCTCATACTGCTCATTCGCCCCATCTGTCCCATTACCCCCATCAATCCCCCAATCCCCATCAATCACATCACCCCCGCCTCACCCTTGCCCTCTATGCCACCAACAGCTTCGGCACCCACGACAACAGCAACGCCGTGATGATGGCCGACGCCCTGGCGAAGACCTACACCTACACCACCAGCCATGCCGCCAGCCGTCAGGCCCCCATCTTCCTGACGGGCTATGAGGAGCGCCAGCATCACAGTCTGCCCTTCTCGCTTGGACTCTCTGTCAGCTGTCCGCTCACCGGCCGCCTGTCGCTCACGTCGGGCCTCGTCTACACCCGGCTCCGGTCGGAGTTCACCCAGACCGTCCGCAGCATGCACTACACCAAGGAACAGGCCCTGCACTATGTGGGCATACCCTTGGGCCTCAGCTATTGCCTGTGGCGCAACAAGCGTTTCCGGCTCTACGTCGCCACCGCCGTGCAGGCCGACTGGAACGTCAAGGCACGGGTGGAGACCGAGGGTGTCGGGCAGCACACCGACCGCGACCGCCTGCAGTGGTCAGTCAGCGGCAGTCTCGGCGCCCAGTACAGCCTGGCCCCGCGCCTCTCGCTCTTTGCAGAGCCGGGCGTCAGCCACTACTTCGACAATGGCAGCCCCCTCCAGAACTATTTCAAGGACAAGCCCACCAGCCTGAAACTGCAAGCCGGACTGCGCCTGGACCTCAAATGACTCTCACCTCTCGCCCCTCACCTCTCACCCCTCATTTCGCCTTTTTTAACTTTAAGATTCTTAAATAGTTTTTCTATGTCGCTATAATTACCTATTTTTGCAAACCAATCAAGTTTTGGCAAACAAACAATCATTACTAATAACTAAACAAAAGAAACAATGAAAGCATTTGAGAATTTGGAAGTATGGTGGGTGACTGGTGCACAGTTGCTCTATGGTGGTGACGCTGTGGTTGCAGTTGACGGACACTCAAAGGAGATGGTTGAGGGCCTGAACGCCAGCGGCAACATCCCCGTGAAGATTGTCTATAAAGGCACGGCCAACAGCTCGAAGGAAGTGGAGCAGGTAATGCTCGCTGCCAACAACGAAGAGAAGTGCATCGGCATCATCACATGGATGCACACCTTCTCACCTGCCAAGATGTGGATCAAGGGACTGCAGGCATTGAAGAAGCCCCTCCTCCATTTCCACACACAGTATAACGCCGAGATTCCCTGGGCGACCATGGACATGGACTTCATGAACCTGAACCAGAGCGCCCACGGCGACATCGAGTTCGGACACATCTGCACCCGCATGCGTGTGCCCCGCAAGGTGGTCTGCGGCTACTGGAAGGACGAGCAGGCTCAGAAGCAGATTGCCGTATGGGCACGAGTGGCTGCCGGCGTGGCCGACGCTCACAACGTGCGCTGCCTCATGTTCGGCATGAATATGAACAATGTGGCAGTCACCGACGGCGACCGTGTGGAGTTCGAGCAGCGTCTGGGCTACCACGTGGACTACTATCCCGTTTCCAGCCTGATGGAGTACTTCAAGAAGGTCACCGACAAGGAGGCCGACGACCTCGTGGAGGAGTACAAGAAGGAGTACACCATCAAGATTGACGAGAGCGGCGAGGAGGTCTACTGGCAGAAGGTGAAGAACGCCGCCAAGGCAGAGATTGCTCTGCGCCGCGTGCTGAAGGACGAAGGCGCACTGGCCTTCACCACCAACTTCGACGACCTGGGCGACGCCGACATCGACGCTCCCGACTTCTGCGGCTTCGACCAGATTCCCGGTCTGGCCTCGCAGCGACTAATGGCCGAGGGTATCGGATTCGGTGCCGAGGGCGACTGGAAGACGGCTTGCCTCTATCGCACACTCTGGGTCATCCAGCAGGGACTGCCCACGGGCTGCTCATTCCTCGAGGACTACACCCTCAACTTCGCCGGCGACCGCTCCAGCTGCCTGCAGAGCCACATGCTCGAGGTGTGCCCACTCATCGCCGTCGACAAACCCAAGCTCGAGGTTCACTTCCTCGGCATCGGCATTCGCAAGCAGCAGACCGCACGCCTCGTCTTCACATCGAAGACCGGACGCGGCATCAAGGCCACGGTCGTAGACCTGGGCAACCGCTTCCGCCTCATCTCACAGGAGGTGGAGTGCATCGAGCCCAAGCCCATGCCCAACCTGCCCGTGGCCAGCGCACTATGGGTGCCACAGCCCACATTCGAGATTGGCGCAGGCGCATGGATCCTGGCTGGTGGCACACACCACTCAGCCTTCTCCTACGACATCACCGAGGAGTACTGGGAGGACTTCGCCGAAATGCTGGGCATCGAGTATGTCAAGATCAACAAGGACACCAAGACCTATGAGTTCAAGCAGACCCTGCGCAACAACGAGGTCTACTTCATGCTCAACAAGGCCCTGAAGTAAACTAAGAGAAACTCTACGAATAAAAAAGCCCTCGCTCTTGCTTCTCAGCAACAGCAGGGCTTTTTTCATTTCGTTTTCCCAGCAAAAAGTTTTGGCGGTGTCAGAAATATTGCTTACCTTTGCAGCGTGTCAAAGAGAGGGTGGGCATCCTCGCTCTCTTGCAGATGGTGATAGTAACAATTAAATAAAAACTGACGAGTTATGACGATGGTAGGAAAATACCTCAGCCCCAAGGCTGACCTCACATTTAAGAAAATATTCGGCGAACATGAAAATCTGGTGATGAGCCTGCTTAACGCTTTGCTGCCCCTCGACCCCGATGGACAGATTGAACATGTGACGTATCTCACGCCGGAGATGGTGCCGGAGAACCCCGGCAAGAAGAACAGCATCGTGGACGTGCGCTGCCGCGACCAGCGTGGCCGGCAGTTCATCGTAGAGATGCAGATGGACTGGAACAACGAGTTCCAGCAGCGTGTCATCCTCAACGCCTCCAAGGCCGTCGTAAGCCAGTTGAATCCGGGCGAGGACTACCACCTGGTGAAGCCCGTCTACTCCCTAAACCTCATCAACGACGTGGGTTTCGATGCCGGCCCGGATGAGTTCTACCACGACTATGCTGTGGTAGACGTTGACCACACTGACCGTCGCATAGAGGGGTTGCGCTTCATCTTTGTTGAGCTTCCCAAATTCAAGCCCCATAACTTTGTGGAGAAGAAGATGGCCGTACTGTGGTTGCGCTTTCTCACTGAGATTGATGGCGGAACCATTGAGGCCCCAGCAGAATTGCTGGAGAATCCCTACACTCGCGAAGCCCTGGAAATTTTGGAAAAAAGGGCGTACAACGAGGCACAAATCTATGCCTACGAGCGTTACTGGGACGCCATCTCAGCTGACAAAACCCGCTATAATAGCGGATACAGAACAGGGAAAGCTGAAGGCTTAGCCGAGGGCAGAGCTGATGGCAGAGCCGAAGGAAGAGCTGAAGGAAGAGCCGAGGGAAGAGCTGAGGGCAGAGCTGAGGGAAGAGCTGAAGGAAGAGCTGAAGGAAGAGCTGAAGGAAAAGCCGAGGGCAGAGCTGAGGGCAGAGCCGAGGGCAGAGCCGAAGGGAAAAAATCCGGACTGCTATTTGCTGCTTCGCAAATGCGCAGGATGGGCCTTTCCGATGCCGATATCATCCAGGCACTTGGCCTTTCAGAGGAAGACATGCAAACACTTTAATCCAGCCAGAGGCGCAACCCCATATTGCGACGTTGCGCCCTGACTTTCTTGTACGTGAACTTTTAACTATAACTAACTACTATGAATTTAAATCGAATTTTTGGAAAGGAAGTAAACGCTTGGGGTGGCAGACTGATGGTGTCTGCACTTTTTGCACTTGCATCGTTTGGCTCTTTGGGCGCACAAGAGGCCGACATGGCCACCTTCCGCACCTGGGCCATGACACCGCCGATGGGCTGGAACTCGTGGGACTGCTACTACAGCAGCGTCACCGAGAAGGAGGTGCTGCAGAACGCGCAGTATCTGGTAGACAACGACCTGGTGAAGTATGGCTGGGAGTATGTCGTGGTGGACATACGCTGGTATTGCAACCACCCGTCGCTGGGCGGCGGCAACTACAACCAGCGGGGCACTCAGGACTATGTGCTCGACGAGTATGGCCGCTACCTGCCCTCGCCCTCACGCTTCCCCTCTTGCATGCAGGACGGTAAGAACATCGGCTTCAAGGCGCTGGCCGACAAGATTCACGCCATGGGCCTGAAGTTCGGCATCCATATCATGCGCGGTGTGCCCAAGAGCGTGGTGGGCAGCAGCTACAAGCTGAAGGGCAGCGAGTCCACCCCTTGGAGCCAGGTGTACAGCGGCACCACTTCGCCCTGCACGTGGCTGAAGGACAATCTGCTGGTGCGCAACAACGAGGCCGGCCAGCAGTACTACAACAGCATTATGGACCTCTATGCCGAGTGGGGTGTCGACTTCCTGAAGATTGACGACCTGAGCCGTCCGTTCTACACCGACGAGATTCACATGATACGCCGTGCCATCGACCAGACGGGCCGACCCATCGTGCTGTCGCTTTCGCCCGGAAAGACGCAGTACCAGTATGCCGAAGAGTGTCTGGCCAATGCCAATATGTGGCGCATGATGGACGACCTGTGGGACAACTGGAGTGCCGTCGACGCCGTGTTCAACGAGGCCCACGAGTGGAGCCGCTACGCCCGCCCCGGCAACTATGCCGACTGCGACATGCTGCCCCTGGGGCAGATAGCCATGACCATCGCCGACCCAGGCTATACCGGTGCCGACGCCGGTCGCTGGACCAACCTCTCGCAGCATGAGCAGCTGACCATGATGACCCTCTGGGGCATCTGCCATTCGCCCCTGTTCTTCGGCGGCGAGATGACCCGCAACGACGCCTTCACCCTGTCGCTGCTCAACAACGAGGAGTATCACCAGATGCACAAATACGGCGAGGAGGCCCACCAGGTCTGCAACGACGAAGACCTGGGCCGTGTGGCCTGGACGTCGCACATCGGCGACACCCGCTACCTGGCCCTGTTCCAGCGCGACAACACCCGCTGGGTGGTGGGCCAGAAGGCACTGTACAAAAGCGAGGTGGTGGCCTACACCACCGACGGCCATGCCGTGAATGTGGACATCGAGTGGCCTGAAGGCGAGAAGACCCTCGTCCTCGTCGTTGACGACGGCGGCGACAACTACAACTACGACCATGGCGACTGGATCAACCCCACGCTCGTGCTGCGCGACGGCACCGAAGTGCCCCTGACCGGCACGTACAAGACCCGCCAGTACACCAAGTCGTACTTCAACCGCGTCAATGAGAACAAGAACGTGGACCACGGCGGCCAGATGAAGGTGATGGGCGTGGGCTACGACCGCGGTTTCTCTACCGATGCCAATGCCGCCATCTTCTTCCAGATTCCTGCTGATATGGACGTGGTGCGCTTCCGTGCCTTGGCCGCTGCCGACGATTCGGGCATAGGCCAGGCCAACTCCACCACCAGCATCCGCTTTATGGTGTTCGCCCAGAACCCGCTCACCGACGAGCAGGACGATGCCGCCGCCCGTTCAGGGCTCATCAGCCGCAACGGCACCAAGTCGAAGGTGCTGGAGGCCGACGTGACGGGCGCCGAGCAGCTGAAGATTGTTGTGAGCAACTGGGGCGACGGCTTTGCCTACGACCGTGCCGACCTCATCAACCCCGTGCTCATCGACGCTGAGGGCAACGAGACCTCGCTGACCACGCTGAAGCAGACATCCTATTCGTCGGAGTGGGGCAGCCTGCACGTCAACAAGAACGTGGAGAACGGCACCTTGCGCGTCGACGGCCAGAGCTACACCACCGGCCTTGGCCTGAACGCCCAGTGTACGCTGGTCTACGACCTGCCCGCCGGCCACCAGTGGACCACCTTCCGCGCCCTCTGTGGCTACGACTCCAGCTGCGACACCGACAACCCGTCGTCCACCGGCACCACCATGGAGTTCGTCTTCTACGTTGCCAAGCAGCAGCCTTACACCTTCGACCTCACCCAGCTGGGCTACTCAGCCGATGAGGCAGTGCCCGTCTACGACGTCTGGGCCAAGGAGTCGTGTGGCACCGCCACGGGCACGCTGACCACCACTGTGCCCAGTCATGGTGTCAAGCTCTTCCGCCTGGGCGACGAGGTGCCCACTGGCATCCAGGCCCCCTCCGGCAGCGTTTCCGGCCTCGGCCAGCGCGCCTCCAGTAGTGCCTGTTTCGACCTGCAGGGCCGCAAGACAGGCCGTCTGAACCAGGCCCAGCCCGGCCTTTACATCAAGGAGGGCCGAAAGATTGCAGTGAGGCGATAGCCGTTCACCCCTCCCCCCGCCCCCCTTCTCTAGCTGGGGGCGGGGGGAGCGGGAAAAGAGCACATAAAAACAAAAATTTTCTTTATAAGCCCCCCGTTAGCCTAAAAAGAGGCAAAATAATTTGGCCGTTTAAGGGAAATGATTTACTTTTGCAAAAGCAAACCCCCTAAAACATTAAAGAAACTATGACAGCAAGACAAACAATTGAGGCAGGAAAAGCCATTTTGGGAATTGAATTCGGTTCCACACGCATCAAGGCCGTGCTTATCGACCAGGACAACAAACCCATTGCCCAGGGGTCGCACGAGTGGGAAAACCAGCTCGTCGACGGCCTGTGGACCTACTCTACCGAGGCCGTCTGGTACGGTCTGCAGGACTGCTACGCCGAGTTGCGCAAGGACGTGATGAAGCAGTACGACTGCGAGATTGAGTCACTGGCCGCCATCGGCTTCTCGGCCATGATGCATGGCTATATGGCCTTCAACGACAAGCAGGAAATCCTGGTGCCCTTCCGCACTTGGCGCAACACCAACACGGGCAAGGCTGCCGCCAAACTCTCCGAGTTGTTCAACTATAACATCCCCCTGCGCTGGAGCATCTCCCATCTCTACGAGGCCATCCTTGACAACGAGGAGCACGTGGCCGACATCAAGTATCTGACCACCCTGGCCGGCTATGTGCACTGGCAAGTGACGGGCCAGTTCGTGCTTGGCGTGGGCGATGCCTCGGGCATGATTCCCGTAGACCCTGCCACAAAGACCTACGACGCCGAGATGGTGCGCAAGTTCGACGAACTCATCGCCCCGAAGGGCTTCTCGTGGAAGCTCCTCGACATTCTGCCCAAGTCGCTCAACGCTGGCGACAACGCCGGCTTCCTCACCCCCGACGGTGCCAAGCGGCTCGACGTCAGCGGCCACTTGAAGCCCGGCTGCCCCGTCTGTCCGCCAGAGGGCGATGCCGGCACCGGTATGGTGGCCACCAATGCCGTGAAGCAGCGCACGGGCAACGTCAGCGCAGGCACCTCGTCGTTCTCCATGATTGTGCTGGAGAAGCCGCTGAGCAAGCCCTACGAGATGATTGACATGGTGACCACACCCGACGGAAGCCTGGTGGCCATGGTCCACTGCAACAACTGCACCAGCGACATCAACGCCTGGGTGGGCCTGTTCAAGGAGTATCAGCAGTTGCTGGGCGTGCCCGTCGATATGAACGAGCTCTATGGCAAACTGTTCAACCAGGCCTTGCAGGGCGATGCCGACTGCGGCGGCCTGATGGCATACAACTACGTCAGCGGCGAGCCTGTCACCGGCCTGTCAGAGGGTCGCCCCATGTTTGTGCGCTCGGCCAGCGACAAGTTCAATCTGGCCAACTTCATGCGTGCCCACCTCTATGGTGCCATCGGCGTGCTGAAGATAGGCAACGACATCCTGTTCAAGGACGAGAAGATCCGCGTAGACCGCATCACTGGCCACGGTGGCTACTTCAAGACCCCCGGCGTGGGTCAGCGCATGCTGGCCGCCGCCCTCAACTCGCCCATCTCGGTCATGGAGACCGCCGGCGAAGGTGGCGCCTGGGGCATTGCCCTGCTGGCCGGCTATGCCGTGAACAATCCCAACAAGCTCTCGCTGGCCGACTATCTGGAGACCGTAGTCTTTGCAGGCAATACGGGCACCAGCATCTCGCCGACACCCGAAGATGTGGCCGGATTCGAGAAGTACATTGCCAACTACAAGCGCTGCCTGCCCGTAGAGCAGAGTGCGGTAGACCATAAGGCATAACTCAAGAATGAAGAGTTAAGAATTTAGAATTAAGATGTATCGCAGCAAAGCGAAAATACATCTTAATTCTAAATTTTGTCATATTTTCCGAAATACCCGAAATACCCCCCCTTAGAGATAAGTGCCACTTATCTCCGAGATAAAAGGCACTTATCTCCGAGATAAGTGGCACTTATCTCTGAGTCCGCTTTACCCTATTGTTGGAGATGTAAAACTTTTTCAAGCATTGCGATACGTCTTGAAATGGAGCGGCCAAAATTAAAAATATCTTTATTATTTGGGCAAATGAAAAAGAGTTTGTATCTTTGCACCGCAATTCAGTAATGGGTTGCCCGCAGAGGTTCGCTTAGCCGCGATTAATTGGGAATGTGAGTGAGAATCTCCGACTGTCCCGCAGCAGTGAACTCCGTTATGGCCCTTGAGCGTAAATGCCATTGGACTTTCTCTCCTGACTCGTAAGATGGGGTGGGGAATGTTTGAGAAGGTGCTTGAGAGTGGAGCAAAGTCTGAAGACCAGCCTTTTGTGGAACCAATGCCGCCGCTCCACGATGTATGGTGACGGCAGAAACAGAAGTATGTTTAGAAAGAGGGATTGGATGATTCAACGGCTATTGTACTTGACATTCTGTCTGGTGTCTTGCATTCAGCTGTGTGCCCAGAATGAGCAGACGGCTGCGGCCGACTCTCTGCAGCATCTTGGCGAAGTGGAGGTCTACGGCAAGCGTCCGCTGGCCACCGCCCAGACACTGGGCGGTGCCGACCTGCAGGCACTCAGCACCACGTCGGTAGCCGATGCGCTGAAGTATTTCTCCGGCGTCCAGATAAAAGACTATGGCGGACTGGGCGGCCTGAAGACCATCAACGTGCGGTCGATGGGAGCCCAGCACGTGGGCATCTACATCGACGGCATACGCATCACCAACGCCCAGAACGGCACCGTAGACTTGGGCAAGTTCTCGCTCTCGTCGATGGAGTCGGTGCAGCTCTACAACGCCAACAAGCTGGACAACTGTCAGTCGGCCTCCGAGTATGCCTCCGGCGCCACCGTCTATCTGCGCACCCGCCGACCCACCAAAGACTCTGTCGCCCTGCAGCTGCGGCGCGCCTCGTTCTCTACCTTTATGGTGAAGGGCAATGCCCAGTTTGCCCGCCACGGCTGGAGCGGATTCGTAGATGGCGAGTGGACCGACTCACGTGGCGACTACCCCTTCCGCTACCACTCTGACTATGAGGACACCGTGGGCCGCCGTGCCAACAGCGACATACGCTACGGGCGCATCGAGGGGGCGCTGTTCAAGGGCGGCTTCTCCACCCACCTCTATTATTATGACTCCGAGCGCGGCTGTCCCGGCGGCATTGTGCGCCGCTTGAGCGACAAGTACGTCAACGTGGGCCGCGAGTGGGACCGCGACTTCTTTGTACAGGCTTCCTGGCAGCAGCAGTTCATGGAGCGCCATCGCGTGAAGGTCAATGCCAAGTACACCAACGAGTATCTGCGCTACTGCACCGACTACCCCGAAAACCAGAACACCGCCCGTGTGGACAACCACTACAGGCAGGAAGACGGCTATGGCGCCCTCTGCTATGGCTTCACCCCCTGGCAGTGGCTGTCGCTGTCGACCAGTTACGACGTGCGCTACAGCAAGCTGCGCGCCGACCTGAAGCACTTCGACAATGTGTTCCGCCTGGACCAGAAGCAGGTGGTGGCCGCCCAGATGAACCTGCACGGCGTGCAGATGGCCGCCTCGCTGCTGCACCAGCACCTGCACGACTTCACCTTCACCCATGTGGGCGCTGCCGACCCGCTGGACCGCTGGACACCCGCCCTCTCGGCGGCCTACACCCTGTGCGGCGTCACCCTGCGGGCCTGGTACAAGAAGATATTCCGCGCACCCACGCTCAACGACCTCTACTACACGCAGGTGGGCAACCGCAACCTGAAGCCCGAGTACACCAAGCAGTGGAACATCGGCGCCGAATGGCACCAGACGTTCAGCGCCCGCCGCTCAACGTACAGCGTCGACCTTCAGGCCGATGTCTATCAGAACAAGATTGAGAACCGCATTGTCTGCCTGCCGCTGAAGGGCACCTACACCTGGACCATGATGAACTATGGCTACACCTCATGCCGGGGCCTGAACGCCACGGCCAAGGGACACTACGCCCAGGGGCCGTGGACCTGCTCGCTGCTCACCTCGCTGACGTGGCAGCGCGACCTGAACCGCACCGACCCCGACGATGCCGACACCTACGACAAGCCCATCTGCTACTCGCCGGAGCTGTCCTATACACTTACCGGCATCGTGGGCTGGCGCACCCTGCAGCTCACCGCCAGCTTTATGCACGTAGGCGAGCGCATGTGGAGCTATGCCGACCCGGAAGACATACTCGAACCTTACAACAACGTCGACATGAAGCTGACCTACAGCCTCGCTCCCCTATCCCGGCGCCTCAAGCCGCTCACCTCGGCGGGGCTCTGCCTGGAGGTGTGCGATGTGCTCGACAAGCAGTATGAGCACATTCCGCGCTACCCCATGCCGGGCCGCAACTATCGACTCACTTTGACATTAGGACTATGAAAAGACCTCAACTATCTATCTTCAACCTTCAATATTCAATATTCAATTTTCAATTGATATTGTTTCTTCTTTTCACCTTCATACCCGCTGTGGCGCAAGAGCGCATCATCTTGGTCAACGAGGGCATGTGGCAGACCGACAATGGCCGGCTGACCTACTTTGAAGACGGACGCGTGGTGAGCAACCAATGGTTTCGCGACGTCAACGGCAAGAAACTGGGCGACACCCCCAACGACATCATCCAGATCAGCGACAATCTCATTGCCATTGCCCTGAACTGGAGCAACATCGTGCAGTTCATCACACCTGCGGGGAAGACCGTGGCCGCCACCGAAGACATACCCAACAACCGCAAGCTGGCCACCGACGGCAACTATGTCTACGCCACCAGCTACGGCCACGAGTGCGAGACCACCAGCGGCACCCGCTACTTCGACCGCGGCTTCGTGGCCAAGATAGACCTGAGCAACTTCAAGGTAGTGGCAGCCTGCGAGGTGGGCTACGAGCCCGAGGGCATCGCCATCTACAAGGGCCGCCTCTTCGTGGCCAACACCGGCGGCTATGCCGCGCAGGAAGCCCACGACTATGAGACCACGGTGAGCATCGTCGATGCCGCCATCATGAAGGTGGAGCGCATCGTAGACACCCACACACCCAACCTCTTCGGCAAGATGTCGCAGAGCGGGCGCTACCTGTGCATCAACTCGTCCGGCGACTACTACGAGCAGCCTGCCGCCAGCCTCATCTTCGACTGCGAGAAAGCCCTCAACGGCGACGCCGACTGCTACGTGCGCCTCGACCGTCCCGCCACCTACAACTGCACCGCCCGCGACGGACGGTTCCTGGCCATCGGCTCCAGTTTCTCCTACATCACCGGCGACAACGAGTTCTCCTATCTCACCATCGACCCGCAGACGGTCATGGAGACCAAGGGGCGCAGCGGATTGGAGCAGACACTGCCCGGCACGCTGAAGGCCGACTTCAGCACGATGAGCCAGCCCTATGCCATCTATGTAAACCCCTATACAGGCTGTCTCTACGGCACCGACGCCACCTCGTATGAGGGTGCCGGCTATCTCTACCAGTGGTCGCCCCAGGGCCAGCTGCTGGGCAAGCACAAGGTCTATGTGAATCCCGGCCATCTGCTTGCCCTGCCCCCCGACGGCCATTTCAGCCTCACCAAGCAGGGCGACGTCAATGCCGACGGCACCGTCGACGTGGCCGATGTCAGCACCGTGCTCACCGTGATGACCACCGACATCTATGGCCAGGCGGCCGACGTGAACGGCGACCATCGGGTGGACGTGGCCGACATATCCACCATCCTCACCATCATGGCCGGAGAGGAGTAGTTACAACGAACTTCATATCAAACATTTAATTAAAAATATTACAATTATGAAAAAACAGTTACTTAGTTTTCTGGCGCTGACGTTGCTGGCAACGCCCAACGCCTCTGCCGCCCAGGCCGACGAACCCGTGAGCGTCGACTACAGCATTGACGTGCCGGCCCAGGCCGAACTCTGCATCGGCACCAAGACCGCCCACTTCGTCAAGTTCAGCGAGGTGGCACCCGTGGGCCTCTCATCCAACGGCGATGTGACCACCTACACCTACCGCCTGACCGACAAGCAGCAGTACAACTTCCGCCTCACACAGCCCGGCAAGCTGACCCGCGCCGGCGTCTTCACCATGAGTGCCGACGAGACCAAGCGCCCCGTGCTCGACTTCACCAATGCCGACCTTTCGGGCTGGGGGCCAACAATCATCAACCACAACACGGAGGAGAACGGCGGCTACAACGTGGCCGACATACTGCTCAACATCAATGAGCGCGGACACCTGCAACTGGCCAACGTGGGCGACACCTACGACCTGCTGCCCATGCGCAACTGGGAACTGACCAACAGCCTCACGGCAAACTACTTCATCGAGCCGGACTTCCATTTCCAAGTGCTGGACCTCAGCGGACGGCCCGACAACTCGGTGGTGAAGGTGGAGGACGAGTTGCTCACCGCCGTGGGCAAGGGTACCGCCCTGGTGCTCGTCAGCTACGATGCCATCAGCGTCGACTTCTACTCCGGAGCCGAGAAGAAACCCTTCGTGGGCGGCAGCCTCTGGAGCGCCATCTGGCCTGAGAACACGGGCGTCTTCGTGGTCACCGTGGGCAGCGACGCCACCGGCATCAAGCCCAACATCACCATCAACAAAGACTATCTGACCACCGTCACACCGTGGGGTGGGGGAGACCCCATCGACACCAAGCTCTCGAAGGAGAATGTCGATGCTGAGTTCGACGTGTTCTACTATCTCGACAGCGAAGAGGGCTTCGACTACACCTTCACCCCCGAAGGCGTGGCCGCCGTCACACTGGCCCGCCCCGTCATCGCTGGGAGTGCCGTGGCTTACAGCGGCTTCACTGCCAAGGGCGTGACCCGTAACGACGACGGCAGCTACACGCTGCGCCTGACCCAGGGCCGCAACATCGTCTGCCTGACCAACGCCGCCGGGCAGAGCGTCTACCAAGTGATGACCGCCAAGCCCTGCAGCCGCACCATCCTGGTGAACGGCGAGAGCGTGACGAGCGTGAAGCCCGGCGATCAGGTCACCGTGCAGTACGCTGGGCTCTACCATCCCGCTGGCAAGCTGGCCGGCATACACAACTTCTCCGCCGGACTGAGCTACAAAAAGGCCACCGAGGGCATCGCTGTGAAGGACGGCAAGAAGAACCAGTACACCATGGCCTCCAACGCCGCTGCACAGAGCGTCACCTTCACCGTGCCCGAAGACTTCAAGGGCACCGAGATTGTGCTCACCGACGGCGTGATGGCCATCAGCGGCTTCGGCGACCCCGTGGGCAACCACCGTGCCACCACCAAGGAGACGGGCCGCACCCCCAACTTCACCGCCATCTCGCAGAATGCCGTCTTCGGGCGTGTGCCTGACGTGACTGTCAAGGTCGATGTGACCGTAACGCCGGCCGTGGCCACCTTCGAAGACATCGAACTGGCCGAAGAGAGCCACATGAGCGTCTCGACCGAGGCCGACGACGAGCGCACCGAGTTCCAGAGCGGCGGCTATCAGTTTGCCACCGGCTGCATGCACGACTGGAACTACTGGTACTGGTTCGGCTATGCCAGCCAGACCGACACCGAATATAAGACCCTGGACGACCAGTGGAAGAACATCGTGGGTGGCGGCTACGACGGCTCGAAGAACTATGGCGTGGTCTTTGCTGCCGCCTTCAACGGCCCTTGCTACATCACCGTGCTCGGCGATGAGCCTGCACAGGTGCCGGGCTTCTACATCACCAACAGCAGCTACGCCTACACCTCGATGACTCAGGGCGACGCATCGGCCAGGAAGTTTGCAGAGGGCGACTGGTTTCTGCTCACCGTCACGGGCTACGACGCCGAGGGACAACCCACTGGCACCAAGGAGTACTATCTGGCCGATATGCGCGACGACTATGGCTACATCGTCAACGACTGGCGATACGTTGACCTCTCCAGTTTGGGCAAGGTCAGCAAGATTGGCTTCGAGCTGACCAGCAGCGACAATGGCGACTGGGGCATGAACACGCCAGCCTACTTCTGCATCGACAACTTCGGCGCCGAGGGCGAAGAGGTGCTGCCCGAGAAGAATATTGCCACCGCCATCGACCGCCAGCCTGTGGCCACGGCAGGGGCCACACAGCGCTTCGACCTGGGCGGACGCCTGCTCACCGGCAGCCAGAAGGGCATTGGCATTGTGCGGATGGCCGACGGCTCGGTGCGCAAAATGGTTAGGTAAATACAATTCACAATTGTCAATTAACAATTAACAATTCACAATTCACAATTCACAATTCACAATTCACAATTGTCAATCTTCAGCTTTCGATTTTCAACCTTCAATCTTGTCTTGATGGCGGTGCTCATCTCCTGTACGGGCAAAAGGCAGCCCGTGCAGCAGGGAGACGGCACCGCCATCCCCTTCAGGTATGCACGGCTCATACACGCCGAGCAGCACGACGGCTACAAACTGGTCACCGTAGACAACCCCTGGAAGCCCGGCACGCCCCTGCACCGCTACATCCTCGTCAGCGACGGCCAGACGCCCCCCTCCACTTCTGAGGCCACAATCATCCGCACACCCCTGCGGCGCAGCGTCATCTTCACCAGTGTCCACGCCGCACTCGTGGGCGAACTGCAGGCACAGCAGAGCGTGGCCGGTGTGGCCGACCTGAAGTATATGAAGGTGCCCTACGTGCGCCAGGGCGTGGCCAGCGGGCGCATGGCCGACTGCGGCGACGGTTTGAGCCCGCTCGTCGAGAAAATCATCGACGTGCAGGCCGACGCCATCCTGCTCTCGCCCTTTGAGAATTCGGGTGGCTACGGCCGACTGGAAGACATCGACATACCCATCGTGGAGTGTGCCGAATACATGGAGCAGTCGCCGCTGGCCAGGGCCGAGTGGATGCGCTTCTACGGCATGCTCTATGGCCGCGAGGCACTGGCCGACAGCCTCTTCAGCGTCGTCGAGCAGCACTACAGCGCCCTGCAGCATCTGGCCGACAGCGCCGCAGGGCACCCCACCGTGGTCTGCGACAAGATGGCCGGCACGGTGTGGTATGTGCCGGGAGGGCGCTCCACCATAGGGCAGATGCTGGCCGATGCCGGCGCAGACTACCCCTGGGCGGCCGACGCCCACAGCGGGTCGCTGCAGCTGCCCTTCGAGACCGTGCTCGAGAGGGCAGGCCACTGCCAGCTCTGGCTGCTCCGCTACGACAGCCAACAGCCGCTGACGCTCGAAGCCCTGCTGGCCGAGAGAGACGGCTACCGGATGATGAAGGCAGTAGACGCCGGGCAGGTCTATGGCTGCAACGTCACCACCTCGATGTTCTACGAGGAGACACCCTTCCGCCCCGACCTCCTGCTGCAGGACTTCATAAAAATCCTGCACCCCGACATACCAAATCTGCCCCCTCTGCGTTATTATCATAAAATTCAACACTCAACTAAAGTCTCTCAACTCTCAACCCAGAATTATCAATCATCAATTATCAATAATCAGTTTGGCCGCCCTCATCGCAGTGCTCTTTGCCCTCAACCTCTTCGGCGGCAGCATCGACATTCCGGCAGCCGATGTGCTTGACATACTGCTGGGCGGTGAGGGGCAGAAGCCCTCGTGGCACTATATCATTATGGAGAACCGGCTGCCACAGGCCATCACCGCCCTGCTCTGCGGCGCCGCACTCGCCGCAAGCGGACTGCTGCTGCAGACGGCCTTCCGCAACCCACTGGCCGACCCCTCCATCTTCGGCATCAGCAGCGGCGCCGGCCTGGGCGTGGCACTCACCATGCTGCTGCTCGGGGGCACACTGTCACTGGGCTCGCTCCAGTTGGGCGGCTTCGTGGCCGTCATCCTGGCTGCCTTCGTGGGGGCCATGGTCGTCACAGCCGTCATCTTCTTCTTCTCAACCATCGTCCGCAGCCACGTCATGCTGCTCATCATCGGCATCATGATCGGCAGTCTGTCGGCCTCAGCCATCACCCTGCTCAACTTCTTCGCCACCGACGAGGGGGTCAAGTCGTACGTGGTGTGGGGCATG
Organism: uncultured Prevotellaceae bacterium; assembly: GCA_902786565.1. GTDB lineage: Bacteria > Bacteroidota > Bacteroidia > Bacteroidales > Bacteroidaceae > Prevotella. Next base: position 2,840 of record CADACW010000004.1, on the reverse strand, counting down.
GGCTCATTCGGAGGTGTCACCATGGCCCACATGCCGCTCTTCGCCACCGTCACCTTGGCGGGCATAGGGGGTGCGCTGCTGCTCATCAAGCCCCTCAACGCCCTGATGCTGGGCGACCGCTATGCCGCCAACCTCGGCTTCAGCACCCGCAGCCTGCGCAACTGGCTGCTCGTGGTCACCGGGCTGCTCACGGCCATCACCACCGCCTTCTGCGGGCCGGTCTCGTTCATCGGGCTGGCCGTGCCCCACATAGCACGGCTGCTCTTCCGCACCGACAACCACAGGCGGCTGCTGCCCGCCACCCTGCTCTGCGGAGCCGCCGTGGCCTTGCTCTGCAACATCATCTGCTATCTGCCCCGCGAGAATGGCATCATCCCCTTGGGGGCTGTCACACCGCTCATGGGCGCACCTGTCATTATCTATATCATTGTAAAAGGATGTACTTCACAGGAATCACTATCGCCGCGATGACCTTTCTCACCATCGGCATCTGGCACCCCATCGTCATCAAGACCGAGTATTACTGGGGCACTCGCCCCTGGATTCTCTATCTGCTCATCGGCATCGGCTGCTGCGTGGCCGCCCTCTTCACCGAGAACATCTACCTCTCGTCGTTCCTCGGCGTCTTCGGCGCCTCCGCCCTCTGGGGCATCGGCGAGCTCTTCGAGCAGCAGAAGCGTGTGGAGCGCGGATGGTTCCCAAGGAACCCCAAGCGAAAGACCAGCGCCGCTTGACAGCTATGAACCGCATATCCCTCCATTTGGCCCGCCTCATCCTCCCGCTCCTGCTCCTACCCCTCCTGCTCGCCTGCCAGAGGGGCGACCCTGCTGTTGACGCGCTGCACCGCACGGCCGACAGCCTGATGCAGTCACGCCCAGACTCCGCCCTGCTACTGCTGCAGGCTTGCGACAGCGTGGGTGTCTCGCCTGTTGCCGCCCCCGTCGATGCCTGGCCGCGCCGCCAGCGCATGCGCCACGAGCTGCTATGCGCCAAGGCGATGAACAAGGCATACGTCAACTTCACCACCGACTCCGTGATGAAGGAGGTGGCCGACTACTACGACAGCCACGACACCCCCAACGAGCGGATGGAGGCCCACTACCTGCTCGGCTGCGTCTACCGCGACCTCGGCGAGGCCCCCCGCGCCATCGACTGCTACCTCGACGCTGTCAGCTGCGCCGACACCACCGCCGCCGACTGCGACTACTGGCTGATGGCAAGTGTCTATGGCCAAATGGCTAACCTATACCACCAACAACTCCTTCTTTCTTACGAGATTGAAGCACATCAAAAGGCCTGTCGATACGACCTTCTGGCGAGTGACACTTTATGGGCCCTGCATGAGCAGAAAATGATAGCTTGTACATATATCCTACAGAACAAGAGGGACAGCGCGGAGTTAATGCTCAATGATGTTATCAGCCACTACAAAGAAAGAGGGTATGAACAAGAGGCATTATTGACATCAACAATGTTGATGCATATCTATATGGCGAATGCTGAGAAAGCGGGAAAGCTGAAAGCACTCATTGAAGAGTATGACAGTAAAAGTGATGATTTTGACGAGAACCACGAATTACATTCGAAGAAACGACTTTTCTATCGATATAAAGGCAAATGGTTTGAAAACACAGGACAATTGGACTCAGCAGAGTACTACTACAGGAAAATGTATTATCGTGATATGCTGCTTACCGAGCAAAACTCTATGTATGTAGGGCTGATGAGCGTTTTCAAGAAACGGCATCAACCCGACTCTATTGCCAAATACGCCCAGCTCTATTGCATGGTTAATGACTCATCTATTGCCATAAAGGACGGGGAGGTGACTGCCCAATTAGCTGCAAGTTACAAATATAACAGCATCCAGAAAGAATCAAACAGAAATGCCGAAGCAGCCCACCGGGCCAATTTGCGGTTTCTGCTTTCCACCTTCTTGCTGCTGGCCCTCATTGCCATTACCATCTTGCTCGTCCACCATTATAATAGACAAAGAAAACTACAGAGGGCAAAATATATGGCTACCATTGCCGAGCGGACAAAACTTAGGAATGAGCTGGACAGCCTAAATGCAAAAGACTATGACGGCATCATCGCAAGGAAAGAAAAGGAGATAGAATACTTGAACGGGATCATTGCCGAACATCATAACGCATATCGCAATGTTATGTTGAAGGATAAACTGTCGGCATTTGAAAATAGCGAAATCGTAAGAATAATCAATGAAAAGAGTGATTTCAGGAAAGGCAGCCCTAACATAACCAATGATGAATGGAGGGAACTTTTGTCGGAATTCCGAAAGGATATGCCAGCTGCTTATTCTTTGTTGAAATGCCTTTCCCCTCTTCAGCTTTATGTCTGCATACTGCTTTTGTTGGACTATGACGAGTCGGTAATTGCGATTTTGAGGCAAACAAAGCCACAAACTATCAATACTGCCAAGAAACGCGCAAACGAAAAACTCTTCAATATTGATGACTCAGCATCACTAGCTTCAAATCTGAAGGGCGCTCTTACAGCTTGACTTATTTTTGGCTTATTAGGTTAAACACTTGATATCCAGAGGCTTCGTAGTCTTGGCTTATTTTTGGCTTATTTTTTCACGGAAAGATTTTTGGTCAAAAAATCATTCTGTCGTATATTTGCACCCACAAACGATAATTTGACAATAAAAGCAAAGGTAAAACAAGTTATTTCAGATAATAGGAACATATTTCATGAAGGTGAGAACACAATTAAACTTGGCGTATAGCTCATTTTGCAGGATATTTTTAAGTGGTAGGTGTTCTATAGCTCAAATTGCAGGATGAGTTTTTCCAGCTTTTTCATTGCCAGACCAA
>CADACW010000003.1 GCA_902786565.1 uncultured Prevotellaceae bacterium | reverse complement strand
AACTAATGAGTGACAATGATCAGATAGAAGCCTTGTATCGGGAGATGTACAAGGCAATGGTAGAGAAAGACACGGCAACTCTGAACCGTGTCCATGCCGACAACTTCGTGCTGACCCACATGACCGGTATGCACCAGTCGAAGCAGGAATACATCAGGGCGCGAATGTAGCTCAAGGCAAAAAATCACAATAATATTTGGCTGTTTGCGGAATTTATTGTAATTTTGCCCGAAAAATGTACCGCTACGGTCTTTTTATGAATAACAATATAGTCAACTTTGCGCCTTTACTTGTGGCTTTGGCGCTGCTTTTCTCCTGTGGTGAAAACCAACGGGCTGAAGTGAGTGCAGGCCATGCCGACAGCATCATTTTTCAGGTAGGAATGAAGAAAGACTATATCCGCATGGTGCAACTGATAGACAGCTTCGCACAGGCTGGCGAAATCTCCACCTTGAATGCAGACCGCTGGCGCGGAACGGCCTATTACCGACAGGGACAGTACCGCTCGGCCGAATTCTATTATAAAAAAGCGGTGACGGGAAACATCGTGAACGAGTCGGACAACCAGAGTTACATCAAAGCGTCGCGTCGGCTGTCAGAGCTGCTGCTCATCAAGGGTGACTATGAGGGCTCGCTAAAGGTGGCCATGCCCGCCGTAAAGATGCTCGACAAGAAAGGGATTGGCTCCGACATCGACTATGCCATCCTGCTGAACAACATAGGATGCTGCCAGTTGAACCTGGGCCGCGAAGAGGAAGCCAACGCCAGCTTCCTGACCGCCCGCGGCCACTACGCCAACCGCTGGGAGAACGACTCCACGGGTCGCGGTCTGCAAGAGGCCGTCATCGGCACCGTCTATACCAGCCAGGCCTATATCAACACACGGCGGTTCGACAAGTCGCTCTACTGGATTGACCGCACGGAGATGCTGCTGGACAAATACCGGCTGAAGAGCGATGCCCGCCGGGAATATTTCGATGAATATCAGGGCCGCATAGAAATCATGCGCGCCGTAGCCCGCCAGGGCTTGGGGCAGACCGATGAGGCCGCCAAGGCATACAAGGCATTCCTTCAGACCGACTACTCGGTGACAAGCAACGGCCGAATCGAGTCAAACGAGTATCTGCTCGCCGCCCACCGCTATGCCGAGGCCGCCGACAACTACCGCTATCTGGACCAGATGCTCAAGGAGCACGGCATGGTGCTTTCGCTCGACAATATCCAACTCTACCTGCTGCCCAAGATGAGGGCCAACATCGGTGCCAACCGCCGCGACTCGGTATTGGCACTGGCACCCTATCTGTGCAACAAGGTCGACTCGGCCATCAATTTCTCAAAAGAAGACGATGCCGCCGAACTGGCCACCATCTACGACATACAGCAGAAGGATGCCCAGATAGCCCATCAGCAGGCCGACCTGGACCGCCAGCGGCTGGTGGGGACCCTCACGGCGCTGGTGCTGCTGGTCATCTTCTTCGTCATATACACCTTCCACCGCCGGCAGCACATGCGCCACCTGTCTGATGCCCACGAAAAGCTGAAAAGGGCATACGACCAGCTGGAAGAGACCACGGCTGCCAAGGAGCGCATAGAGAGCGAGCTGCGCATTGCACGTGACATACAGATGTCGATGGTGCCAAGTGTCTTCCCCAACCGCTTCGGACTTGACATCTACGCCGCCATGACCCCGGCCAAGGAGGTGGGAGGCGACTTGTATGGCTACCTGATGCTGGGTGACAACCTCTATTTCTGCGTGGGCGATGTGAGCGGCAAAGGTGTGCCGGCTTCGCTCTTTATGGCACAGGCCATACGCCTCTTCCGCACACTGGCCGGACAGGGAATGGAACCGGCCGAAATAGCCACACGCATGAACGCCGCACTGGTGGAGGACAACGAGCAGGGCATGTTTGTCACCATGTTTATAGGCATGGTCAATATGACAACGGGCCATCTGGACTTCTGCAATGCCGGCCACAATCCGCCCGTGCTCAACGGAGAGTTCCTGAAGATGGAGACCAATGTGCCCTTCGGCCTCTGGCCCGGCCTGAAGTTTGTGGGCGAAAGCATCGACAACATCAAGGGCCAGCAGCTCTTCGTCTATACCGACGGACTGAGCGAGGCCGAAAACCGACAGCAAAAGCAGTTCGGCGACAACCGCCTGCTGGAAATCCTGCGGACACATAAGTCCAGCAGCGCCCGCCAATTGATTGACTATATCAAGGGCGAGGTGGAGAAGCACCGCAACGGCGCTCTGCCCAACGACGACCTGACGATGCTGGCGCTGAAAGTGGACTGACACGCCCTGACGCGCCACCATAAAGAGACAGATATTCAAGGGGTGCTCGCGGTTTCGCGGGCTGAGATGATACCCTCAAACCTGATGCGGGTAATGCCGACGTAGGGATGAAGAGAGAATGACTCCCCCCTTATTTTTATTTATTAATCAATAAGGTAAACTATGAAAAGAGTTTTTACTGTTGCTGCCTTGTGCGCTGCCATTGGCACGCAGGCAGAAGTGATTGACACGCTGAAGAGCGTGGAGTTGCAAAATGTGCAGGTGGTGTCGACGCGTGCGGCGAAAAACACCCCTGTGGCCTTCACCAACATGGGGGCCGACCAACTGAAGAACGTGAACTACGGGCAGGACGTGCCCTATCTGCTGTCGCTCACACCATCAGTAACCATGACCAGCGACGCCGGCAACGGCATTGGCTACACATCGCTGCGCGTGAGAGGCACCGACCCGTCGCGCATCAACATCACAGCCAACGGCATCCCTATGAACGACGCAGAGAGCGCCACGGTGTTCTGGGTGAACATGGGCGACTTTGCCTCCAGCGTGCAGTCCATGCAGATACAGCGTGGCGTGGGCACATCGACCAACGGCGCCGGTGCATTCGGTGCCACGCTCAACATGCAGACCGAGAACATCGGCCTGAAGCCCTTCGTGGGGGTCGACGTCAGCGGCGGTTCATACTACAGCCATAAGGAGACCGTGCGCTTCGGCACAGGGCTCTTGGACGGCCACTGGGGAGTGCAGGGCCGACTGAGCAACATCGGCTCGAAGGGCTATCTGGACCGCGCCTCGACAAAACTCAACTCCTATCTGCTGCAGGCAGGATGGTTCGGCGAGAACACCGTGGTCAAGTTCATCACCTGGAACGGACAGGAGGAGACCTACCACGCCTGGAACTACACGTCGAAGTATGAGCAGAGCCTCTATGGGCGCACCTACAACTCCTGCGGCCTGATGACCACCGACGCACAGGGCAATCCCACCTCGTACTACGACGACCAGACCGACAACTACCATCAGCAGAACTACCAATTGCTGTGGAACCAGCGCTTGGGCCGCCTCGTAAGCACCAACGTGGCCCTGCACTACACCAAGGGACAGGGCTATTACCAGCAGTTCCAAAGCGGAGCCACGCAGCAGCTCTACGGCTCGTCGTGGAAGCAATTCGGCATGAGCACCACCGACGACGTGCAGGAGGACTTGGCGGACCAGCAGAAGATGGACAACGACTTCTTCGGCATTGTGGCATCGGCCAACTATGACAACCGGCGCAACCTGCAGGCCACCGTCGGCGGCGGATGGAACCGCTACAACGGGAGCCAGTTCGGTCACATCGTATGGACAAAGCCCGGCGTCGTGACCTCAGTACCCACGCCAGCGTCGCTCTCGCCCGATTTCGAGTACTACCGCAACAATTCCCGCAAGACCGACTTCAACGTCTACGGCAAGGGCACCTACCTGCTGACGCACGGCCTCAGCGCCTTCCTCGACTTGCAGTACCGCCACGTGCGCTACATGCTGCAGAATCCCACCGTCATGTATGGCGCCAACGCCGACGGCCGATGGGTGGTGGACAACAGCTACGACTTCTTCAACCCCAAGGCTGGCTTCAACTACGACATCACCCCGCAACACAAACTCTACGCCTCGTACGGCATAGGCCACAAGGAGCCCGTGCGCAACAACTTCATGCAGCAGGTGGCCAACCCCGACCGGGCCGACGCTGTGGCCAAGGCCGAGCAACTGGGCGACCTGGAGGCAGGATATAAGTTCCAGAGCCCGCGCTTCTCGGCAGGGGCCAACATTTATTGGATGAACTACAAGGATCAGCTGGTGCTCACCGGCGAACTCAACGCCATCGGCGAGGCCCTGACGAAAAACCTCGACAAGAGCTACCGGCTGGGCGTCGAGGTTGAGGCCGCCTGGAAGCCACTCGACTGGCTGCGCTGGGATGCCAACGCCACATGGAGCCGCAACCGCGTGAAGGATATGGGCGTCACCCTGACCGACGGCACCAATGTGAACATCGGCGACAAGCCGCTGGCCTTCTCGCCCGACATCATCGTCAACAACATCTTCACCTTCACCTACAAGGGAATGAAAGCCGCCGTGCAGAGCCAGTATGTGGGCGACCAGTACCTCACCAACACCGGCTTCCGCACGATGGAGTGCCAGGACGAGCAGGGAAACACCACCCACGAGACGCTGCTCTTGAAGAAGCACTTCAACACCAACATCGACCTCGCCTACACCTTCAAACTGCATCCGTGGGGCATCAAGGAAGCCACCGTAGGCCTGACGTTCTACAACATCTTCTCGGCGAAATACGACAATAACGGATGGGCCGCCCCGCAATTCGTGGCCGACGGCAACGGCGGCGTGAAGGCCGTCAACGAGTGGGGCGTCCGCGATTCAGGCGCTGCTGGCTTTGCACCCTCCGCCCCGTTCAACGTCATGGCTCACCTGTCTGTAAACTTCTGATGGACGCATTTCTTTCTGCCTACTGGCTTGACATACTGACCACGGTGCTTGGCTTGATCTACATCTGGCTCGAGTACCGGGCCAGTATAGCCCTGTGGGTGCTGGGCATCATTATGCCCGCCCTCGACATCGTGCTCTACTGGCAGCACGGACTCTATGGCGATGCCGGCATGGCCTGCTACTACGTCTTGGCCGCTGTCTACGGACTCGTCAACTGGAAATTCAGGAAGACGAGCAAGGCCGAGGAGCCGCTGCCCATCACCCACATGCCGCGCAACAAATACCTGCCCATCACCATATACTTTTTGGCGGGATGGGCCATCATCTACTATGTATTGATAACGTGGACCAACTCTACGGTGCCCCTTCTCGACGCGTTCACCAATGCCCTCTCTTTCGTAGGACTTTGGGCTCTGGCGCACAAGTATCTTGAGCAGTGGATTTTCTGGATTGTGGTCGATGCCGTGTGCACCGTGCTCTACGTGCAAAAGGACATTCCCTTCAAGGCCAGCCTCTACGCTCTCTATGTCATCATTGCCATTGCCGGATACTTCAAGTGGAAGAGCATGGCAGAAAAAGCAAAAGCCAACCAACAGTGATCATGAACATTTGTCAGACAGATGCCGTCGTCGTGGCCAACGGCACGTTCCCCATCCACCCAGTGCCGCTCGGCGTGCTGCGAAATGCCAGGCACATCGTGGCCTGCGACGGGGCTATTGCCAAACTGGCCCCCTGCGCCTCAACGCTCACTTCTGACCTCACAATAATAGGCGACGGCGACAGCGTGCCGGACGGGTTCCGACACTTGCTGATACGCGTGGACGAGCAAGAGGACAACGACCTGACCAAGGCCACACGCTACTGCCTGGAACAAGGGTGGAGACGCATAGCCTATCTCGGCGCTACAGGCTTGCGCGAAGACCACACCATCGGAAACATTGCCCTGCTGGTGCGCTACTATCGGCAGATGGGCGTCAGTGGCGTGATGTTCACCGACCACGGACAGTTCACGCCCGCAAAGGGCACCCGCACCTTCGACTCGCGAAAGGGACAGCAAGTGAGCATCTTCAACTTCGGCTGCACTCAGATTGAATCGGAGGGGCTGCGCTGGCAGTCCTACGCCTACAACGAATGGTGGCAGGGCACACTGAACGAGGCTACCGCCAACGCCTTCACACTTCGCACCGACGGCTATTATCTGGTGTACCAAACCTATAGCTGAGTTTGGCATTTTTTCCTTTTTATTTCTTAATTTTAAGGGTTGTCGTTTTGGTATATTGGTGATTATTCGTACCTTTGCAGCCCAAAACTAATCACGAACAAGATGACACTCAAAAACATTATCACTGCCATGGCTCTGACAACTATGTCGATTACCGCCAACGCACAGGCCCAGTTAGGGTCTGGACTGGAACTGGGCAACTTGGACACAAAAGTAAAACCCGCAGACGACTTCTACCAATATGCCTGTGGAGGATGGATGGAGAAGCACCCCCTGCCAGCAGCCTATTCGCGCTACAGCTCGTTCGACGCACTCGGTGAGGAGAACAAAAAGCGCATCAACGGCATTCTCGACGAACTGCTGCACGGCAGCTACCAGGCAGGCTCGGAAGAGAAGAAACTCAGCGACCTATACAAACTGGCCATGGACTCCACCCGTCGCGATGCCGACGGCATCAAGCCCGCACAGGCCATCATCCAGCAAATGGAGAAGGCCAAGACCAAGGAGCAACTCTTCCAAATCCAACTGCAACTTGCACCCTTCGGCAACACCGAGTTTATGGAGGCCGAAATCGGTGCCGATGAGAAGAATGCCACGCAGAACATACTGCAACTGCGCCAGGGAGGACTTATGCTCGGCATGAAGGACTACTATCTGGACACCGACCCTGAAACCACCAAAATCCGCGAAGCATACAAGAAGCACATTGTCCGAATGTTCCAGATTTTCGGCTTCAGCAAGGGGGCGGCCACCAAGAAGATGAAGAACATCATGCGGCTGGAGACCGAACTGGCCAAAATCAGCCGCTCGCGCACAGAACTGCGCGACCCGCAGCGCAACTACAACAAGACCACCCTGCGCGAGTTTGACGCCAAATATCCGCACTTCCAACTCGAAAAGGTGATGAACGCCAAGGGGGTGCAGTCGCGCCACATCCAGGACCTCATCATCGGTCAGCCGGAGTTCTTCCAGGGGACCGACCGCCTCATCGCCACCATGACAGCCGCCGAATACCGCGACTATATGGAGTGGGGACAGATAATGGCTGCCGCATCCTATCTCGACAGCGCCACCATCGAGGCCAACTTCGACTTCTTCGGCCGCGTCATGTCGGGCAGAAAAGAGAACCACCCCCTATGGCGACGCGCCACACAACAGCTGGAAAACCAGATGGGGCAGGCACTGGGCAAAATCTATGTCAAGAAGTACTTCCCCGCTGCTGCCAAGGAGCGCATGGTGCAACTCGTCAAGAACCTGCAGATAGCACTCGGCGAGCGCATTGCAGCACAAGACTGGATGAGCGACTCGACAAAGGTGAACGCACTGCTCAAGCTCAACACATTCTACGTCAAGGTGGGCTATCCCGACAAGTGGATAGACATGAGCAAACTCAGCATTGACCCCAGCAAGTCGTACTACGACAATATCCTGCAGTGCCGCAAGTTCTGGAATGCCTACGAGATTGAGCACAACGCCGGCAAGCCCGTGGACCGCGACGACTGGTTTATGAATCCGCAGACGGTGAATGCCTACTACAACCCCACCACCAACGAAATCTGCTTCCCGGCAGGCATCCTCCAGCGGCCATTCTTCGACATGGAGGCCGACGACGCCTTCAACTACGGTGCCATCGGCGTGGTCATAGGCCACGAGATGACCCACGGATTCGACGACCAGGGCCGACAGTTCGACAAAGACGGAAACATGCACGACTGGTGGGCTGCCTCAGATGGAGAGCAGTTCAAAGAGCGGACAGACAAGTATGCCGACTTCTTCACAGCCATCAAAGTGCTGCCCGACCTCAACGCCAACGGACGGCTCACACTGGGCGAGAACCTGGCCGACCACGGAGGCCTGCAGGTGGCCTGGGCTGCCTACAAGAACGCCACCAAACGCCAGCCGCTGAACACCATCGACGGCTTCACGGCCGACCAGCGCTTCTTCCTGGCATACGCCGGCGTATGGGCTGGCAACATCAACGACGAGGAGATAAGAAACCGCACCAAGAGCGATCCACACTCGCTGGGACGGTGGCGCGTCAATGGCGCACTGCCACACATTGACAGCTGGTACGAGGCCTTCGGCGTGAAGCAGGGCGACAAGATGTTCATTCCCAAACAAGACCGACTGCCGCTTTGGTAATGAAACGCCCACTGTTACTACTCATCATTGCTTCTTTGCCCCTCATAGCCATGGGGGCAAAGAAGCATTTCTCCAATGCAGAAGAAGCCAAGCAGATATTCGACAAGGTCTACCAGATGGTGTTCGGCCCGGAAGGCGCCAAACTGCACTACGACGTCAATATCATAGGCATCTACAAAACCAGCGGCACCATTATCTACAAGGGGAAGAAGCAGCGATTCTCCGACGAGCGCGTCGATGCCTGGAACGACGGCGTCAACGCCTATATGTGCTACCGCAAAAAGAGAACCGTGGAAATACACCGGGCCGACTCCGACAAAAAAGACAAGTATTCGGGCAAGTTCAAGTTTGCACCCGAAGACTTCACCTACAGCATGGAGCGCGCCGACTCGGAAATCATACTCAAACTGAAGCAGAAAAAGGGAACCAAAAGCTCTATCAAGGAGGTGCGCGCCACTGTCGATGCTGCCACACTCGCCCCGAAGCACCTCAAGATAAAGGTGGCATTCATCTGGACCAACATCTATATTTCCGACTTCAAGTCAGGGGGCATCACCGATGCCACCTTCGTCTTCCCCCGCAGCAAATACGTCAATGCCGACTATAAGTTCGTAGACAAGCGGTAAAGACACCTGTCACGACAACAACTGGGTCAGAAACACATCGCTGAACAGGATGAGCACACTGCTGCACACCACAGCATCGGTGCTCGCCTTGCCCACATTCACCGAGCCGCCCTCCACCGTATAGCCAAAGAACGCCGGCACAGAACTGATGATAAAGGCAAAAAACTGGCTCTTGATGATCGACATCCACAGAAACCAGGGCACAAAGTCGTGCTGCAAGCCCAGCGTCAGGTCGGCAGGAGGCATGATGTGGCCCACGTAGGCCGTACCGTATGCACCCACAATACCCATGGCCGACGAGAAAATGACCAGGAAAGGCATAATGGTCAGCAGGCCCAGCACCTTCGGCAAAATCAGATAGCACGCCGAATTGACACCCATAATCTCCAAGGCGTCAATCTGCTGCGTCACACGCATGGTGCCCAGTTCCGAGGCAATGTTCGAACCCACCTTGCCTGCCAGGATAAGGCACATGATACTGCTCGAAAACTCCAGAAGCATAATCTCACGCGTGGTGTAACCGGCCACCCAGCGAGGCATCCAAGGGCTCTCGATGTTCATTTTCATCTGAATGCAAATCACGGCACCGATGAAAAACGATATCAACAACACAATCCCGATGGAGTCGACGCCAAGCTGCGACATCTCCTTCACATACTGTTTCCAGAACATTCTGAAGCGTTCAGGGACAGAAAACGTCCGCCCCATCAACAGCAAATATCGACCAAAGGTGGTCAGCCAACCGGTTATCATATCGTCACTATTAACAAAAAACGAGCCGCAAAACCTGAATCTTCAAGGTGTTTGCGGCTCAATTGGTTGCGGAGGCAGGATGCCAGCTCCATCGAGAACCGCCCGAACATAGGGGGTAACACGCTATTGTTTTGTTGTTATTTTATATCGTTGTCGGCCCGATTTCGTCCCACTTTTGGCTGGAGTAGATAACGAGTTATCTAAGTTTCTGAAAGTGGTACTTAGTTCGTCCCGTTTTTGTCTCTAATGTGTGATTATGGCCGCTTGGCGAGGTCGATGAGCTGGTCGATGCGGCGGTTGAGCTCGGCGATGGTCTTGTCCTGACGCTCGATGACATCGCGGAGGTGGTGGTTGGTGGCGGCGAGGATTTCAGGGTCGGCGGTTACGTTGTAGCTGCCGACGGTGTTGTGGTCGCCGTTGACTTGGTTGGTGGGGTTGAATGCTTCCCGGTCGAAGAGTTCGTCGATGGTACATTGGAGGAAGTCAGCCGTGGCCTCGATGGTCTCGGCACTGGGGTTGGTGGAGTTTTCTATTTCCTTCCACGAGAAGTTCCCTGTGCGTTCCGGGAACACTGCGGCTCTGAAATCTTTGGCTTTCAGACCGCGATTACGTGCTATTTGCACGGCTTTCTTTCCGTTGTATGGCATTCTGACGGCAGTTTGAATATTCTTATTTTTATCAGTTGATTCTAATTGTAGTTATTTAGAATTTGTATAAATTCTTATTGTGATAAGTAAATAATTCTTATTTCGCTTGGATATTTCAAATTTACTAAGTAATTTTGCAGGCAAATTTACTAAGTATTTTTGAAATATGCAAGGAAAAACGGAAGAATTAACGAATGTGGGCCTACAGTCCTACGTTAAGGAACTGGGGCAAGAGGAGCGCGTGATGCTGAAGAATTACGTCGCTTTCAAGTTCCGTAAGAGTTACTTCACGGTGAATGAGAAGTTCTCTGGGCGGCAGAAGTTTTCTGCCACGGAGCTTCTTGCACTCCAACCAATCATCGCTAACGAGCTATGGAGGCAGTAGAGTTTTATCTTTGGGACGGTTCTGTGCGGTACCGCCTGAACGGTGAGGAGCGGACGCTGACTGAGAAGGACCGGGAGATTGTGGAGTTCGTGCTGGCGCAGCTTCGCCGGTTCTTCCCCGATGCTTACCAGGCATTGAGCGAGGAGTTCACGCTTTCGGAGCGTAACAAGTGGTGGTATGACTTCAAGCGGGTTGAGATGTTCATCCGCTGCAACTTCTCGGAGCACGACACGCTGAGCTTCGACATTCAGGACGGCATGCTGCACTTTGAGGATGTGAAGTGTCCGTTGAAGGGTGTCTGCCGTCATGAGGGTATTGTGTGCAAACCGAAGTTCAAGGTGCCGGTGTCGAAGGAGGAGAGCAGGGCTGCAGCCCTCTACTCGAAGGGGCTGACCGCTAATGAGATTGCCAAGGTGCTGGGCAAGGGCGTGAAGACGGTGAAGAACCAGCTGGGGAGCGCCGCGAAGCACCTGGGGCTGAGTAGGACCAGAGACCTAATCAAGATTTTCAGTGTTTATAATATTACGCTATGGGAGTAAGGAATGAGAAAAGCAGACTGTTCCACCAGTTGATCAGCGTGGTGGGCAGGGATTATGTGAACGAGGACGTTTGCCCTGCGCTTATTGATGAAGAACGTCAGCGTGTGAACGAGATGGTGCAGCACATCAACAAAGCCGTGCTGGAAGCGATAGAGAGTCAGCCATACGTTTCTTCGAATGTGCTGATGCTGGCTACGGCCACCGTGGTCAGTACGGTGCTGAAGCTGGACTTCGACATGTGGAAGTCTGACAGTGAAACATTCCTGATAAGCTTGATTCACAGAGTCTGGTGGGGGGAAATGAAAGGCAGAGATATTGACTACAGCGACTTGCCTGAATAATTGGCCGCCCCGCCGCTACTATTGAAGTGAAGCTTTTAGATTGCCATATAAAGATACGAAATAGGCGGGGCGGTTTTTGATTTTTCCCCGGTCGGCCAAAGGGGTGGCGGTTTATAATCGGGTTCCGCCACCCGCCGGGGTTCTTTTTGAAACAACACTTTAAAAGCAATGCGATATGAAGATTAAAGATTTTGAGAAGGCCATCGAGGCGCTGTGCGTACATGGCCTTGAGATTGACGAAATTAAGATGAAAGCCAACGGAGGCGGTCAGGTGTGGCAGGTGAATGGCCACACGGACACGCTGACTGTTGTGTGGGACGATTCTGGCAGGGCTTATTCTACGCCTAAAGACCAGGCTGTTGAGACATTCATTAAGATGGGAAGCGGTAAGGCTGTAGAAGGCCGGAGGCTAAAGCGTGACGCTGAGTTTGACCTTAAATTCGAGTGAGCCATGATGACGATTGTACAGTACGCTCAAGAGGTGAAGAGGATGCGCGACCTCCAGACGCGAAGTTCCATTGTGCTCGGTGGGGCCAAGAGCCAGGAGAAAAGAGTGGATGACATTACCAACGAAATACTGTTAGCGCAATGAGAGTAGGTGAGAGAGTTGTCGTAGATGCTGCCGTCACGGGTGACGGCGTGCATCACAGCGGAGTCATCGAGGACATCTACGACTTCGCAAGGGCATCGTTCGTTGATGTGCATTTTGACGAGCCTACCCCATGGGGAACGTGGGGCACGACAGTTACTAACCTTGGAATGATCAGGAAGGAGGTGGCGGTATGATTGTATGTCACAGTTTCTTTTATAAGGCGCACCCCAAATATCTGTATGAAGCTGTTAGGATGATGCGCAGTGTGAATAACTGTTGCTTCTTCCGACATGGTGACTTCGATTCTTGGGTTGTGGAACTGCGGAGGGTTCTGCGGGAAACAACTGGTGGCCGTTTCGAGAAAAACGACATCCAACTGTCAAGAACAAATGGACAAGTCCAAATTGAAGTCAAGCATGGCATGGACTATGCGGCCAGAATCGATTATATCACCGTCGAGAAAGCTCTGACTCAGCGAATAATCGGAGGCGAGTTTATCAAACAGTGTCGTTTAGATCCTGAGGGGAACATGGTGTATAACGAAAAGGAGGAGTAATGAAATACAAAATTCAAAGAACAGATCATGCGAAGCTGACACAGGGCCTACTTCGTCTCTGTGTGATGATTGACAGTTCCTACTATCAGCCGTATAACACAAAGGAAGAATGTGTCAATTTGCTGAAAGCCATATATAATGAGGCAATGATAACAACGTTCTTACGTAGGAACAAGTGGGAGCCGTTAAATTCTGCTTATAACATTATAATGAAAGATACTATTATATGTGTTGAAAGCATTTTTGGCAAACAGTATTTGACTTTTGAAATCAAAGAAACACAATGAGAGTATATGTCAGTGGAAAGATTGGCGAGGAGGTCATCAGTGAGGCCACCCGCCAGAAGTTTGCCCGGGCTGCGAAAATGCTTGAATCGCATGGAGGCCAGAAGAACACAGTGATAGACCCAGCATCGGAGTACATACAAATGTGCATTGAGACGCACTACTCGATGAAAGGCCAGAAGCCTTGGTATGATGAGACGCTTCTCTACATGCTTCATTGGCTCCAGACTTGTACCCATGTCTATATGCTGGCCGACTGGAAAGACTCGCCTGGTGCCACTGCCGAATACTGGTATGCGGTGGCAGCAAACCGCAGCATCTATTTCGAAAGTGAGAGGGATGCGCGTGCACATGCCCGCCGATGGTTCTGGGCGCACGCAAACGAGTATATCAATGACCACCGACCTGTTGATATAGTTCTGAATGAATTCGAGAACGAAGCCATTAAGAAGATTTGGCTACCGATAGAATGATATGAAACAGTTCATCCCCAAGGCAAAGAACAACAAACACGACTACCCCGGACAGAGACAGCCGGTGGTGGCCGTGTGGCCCAGCGGCAAGGTGGCCGGCTTTTTCGACAGCATCACATTGGCTGTCGAGAAGTACGGTTTCAGTCGTGACGGCATCACAAATTGCTGCCGTGGCCGTCAGCGTCTTTGTGGCGGGTTGAACTGGTTCTATGAGAAAGACTACAAAGCCATTTACTTCAGTCAAGACACCGAGGCATTGAAGACTCCTGCCAGCGAGACCAGGAATGATAACGGCACTTTCAAGAAAGGCCATCACAATATGAAAGGCCGCAAGCGGAAGATGACGCCAGAGTTCCGGGAGAATCGTCGGTCGAATATGCTCCGTCAGCACGCAATGGGAGTGCTAAAGCATAAACCAGGACAGAACTATAAGCCAGTGGTGGAAGTGGAGACCGGGCGGGTTTTTCCCAGCGTCGGCCATGCCGCTGATGCCACTGGTTACACACGTGGCGGAATGCAACTGCTAATTCATGGCACGCACAAGGCCATGAAAACGGGTTATCACTATTGCCTGAAAAGCGTATGGGAAAAGATAAACCACAAAGTATGCTCTATGTGATAACGGGCATTAGCCGCCTGACTGGAGAGCGCGAGGTCATCAGCGGACGTCATACGGAGTCGACCACGCGGGAGATGCTGTGGAAGTGGCAGGACCGATTCTACAGGCAGCGGCGCCCGGCGTACACACGGCTGAAGATGGAACCAGCAGTAAGGGAGGGTAGCCTGTGGTGACGGTATTTTGCCCGGCGGCGAAAGTCAATTATCTTTGCCGTCGGTTACTGTAAAAGCGAAATGATATGATACCAGTACAGAAAATCTATGACGCTACGAGGGGCGGCCTTGACATCATCCTGTGGATGTACCCGCAGGCGGCCGACTGTGTGGGCGTGAAGGGAAAGAAGTTCAAGGTGAGGGACGAGAAGACGCCGTCGGCGTGCCTCTATCAGCGTAAGTCAGAGAAATACGGCGACATCTGGGGCGTTACCGACTTTGGCGGCGAGGGGTGGCGGTCGGCCATCCAGCTCTACATGGAGGAGCACCGCCTGAGCCAGGACCGCTTCAACGAGGCCGTGCTACAGTTGGCCGCACAGTTCGACGTGCGCGACGAACTGGACAAGAGCGTGAACAAGGCCGACTTCACCGAGCGCGATGCCCGCGCCGACGAGCCGGACGGGCACCGCGACTTTGAGACGAAGGACTTCACGCCGGAGGAGCTGGCCGTGCTTGGGCCGAATGTGAAGCAGGAGCATGTGGAAGCCCTGCACTGGCATAGCGTAAAATGGTTCAGCTACACGAAGGACAGGAAGACGCGCATCCGCTACTCGAATGAGCACTATCCCATTTTTATGCGCGAGTGCGTGGTGCGCGAGGCCCACACGATGCCCGACGGCCAGGAACAGGAAGAGGTGAAATTCTACAAGGTGTATGAGCCGCTGAATCCGGACAAGGGCTACCGCTTCCAGTACTTCCCCGCCGGCGTGAAGCCCCAGAAGTACATCAACGGCCTGCGCGAGCTGATTAAGGCGAAGGATGCCTTCAACGCGAAGGAGCAGAAGGAATGGGAGGCCACGCACACCGACGAGCAGCCCTACAAGCCGCAGAAGCTGCGCGAGGCCTTCATCTGTAGTGGTGAGCGCGATGCGCTGTGCTGCCGTAGCCTGGGCTACATGCCGCTGTGGTTCAACAGCGAGACCTACCACCTGGCCGATGATGAAGTGCGCGAGATCATGCAGCACGTCGAGACGCTCTACAATATCCCTGACATTGACGAGACGGGGGTGCGCAAGGGCACCGAGTTGGCGCTTCGTTTCATTGATGTCAGGACTGTGTGGCTGCCCGACTGGTTGTCGAAATACCGCGACAACCGGGGCAAGCCGCGCAAGGACTTGCGCGACTGGATGGAGCTGCGCCACACGAAGAAGGAATTCAAGTTCCTCATGCAGATGGCCATGCCTGCCCGGTTCTGGAAAACCACCGTGAACAAGAAGACCGGCGAGACGCGCCACTCCATCGACACCGCCTGTCTGTACAATTTCCTGAAGCTAAACGGCTTCTATGCCCTGCACGATGATAACCAGAAAGACACCCGCTATGTGAAGATTGACGGCTACATCGTGCGCTCAGTCACGCCCAAGGACATCCGCGAGTTCGTGCGCCAATGGGTCATCAGCGAGGTGCGCGACCTCTCTGTGCTTAACCTGGTGTTAGACACGCCCAAACTGAGTGCCGGTATGCTGGAGAGCATCGACGAGGTGACGCTCGACTTCACCTCGTTTGACGCCCGCTCGCAGTTGTTCTTCTTCCCCAACGTTTGCGTTAAGGCCAGCGGCCAGAAGCTTGACCCCATCAAGAAAGCGGAGTTCAAGTTCCAGAACTACGTGTGGGAGGAGAACGTCATCGGCCACGACTTCAGGCTGCTCGACGATTTCTTCACCATTACCAGGACTATCGACGAGGACGGCCAGCCCCGCTTCTCCATCACCATCCACAAGGTGGGGTCGAACCTGATGGGCTACGTCATCAACAGTTCAAGGCTCTTCTGGCGCAAGGAGATGGAGCAGCGCTTCGAAGACCGGGGCTACGACGAGAAGCGCGTCTATGCCGAGCAGCACCGCTTCGACATTGCCGGTGAGGGCCTGACCGCCGACGAGATAGCGGAGCAGCAGCAGAACCTCATTAACAAGATATTCACTCTCGGCTACATGCTGCACCACTATAAGAGTCCTTCACGAGCCTGGGCGCCCATGGCGATGGACAACAAGATTGGCGAGGACAACGAGTGCAACGGCCGTTCAGGAAAGTCATTCTTCTTCAAGGTGCTTTCGCTGCTGATGAAGACGGTGAAACTCAGCGGGCGCAACCCCAAGCTGATGGACAACCCCCACGTGTTCGACCAGGTGACGCAGCACACGCAGATGCTGCTCGTCGACGACTGCGACCGCTACCTGAATACCGGCCTGTTCTACGACAACATCACAAGCGACATGACCGTGAACCCGAAGAACAACCAGAGCTTTACCATTCCCTTCGAGGAAAGCCCCAAGATAGCCTTTACCACCAACTACGTGCCAGCCGACTTCGACCCGTCGAGCGAGGCGCGTTTGTTGTATATGGTCTTCTCTGACTACTACCACCAGAAGACCGAGGACAACGACTACCACGAAAGCCGCTCCATCCGCGATGATTTCAATAAGGACCTCTTCAGCCGGACATACTCCGAGGAGGAATGGAACCAGGACCTGAACTTCATCCTGCAGTGCGTGAAGTTCTATCTTTCGGTGAGCGAGGAGCCGGTGAAGCTGCTGCCACCGATGACCAACATCATCAGGCGCAAGTATAAGGCCGACATGGGCGCGAACTTTGAGGACTGGGCTAATTCATACTTCTCGGAGGAGAGTGGCCGTCTGGATGCCTTCGTGGTGCGCGAGCGTGCCTTCAGCGACTACAAGACGGCCAGCGGCAGCGGCAAGCTGACCATGCAGGGCTTCACCAAGAAGCTGCGCTCCTTCGTGGAGCTGTGCCCATGGGTGAGCGAGATGAACCCGAAGGAGTACCAGAACTCACAGGGGCGCATCATACGGCGCGAGGACGGCGGTGCTCCAGGCAGTAACCCGGTGGAGATGATCTATCTTAAAAAGAAAGCCGTGGAAGCCGCCAAGGTGCTCTCTGAAACGGAACTGTGGGCGAAAGAGCACGACGGGGAACCCTTTACATAATGTGCATTGTTTTCCTTTTTCTTCCCTCCAAATAAGTACGCAAAAAGGCAATTTAAATATGGTGCAAAGGTAATCATTTTCCCTGAGATACGCAAACTTTTTGGCAATTATTTTTGGCAGCAGAGTTACATTTTTTTGTGGCTCTGCTGCCTCTCTCTCTGCGCCCCATGGGCGACCAGTGGCCACGCCTGGTGACTGTCACCCCACCGGCTTCATGCCGACGGCCACGCCCTGCCTCTTCCCTTCCCATCTCTTTTTTATACAAAACTTTCGTAACTTTGTAACAGATGTCGGAGAGAGTGACGAAAAGTAAGGTAGAAAAGGAGTTTGGAAGGGGTCGGCGGGTGTTACAAAGTTACGTTACAAACCTGTTACGAAATTTCCAAGTTTGTAACAGGAGCCAGTTTGTAACGCTCCGTTTTAACGGGATTTTGCAGAAAAACGCCAGTGTTACAAACCCAATTTGGCCGATATTTTTGTAACGGAAGTTTGTACCGTTGACAAAGTTACTGAGTTACAAACGATTAGGCCGTTACAAAGTCCCTGTTACAAAATTACACCTTTTTCGGACAGAATTATATCAGCCTTGGGAAGCGAAAAAGTCAATTATAGTTAGATTTTTCCTATTTTAGTGGTTCTTTTACGGAAAAATCACTAACTTTGCACCATCTTTACCATCATGAAGCATGAGCCAATTTGTTATCTACGTTGAACTAAAACCTTTCATCCGCCAGTGGGCCGTCCATCATTTCGGTTGTCCCGTGGTGTTCCCGCCTCAGTCGGTGGGCAATGCCCGCATCGTTGCCGTGCTGCGCAAGCGGCCCGACGGCGTGGGGCCAGATGTGGCCGCCGACGGACTGACGCCCGTCTGCATCCCCCACTCCAAACAGAAGGATCCTGAGTCGTGGAACTACGTCACGCCCTCCGGCAAGCGTTTCATTGCCGAGTACATCGAGGCGCTTTTCAAGGACAATCTCTACAGCGAGTTCAAGGAGATGTGCGACCAGGACTCGAAGCTGCAGACGGCGGCCTATGCCTGGTGCGAGATGCACGGCGTGTCGATAGACTATGCCGACACCATCCGCCAGCGGTTCTACCGCGAGCGCGAGCGGCTTCTGGCCTGCGGCGTCGATATGAGGAAGCGGAGCCGCACGAAAACAGACAATAAAAGTTAAAACCGGGCGAAAATCATCCCATAAAGACCACCGCTTTCGTACACGCGCGAACATTTATAAACAGTTAAGAACAATTAAGAACAATTATGAACAGTCCCCGTAATGTCATTGCCATCGACCGCGTATCGGTCTCGTCACTCACAGGTTTTATCCGTGTTGGTACCAACAGCGTAAAGGTGGCCAACGATGTTCATTGGCAGTCGCTCGTCATAAAAGTGCCTGCGCGCCTTACTATCAGCGACAAGGTAGAGGATGGTGTGCGATTGCACACTGCACAATTGGTGTTCCGCACGTGTGAAGATTATGACGATGGTGGCCGCTGGGTGTATCGTTGCCACACCGCCGACGGTCGCAAATACCTCATTGGAAGCGATGCGCGTCCCTATCCAGTTGGTACTGTTACAAAGAACCACCCAGATAATATGACTGACTCACAACTGGATGAAGTGACTGTGACTTGGACTTCCAGTCAAAGAATCCCCATTATTATAGGGTAGCGGGTAGTTTTACTTTGGCAACTTCATTTCTACCTTTGCCGAAAATCGAAGGCAGAAATGAAGAAATACGACCTTTATCTCACTGGTACCGTTGGCGGCTGGGGCATCTCGGCTGACTTCGTGAAGTACATCCTGGATAAGAAAAAGGATCAGCCCGTCGATGTGGCCATCTGCTCTTTAGGTGGCTATGTTGATACCGGGCTGCAGATTTATGAGCTGTTCAAGAACCACGGACAGGTGACGTGCCACTTCATTGGCATGTCGGCCAGTAGCGCCACCTTCATGGCCATGGGTGCCAAGACGGTGAAGATGTCGAAGAATGCGCTCATCCTCATTCACAATGCCATGGGCTGGGTTGACTCATGGGGGCAGTACAACAAAGAGCAGATTGACGAACTGGTGAAGAAACTACAGTTCACCCGCTCCCAGCTGAACACCGTCGACGATGTTCTGGCTGAAATCTATGCCGAGAAGAGCGGAAAGTCTGCCGACGATGTGAAAGCAAAGATGAAGGTCGCCGCCTGGATTAAAGCCAGCGAAGCCAAGGACTTCGGACTCGTTGACGAAATCTTCGAGGCCGAGAAGGTGCAGGACCAGGTACAGAATCGCATTACCAATTCACTGATTAAGGATATGGGTCTACCAGCCTTGCCCCGTGGGTTCAATCCCGAGACGGGCGAGGAGAATCCAACCGCAGGCGTTCTCCAAAAGGTCGTGGAGATGCTGAAAGGCCTCATTCCAGAACCCTCGACCAATAAACTTCAAAACAAGATGATCAAAGTGTTTACTGCCGTGATGGCCTTGCTGGCCATCAAGGACGGCTTCAAGCCGGATGAGCAGGGCAACGTCGTGCTGACGCAGGACCAGCTGAAGACCATCGACGATGAGCTGAAGAAGCAGACCGATGCCTGTAACGAGGCAGCCAAGACGCTGAAGGCTCAGAAGGAGAAGATTCAGAAGCTGGAGAACGACCTGAAGGACCGCGACGATCAGATCAAGAATCTGAAGGGTGCCCCTGCCCAGGAGAGTGAGGAAACGGTGGACGACGCTAACGTTGTTAGCGCTGCCACTGAATTGTTTAACACCATTAAGGATGCTCTGTAAGCTATGGCAAAACCCGCAACCGCAGTGGATCCCCAGACCACTTTCACTCCTGCGGAACTCTCTCAGAGTTTCCAGCAGTACCGCACAGAGCTTATCGTGATGCCCATGTTTGCCATGCAGGCTGCACTGCAGCACATGACAACTCGCACTGGCATCCGCTATAAGCAGCACGTGCATGAGATGAAGGGCAACTTCGAGATTGGCCCTTACGACAAGTACAAGATGGGCAACGGTGCCATGGCCATCGTGCAGCGCACGCTGGAAACCTACTTCGGTAACTGTATCGAGCCTATCGATCCTAACAGTATCGTCCAGAGCCTGTGGGGCAGTGACATCACCAAGGGTGACGGTCTGAAGAACGTGCCCTGGGTGAAGCGCGTCTGCGCCTACATCATGGCACAGCTGGGCGAGAAGCTCTTCATGGAGATGTGGGATGCCGAACGCGATGAAAACGGCACCACCACCCACGATCTCTTCAACGGCTTCCGCACCATCGAGGAAGCCGAGATTGCTGCCGACAAGATGTCGCAGGAGATAGGCAACCTGTACTACCTGCCCGAGGCCTTCACCGCCGAGAACACTGAAGACCTCCTGAAGGACTGGTTCTTTGGCGTTGGCTCATGGAAGGGCATTGGCCCCAAGCTGCGTAAGCAGCGCCTGAAGCTCTTCATGAGCGACCGCACCAAGCACTTCTACGAGGAGTCTTACCAGAAGAACCACGGCTCTCTTCCATATAACCAGCAGTACCAGAAGGCATCGCTGGAGGGAGCACCGAATGTGGAGTTCGTGCCACTGGCCAACGTGCCCGACAATTACTTGTCGCTCACACCGCGTACCAACATCCTCTCGCTCTGGAACCAAAAGGGACAGGATGAGTCGTTCCTGGTCGAGAAGTCTCTGACCTCTCACTATGACCTGGACTTCATCGCAAACCTCTTCTATGGCGAGCAGTACCTGAGCATCAATCCTGAGATGCTGAATGTCGTGCGCTTCTTCACCGCCGTCACCACCACTACGGGTAAGAACCCGAAGACGGAAGGCTGGTTCGTGAAGAGCGGCACCAAGTACGTGAAGACTACTGACACTACGCCGCAGCAGGGTACCACCTACTACACGCGTTGATCTCTCATTAATGGGTCGGCGGCTATTTGGATTAAAATGCGTCGGGGTCGCCGCCCATACTTTGTAATAACTTAATACGAACTTAATACAATTAGACATTATGCCTGATACTGCAAAAGTGCGCTGCTCTGACGATGCCGCCCTCTATGGCGACATAGAGTTCTGCATGGGCGACAAGTCGCTGCCTGGCACGCGCAACCATGCCTACTATATCCCACGCCGCGACATCGTGACGTTCCCACGTCCGGCTGCATCACCTGCAAGCCTTGATGCCGTTGCTGTGATACCCAGTACGTCCTCTTTTGTACTGGCCGCAGACAAGAAGTGGTTCCGCATTGACCTCGTTCCAAACGAGAGCGAGCCTGAATGTGAAAACCAGGGATCGTATGGTTCCAAGACGTTCTTGAATAAAATAACGCTCGTTCTGCCCGGTACTGGAAAGAAGGTCACTGGCCTTATCTCCCAGCTGAACAATGACGACGTGGTTATCATCGTTCCCATGGCCGACGGCAAATGCCGCTTGTTCGGTTCTCCTGCTTATCAAGCAGAGCTCTCACTTAAACAAGCCTACGGCAAGGCTGCCACCGATGCCAACACCACGACTATCGAGGTGAGCGTCACCGATGAGTTTGCCGCTCCGTTCTACGAGGGCAACATCGTGACGGCCTACGGTACCATCAACGGTGCCACCGATGAACTGGTTACCACTTAACCCTTCTCATTTCGCACATGCTTTCATGGTGACCGTGGGGCGGCCCGCTTCAACAGCGTTGCCGCCCCACCACTTTTTTATTAACAGTGAAGAAATATGATTGACCCAAAGTTTACAGAACAAATCGCGAAGTGGTTGCAGAGCGACCACACATCGCCAGAGGCCATTGCAGCCGGAGCCATGCTGCTGCTCCAGCTTAACCGCGACCAAGCCATGTACCAGCGCATCATGCGACGCAAGGAGCGCGAGCTTGCTTTCCTGGAGTACAAGTTGCGCCGGTTCCTGCAGATGCGTCAGGACGGCCAGACCATCAAGGATGTGGTGAAGCTCGACAGCGAGATTACCCCACACATACAGGCGGTCATCAATGCCGAGCCTATTCCCGTAGAGGAAAAGGCGGAACTGCTTCCAGTGCCGCAGCCACCCGAAAAGGATGGCGGCAACGAGATGTATATCCGCAAGGGCATCCGACCCGACCACGACCGTCTGCCCGAGAAGATTCAAGCCCTTTGGCCCAAGAATGCCGAGCGGTGGAAGAAAATCAAGCAGACCTTTGAGACGCTGAAGACGCTCACCGAGCCGTGCGACCGCTACGAACACCTGAAGGTGCTCAAAGAGACCTGGTATAAGTACAAGGATGACATGGCCCGCTACGACGATTTTCGGCTGACCGCTGACACGGCCACAGTTCCCGATGCGCCAGCTTCGGGCGAAACCCTCACACCTGAACAGGAGAAAGAACTGGCTAATGCCGACAGCTACATCTCGAAGAATATGCCCCAGTTGCTCCAGCTGGTAGCCGCCGCAAAGGAGGAGCAATTCAACGAGGAGCAGAAAAAGCAGCTGGAGAGTCTGCGCAGTCGTGTTCAGCAGCGCGTCGATGTGCTGCTGAAGTATGGCCGCACGCTCACTGATGAGCGCCGCGAGCAGCTGCTGAGTGCCGACATCAAAGTGACAGTCGAACCTGAAACCTCTCAGGAGAATGAGCAAGGGCAAGAGTCCGAGTGAAATCCTGCGTCCTATGGCCACGTACCCGCTGCAGTCGCATCTGGGGCGTGGCCTTCATACGCTGGGGCTGTTGGGCTGGATCCTGGAACAGACCGGGCCAGCCGATGTGTATGTCAGCACCTTCTCTACGAGTGATGCCTTCCTCCGTGGTTTCCACAACCTCAGAAAGAAAGAACTGGTGCAGAAATCGGTGCTGCTGGCCGACCTGAAAGCATCGAAGAAAACATACCGCCTCTATAAGGAGATGCAAGAGTGCTTCGATGCCGTCTATCTGAGTCAGAACCACTCGAAGGTGGTACTGGTTCAGAATGACCAATGGACGGTGACAGTCATCTCCAGCCAGAACCAGACGTATGGCGACCGCGCCGAGTGTACGCTGGTCACCACCGCACAAGAGGTGTTTTATCAGCAATACAGCGGCTTCCGTGACCTCGTTGACAACAATTCTATTCAGCTCAATGGACTATTCCAGCGACTTACTGACCAAAATACAAGACCTCTCCAGTCATTTGACGCCCCTACCGGAGATTTCAGCATTATTGGATATTGACGAGAAGGAGCTGCACGACGATGTGAACACGCCGGGCAACCCTGCCCGCCGTGCCTTCCTGAAGGGCTACGCCGATACCGCCCTGAAGCTGCGCAAGCAGAACCTGGAACTGGTGGATGCCGGCAGCCCCGCCGCCGACGAAGCCTGCCGGGGCTACCTGAGAAGAATGATCCGCGACATTGACCTATGAGTGTTCCTGTCAACATAGACGCCTATAGCGAGTACCTGCCACAGGACTCCGTCGAACTGCGCCGCCAGCTGGTGCCCGAGGACACCATCTTGCGCGTCGAGCGGCTGCGTGAGCTGAGTGCCTATTGGCGCTCATATCCCAGCACCTCGCCCAAGGAACTGGTGAGCCGCTGCATGCAGCTCTTCCAAGTGGGCAAGAGCCAAGCGTATGATGACATCCACCTCCTGAAGATTCTCATAGGCAATCTGGAAGCCACGACGAAGGAGTTTGCCCGCTGGCGCGTGAACCAGATGATCGAGGAAGACCGGCAGGCCGCCCGCCGCGATGGTAACTGGAGGGCGGTGGCCTCGATGCAGAAAAACTACATTCTGAATAACCAGACGGACAAAGAGGACACGCCCGACAAAGCCTTCGAGCGCATTGTGCCCTTGGAGCTGGTACCGACGGACGATCCTTCGGTGCTGGGCATCAAGGCTCCGAAGAATCTGCGGCAGCTGCGCGACAAACTCATCAAGCGCTACAGCCGCGATGAAGAATATGCCGACTACGAGGAAGTGCCGACCGATGATAAACCGAGTGAGTGATGGCAGAGAAACAACGACAGTACTTCAACGACGCGCAGCTCTATCCGCTGTTTCTCTCGCCCCGTGACTTCGTGGGCGAGATGGGACGTGGTACCGGCAAAGGCCTCATTGATGCCACCCGACTGATACAGGTGTTCCAGTACATGCCAGGATCATGTACAGGCTTCGTCTCTCCATCCTACAAGAAATGCCTTACTAACACGCTGCCCTCGCTCCTGGTACACTGGGAGCGATGGGGATTCAAACGCGACGTTCACTACACCGTGGGAAAGAAACCATGGAAGGGACTGAAATGGAAAGACCCCATCTTCACGCCGCAGAACTGGGAGAATTGCATCGGATTCTACAACGGCAGCGTCTGCCAGATTGTCTCCCAGGACCGCGACGGTAGTTCCGCTGGCCTGTCAATTGACCATGTACTTATCGACGAAGCAAAATATGTCGATTATGACAAGCTGAAGAACGAGACCTTCCAGACGAATCGAGGCAATGAGATGTATTTCAAGAACTGCCACTTGCACCATGGGCTGACCATCACCTGCGACACGGCCACCACGAAGAAAGGTTCCTGGTTCATGAACTACGAGCAGCAAATGGACTCCGAGCTGGTGAAATGTCTGGAGGGGCTGGTGTACCAGCGTTGGCAGCTTACGCAGCGCATGAAGCAGCACCCGGAACGGCTCAGCTATTATCAGGCAGAGCTGAAGCGCATCGACCGCGACCTCTTCATCCTCCGTAAGAACACGCTGCTCTATTGCCGGTTCCCCAGCATCTACAACATTGCAGTGCTGGGCGAGGACTTCATCAGGCGCATGAAGCGCGACCTGCCACCGCTGACGTTTGCCACCAGTATCATGTGCAAGCACATCGGCATACAGGCCGACGGATTCTATGGCTCTATGCGGGAAAGCGTCAATCTCTACACGGCCCCGGACACGTCGAAGTTGTCGCTGCAGCAGGTGCAGCACATCGAGGATGACTGTCGGCTGGATGCCGACTGTGACCCGGATGCCCCGCTGGTCATTGCCTTCGATGCAAACGCGAATATCAACTGGCTGGTGGTTGGTCAGGTGGCCAGGGACGGGCGGCTGTGCGTCCTGAAGTCGTTCTATGTGAAGTACCAGACGCTCGACGCCCTCGTTGCCCTCTTCAATAAGTATTACGCCTGGCACCGCCAGCGTCAGGTGTACTTCGTCTTCGACAGCACCTTCAAAGGCCAGGGCTTCGCGGCCAACAACAACGAGGACTTCTACATCCTGATCAGCAACCTCCTTCTCTCTGCCGGATGGGTGGTCGAACAGGTCTATATCGGCAATCCCATGGGCCACGTTGACAAGTACCATCTTGTGAACCGAATGCTGGTGGGCAAGGCCACGCACCAGGTGTTCATCAATCGTGACAACAACCCGGATCTGCTCCTCAGCATCACCACGGCCGCCGTCTATAACGGGAAAAAAGACAAGCGCGGCGAGAAGCTGGCCGAGACCGAGGAGGATAAACTGGAAGCCCGCACCGACGGTTCCGACGCATTCGACACCCTCTGCATCGGCGTGGAGAAATTCATCCCGGCCTACGCCCTGCAACCCTCCACAGGATTCACCTCTTATTTCGGGGGCTGACCATCTTACACTACTTCATCTATCTATGTAGATTTCAGGATAACTCACAGTTGAACATTTAAGGTTGATGCAGACGGCAGCAGTGATGCTCCCGTCTGCTTTTCGTATATTGGTACCCTGCCAAGGCTCATTTTATGCGGTTCTGCTTGCCTGACTGCCTTTGTTTTTGTATCGCGCCCACCGTACCCCGCCCAACCCTGGGCCGCTCGCTTTGCTCATGCCCGGGGAACGGTGGGCGCGAATTCTCTCCCATGGTTGTGACTGTCTGGGTGTGTTCCCATCGTCTTTTGAAAATCTGACCTCTGTGGGTGGTGGTCGCCCATGGGCGCGGTGGTGTTCCGGCTTCTCGATGTCGAATCGTAAATTGTAAATCGTCAAATCGTAAATTGTTTTGGCTTCTACCGCAAACGGCTCTCTTTTGCCATGGTATGACTGCCCTGTGATGTTCCCTTTTTGTGTCGGTCGTAGGCAAGGCCGGGTGTGGAGATGGATGTCTGATATGTGTCATGTCGTTGCCCATGGCACTTGTTGCTCTTCCCTTGCTGGGCTTCATCATTTTTACTTTGCAAAGTTAGCGCAGGCGGCATTCTGCAAGGTGTTGTCTCGAAAATTTTTCAAGGATTTTGGGGTGCAGTTGCTCCTATTCCAAAATCCCAAGGCCAGGTCTTGAAAATTTTTCGGCCAAACCTTGCATTTCCATGCCTTCTCCCTGCTGCTCCTATATGCACGTAAAAATTGAACAGCCCGCAGGGGCACAAGTTAAACCATTCAAACAACGAACAATTATGACACACTCAGTTCAGACATCCATCTTTTCCCACACCCGCCTGTATGCCAACCACTACTATACAAGCAACATCTACCAGGTAGTCATCAACACCGAGGACGGCGAGAGCTACGAATATGAAGTAGAAGCCGACAGTTTCCACGATGCCACCGAGAAAGCCGAGCAGTATGCCTACAGCCTGGGCGTTGACATCACCTTCATCGAGGTCTACCTTTTCAATTCTGAATGTATCACCCTTTAATAACAATCACAACTATGGAAGAGAGAATGATTATCGTCAGTCAGGTCAAGTCGAACCGCAGCGAATTTATGGTTTGGCAGGTATCCATCAACAATGAGCAGCTGGGAATGCAACACTGCACCAGTCCGCTGAAAGCCCTACGTTACTGCTTCATCCTGAAAAAGCAGATGGGCGTGAAGATAGCCCCCGAAACTATCGAGTACCTCCAGAAGGAGATTGCGAAGCTGAAGGAGGCCGAGGAAAAGAAGAAAGTTGCAGAGTGTGTCGAGATGGAAGAGTCGTCGGCCTCAGTGCGGCAGTTTAAGGATCTCAAGGCCAAGCATCCCGACGCGCTGTTGCTTTTCCGCGAAGAAGACTTCTATACGGCCTACTCGCAGGATGCTGAAGAGATGAGCGAGATTCTGGGTATTGTCATCACGAAGAAAGGCCGTCGCAACACCGCATCGTTTCCACAGCATGCACTTGACACGTATCTGCCCAAGCTGGTTGCCGCTGGTAAGCGAATCGCCATCTGTGAACCGTCAACGGAGGCTGCCGCATAGGTGGCCTCTTTCATTTGTTTCACCTCAAAGCCCTGAAGCCATGTTGAAGTATGCATTGTTTGAGTACATCCCGAAGCGGTTCCTGCACCGTGCATCGTTTGAGCAGCAGGACGTCAGCCGCATGATCCTCGGATTCAAGGACGGTCGTAACGTCTATAGCCGGTGGGCAGCACGTCTGTTTGCCAAGGCGCTTGCCGCTACAGATATGTCAGAGGTTGTCATCGTATGTATTCCGGCAAGCACGACGGCTGCGCACGTCAGACGTTGGAAGCGGTTCTCCAGTGAGCTGTGCAGACTGACAGGCGCAGTCAATGGCTTCGACCGCGTACAGGTGAGCGGCTCGCGCAAACGGGCACACGTCACTGGAGATTATGAGCTTTGCACCAACATCAAGCATTACGTGCATATCGACGCTGACTGGTTCAGAGGTAAGAAAGTGTTGGTCATCGACGATATTTATACGACTGGCCAGTCATCCAGTGCGTTCATCGACGCAATGCAAGCCGTTGGTGCCGACGTGCTGGGAGCACTGTTCCTTGGCAGGACAAGACTTTTCCGCAAAGCGGATAGATATTAAGCAGATTTGAGTCTGCTTAATTTATAGGGCAGATAAAACTATGGCTTTTTGTTCCTTTTTATCTGCCCTTTGATGTTTTCGCCTACTCGGCGAATGATGCTTATGGCCTTGATGGCCATCGGTGTTTTCTGCTATTCGCAGACGGATGCTTATGCCTTGCGGCATGTGGTGTTTTCGCTTATTCAGCGATGGATGCTTATGCCTTGCGGCATGTGGTGTTTTCGCTTATTCAGCGATGGATGCTTATGCCTTGCGGCATCTTTGACTTCTTCGGCTATGCGCCGACTTAATGCTTATGGCCTTGCGGCCATCTTCTTTCCCGCCCTCGAACCCCTGCGCACCTGAACACTCATACTGCAACACTGGCGGCTGTCACCACCAGAGTTATTCGTGTTCGTCAAACAGGACGCGCACCATGGCACCCGCCCCGCAATCCTGCACTCGTTGCGCTCCGTTGCACATGAGCCGGATGAAGAGCCTTGTCGGCTGCAAGGTGGTGGTTCGCATCGAAGAGAGTATGACTGTTGTCACGCAAGCTTAGATAACATTCATACACACATCGATGACGTGCCAGGGCACCACCGCCACTTTGCAGCCAGGCACTTCATTCGGCTGATGCTCCACTTCTCTCCACGGTTCCGGATATGCTGGGGCTGGGTGTCATAGTGCCACCCTGTTTGTACGGCCGTCAGCCGTAAAGGTGCTTGCCTGGATGTTTTCGCCTATTCGGCGACGTGATGCTTATGCCCTCGACGGGCATGGGTGTTTTCTGCTTTTCGCAGACTTTATGCTTATGCCCTCGACGGGCATGGGCTTCTTCGCCTACTCGGCGACTGTTGCTTATGCCTCTGGCATCTATCGTTTCATCACAGAGAGGGCATTGCCCCCTCCATGATGATTGCTCGCAAGAGTGACACGTCACACTTGCCAGCGACCGCGGATGCGGGGCACACATTCTGACACTCCCACGCTTGCCGACACACTGTTACAAAGAAAATCCCTGACATATTCCGCTATGGCAAGCGGGGCAAGTCGCTCGCGGGCGTAGGGCGGTGGGGGCTGGGAAAGGCGTTGCTTCCCGCTTTTCGCGCACGGCGCGGCCCGAAACCCCTCAGAGAATCGGTGTTTCGGGCGTGGGGGTAGTGGAATTTCCTCGCAAAATCCCACTTTTCTTGCCTGTCTTGCCAGAGCAGGCTGCGCTGATGGGCGGCACTTGCCGCCGTTTTGGTGCGACTTGCCGCCAAAATGTGCCATCGGAAGTGTACTTGCCGGCAATGACGCGAGCCGCCACGGGCGGCATGGAAAATTGT
Source organism: uncultured Prevotellaceae bacterium (assembly GCA_902786565.1). GTDB lineage: Bacteria > Bacteroidota > Bacteroidia > Bacteroidales > Bacteroidaceae > Prevotella. The sequence continues at coordinate 66,917 of CADACW010000003.1, read as the reverse complement.
TTACAAGCGGCCTCGTAGTTTTATCAATCGCGGGTAAAGGCTACTTTTGTGCTGGAATCAAGCTAAATGGCATCGTTATGAAACAGAATACAAAAGACTGGATCCAGTACACATCGGCCATGGTGCTCATCGCCAGTGCCGTGGCCATGGCCTTCATATCGTTCTTCATGACGCTGGAGATAGGTGCCGGGCCGCTGACCTACATCGGCGAGGCACTGTCGGCCGCCCTCGGCCTGTTTGGCATCAGCGTCTATGTGGTAAACCGCTTCGGGCAGCTGCGCAACGAGATACACAGCGAGATGGAGCGACTGCGCCGCGAGGAGCACCGCGCACCCGGCGGCAGGAAGGAGGTGGCAGATGAAGCTGAGTGAGATACTTGTGATATTGGGCACTGCCCACCGGTTGCGTGAGCCAGGGAAGCAGAGCCCGGACGGGCGTCTGGGCGAGGCCGTCTATAGCCGTGAACTGTGCCGGGAGATTGCCGTGAAGCTGCGCTCATACGGCATACAAGCGGAGATAGACTTCGAACCGCTCGATCTGGAGAAGTCGATGCAGTCGCAGTCGGTGAAACAGGAGCGCAGCCGCGAGCTGGCCATGCGCGTGAACTTTGTGAACGAGCTGTGCCGCCAGAGAGGCGCAAGGCGCGTGGTCTATGTCAGCATCCATGTGAATGCTTCAGTCAGCGACGGCCAGTGGCACAAGGCCAACGGCTGGCAGGTGTGCGTGGGCTCGAAGGCCTCAGAGCGCAGCAAGATGCTGGCCGGGTGTCTCTTCGACGCCGCCAAGACCAACGGGCTGAAGATACGCCAGCCCACGGCGAAGCTGAAATACTGGCCGCAGCAGCTCTACGTGCTCGACAACACGCTCTGTCCGGCGGTGCTCACCGAGAATCTCTTTATGGACAACCTGGATGACTGCGACCTGCTGCTCTCAGACGAAGGCCGCCACATCATCGAGCGGCTCCACGTAGAAGGAATCATCAAATATATCGAGAGCTTATGAAATGGAAAATTGCCTGTTACTCCGCAATCTTACTGTGGTTGTTCTGCACTTGCGCCTGTTTGCTTACTATGAGCAGTTGTACATCCACACGTATTGTTACTGTGCCCGAATATCACGAGGTGTTCGTCCACAGACAAGACACTACCTCGTTGCGCGACTCCATCTTTGTGCACGACAGCATCTGCATCGTGCAGCGTGGCGACACGGTGTTCATCGAGAAATACAACATTGTCTATCGTGACCGCTGGCGCGACCGTCTGCGCGTGGACTCCTTCATCCAGCGCGACACCATCACCGTGGTCAAGGAGGTGGAGAAGCCGCCCAACCGCTGGCAGCTGGTGAAGCAGCGCCTGGGCAGCACGCTCCTCTGGATGGTGGCCGCCGCTGCAATCTTTTTTCTCATACGAATCATCATAAACAAATGGAAAGTCTGGTAAGCGTCTTGCCAGGCTTTTTTCAATTTTACTAAGAAAAATACTAAGTAAATTTGCAAGATTCGGAGAAAAGCATTAACTTTGCACCCACAATGAGCACACGAAGAGAGAAAAATAAGCCGCAGAACACCCTAAACAAGCAGCTGGAGCTGCCAGAGGTGAAGGAGAAAGAGAAGAACGAAGTCGCTTCCAAGATGGGAGATTTCTGCCTTGATGTTGCGAAACTGATTATTGGAGGTGTTCTGCTGGCCGGACTGGTGAACCAGGAAATAGAATATTGGCCGTTGGCCATATCGGGCTTTACAGCCGTTATCGTTTTCGTTATAAGTGGAATATACTTGATACGTAAATCTAATAAAAAATAGGAGGTTAAAACTATGAATCTGGCATACACATTTTTGATTATGGCTGCTATTTGCCTCGCTGGGCTTCTGTTTGCAGTACGTCACTTTAACAGACAGAAAGGCGTGAGTATTTAATAGGCATGAAGATAATTGGTTTGTTTATCTTGCTGGCCTTTTACTGTGCTGTTGGTTTTTCTCAAACGCCAACATCTACTTTTGATGGCATTAATTATCAGCCGATATATGAAGTTGCCGTTTCTGAAGGAAGTATAGCATCAGGAGACATCGTAATACCTGATGAAGTTGAAATCGGAGGGATAAAATATAGGGTAACAGAAATAAGTAAGAGTGCTTTCGGAAATGGAGAGGGTATCTCATCTATCAAGTTAGGCTTTTATGTGAAAGTTTTGAAACCCTATTGCATTTACGGTTCATTCTCAAAAATAAAACTTAATCCCCATGCACAGGTAGTTGACCCTTTGGCTTTTTATGGTTGTCCAAATCTTGAGTATATTGATGCGTCTGATTGCAATTATTTGTCTGATGACGAAGGTGTGCTCTATGATAAGTATAAGTCGAAACTGATTATATATCCGTCAAAGAAAGCAAGTCCAAAATATGTCATTCCAGAAGGAGTTAAATATATAAGTTCTTATGCCTTCTGGGAAACTGAAGTTTCGGAACTTGACATTCCTTCCACGGTGTGGTTTGTCGGAGGCTTCGATACCGCTCCGAATTTAACTACGCTCGTTGTAAGGGCAAATACTCCTCCAACTCTTGTTATTAATAGTGTTGATAATAAAGTTTTAAGAGAATGTTTCCTTTACGTTCCTGACGAATGCGTTGAAGAATACAAAAGCAACAAAGATTGGGGAATGTTTAAGAATATCAGAAGCATTAATGAACTTTCAAACATAGAGACTGTGCGGACGGATAACATACCAAAGGCGGGGATTTATAACCTCAATGGTGTACGCCGCGATAATTTAGAGCCAGGTGTAAATGTTGTCGTAAGTAAGGAGGGGACAGCAAAAACAATTATCCATAGAAAATAAACTATGTCTAAATAAGCATAGAAATTAGCGGAATCTCTTGTTGGTTCCGCTTTTTCTTTGTACCTTTGCACCCGCTTACAAGATAGTGGTAATCCACTCGGCAGGGCGCACGTCAGACGCTCAGCAACAATTGCCGGGCATTTTTTATGCCTTCAGAGTAACTACTCTTAACGGCTGCCTTCTCGTAAGATTAACTGCCCTCTGGGTGAGTCACTATCTTGTAAGCAACGGGAAGTGCAGCCGTTTCTCTGTCTCCGCGCCAGTGCGGTTCGCTGGTAAGCTTACAAGATAGTGCAATATGCAAAATGTAATTCAACTCGGGCAGGTTCAGCCCTCGGTTCTTTCCAGAGTGGAAAGGATTGTAAAGAACTGGCGTGCGCGGTTCGACCGTGCCATCGAGCAGAGCCAATTCTGCCAGATCGCGGGCTTCACGCCCTGGCACTTCTCCCTTCAGGGACTGTCCTTCACGGCCCTCTTCGGGCTTCTGGTTATGCTGGTATGCGGCTTGCCGGAGCTGCTGGGCAACGTGGTATGTGGAATCATCAGGATGGTGGAAGGAGGTGGTCTATGAGTGCCGATATTATGATGACCTCTGAGAACGTGGCCGCCATCAGCGAGCTTTGCTCTGCCGGCAACGTGGACGCTATCATCGTGAAGCTGGGCAATGCCGAGGAAGCGCTGAAGCAGTCGGCCTACGGCGATGACAACCTTTGGGAGTTCTTCCGCTTTGCGCGTGACCTGGAACTGATACGCAGACAATTCGAGAAACTTGAAAAGACACTTGGCTATGAACCACAACGAGACTGAGCGGCAGCAGGACCGCAACGAGCAGTTTGCGCAGCAGCTGCTCGACAGCTATTTCCTGTTCCGTAGCCCCCTGCCCAAGACGGGCTACATCCAGGAGAACAAGACATCGCTCCAGATTATGGACGATCTGATGCCGATGCTCACTTTGAGCACCGAGACCATCGTGGCCTACATGACCGACCACGACTACAGCACCACCACCGAGCAGGACGGCTCCGTAGTATGGGCCATCTGGCGGCAGGTGTAGGATACAGACAACACATTTTTTACATTTTACGTCTCTTGGGGGTGGTGCGTCGCGATGACGCGCCGCCCTTTGTAGTTTTAGGCTTGTCTGTGTGTTGCTACCTTTGCACAAAACGAAGGCAGCATCATGGCAACACTCAGAAGCAAGGAATTTTCGTGCAGTATCCCCGACGTGACTGTGAGCACGTCGGCGAAGGCGCTTGTCACCATCAGCATCGACGGCACTCAGGTCTATCAGGAATGGCTGTGGCCCGTTTCAGGTGTCATCACCTTGGAGGAACTGAGCGACCTGGTGACACCCTACGCCCGCCAACGCCAGACGGTGACGCTGAGCATCACCGCCGCCAACGAGGCCGAGACGCAGATTTTCAGCGCGAGCACTCAGGTGGTGTACTGTCAGGCCGACTTCGGCGACGAGACCGCCGAGAACTTCCTCGCGAATCATTTCCTCTCCATCCTAATGGGCACGAAGCAGACCGCCCTGGGGCGTCTGGAGTACCTGCACACGCCGGGCAGCGAGACCGCCGCCTGCACCGCCGAGTACAGCGACGGCACCACGGCGCAGTTCACGCCCTCCGTGGTGCAGAGCGGCACGGGCTACAGGACGCTCGACGTGAGTCCCGACAACTTCGTGGCCACGGGTAAGACGCTCGTGTGCTACAGGGTGACGTGCGGCAGCCGCACCCAGGACTACGAGCTGGACCTGTCGGCGCCCGACTGTGCGCCCATCCTCTGTTTCGTCAACAGCTTCGGCCTTGACGAACTGGCCTACTGCACCGGCATCCACAAGGTTGACCCGAGCTACAAGCGGAGCATGGCCTACGTGGGTCGGCTGCAGCGCAACTACAAGATTGACGAGACGCGCAGCTTCAAGGCCGACACGGGGCCGCTGAACACGGCAATGGCCAACTGGTGGGACGAAGTGTTCCGCTCGGACTCCGTGCGCATCGTGAACTTCAAGAACGGCAACCCCAACGTGGGCAAGGATTTGCTCATCACCGAGTCGAAAAGCGAGCACAGCAACGACGATGCGGAGATACCCCGCTTCACCTTCACCTACCAGTATGCGCAGCGCAACCATAACGTGGTGCAGCTGCTACGTGCTGGGCGCATTTTTGACAACACCTTCGACAACACCTTCAATTAATGGAAAAGAGAGCCATACATATCAACGAGGCCATGCAGATCCTCGACCTGGCCCGCGAGCGTAAGCAGACGGTGAACCTCCGTGTGTGGGAGGGTCAGACGGGCGACGTGCTGGAGTACCGTGGTTGGTACGTCAGCAGCTCTTCATGGAAGAAAGGCTGGCACAAGATCATCAACCCCGTGTCGAACCAGATACGGACGGTACCAGACATCTTCATCTTTGAAATCAACGGACTAAGCATATATCTTTAGACCACGAATTACACGAATTTCACAAATTGGGATATGAACGAGAAACAAGACCTAATAAAAGTAGGCCAGACGGGCGACTACGAGCAATACGAATTGATGCCGTGCTCGGTGGTGAACGCGCTGCAGGGCGTGCGCAGTGAGGTAATCAGCCACTACGACAAGGACACCTACTCTACCTTTGCCGACGCTGACAACGACGACGTGACGCAGCAGATAGGCATAGGCGGGCGTGAGTACGAATATGTGCCATGGGGTGGCGACAACATGCTTCCCTACCACGTGCAGACGCTCATCGGCAAGAACATGGTGACGGCACAGTGCCAGAACTTCAACACGCTGACCTGCTACGGCCAAGGCCTGCAGTTCTTCGAGCGGAACGCGCCCGACGGTTCACCCGCCGGGAAACCCAAGCGTGCCAGCGACCCTGAGATTCGCCGCTTCTGTATGCGCAACGCCATCCACCTGCAGTTCTGGGAGCAGGCCACCGACATGAAGTATTTCTTCTTCTCGGTGCTGGTGTTGACGCTGAGCCGCGACGGCTCTAAGATTGTGCAGCTGCGGCATAAGGATGCGTGCCACTGCCGCTTTGCGCCCCGCGACCGTAAGACAGGCCGGCCGCCCTACGTCATCGTGGCCAACTGGCGGCACACGCCCCCCGAGACGGCGAAGGTCTATCCCCTTCTCGACGATGTGGACCCGCTGGGCGACCTCCTTGTTCGCCTGGGCAAGGAACCCGACCCCGAGACGGGCCTTACCAAGGCGCAGACCAGCGACCGCTCGTTTGCCATCGTCTGCCGTGTGCCCACCGTAGGCCGCCAGCTGTACCCGGTGCCCTACTACTTCAGCATCTTCATGGATGCATGGTACGACATCTACCGTCTCATCGGCACGGGCAAGCGCTTCATGATCAAGAACACCGCCGCGCCGCGCATCCAGATAGAGATACACAAGAACTACTGGAACAACGTGTGCAACGAGGAGGGCATCACCGACCCTGAGAAGCGCAAGGCGCGCATCAAGAAGGAGCGCCAGGACATCACCGACTTCTGCACGAAGCCGGAGAATGCGGGCAAGGCTTGGATAACCAGCTATGACACCGTCATCGACGGCAAGGAGGTGCGCATGGTTCGCATCTACACGCTGGGCGAGGACAAGAAGGAGGGTGGCGACTGGGCCGACGACCTGGTGGAAGCATCCAACGCTCTGTGCTTCGCCATGGGCGTGCATCCGAACATGGTGGGTGCCACGCCGGGCAAGAGCCAGATGAACAACTCGGGCAGCGACAAGCGCGAACTGTTCAACCTGAAACAGTCGATAGAGAAGCCATGGCACGACGTGATGGAGGTGCCCTACCACGTGATGATGCACTTCAACGGGTGGGATGAGAAATACGACATCGACGTGCCGATGATTGAGATGACCACGCTCGACAAAAACAAAGAGTTTGACATAAAAGGAAACAACAATGAACCTGACAATAACAAAGGATGATTTCGAGAAGGCCGTGCCGTCGGCACGCGAGCCTTCAGGCAGCATCTTCGCCGTGATGGAGGATGCGATACAGAGCGAGCTTTCCTACTTGGAGAGCCAGGTGCTGGGCGACATTGGCGCACAGGCCGTGGAAAACGGTGCTTTGGCCTATCCTGCGCTTGTTCAGACGGTGAAGCGTCTGGCCTGCGTCCGCGCCTTCATGGGCGAGATGCGTAGCCTTGACCTGGTGCTGACCAACACCGGCTTCGGTGTGGTCTCTACGAACGACACTGCGCCTGCCTCTAAGCAGCGCGTCGATGCGCTCGACGGGCAGCTTCGCCGTCAGGAGCGACTGTTGCTTGGCACGCTGCTCGACCGTCTCTTCCATGTGCCAGGATGGAACACCCAGCCGCAGCGCACATGGGCGGTGCAGACACTCTTTTTCTGCCTCCAACAGTTAGAGCAGTGGGCGGGCATCAACCACCCGAAGCCGGAGGACTGGGACCAGAACTTCCCCATGGTGCTGAGTGCAGACGCCTTCCTCCGGAAGCACATGGGCAATGCCTACATGGACGAACTGCTGGAGCAGCTTACCAGCCACACGCTAACTACGGAAAATGCCCCCATAGTGATGCTGTGCCAGCAGTATATCGGAGCCTGTATCGCGCAGGACACTCGCCTGAAGGAAGAGACCTACATGCGCCTACAGAACCGTCTGGAGGCAGACCTTTCACTCTATCCCACCTATGCCGACGGCGAGGGCTACCGTCTGAACCATTTTGAACACTACGAGAACCATGCCGAAGACAGCGCCTTCCACTTTGTCGGCTGACGGTGTGCTGCACCTGAGCTGTCCGCGCTCCTGGTCTGAGATGACCCAGGAGCAGCTTCGCTATGCGCTTCACGTCATAGGCAGCGGCATGTACTCCTCCGTAGAGGGCCGAACGCTGATGCTGATACGGTTCACGGGCATAGAGGTGCTGGGCCGCACGCCCGGCGGCTGGACGTGCTGTGTTCCCGTCGGTTCTGCCGACGGGAAAAAGAAGCGTCATTTCTTTTTCCTTCAGTCGTGGCAGGTTCAGGACTTCATCCGGCAGCTGGAGTATGTCGACAGCTACGAGACCATGAATGTGCGGTTGGAGAGCATTCAGGGGTTCAAGGCTGTCGACGCCCTGCTGCACGGTGTGCGGTTCCACGACTATCTCCAGATGGAGAAATACTACCAGGGCTATCTCTCCACCAAAGAACAGAAGTATGCCCTGGGTCTGGCCCGTCTGCTGTATCCAGCTGGGCAGTATGATTCGAGTGTCGGCATTGCCAGCCTCGATGCCGCCGAACTGACCGGCACGGTGATGTGGTACTCGTATGTGAAAAAGCGACTGTCGCATTTCTTCCCTCATTTCTTCAAGCCCGCCCCTGTAGTACAGGGCAAAGCGGTGAACTGGCTGGAGCAGATGAACGCGCAGATCCGCGCCCTTACCGACGGCGACATCACCAAGGAGCAGGCCGTCTATGATAAGGACTGCTGGCGCGCATTGACCGAACTGGACGCCAAGGCCCGGGAGGCCGAGGAGTTCCGTCGCAAGTACCCCGAGAAGTGACAAATCGTAAATCGTAAATGCGTAAATCGTAAATAAATGAGATGGAACAGACCCAATTTGACGCCCTGGCCTACTTTGCCGAGCTGGGCGAAAAGAACAAGCTGGCAAAGGCCAACAATTTCAAGGTGGACTACTGCAGCGGTCCGGGAGCCTTGGAGCCGATGATGCAGGGCTACCGCCAGTACCAGAACTTCATCTTCGTGGATGACACCACCTCGAAGAACACCTTCAGCAATAAGGTAGGCTGGTTCGACCGCAATGTGTACTGCGTCCATATCATCGCGGGCTACAAGTACGGCGACGCCCAGGACTACAACCGTGCGCTGCGCCTTTGCCGCCTGATCTTCCGGCAGCTGCTGTCGAAGGTCATCAAGGATAAGGAGTCGTACAAGTATGGCAATGCGCTGATGTACCTTGGTACTGGTAATGTGTATAGCAATGAATATGGCCGCTACAGCTTCAACGGAGCCACCGGCCTTTTCTTCCAGATACAGAACGACGAGCCTACAGACCTCGTTTTCGATGCTAACGATTGGGAGGAGTAATCTATGGGACTGATGAAACGCTTGGCGGAGAACCGCCGACAGTCGTACCGTCGTGGCCGTGTGCAGGCCATGAGCGAGCAGGAACTGTTTCGCAAGCAGTGGACTAAGAACATGGTCACCTACTGGCAGGAGCGCATCGACCGTTTGCGCATCAATGACACTGGCAGTCTGCGCAGCAGCATCGTGGGCTATCTGCACCCCGGCCCCGTGACCACCATCGAGCACTCCTTCTTCGTTTATGGCAAGTATGTGAGCGACGGCGTGGGCCGCGAGTTCAGCGAGGGCTACACCGACAGGCTGGGCCGCACCTACAGCAGCAAACGTGGTGGCGAGGGCACATGGAACGCCGGACAGCTGCCCTTCCTCCTTCCGGGCGGTGAGCAGTACCGTGAAGAGCATGGGCTGGACAAGCCAAAGAAGATTGGCCCTGGCTGGAAGGGGAAACGCGTGGCCGGCGGAAAGCCGCACGTGAAGCGCGACTGGTTCTTCCGCAAGTACTACTCCTCGCGCATGGTGCTCAACGAGATGGAGGCCGCCGCCTACGGACGGGAATATCAGGGCATGATGACGCAAGCCTTCGATGCGCTGTTCCAGCGCACGCGCGTCCTGTAGTTTTATGCCCGCCCTCACATAGTTACCTTTGCGCATAAAGAATACCAAGATGGCAGAGCTTACCTTTCAACAGATCTTCGAGATGTGCCGCACCGTCCGCGACGAGCGGCGCACCCATGCCAACACGGCCACCCGTGTCGGCGAGACGCTGATAGCCCTGCTGCAGCATATCGCACAGTCGATGGAGGATGGCCCCTACCTGCGCAAGGATCGTGAGGATGCCACCGAGTTTCTTGTCAGGTTTCTTGCGGGTCTTATCATCGGCGACAACAAGATCAGACTCAATCCCGACGGCTCGATCACGTGCGAGCGCCTGACCGTCACCGGCAGCGCCTTGTTCAATGAGCTGGTCATCAACCACCAGAACGTTCTCGAGGGTGACACCTATTTCTGCGACCGTGGCATCATCGACGCGATGGAATATCTGGGAAACGGCCAGTATAAGCTGACGATGCGCAAGGAGTATGAGAACGACGTGGTGACGTTTCATGCCTACGACGTGCTGAAGTGCTCGATGAACAACCTGGACCGCGCCCGGACGTACAAGACATCGTGGATGCGCGTTGACAGCGTTGACACTACGGCGAACACCATGGTTGTGACGCTCTATGATAACGAGGACGTGCCGGGCGGGCTGAACTATGCGCCCGATGTTGCCGCCCGCGTCATCCGCTGGGGCAACCAGGTCGATGAGACACGCCAGCAGGTGTGGTTCGTGTCGTCAAAAGACGGGCGCATCCTCTTCCTTCAGGGTGTGACACAGCCCATCGTCCATGACTACAACTATGGCGCCTTCCTCGGTCTGCCTCCCGACCTTGACTTCCTGAAGGACCAGCACATCAACTACAACCACCCGTACCTCTATGCCCGTGGGCTGATAGCAAAGGACTTCATCACACTGGACTATTACGGCAACCCTGAATTTAAGCCCCGTGACCGTGGTATTTGGAAGAGCGACGTGCAGTATATACGTGGCTGGGACGAAGACGCGCAGGGCTACTACGTTGACCGTGTGTGGTGGGGTGGCTGTCTGTGGCAGGCTGCCGTTGACAAGCCGACAAAGGGCAAGGAACCTCGCTTCAACAATGCCGACTGGGTGTGTCTGCTGGGCGGTTCGAACATGGCCATCGACATCATCAGTACCGCCGGTGATTTCTTCCCTGCGGGGAAGCCCTGGAAGACAACGCTGGTGGCCAGTGTGTGGAATGCTGAAATGCAGATCAGGGAGGAAGAGATTGGTAAAGAGAACATCACCTGGCAGCGTCTGAGCAATGATGCGCAGGGCGACATTGCCTGGAACATCCAGCACGCGACTGGCACGCAAGGCCTCACGCTCGACGTGGACTCGACGGTAGATGTGCCGGGAAACTGGGAGGCTGGCAGCGAGATAGGCTTCCAGATAGACATCAGCCTGCCCGAGCAGCCTGAGGTGCTGTCGGCCAGATATTCGATAATCATGTAAACGAGAAATAGATATGAAACTGAAAAAAACTTCGGGCCACGTGGTTCACTCTCCACTTAGTTTCATCTTTCAGATGGTGGAACTCGGCGGTTCATACATTCAGAAATACGATGCGATGTCACAATCCTTCGCACCGAACAGGCGTCTTACTCCATACGTCCTACAACCTCAGCTCATTGTCAGCGATCCCGATGGCACCCTACCCACCGCTGACTATTCTTCTCAGCTGGTCAACTTGGTGTGGACAGCAACGTTCCGCACAGGCGATAGTACAGAACAATTACTTCCAAACAATGACACCTACGCCGTGGATAACGTTACTGGGCGTCTGACTGTTTATGTTAACGTGCCGCCCGCTGGTGTACTATCTCTTGCCTTTCGTGCAGACTTTGTGGACACACGCAGGGGAGAGACTCACCATATGGAGTGGAGCCGCGATTTAGGCTGTGAGGCGCAGACGAACCTCAATGCATCGCTGGATACTGGCCGCTGGCGCGGAAGGATGCTTCTTTCTCCGTTCAAGCACTGGGGGCAGTTTTCCATCCCGCTTCAGCTACACTATGGTGAGAACGTTGTGCCAGATGCTTATGCCCGCTACCAATGGCAGTGGTGGAATGCGACTGCCCGTGCATGGGTCTCAGACTTTAGCGAGCAGCCCTGGCTGGTGAGCGGCGAGCAAACTAAGGAAATAGTTCTTGATCAGGACTTCATACAGAACGTGTTGCTTCGCTGTGTTGCCACTCCTTATAATAACAGTCAGGCAGCACAGACATTCGTCACCCGCTTGAAGCGTTGGTACGGCCAGTATGAAGAGGATGTGGAGTTCAAGACAGGCAAATATGTATTCCACGACACACGCATGGTTGTGCTCGAAGGCAAGGTGACGAATCGGCAAGGTAACATCCGTAACCTATCACTTTATTTTGACGTGGAACTGTTCTTCTCCATCGGCAACGGTGGATGGGAGAGCGTTGGCTATGGCGAGGAAGCCATCATACGAAGAAATGACCTACAGGATGGCAGTCCACGCGCTGGCATCCTCTGTCGTGAGCTTAGTGCCTACCGTGCTCTGGCAGATGACAGCGGAAAAGTTCTGTGCATGGATGACGATAAACCACTATTCGCACAATTCCCAACAACTTCAAGAGAGACAGTATGAAAACAAAGTATTACATCATCAGTGCCCAAGATGCACACCAGCTGGGCATCACATCATTCAGACAAGGTAACGCCCAAAAGGGTTATCTGGTAAACGTTGGCGACTTTTCCACAGCAACGCAGGACATCATAGCCCGTGCCCAGGAAGTGACCGAGCAGGAGGCCCTGGCATTTATAGAGACATTGTAACCAAAAACTATAGAACAACATGGCAACACTTTCAAAGATTAAGACGCTTTATGCCTACGAGGACGGCGACACCATAACGCCGCGCATGGGCGTGCAGATAGCTTCAGGTCACGGTCTGCAGCAGTACTACGACCCGAACACGAAACAGGTGACCGAGACCGACTTCACGAGGTTTCCAGCCACGCTTTTCCCCCAGGCCTACAGCAGCAAACAGGCCACCATTATCGTGCCCGCCACGACGGGGCAGCAGTGGTATTATAACAACATATCCGACAATGCGGGTATATTGGATGAGAATGGCAACGTTAAATCCGCCTATCAAGACCGCTTTGAGAAGACATCGGTGACGATGAACGGTAAGACCTTCCCAGCATTGAAAATAAAAGGCAACCTGGTAAGCCCTTCACTTGCTGATGTAACGGATAAGTGGATATACTACGTAAGCCAGTACAACGGCAAACAGTTCACATGCTCGCAACTTATTCCCGTTCAGGCAGCTGTTGGAGATGCCTACAACATCCTTCTGGATATAGAAGGTGCAGATGGCAGCGGCGACGAGACACTAAGTGCCGATAATGACTGGGTGAAATACACAGCATATCTTCAGCTGGCCGGAGTGACGATACAGGATGCCGTCATTTCATTTGAACATCTGGAGAGTGGCCAGTGGGTTCCAGTTACGCACAATGTCGGTGTGACAGAGATTGTCAACAACTCGTTGAAACTCTTCGATACAGCTGTAGAGGGTACTGAGCTTTATCGTGCCAAGGCGGTGTACAACAATAAAAATTACTACAAAACGATGGAGCCGAGTGACATACACGACCCTCGCTACATTGACGAGGGCTGCAATATCATGGGCGACAGCGTGAAGGTTGGCGAAACCGCCACATTCAACCCGAAAGTGATAGACCGTGAGACGGGCGATGATGTCACTGCTTCTGAAGGATGGTCTTTCAGCTATACGCTCATAAAGCGTCAGGATAGCAGCATCATCACCGACATCACTGTTGCAAACCTCACATATGCCAACATCTTGGCTAAGGGTGGCATTGCCGTGAGGATAGAGGCAAACAGAACTAGCGCATGAGACTGACCCGCATAAAAGACCTTATCGCCGCGCCTGAGTCGGCTTTTCACATAGAGCTGTCTAATGATAACTCCTTGGTGAACTGCGACTACAACGGAACTCCGCTGTCGGGTGCTATCTACGAGACCTCAGAGATAAGCATCTACTACGGTGGCAGTGACGTATGGAGCGACTTCAACGTTACACTTCAGGCAGTAGGCATCAGTGCTACGCGAGAGGGTCGTTTAATCCGTCCATCGGCCATTACGGCCAACACGGCGACCATCACTGTGACTGCGACCCATAAGACGCGAACAAATGTCGTGCTCCAGAAGGTATATACATTAGGCAAGAACCGTCCTGGCACACCTGGTGCGACCCCTACCACCTACAGCCTTATCTCGTCGCTGAAGGTAGTGCGTAAAAACAACAAAGGACAGCTGCTTGACACGCAGATTTCCTTCACTGTGAACAAAGTGGCCGGGACGGTGCTGACGGTGCTCGACACTGCAAATAAGATTCAGGAAGAGGGCCTTGATATCCGCGTTGGCAGTTCATGGCTGATAGACAACATTGATGATGACGAATGGGATGAGCCTGTCACCGTGGCCACTCAAAGATTCTGGGGCAGCAATGACAATGCCGTCATGGTCCGACTGGAAGACTACAACGATACAAACCTTGTTCATGACTCGGAGGAGATAGGCGTGGTGCGCCATGGCGACGATGCTGTGGAATACTATATCAGTTCAACGGTAAAGAGCATCGACGCCGACGAAAACGGTAACCCTGCCGACGAGACGCTGAGCATCACGCTGAAGCAATGGAAGAAGGTGGGCAAGGATGCCGCCGTTGCCTCGAATGACCTGACGATGCGCATCTATACTGTGCTGCATGGTGTCAAGACCCAGTACGGCAATGCCAACTGGGGCAGTCAGGCGACGTTCACGGCTGCAGCCGCCAAGGGCAAGAACAGTATCGATGCCGTTCTGCTTGACAGCAGCGGGAATGAGGCCGGCCGAGGTTTCTCCATCGCCGTGAACTGGCAGGGTAAGACAGGCCCACAAGGGCCTCAGGGCAATCCTGGCGTAAACTATTACACATGGATAAGGTATGCTGACAGCATCACCTTCGACAACAACGGCAATGCTACGGGTGGTAGTGGAATGAGCGACAGTCCCATGAACCAGGACGGCACTTTCAAGAACTACATCGGATTTGCCTACAACAAGACTTCTCCTACAGAGAGCGACAGTTATGTGCCTTACAAGTGGACGCTCTTCAAGGGTACGGACGGCGAGGATGGCGTGCCTGGTGAAAAGGGTGAAAACGGCCAGTCCCTTTACACATGGATAAAGTATGCCGACGCTCTGGGCATCAACGGCATCCCCACATCGATGTACGACACGCCCACGTCATCCACTGCGTATATCGGCATCGCCGTGAACAAGCCTACACAGGCTGAAAGCAACACGCCCAGCGATTACACCTGGAGCAAGTTCAAGGGCGACCAGGGCGTGCAAGGTCCGAAGGGCGACCCCGGCATAGCTTACTATACATGGATTCGCTATGCAGACACCATCAGCGAGGATGGAAGTGGCAATATCATTGGCAGTGGCATGAGCGACAGCCCTGTGGACAGCAATGGTGATTTCAAGGCTTGGATAGGTTTCGCATATAACAAGACCACCGCCACGGAGAGCAACAGCTATGCTGCCTATAAATGGTCACTCTTCAAAGGCACGGACGGTGAGGACGGTATCGACGGTGAGGACGGCCAGGACGGGCGCACCTACTACACATGGATAAAGTATGCCGACAGTCTTGGAAACAACGGTGTGCCTACGACTATTTATGACACGCCCACATCGTCCACCGAGTATATCGGCATCGCCGTGAACAAGCTTACGCGCACTGAGAGCAACACGCCCAGCGATTACACTTGGAGCAAGTTCAAGGGCGACCAGGGCGTGCAAGGTCCGAAGGGCGACCCCGGCGTGACTTACTACACCTGGATTCGCTATGCCGATGTCATTAGCCATGATGGCAGTGGGAATGTCATTGGCAGTGGCATGAGCGACAGCCCCATTGACAACAACGGCGATTTCAGGGCATATATCGGCTTTGCCTATAACAAGACCACGGCCACCGAAAGCAACAATTACGGTGACTATAAGTGGACAAAGTTCAAGGGCACAGACGGTGAGGATGGCATCGACGGCGAAGACGGCGAGGACGGGCGTACCTACTACACATGGATAAAGTATGCCGACAGTCTTGGAAACAATGGAGTTCCTACGACTATTTATGACACGCCTACATCGTCCACCGAGTATATCGGCATCGCCGTAAATAAGCTTTCCCGGACTGAGAGCAACACGCCCAGCGATTACACTTGGAGCAAGTTCAAAGGCGACCAGGGCGTGCAAGGCCCGAAGGGCGACCCCGGCGTTTCTTATTACACTTGGATTCGCTATGCCGACAATATCACCGATGATGGCAGCGGCAACATAAGAGGCTCCGGCATGAGCGACAGCCCTGTAGATAACAATGGTGACTTCAAGGCGTTCATCGGCTTTGCCTATAACAAGACCACGGCCACCGAAAGCAACAATTACGGTGACTATAAGTGGACGAAGTTCAAGGGCACGGACGGTGAGGATGGCATCGACGGCGAGGACGGCCAGGATGGCGTGACCTATTACACATGGATAAAATACGCTGATTCCATTGGTTCCAACGGTTTTCCTTCGTCGATGTACGACACGCCCACATCGGCCACCGTATATATCGGCATCGCCGTGAACAAGCTTTCCCGGACTGAGAGCAACACGCCCAGCGATTACACTTGGAGCAAGTTCAAGGGCGACCAGGGCGTGCAAGGCCCAAAGGGCGACCCCGGCATAGCATATTATACCTGGATCCGCTATGCTGATGACATAACGCTCGACAGCTATGGCTATGCTGTTAGCGGTTCTGGCATGAGTGACAGCCCGTATAAACAGGACGGATCTTTCAAACAGTACATCGGCCTTGCCTATAACAAGACATCGGCGACTGAGAGTAACAGCTATGGTGATTACAAATGGGCACTCTTTAGAGGTACAGATGGAACGGATGGCATCGACGGTGAAGATGGCGAGGATGGCATAACGTATTACACCTGGATAAAATACGCTGACTCTGTAGGCAGCAACGGCCGGCCTTCGTCGATGTATGACACGCCTACGTCCTCAACCGAATATATTGGCATTGCCGTGAACCAGCTGACCCGTGAAGAGGGTAATGACCCATCGGCATACACGTGGTCGAAATTCAAGGGCGACCAGGGCGTGCCTGGACCGACAGGGCCGACTGGCCCAGAGGGACCAGCTGGCCAAAAGGGTGACGATGCCAAGTTCATCTTTGCGCGTGGCACGGGAAAAAACAATGATGCTTACCGTGTCGTAAACATTTGCTCTTCAGAGGATAAAGTCAACTCATTAAGATGGAAGCGTGGTCTTGTCGTGGTTACTGTAGACAGGGCAACACTACAAGTTAACGCAATCAATGGCTTTGACACATACGCTCTGGTTGACGGAAGCGATCAAGGAGAGACAGAAAGGGCTAGCATGGTGAGCTATCTGCAGACGCTTGACAATACTGTTTTCGTGGTCATCACATCAAAGGATTCTTGTAGATGGGACTCCTCTCTGATTTCCGAACTCCAAAATTTCGGTATGGGAGACTTACCTTACCCAGATAACACAATGACTCGTACTCCCTTTGCCATGCTGGGCTACCGTGGACTTCCCAAAGGGCTGGCCCTGATGCGTCAGTATAGCGATGCCGCCAATGAGCCATACGCCGAGGTGAGCGCCTACATCATAAATGGTAACTTCATGTCGAGCATGGACGGCAAGGATGGCGTGGCTGGCCAGAACGGCAAGTTCTACTACTATGCCGGAACATTCATAAGCGGTACGGAATATACCGCTACAGCGCACCAGGCACCTTACGTGGCCAAATACGACTCTGGGAATTCCTCGTACTATTACTATATGCTGGTGGCCGAAACGAACCTGATCAGCGGCTCGTACATTGAACCAGGTGTGGACAGCAATATTTCCCGCTCTGTGTGGGAACAGATGAACGCAAGCTTCAAGTACCTTATGTCGGAGGTGTTTTTCGCCAACTTTGCGAAACTGGGCAGTGCCGTATTCAGCGGTGACTATATGCTTTCACAATATGGCGACATCCACGACCATGACGGCGCGAAAGTGTCGAGCCAGGCATATCAGCAATTTGATTCTACTGACTTCCTCAGTACATCAAAGGATGATGAACAAGACAGCGACCCGACATTCGATTCCAACTCATACGCTGTTGTCAGCAAAGGGGAATTGCCATGGTTAACCCTGAAAAAGGGCAAACTATATACGCTATCTGCTGAATGGGATGAAGACGGTAACCTCGATGGCGACGGCGGCTCGGTGAATATCATTCTTACTACTGTGAATAGTTCAACGCCGCTACAAGCTAAAGAGGAACTGACATCTTCTTCCACCTCAGCTATAAGCATCACCGTTTCGGAATCAACGCGGTATGCGAAAAAACATTTCGTGGCCCCTGACGACTACAACTGCTACGTAAGGGGGCGCACAGTTGGTGTCAGTGAGGGCTATGAGCTTGGAGTATTGAAATGCAGGTTGAAACGCCGCATTTTCGTGCCTCGATATTTCGTTGACCTTCTGAAAGGCTATTCAGGAATGACGGAGATTTCAGACTGGGCTCGAATACCGGGCAAGGCCATCAGGAAGACTGTACGACTGACAGGAAGCACTTCAAAAAACAGCCCTGCCGACGAGGACGTGGTAACAATTCCTGCCAGTGCAACCAATATGCATGAGGACAGGGAAGTATGGATAGGCAACCCCGTGGAACAGCAAGGGAGAACGGTAGAGGTTTACAACTACGGCAAATGTGGCGTAAAGATTTACAGCGTGATGCCTCCTGGCATATCGAGCATATTCATGCAACCTTACTCTTCAGTTTCTAATGGCTGGGAACTTGCAATTGGGAGAGACTATGTGGGCACATACCCATACAGTGGCGGCACTTTCACAGGACATACGCTGGAATATGCCAAATTATGGAGCAATGGCCAGTACTGGTATGTACTGGAATGGAGATTAAAGGAAGTATCGTAATAACATTTTTATTCATTGCAATTATGGACAAACAAAAATTGAAAGATCTTGAAACCCTAAACGTTGGTGCAAACACCTTCGTTGTGGGTTACGACACGAAGGCCGGTAAAACCGGACTGATTGCCGTGTCACAGGTGAGTGGCAGCCTCCCATGGTTTGGCCGCAAGTGGGCAAAGGGTAATTCCTCTCCTGTTGGTTCGCCTGTCGGTGACTTCGACCTCGGGCAAGTGCTGGCAAAGCAGCTGGGGCTGGGCGGCTACCTCGTTCAGAACGACCACACGCGCACGAAGTTGTCGGCCAGTAACCACAACTTGCTGGAAAGCGGTGGCGCTGCTGACCTGACAGGTGCTGCAGGGCACTATCAGTGGGGTTGGAACGTGCCAATTTATTACCAAGTGTATGAAGACGACTCTTACCAGTATGAGACAATTTCGCTTGGTGGGCCACGTCCCGGCTTCTGGAACTACTACATCCCCGTTGGCAGCCGCTCATGCGCCGGCTATGCTACGATGGACAGGACAAACACCCGTCTCGCAAGTGTTGTTAGCAGCGATGCGAAATATCGTGGTGGAAACAACGATTCGACGCTTGACAATGACTTCGATTCGCAGCTGTGCAAGCCTGCTACGAATTTGGCTATCTCCGCATTCCGAACCGCAGCCCGCAAGAACGGCACGCTTTGGTTTGCCAATGAGCGCGTCATGCAATACATGACGGCAGCACTGAAGCGCATCATATTCGGCAACCGCAACATTCAAGCAGCATTCAATGCAACGCTGGATGCCAATGGACTGCGCCAAGGAGGTACAGGAACCGGAATCGATCAGCCGACGGCATGGGCTGACGCATGGCACAATTACCCTTATGTCAGACTGGATGTAGGCATCAATCAAGGTGACTTCACAGGTTTGCTCAGCACGACAATCAACGATAATGGCGCACAGAAGACCATTGGCAATATTCCATCGTTCTATGGCCTGAAGAATGATTACAAGTACCTGGCTTGCATGAGCGAAAACATGTTGCTGCAGTGTAATGCCGACAAGTCGCAGTCGCTCTTTGTGGCTGATATGGTGGACGGCAGCAACATGAACCTGAGCAGCGTCGCCGGACTGACACAAATTGCAAAAGGCCCAGTCGCTTCAGCTGCTGGATGGCAGTATGCAAAAGACTATGTGCTGAAGAACCTTGCTTTCTTCCCAGGCGAAGAGCTGGGCGGCAGCAGCAGCACATACTACTGCGACGGCTATTACAATCCAGCCGCTGAAAGCGGTTTGCGTGGCGCTGGATTGCTCGGCTATGCGGACAATGGGGCCGATGCGGGCTCGGTGTACCTCCGTGGCGACTCTGCCCCCTCGGTTGCCTCTGCGCGCTGGGGCGCGTTCCTCTGCGAATACGCAGAGGAGTTCACGACGCAACCATTCTGGGCCGTGGAAAACTAAGCGGGTAAAGGGGGCGCAGCAAGCGCGGAGCGCAAAGGACACCGGCGCGAAGCGCCCCCGCCCGATAGGGCGGTCGATACCGGCGAAGCCGGTCGACGATAATTTTTATTTTGTATAAATAACAGCCAAAAGTGCTCTTTGACATGCTGAATTGACAAAAAATGTGTAACTTTGCACCCGCTTTACAATAAAGTAGAGTAGGCAGAACTCCCAAGCGCGGTTTGCGTGGCGCTAAATTGCTCGGCAATGCGAACAATGAGGCCAATGCGGGCTCGGTGTACCTCAATGGCAACAATGCCCCCTCGGATGCCAATGCGAACTGGGGCGCGTTCCTAAACGATACCTAAAGAAATACGTTGAAGGAGTGAGCCTGACCCAATGGTCGAACACAGCAGAGATGACAGCGAGCCTCGTAGCCCTATTGGCGAGCGGCATACCTGTCCGGGAGGTTTCGCAGACAAACTCCCAACAGACCCACTCTTAGACCCCTATTTAGACCCCTTCTTTTGTAACCCACTAAAGACCCCGCCTTATGCGTAGAATACGCGACAAGGGAGAGAATGAGCCGGTGGAGAACGCCCAACAGGCGTTTGACAACTATGCCGACCAAAAGCACTCCCGCGACTACGTACAGGCCTTCGAAGCCGACCTGCAAAGCAATCTTGAAGTGATAGCGAAGCAGATTGCCGACGAATCGTGGCAACCAAAAGGGTACACCGAAAAGGTTATCTTTGAGCGGAAACTGCGCAAGCTGGCAAAGGCACCCATCGAAGACCATGTACTGGAAGCTGCAACGATACTGCCATACGAGAAAGCCATCTATGACTACACGACATGGCGCGCTCCAGCCGTAAAACCTGGCATGGGCACACATGGACTGTTTCGCTTCTTGCGCAATGAGATTTACCGTCATACGCAACAAGAGATAGCCTACTACGTAGCGATTGATGCACACCATTACTTCCCCCTAATGGATCATGCCATCCTGAAGGATGCCTTGATGCGTTTGGTAAAGCCCGGCAAACTGCTCACCTTCTTTTACAAAGTGGTGGACAGTTACCCTCAGGGCGCACCACTCGGTATAAAAGTGGCACAACTCTTCGGACAGATTTATCTGGCACGCTTCGACCGTCTCGCCATTCGTTTTTTCGACATTGGAAGGGATCCTGACAAACTGGCCTACTGGACACAGCGATATGTCACCGACCGTATCTGCACGGCTCGCACGCCTGAGGACTATCGAGACCTTTGCCAAGGTCCTGGCTATCTGTCACGGAAGTTCCAGACGTATGTCGAGGATGGAGTGAAGCACTACTTCCGCTTCGTCGACAACATTCTCTTCCTTCATGCTGACAAGACTGCCTTACACATCATTCTCGAACTGGCTATCATGCACCTTGCCCGCGACTGGCACGTTGAAGTTAACAAGGACTACAACGTCAGGCCGACGTGGACGGGCATAAGGCTGGCAGGGTATGTGTTCTATCTTGATCATGTGGAATCAAGCAAGCGTAATAAGAAGGAACTGGCGCGGCGAATACATGAGTTGCAAAAGAAGGGTATGGATGAAGAGCAAATCCGAATCAGGCTGTCAAGCCTGTTGGGATTTGTAAAACATTCAGACTGTATCAATCTTCTAAAATCATTAGGAATGGAAAAATCATTAGGAAAGATTATCAAGAAACGCCGTGTGCGCCCGCCCTTCAAGGGCATGAACCCCGACCAGAAAGTTCCTTTCTCTTCGGTTGTAACCAAATGTGAACAAAAGTTAATGGGGGGGGGGTAAACCAGCTCCTACAAAGTTATTTCTTGAAGACTACGTTATTCAGGACTCGAAAATTGAGAAACAGACAGTGGCTGTCTCGATGCCGGACTCTGAAGGGCAGGTTCAGAACATCCCCAAACAGATGCCAGGAAAGGTGCTTGCCCTGAGGTTCAAGAAAATCATCCAGACTTTCACTACGACCGACTTCAACGGTGAGGAACAAGAGACGTACCAGTTCGAAAAGAAGAAAGACGAAAAAGGGCAGCCGACAACAGAGGATGCAGAGTTCTACACATTTACGGGCAGCAAAATCATGATTGACCAAGCCTTGAGCGACTTCACCCGTGAAGATCTGCCCGTGCCCACCATCATTCAGCAGTACAGGGGCAAGGATGGCAAAGAATACACTAAATTCACTTGAAATATGAACAGAACTGTCTATCCACAGCGTCGCACGTATCAGAGATACGATGAAGCGCACATTATCGGCTACCTCAATGAGGAGGTGCTTGAAAACTATGTTCCCGCCGCCAATGGCGACGGTGAGCAACAGGAAACGGCTGAACCGTGGCCCGTGGCATACGCCTATACTGGCGAAGAGACCGACGGCGGCACGGTGATGGAGTGTAAGAAACAAAGTGACTACGGCGAAGTGGCAAATGCCATCATCCGTAGCCGATATTCTGAGAGCCAGGAGCTGGCCATCCAGCGCCATGCCATCAACGGCGACTATCAGGATGCCGGGCAGGAGTATGAGGAATACTATGCCTGGTGCCAGCAAGCCGTGGCCACGGCCAAACGCTGGGTCGCTGCATCCAATTGACTATTCTACTTCACTTTCATTCGCTGTCATCCTTGTCGGGGTGACAGCGTTTTTTGTATGCCGTCTAAATAGGCCATATTTCTTGCCCGAATGCTTGCACATTTCCCGGAAAGTTTGTATCTTTGCCGAAAAGAAAAGAGATATGTTCATATTCGACCCCATAGCAATGCTGATTGCCGTAGCCGGAGTATTCGCCTACTTCGCCTTCAAGGGCGTTGGCAGCGCGAATAGAAAGGAGAGGTCGAATGAGGATTTCATAAAATGGTTTGCCGAGCAGGAGGCCAAGCGGTCGAAAGACTATGTCCGTTACCAGAACTGGCTCTATGACCACAGGCAATAACAGCGTATTTTTACTATAGAAGGGCGTGTGCTAACTTTGCAGAGAATCAAAGTTAGCACACGTTCTATTATGGCTACAACAGAGAAATATACAACCGTCATTGAACTCAACTCGGAGCAGGCCAAACACCAGCTCGACGAACTGAGGAAGCAAGTGGCATCGTGGAAGAGCGACCTCGCCGAGGCACGCGAGAAGAAGATGGGCAAGAGCTTCATCGCTGCCATCCGCAAGGAACTGACCGCAGCCGAGAAGGAGCTGAAGAAATACGACAACGAGGTAGCCCGTACCATCGAGACGATGAACGACCTCAATTCTGCATCGGTGGAGCGCATCGAGGAAGCCCAGAAGAATCTCCTTCGCCTCTCAAAGGAGGTTCCACACGACAGCCCCTACTATGAGCAGCTGAATGGTATGCTCGACCAGGTGACGCAGGAACTGGAGAATATCAGGGCCACCAAGGCTTTTGAGCAGTTGCAACTGGAAGCCGAAGGTGCCACCAAGTCGGCCGGACAGTTGAAAGCCGAACTTGCCTTCATCAAGCAGACGGCCGACAATGCAGAGACGGCATCGGTGAAACAGCTGCAGCTGGCAGAGCGCACGGCACAGAACATCAAGAACTCAGCACAGAAAGGCTCCGACGAATGGAACCAGGCAAGCGCAGGACTGGAGACGGTCAGGACGCGACTGTCGGCCATCGAGGAGGAAGAGCGGAAGGTGGTAACTGTCATCGACCGTTACAACAAAGAACTGGAGCAGGCTGGCAAAAAGGCAGAGCAGGTGAAGTCTGAGACGGAGCTTATTGACCGCACCATGGGCAAGCTCAGTTCGGCCAGCGTCCGCGATATAGAGTACTCCATCAGAATTCTCAACGAGCAGCTGCGCGACACCGAGCGCACTGGCGGCAATGTGGAAGCCCTGACCGAGAAGCTGAAGCAGTTGAACGAGGAGCTGAAGAAGGTACAGGACATGCAGAAGCCCGACCGTAAAGAGGGCAACATCTTCTCCAAGGGCATCACGTTCCTCAATAGGAACTGGGGGGCCATCACTCAGATCATCGGTGCCTACTCAGGCATACGCGACGTGGTGAAGGGCAGCGTCGATGCCTTCGCCGAAATGGACCAGGAGATGAACAATGTGCGGAAGTACACCGGGCAGAGCATCGAGGAGGTGGAGCGCATGAACGAGACGTTCAAGAAGATGGACACCCGCACGCCCCGCGAGCAGCTTAACCAGTTGGCAGGGAGTGCGGGAAGGCTGGGCATCACTTCTACGAGCGCCGTTCTGGAGTTTGTCGATGCTGCCGACAAAATAGGGGTTGCCCTCGGCGATGACCTCGGGAAGGGTGCTGTTGACCAGATAGGCAAGCTGGCCATGGCCTTTGGCGAGGATGAGACACGCGGCCTCCGGGGTGCCATGCTGGCCACCGGCTCTGCCGTGAACGAGCTGGCACAGAACTCGGCAGCACAGGCGGGCTATCTGGTGGACTTCGCCGCCCGCCTCTCTGGCGTTGGTGTGCAGGCCGGACTCACCCAGGCGCAGATTCTCGGTCTCGGAGCTGCCATGGATGAGAACATGCAGAAGGATGAGATGGCGGCCACGGCCATCAGTCAGATCATCACGAAGATGACCACCGACTCGGCCACCTTTGCCCGCATAGCAGGAAAGAACGTCGAAGAGTTTGCCAACCTGGTGAAGACGGACATGAACGCCGCCCTGATGCAGTTCTTCGAGTCGATGAACAAGAAGGGCGGCTTTGCCGAGCTGGCTCCGCTCTTCGAGCAGATGGGTCTCGATGGCACACGCGCCATCGGCGTGCTCTCCACCCTTGCCTCTAAGATTGACGATGTGCGCAAGCATCAGCAGCTGGCCACCGAGGCATACGAGAAGGGTACAAGTGTCATCGAGGAGTTCAACGTGCAGAACGACACTTATCAGGCCAAGCTGGAGAAAGCCCGCAAGGCATTTGCCGACCTGCGCATAGAACTGGGGCACAACCTCCTTCCCGTGGCTGGTGCCGCCATCAGCACAACAAGCATGATGGTGAGGGTTCTCAGCACCATCATTACCTTCGTGATGAAGTTCAAGTCCACCATCGTTCTGCTGACTTTCACCATCGGAGCATTGACGGCGGCTAAGTATAAGTATATCATAGCTGCCAAGCTTGTGAATTTCTGGAATCTGACCCTTAGGGCTAACTTCAAGAAACTCTGGGCTACCATGATGGCCAACCCATACGCTGCCATCGCTGTTGCTGCCGCCGCACTGGTGGGCATCATCGCCGACCTGGTGCGCCGCTCCAACGAGGCCACCATGGCACAGAAGGCCATGGCCACCGTAGAGCACGACGCCACCGTGAAGGCTGAGCTGGAGAGACAGAAGATAGAGCAGCTGCGCAAGGAGATTCACGACAACAATCTGGAGGTGGAGAAAAGACGGGAGTACATCGAGCAGCTACAGAAGATTGTTCCCGACTACGTGGCCAAGATTTCAGAGGAAGGCCGTGTCTATGAGGAAAGCACCGAGGCACTGGATAAGTACATCCAGAAAATCAAGGAGAAAGCCATGGTGGATGGTGCCAAGGCGAAGATGGAGGAACTGGCTGCAGAGCGTGCAGAACTGGTGGCCGAAAGGTTGAAACTGCGTGAGGAAATCATCAAAAGACGCAAAGAAGCGAATGCTACAAGAGAGAAACGTCAGGGCAAAATGCAGACATCGTCTGGTTCTAATGCTCCTGGTGCTGTGTACGAAACGGTTAATACCGCTGCGGAAATAGCTGCCCTTGAAGCCAAAGGAAAGAGCCTTGACGCAAAAATAGACCAGGCAGACAAGGCCATTGAGTTGATGACTGAGGTGGCCGAGGATGCCGTGCGTACTGTACGTGAGTCCAACGGCGGTAACGAGGATGAAAGCAAAACCGACTACGACACCCGTTCCTACTGGGAGCAGGAACTGAAAGATCGCCGGGCAAAACTGAAAGCCCTGCGCGACGATGCCAAGGCCACCGCCGCCGACATCGACCAGGCCGCAAAGGATGTGAAGGAGGCCGAGGACAAGATGGAGCTCTTCACCGGTCGCAAGGCCGCTGCCAAAGAGGAACGCGCTGAGGACAAGACCCGCCGCGAACGGGAACGTAAGGCCAACGATGCCGCCAAGGCCGAGACCGAGCAGCAACTGGCCGAGCTGACCCACCGCTATGCCATGGGGCAGATTCTATACTGCGACTACGTGGACGAGCAGGAGCGCATACAGCTCGAAGGCATCGAGCGCCGTATGCTTATCTACCGCACCGAGAGCCTGGAATATCAGAAGCTGAACCGCAAACGCGAGGAGCTGCTGCTAAACGGCAGCGAGGAGTCGCGCAAGCTGACTCTTGCCCAGATGAAGCATGGCCATGAGCAGCGCATGGCCGCCATCGAGGAGCAGGCATGGCGCGAGAACATGACCGAGCAGCAGAAAAACGAAATGATCTTCCTTGAGGATATGCGCTTCATGGAAGAGCAGCGCATCCTCTACCGGAAGGGGACGTTGGAGCGCATCAACTTGGAGCGTGACATCGAGGAGCGCGACCAGCAGCATCGCCTACAGCGCCAACAGTACTACCAGCAGCAGCTGGAGCAAGCCCGCGAGCAGCTGCTTGGGCTGGGCAACGAGCGACAGAAGCAGCTCGTCCTGAAGGGTCTCGAAGAGATGTACAATGCCCTGAAGGCCTCCGGCCTCATTCAGGAACGCGAGTACCAGGAAATGCTCCTCGCCGTCCGCGCACAGTACGCCAACTACCAGTCGCAGACCGACCGCGACCAGAAGAAAGGCTCGCAGATGCTCACCGTGGCCAGCGATGCCGCCCGCCAACAACTCGACCAACGTTCCGCTGCAGGCGGCGGCTCCGTCGCCGCAGATCTCCCCTTCGTCGGCACCATCATACAGTATCAAACCACGATGGAAAAGCTGAAGCAACTGTATGGAAACGACAAGGAAAACCACGCCGCCTACCTCGCCGCCAAGCAGCAAGCCACCGCCCAGTTCTGCGAGTCGCTGGCCTCTCAGATGCAGGCCGCCTACAACTCCATCAATCAGGTGATGTCTGCCGCCTCCAGCTATTTCTCTGCCCAACAGGAATACGAAACCAACCTTGTACAGAAGAAGTACGAGAAGCAGATTGCCGCCGCTGGCAACAATCAGAAGAAGGTGAAGAAGCTGCAGGAGAAGCAGCAGAAAGAGGAAGCCGCCATCAAGTCCAAGTACGCACGCCGTGCCGCGATTATACAGATGGCACAGGCCGTGGCCCAGACGGCCATCGCTGCCATCAATGCCTACAGCTCTGCCGCCGCCATCCCCATTGTCGGTACCGTCCTGGCACCAATCGCCGCCGCTGCCGCCATCGCCGCCGGTATGCTCCAAATCGCCACCATCAAGAAGCAGCAACAAGCACAGGAGGCCGGTTACTATGAGGGCGGCTTCACCGGTGGCCGTCGCTACCGCAAGGAGGCCGGCGTAGTCCATGAAGGCGAGTTCGTGGCCAACCACCAGGCCGTGCAGAACCCCGCCATCCTCCCCTTCCTCAATTTCCTCGATCAGGCGCAGCGCAACAATACAGTCGGCTCCCTCACCGCCGCCGATGTTTCCCGCTCCTTGGCCGTCGGTGGCGGTTCCACCGCACCCGTCATCACCCCCATCGTCAATGTCCAGAATGACAACGCCGATCTGCGCGAGGCCGTCGATGCCAACCGCGAGGCTACCGAACTGCTTCTTCAGAGGCTCGAAGAGCCTATCAATGCCCAGGTAGTTCTCACAGGCCCCAACGGCCTTAATGCCCAGCAGCAACGTCTTAACAACATGCTCAAAAACAAGTAACCATGGCAGTACAACTCTTTCTTGACAATCAGGAGGTCATCATTGATAGCTCGCAGGAAATCAAGATAACAAAGGAAAATCCCTATTTTACGCTTTCCGACTCCTACACCCTCGATGTCTCCATCCCCCTCTCCATCCTACAGAACCGCAAGTTCTTCGGAAGTCTGCACCGCATCGACACGTCGAAGCAGTACAGGGAGTACAGTTGCCGTCTGCTTTGTGCTAACGTACAGGTTTTGGAGGGTACCGCACACATCGTGCAGTCCACCGACCTCCTGGTGAAAGTGCAGCTGGCCTGTGGCGTCTCTGCCCTGAAGATGTCGAGCGAGCAGGAGGGAACTTATATCGACCGCCTGGGGCTGGAGAAAGAAGGTGTGAATGCTGCATATACCTCTATCTATCTTGACTACGGCGCGACAACTGGCATAAATCATTCAGGCTATGGTATCATTCTTCATGATGACACCAACGATCAAGTTGTAAACCTCGCAACATCGGATTTGATTTTCGGAAGAGCTTGCCCTATCACCAGCGAATGTCCTAAACTACTGGACGTGGCAAGTCTCATAGCCGCAAAGATGGGTTATACACTTGACCTTACTTACCTTCCTGAAGCTTGCCAAAGTATTTATGTCGTCTCAGCCACGCAAGGAAGCGTCGGCAAGAAACTTCCTCACTGGACAGTGAAGGAGTTCTTCACGCAGTTCCAGAACTTCTTTGGCTGCACCTTCGTCAGAAACGGCAACAAGCAGCTGAAGCTCGTTTCATTGTCTGAATACATCAACCGTCCGGAAGTGGCCATAGAACCCATTTCTGACTTTCAGGTAGAGTACAGTGAAGATGACAATGCCGAAGGTATAATGAACAGGAACGTGGAGTTCCAGATGGAAACGTCTGACACAGAGGTTATAGACAGCGAGATATTGGAACAGGCAGAATACCATGCCGAGTTTACCAGCATGGGAGCCATGGAGAATGCTTTCAGGGATGATTCGGCAGACATCAAGATGAGGAAGCTCTACAAGCTGAATGGAGAGACATACATAGGATGGGAAGTAGAGGAAGGGCAATACGAATTGAGAAAAATCGCACCTTTCAACCCGCTCAAAAGGTTCGAGGATGCAGAGAGCGTACAGCTGAAGATAGCACCGGCGTATATTGAAGAGGATGTGGAGTGTATAATATTTGATTCACACGACTTGTTTATCAGTCCGTATGAACATACTATCAGAATCAGTATTCCGTCTGTATCAAACCCTTATGGCCTGAGTACAATTTGGAACAATATAGACGGTCAGGATAGCAAGCCGACATTGCAGAGCTTGGTGGAAGGAACGGAGTCCATCGTCAGCGAAGATGATAAGACCGATACCATGAGTGTGGCCTTTATCGATGGAAGAGAAGAAACTGTTACGGCTCATTCAGACAGTTATGGCGGGAAGGATCATAATCACAAAATCCACCTCGCCTTCACCGACTACAATTTCAAAAAACAACTGTCGAACAACCGCAGCAAGTGGAGCTTCAGTCTCAATCACCTCCAGGGCTACGACTTCTATCTGGGCCAGTTGCATCAATTGACATTCCAGTGCTCCCACAAGGTGAAGCACATCGTCAAGTTTATCAACGACACCATCCCAGACCCCGCCTCCATTTTCATCATCCACGGCAAGCGATTCGCCTGTGAGAAGATAGAGGCAAGCATCCGCGATGCCCAGCTCGACCGACTCATGACAGGCTATTTCTACGAAATAAGCCAAGAGAACCTGTCGAGTGGTGGTAGTGGCTATGGTCCTGCACATGAAGAAACATGGGAATAGCCCCCGCTCTATCGTCAGTTTCCCTGGCTGAGAGCCGGGCCTATAAGTCCCCGTCCCAGTCTCTCAGCTCCACGTGCGCCGTATGCTTCACTTTCGCATACCTATTTGTGGTCGCCGCGTCGGCGTGCCGCGCCTGGTCGCGGGCTGTCAGCAGCCCGTATTTGTCAATGTTCTCGCTGATGCCCGTGTCCTTCAGGGAATAGAACTGGTACGAGTCCGGCCACCCCAGCGCCTTGCGCACCTTCGCCCATTCCTGCCGGAAGCGGTTCACCGCCACCTGCTCCTCCGACGGCTTCAGGTCAGGCCCGAAGATGTAATACTGCGACGGTGCCTTGAACACTCCCAGCTCGATCATCAGCTTCAGCACCTTCCTCGGCACCGTCACCTCCTGCCGCTTGCGGTTCTTGGCGAACTTCCCGGGCAGCGTCACGATGCAGTTCTGGATGTCCACATAGCCCACCTTCAGGAACCGCATTTCGTCAGGCCGGATGTTCACGTAGTACTCAATATAGCACGCAAGTAGGAAATGCGGATTCTGGGACGAAAGATGTTCCCGCATGGCCGACAGTGCCGCCTTCGTCAGCGGCTCGCGCTTCTTTTCCTCTTCGCGCATCTGCCTGATATCAGCCACCGGGTTCTGCTCCTTCGACATATATTCCTTGTCGATGAGCCAGGAGCAAAACGTGGAGAGCCACGTGCGGTACCCGTTCCGCGTCACCGCCGACACATCCTTGTCATAATAAAGGTAGTCCAGGAACTCCACGCACAGCGAGCGGTCAAACTCATATATATATAATAGTTGTGTGTCCGTCTCGTCCATGAACTGCTCGAAGTTCTTCACCCGGCTCTGGTAGTCATACACCGTCTTGTCCTTCAGCAGCCCCTTCCGCCCTGCGGCCAGAAGATACTCCTTATACCGCGCAAACACCGTGTCCCACTTCGTGAATTCCCTCGTTGTCCGCGCCTTCACGAACGGGTTCCACCCATTCTGTACCTCGTTCACAATCCACGTTATTTTTTGCTTCGCCATCTCCTTCCGCGCCTTCGCCGTCTTATACCGGGCAAGCATATACTTCTTGCGCCGCATCTCGTTCGTCGCCGGGTCCAGGATATAGAAATCCACGTACCACCGCTTCGCCTTGTGCAGCGTCGGGTACGTCCAAGGGTATATTACTTTTTTATTGGAGGAAAGAGTTTTTTTGGTGTCAGAGCACATTTTTTAAACATTGTTTGCCGAAGCCCCCAATGTTACGGTCGTCTCTAATTTTTCTCGTTTTCGTCCCACTCAGGAACGAAAGACTGGGCAACTCCCTTGAAATAAGTTCGTTACCCAGTCGCAGTTGCGGAGGCAGGACTCGAACATGCGACCTCCAGGTTATGAGCCTGGCGAGCTACCAACTGCTCCACTCCGCGATGTTTCCTGTTTTGCGGGTGCAAAGGTACGGCTTTTTTCTGAATTGAGCAAATTTTCTTGCATTATTTTTCTTTTTCTCCAGAATCTAGGACCCTCTCCCGCGAGATTTAACGTTGTTTAAGACAAATTGTAAGAAGTGCAACTATTTTATTCGTATCTTTGCCATCGAATTGCGACAAAAAACTTATCACTATGAAAAAACTGCTGCCACTTCTTGCGCTATTGGCACTCACCGCCTGCAAGCAGACAACGGCACCAATTGCTGAAACGCCCGAAGAGACGCTGAATATCCCCGAATGTACCGTCACCGCGCCACCCGACTCGCTCCAGCTCGACCCGTTCTACACAAAATACGTTGACGTGAACGGACTGCCGCTCATCTCTTCCTGGCGCGTACCCGACTCGGCCGACGGCATCCTCGACGGCACCTATCGCATCACAGGCACGGAAGAATATTTTGCCGAAGCTATACAGGACTGGTTCAATGTCAATGCCGAAATGCCCTACACCGACGGCAAGCACAACTGGTGCAACACCCGCGAGGAGCTCCAGCAATTCGCCCCTGACCTCTATGCCCTTCTCGCCGAGTATTTCCCCAACACGAAACTGCAAATCAGCAAGCATAAGAAAGTAAATGAGATAGGCAAGTATTAGACTAATATGAATGTTACTATGAATATACAGAAAGAAACTTTTGCACGCCGGCGCGCACAGCTGAAGCGTGACATGCAGAGCGGCCTGCTGCTCTTCCTCGGCAACGACGAGGTGGGAATGAACTATGCCGACAACACTTACCGCTTCCGCCAGGACAGCACGTTCTTCTACTTCATCGGCCTCGACTATGCCGGACTGGCCGCCGTTATTGACGTGGACAACGATACCGAAACAGTCTTCGGCAACGAACTGACCATCGACGACATCGTGTGGACTGGCAAACAGCCCTCACTGCGCGAGAAGGTCGCTGCCGTGGGCATCGGCAACACCAGGCCCCTCAACGAACTGAAAGCCTGTCTGGACAATGCCCGCGCCAAAGGCCAGCCCATCCACTTCCTGCCACCCTATCGGGGCGACCACCGTGTTTGGCTCTACGAACTGCTCGGCATCGAGCCGAAAGCACAGCCTGCCGAAGCCTCCGTGCCCTTCGTCAAGGCCATCGTCTGCCAGCGCAATCACAAGGACGAGGAGGAACTGCGTCTCATAGAAGAGAGCGTGGACCTGAGCACCGAGATGCACCTGGCCGCCTATCGCACCGTGCGCCCTGGCATCCACGAGAGTCAGGTGGCCGCCGTCGTCGAAGAAGTGGCCTGCCGCCACGGCAATGTGCTCGCCTTCCCTACCATCGCCACCGTGCAGGGGCAGGTGCTCCACAACCACGGGTTCATCCACGACCTGAAGGAGGGTGACATCTTCCTGCTCGATGCCGGAGCCGAAACGAAGAACCACTATGCCGGAGACCTCTCGTCTGCAATGCCTGTAGGCGAGCGGTTCACCGACCGACAGGCCGAGGTCTACAACATCCATCTGCGCAGTTTCTATGCCGCTGTAGAGAAGCTGAAGCCTGGCACGCCCTTCCGTGAAGCCCACCTCGCCGCCGCCACCGAGATAGCACGCGGTATGAAGGAGCTCGGCCTGATGAAGGGCGATCCCGAAGAGGCCGCACAAGTGGGTGCCTATGCCCTCTTCTTCCCCTGTGGACTGGGCCACATGATGGGCCTCGACGTGCACGATATGGAGAATCTGGGAGAGCAGTACGTGGGCTATGCCGATGGTCAGGTGAAGAGCAAGCAGTTCGGGTTCAAGTCACTCCGACTGGCCCGCCCGTTGGAGAAAGGTTTTGTGTTTACCGTCGAGCCAGGCATCTATTTCATCCCCGAACTGATGGACCGCTGGGAGGCCGAGCACCAGTTCACCGACTTCATCTGCTACGACCGTCTTCGCCCCTGGCGCGACTTCACCGGCCTGCGCAACGAGCTTAACTACGTCATCACCGACACCGGCGCACGTCTGCTCGGCACCATCAAGAAGCCCATGACCATCGAAGAGGTCTATGCCGCCAAGGAAAGCTGAAATTATTAAACTTTTGAGGGAAATCTTTGGCGTTCTTGCTGAATTGTGCTAATTTTGTAGGCGAAATGCAAAACAACTTATATGGCAAGCGAACTGAAAAGACTGCCCACGGGCATACAGACCTTCTCGGAAATACACCTAAGATAAGTGCCACTTATCCCTGAGATAAAATATAGGCCCATCCCCTCCCCCCAGTGTTTCTTCCTTTTCCCCCAACAAGCACACCCCTTTTGCTTCGTGGCATCTTGCTTTTGACCATTCTTTGCAAAATTACTAAAAACTTCACCCCTTTTAGTTTTTTTTGCACTAAAATGAAGGTGGTTTAAGATATTTTGTTTAATTTTGCCGCCGACTCTCGTAGTCTTGCTCCACTTTGGAAGGTGAACGTGTTCATAACTCCTTAATGCCAAGACAGTCCACGCCGAGCCGCGAGAGGCGATGCCGCCACATCAAGGCGGGCATTGGGTGGGAAAGAAGAGAGTCACTACATTTTGTAGAAAGGCGTTTACTAGGCGCTTTATCGCTGAGTTCCGAACTTCGAACACTTGGACTCTCAGAAGTGGTGATGCAACGGTAGATGTCCCGGGATGTGTTTATACGCATCCCCTTTACTGACGCACGATGTATCTGCATTGTGTTATGAAGGTTGTAAGGGGTACTATATTCATATCGGCGTGGGCTTCGGAGTTGCTTATCTTTCTGAGAAGGCAAGTTCGAAGGCCAGGAACGCGAGATAAGTGACGAGTACGGATCTCACGCTTCTTTTTATTTTATGTAGCTACTAACCGAAAATCAAAAACATTCTTGTAGGAGGTCGCAAGAGCAAAGGGCTAGCCAATCGAACAGAAACGATGCACCAAATGCTCAACGACATAAGAATCCGTCACGGATTACAGAGATATAAAGAAAGTCTTCAACGTTCAGTCAATAGGCTGGCGTTGTAAGACTTCTGTATTTTATATTATATATAAATTTTACAACAATGAAAATTGGAGGATCTTAATATTATAAATCAATAAACATGGAACAGAAAAATTATTTAAAAATCGTATGGATGCTCGCTTTTGTAGCTTTTGCTGCAGTGAGTTGTTGGGCCACCTCAGAGTCGTTGCATCTTTTACTATCCAGTT
The DNA here is from genome assembly GCA_902786565.1 of uncultured Prevotellaceae bacterium. Taxonomy (GTDB): domain Bacteria; phylum Bacteroidota; class Bacteroidia; order Bacteroidales; family Bacteroidaceae; genus Prevotella. The sequence continues at coordinate 32,684 of CADACW010000003.1, read as the reverse complement.
GGCCAACAATTATGTGCTGGATTGTTACCATTGGATTCTTCATTATTGCCTCTTTGGGAACCAAAATGATTGTGGACAGTTTGAACCAGAACATTTATTTGGAGAAGAGGGGTTTGCGTTTAATCGGTGGAATTATAGTCGTTCTGATTTTCTGGCTTATTTGTAGTATGCCAACAAATACGCATACATTCTTCTATCGTACCGTGATTAACGACAAGGTTACTACGGATGTTTCGACTACACGTGGTTACCTTGGACAGATAAAAAACAACACAAATAACAAAACACAGGCCACAGTCAAAGTGAATGAATTGAAAAATAGCGTGGATGTGCTATTAGGCGAGTTGGAAGCAGAAATCAAAAACGAGGCTAACCCAGGCTTTGGTCCTAAGTCAAAAGAAATACTTCGCAAATTGGCAGCCCTACTTGGAGTTGACAAGATAGAGCCATTGACATTTAAAGGAACATCTAAACAAGACCGTGAGAAGCTGTGTGATGCTTATCGTACTAAAATTTATATATTGGCCGACTCTAAAGCCACGAATATCATGGCCAACATATTGACTCCCAATGCTGATAATTTAAAAGAGGTAAAGACTGTTGACAAGAACCTTGCACTCGTAAAAAAATACATTGGAAACGGAACGATTGACTTGAATAACCCAGAGGACATGACGGGTGACAATGGCGTTTGTGACAAGCTCAATGAGGGTTATAACACTATTAAAAAAAATCGCGACTTTGTCAATTTCTCATCAAAATCAGACGAGGCCAACTATACTGCAGACAACCCTGTTACAAAAGTGAAGCGCATGATAAGCGTATTCGATGTTTGGGAAGACTTTTTAAAAGGCGAATTTGCTGGTCATGGATTTGCTTTCTGGATTATCATATCCATTTTGGTTGATATTGCAGCTTTTATTTTCTTTGACTTGGCATTTAGAAAGAGGGAAGATTAACTAAATTATTTAGACAATATTATGGCAGACATTAATTTTGGAAATCCTCAAGAAGAGGTGCAGGCTCCTATCAAGGAAGAAACTCAAGTAGATAATGGAAACCTGACAAAGGATACTACTGCACAGAACATTTCTGTGAATGAGAACGGTATGAGTTCGGAAGAACTGAACGATGCCAATAAAATAAAAGTGACAATAGCCGACTACAAAACACCATTGGTAATTCTGTTTGGTCCTCCATCATGTGGCAAGACGATGACATTGGTTCGCTTAACCCGCTATTTGCAGACCAAGGGATACACTGTTCAACCTATAACTTCATTCCGTCCTGCTTATGACAAGAACTATAGTGAAATGTGCGACAAATTCGACTCAATGATTAACAGCGACGATGCCGCACAGTCAACAGCTAAGATTAACTTTATGCTGGTGCAGGTGATGTATCAAGGGAAACCACTATGCCAGATTCTTGAAGGTCCTGGAGAATACTACTTCAAGCCGGAAGATCCTAACGCGAAGTTTCCCAAATATGTGAATGCAATCATTGCCAGCAACAATCGTAAGATTTGGGCTATTATGGTTGAACCTGACAGCACCAATAAGCGTATGGGTGATAAGGAACGCAAAAATTATGTAAATAAAATTCATAGCTTGAAATCCAAGATCAGTCCACGAGACAAGGTCATATTTATCTTCAACAAGATAGACGAAACTCCTTTTGTTATTAGTCCTGGCAATATCAAATATGGCTTGGCATTGCAGCATACGGAATTCCTCTATCCAAACATCTTTGTGCCTTTTAAGAATGTCAATCCAATCACGAAATGGTGGAATCCAAACAATTTTGACTTTATAGCTTTTCAAACTGGTGAATTTTCTGAAGCATCTGACGGCACATTGACTTTCGAGCAAGGGCATGATATTTACCCGAGTAAATTGTGGAATTTTATACAGAAACGGATCAGAGGTTAATTATTATGGACGTTGAGTTATTTATACATGGAGTTCCAAACGGCGAAGGCTTTTGGGGAAAAGAAGAAGACCGCAATTACTTCGGCACGTTTTACGATAATAGTTCTGATGAAGTGAAGTTCCTTATACAGACGAGGGCAATAAAAGGGAAAAACTATTGTTATTACAATTACTTGGTATATAAAACAGCCGGTGCCCAAACTCCTAATGTGGTGGCTAATGATGGTAGGGACGGGTCATACTTTGGCATTACGCTTCGGTTTGATGCCTACTGTAAGGACATTACGAACATGTATCGCATACTTGATATGGTCTTCGGTGTATATGTTATGGGCACCTTGCTTAAAATGGAGAAGACGAAGTTAAAATATACTACTCCAGATTTTAAAAGTGTTTCAAATGTATTGGAAAGTATAGAGAAGGTCGTTATTCAACTGATTAGAAATGCTTTTTCTGGAGAAAGTTTCACGCCTTTAGATGGTTTCGCTACTGCAGGAGGCAATTGTCCCACAATCAACCTTTACGATTGTACGGCTGAAAACGTGATGTCAGCAGTCAAGCAATATAGCCGCATAGCTGTTTCTCCATACTACCCAAGTGGTAGAGAGGTCGCAATCCAGCAACAGTACAACTCTCAAATACAGACTACACAACAGCAATGTGAGGCTCGTCTGAAAGCAGTTGCCAAAGAAAAGAATGGAATAAGCATTTCTTTATCATCAGCTAAGAACCAAGTTTCTCAACTACAGCGTGAGATTGGGCAGAAAGATGGGACTATCAGTCAACTTAATGGCGAGGTATCACACTTGCAATCAGAAATCAGGAATATGGGGCAGAATAAAAAGGTTGCACAAATTGTTGCTCCCATCAGAGAACCAATAGTGGAGCTTGCTACGATATTAAAACGTTTGGTACCTGATTCTTCAGGCAGCAACGATGAGCATAAGAAAGGCATTGATTTCGTAAAGATGATAAAGTCATTCCTTCCATTCTTGAATCTGTTATTATTGGTAATCGTTGTCGCGACACTGCTAAATCCATTTAAGAGTAAGCCTGCAAATGACACAAACATTAGCGCATTGATGGCAAGAGTAGAGTCGTTGGAAAGAGAGAAACAAGACTTGCAAGAACAATTGGGAAATGCGAAAACAGCAGGAAATAGTGTGACACAAGATGTTTTTACGACACCAGCGGCCTTCAATATGGAGCCTGTTAGAATTGACATTAAAGATTTCAACGGTGGCGATTTATCACTACATACTACCTATAATGTAGAAGCAAAGAAGGGTGCAGAAAATGGCACATGGAGAGGTGAAGGATGTGAAATTTATCCGACAGAAAATCCGAATAAGGTTAAAATTATGCCGACTGCAGATGTAGTAAAAATCATATACTGCGTAGGAGACAAAACCAAGGTTCGGGAGTTAAAAGCAAAATAAGTGAATTGAATGAAAAAGTATGTATTGTCACTATCGCTCATCATGGCTTTACTGTCATGTGGTGGTGAAAAAAGGAAACCAATATACGTTGACTTAGAGGAGGCAACAGAAGAATCTCTTTACGCTCAAAGTGGTGACGAGATTATTGTACCATTCCGTAATGAGAATGGCGTGAAATATGTGGCCGTTAAGGTTAATGGCGTAGGATTTGAAATGATTTTCGACACAGGTTGTTCAGGTGCACTAATTTCAGTTGCCGAAGCCAACTATCTCTATCAAAAAGGAAAACTAGCACAAGATGATATTCTTGGAACTGCCCAGTCACAAATTGCAGACGGAAGTGTTGTCGAGAATATGGTCGTGAATCTGAAAGAGGTTGTCATTAACGACCAGATTCTCTGTCCAAACGTAAGAGCAACTGTTTCTGGGAATATTAATGCACCTCTTCTACTTGGAAACGAAATCCTGGACAGATTAGCAACGATAAAGATTGATAATGAAAACGAAACTTTAAATTTCAAATTAAAATAACAGTGAATAGTTCTGTATATATTTTTGGAAATCTTTCAAGTGGTTATACGCAATATCCAGATGAAGGATTTGCAACATCAACGTTTCAACATTTTCACAAAAGATCTAAGTCTATAACACAGATTGCCATCCGAAGAGATGGCAATTTGATGTACTATGCTTATATCCGCAAGTTAGAACAAGGGCAATATCTCGGTTTATGTGTATTACTTAATGGTGTTGCTATAACTAAATTTGATGGTCTTTTTTCTCTCTATGAGAATACCATATCAAATCTTGCAGCAAAAGGTTATTTAATTAAATATAGTGAAAGTGGAACTTTAATTGCTAATGCTCAGCATTTATATATAAATCGAGAAGAAATTGACTTGACAACAGAATCTGTGAAAGTTGGTTTTGAGAAAATGCAATCTGTAGCAATTAAGTTACCACCTATCAGCTATTCTACCAGCAAAGAATCAATTAAAGAATTTACTATAGAGGATGATGCAAAAGAGATACTAAAATCATCCTGTACAAATGGCTATACATATATTTATAAGTCTAAAGGATATAACACTGCGATGATGAATAGTTATCAAGGTGTTTTATCTAGGGTTAGTAAAGAACGTGATGAGTTAAAGTCAAAGTGTACAAACCTTTCTTCACAATTGACAAAGGCGAAAGTTCAGCAGAGAAATTTGATTTGGGTAAGTGTGCTTGGAGCCATAGCTCTCATACTTGGAGTTGTTGTATGGAATAAGGTGTTGTTCCCGTCAGAGGTGACAAGATACCAGACAGAACATTTCCTGTACTATGGTCCTATGCAGAATAAAAAACCACATGGAGAGGGTGTTGCCTTTTATCCCAAAGATGACCAAGATGGCAGAAGGTATTATATCGGCTATTTTGTAAATGGTGAAAGACAGGACACAACGGCGATGCTGTACTATCAAAATGGTGACTACTTTTATGGATCTATGGATGGGGATAAATTTCTGAAAGGTATTTTCTATTCCAATTCAGACAAATCACATTTTGAGGGTAATTTCGTGGATAACAAACCATACGATGGTACTTGGTACAATCACGAAGAAAGCTATAAGTTGAAGGATGGTGAAATGAAGTAAATATGCAATACAAATGAAAACAAGATTTCTTTTTTCAACAATTGTAGTTCTTTTTTCACTTGTCATCTATGGACAAAAGAGACCTAAGATTAATAAAGTGTTCTCAGTATCACAGACATCCGCACAATTTAGCCATGAAGGAGGGTCTAAGGTCTTCATAGTTAAATCCAACAGTCCGCAGGCACTAATTGATATTTTCGAAAAGCATGGGTTTATATGGGGTGGTCGCTGGTATCACTATGACACCATGCATTTCGAATATCGTTCTGAGATTATATCAGGATGTATTGACAAACGACAATAAAAAAGATATAGGATGATGAACATGATGACGTCAAATAGGAAGTGTAGGTTTCTCCTTTCATTTATTATAGTACTCTATGCAACCAGCATATATGGCCAGGAAAGGCCTAAAATGGAGAGGTTCTTAACTGTTAAACCGACTTCTGCTAATTTTGGAGCAGAGGGCGGCTCAAAGGTCTTCACTGTAAGTGCTAGTGGTACTTGGAAAATATCCTCAAATTCAAGGTCGTGGATTCATCTATCCAAAAATGGAAATTCGTTAAATTTACGTGTTGATGAGAATTCAGGAACATCATCAAGGTCCGGTTCGTTTGAACTTGTTGCTGGTGAAAAGAAAGTTCGTTTATTGGTTACGCAATCAGGCGGTGACATATCGCTTTCTGTTTCTTCAGATGATATGTATTTTAATGCATCTGGTGGCACAAAAACCATTACTGTCACAACAAATGGAACTTGGCAAATAGGTTCTAATACGACATCATGGGGGCATGTTACAAAAAGCAGGAATCAACTGTGCATTAGAGCAGATAAAAACAATAGCTCATCTCAACGTTCTGGCAGTATTGTCATAAACGCTGGAAACAAGGAAAAGCGCGTCTATATTTCTCAGTCTGGATCTTCAGTTAGTGAAAGTAATTTGACGGTGTCATCTGACAATCTACAATTCGATTCTTATGGCGGCACTAAAACTATTACGATTACCTCAAGCGATGCCTGGCAGATAGGTACAAATATAGCATCATGGGGACTTCTTACCAAGAGCGGTAATCAATTGAGTGTACAAATAGACCGTAACAGTAATACTACTTCACGTGCAGACTGGTTTACCGTTAAGATGGGAAACAAGGAAAAACGTATCAATGTCTCACAGTCTGGCTGCTCGCCTATTTTATCAGTTTCATCTGAAAATCTCATTTTCAGCTCATCTGGTGGTACACAAACCCTTACTATCTCAACAAATGGTACTTGGCAGATTGGGACAAATACAGAATCATGGGGGCATCTTACTAAAAACGGAAATCAATTAAATGTTAGAATTGATAAAAATACGGGAAAAGATGCCCGTTCTGACTGGTTTAGTGTAAAATCTGGTAATATGGAAAAGAAAATTAGAATTTCACAAGAAGGTCTGCCATCATCCTTATCCGTTTCAAATGAAAACTTGAATTTCAGCTCATATGGTGGCTCACAGAATATAACTGTTAATTCAAATAGGGATTGGAATGTATCTGTTAATACTGCGTCTTGGGGGCATCTGTCAAAGTACGGGAACAATCTGTCGGTTAGAGTAGACCAAAACAAAAAGAAAATATCGCGTACTGACTATTTCAAACTAATAGCTGATGATAAAGAAGTCAGAGTAAACATTAGTCAAAGTGGAAGGTATCGTAGACCGTTTAATCATGCTGTAGATAATTACGTTGGTGGTATTTCTGTGGGTTATATTCAGAAGCAGTGGGAATATAATGAAGGAGGTGAAAAGACTAAAATCGGTGTTTTTGAAGATGATAAATACTTGCAAGGCATACAAGCGGGCATTAGAATAGACCCTCAGTTTGGAGCAGGATTTGGAATGAACACTGGAATATTCTATGAATATTGTTGGGCTAAAAGTAATAATAATTATGACGAATATGGTAGTTATGACTTATCCTATAAAGAACATGGGCTATACATGCCTCTACACTTGAAGTTTACTATGAATTTCAGTAAGTGGTTCCAACTGTCAGTATATGGTGGTGCAGGTCTGAATTATGTACTTAGCGGTAAAGGCTATTTGGATGCTGGTGGTGATTCACACGATTGGAATGTCTTCAAAGAGGAAGATGACTGGAAACAGTTTAATACTATGTTAGAATACGGTGCTTCGCTAAGAATAAACGCCGTCCAGTTTGACCTTACAATGTCACAAGGTCTAACAAATTGGTCTGATAATAGTGACTATAAGATTAAAGTTGGGCGTCCTATGTCTGTGACAGCAACTATCTGCTTCTAAAAAAACATTTCACCTCAATTCAAGTAATTCACTCACAGCTCTAGCTTTGATTATCTTTCTCCTAATGACGTATTTGGTCAAGTCGCCGATGCCTTCTATAGTGGGAAACGCGGTGGTAGAATTTTAAAAGTATTAAATGGGGTATAGGGTCAAATATCTTGCTATACTGTTCTTGGTATCTTTCCAATCATGCAGTATGTGTTCATCTAAAAAGGTAGATACGTATGTTGTGGTGGATGATTCAGAATATGTAATAGAAAGACGACATAGAGAGCCATGGAGCAACTTATCAATCATAGGTTTCCCCGTTATATCAGATACCATCCCAAGTCTGTTACTAGAAAGATACAGCTACTCTGTGTCATATAACAAATATACCCGTCAGCCCAATTGGGTGATGTGGCAGCTTGTGGGAGAGCATGTGATGAAACGCAAAGATGGTGTGTGGAACGAATATAGAGAAGATACAGAACTGCCATCAGAGATTCGCTCGACATTGGATGACTATACATCATCAGGGTATGACAGAGGCCACATGTGTCCTGGTGGTGATTGTAATTGGGATGATGAAGGGAGAGATGAAACGTTCCTCTTATCAAACATATGTCCACAGAATCCAAATCTGAATCGTGGGGATTGGAAAGAGATTGAAATGGCTTGCAGGAAATGGGCAAAGCAATATGAGAATATTTATATTGTATGTGGCCCGATATTCTTCAAAAGTCAGGAGCACGATAAGATTGGGCCTCATCAGGTTCCTGTGCCTGAAGCATTTTTCAAGGTTGTTTTATGCCCAAAGCCTTCTAATCCCAAAGGAATAGGATTTATTTGCAGGAATACCGATGGGAATAGGAAGAAAGACTTCTATGTAAACTCTATTAGACAGGTCGAAAGAGTAACTGGCTATAAGTTCTTCCCCAATTTGGAGGATTCTATTAAGAGTCTTGTTTATGATATGGACGATATAAACGAATAGTCCATTTGAAAATGTGGCAAAGCAGTAGTGGAAGATGGTCGTCTCAAAGTTATTGCGCTTCTTCTGCTCCTCCTACGAGTTATCCTCCAGCAGCTGCCGGCTCTGCAAGTTTTTTTTCGAGTTTGTAGAGGTCAGACGGGATATTTTGCGGCCATACGCCTGTAGAAGTCTTGCTGCTGGGTGTCGGGGGAGGGGGTGACGGCCTGGAGCGTTGCTGAGAGCTGCTCCAGCTCGCGGGTGATGGGGTGGCCGAGGGCCTTGCGCGTGGCGATGCACTTCTGCAGCTCGTGGGCGGCAAGGTGGGTGGACTTCGGGTTGTCGGCCAGCATGCGGGCGAGGGCCAGTCGGTAGCTGGTGCGGAATTTCTCCTGCCGCTGGTTCATGATGGCCATGCAGAGCAGGGCGGCGCGTGGCCCTGGCGCATCAGTAAGGTCGGCCAGCTCGGCATAGAGATAACTGTCGTGATGACGGGCGAGCAGCGTGCGGTAGATGGCGGCCGCCTTCTCACGCTCGCCCATAATGGTATAGACAACGGCCATATAGCGCTGGTTGTGCTTGTCGCGTGGATTGCGGCGCATAGCCTCCTGCAGCAGGGGCATCACCTTCAGCGCATTGGCCAACACTTGGTCGTGGGGTAATGGCGCTTTTCGGGTGATGTAGTCGCCATACTTCTGCTCCTGTATCTCGTGGAAAGCACGGGTGAGCAGCCGCTGGGCGGTGGAGGGCAGCGGGTGCTTGCCATCCTGGCTCCTGCCGCCCTGCCAGTCGGCATCAGTAAGGGCCTCCACGGGCAGCGACTCTACGAATTCGAGCATACTGAAGGCGGCAGACTCCTCGCTGAGCCTTAGTGCGTGGTGCATCATGGCCGTCTGCGCCTTCCCGTCCTTGTCGTCAATGTTGGGCTGTAGGCGCACAAGGGCTTTGAAGATTCCCTCTGCCTCCTGGATGCGCTTCTCCTGTAAGCGTTTCTTCAGAATGTCACTCGCCGTCCAGAACATGCAGAGCGTAGTGTACTTGCCCTGATGCACGGCATACATGGGCCTTATGGCCTCGTAAGCCTCTTCTATCCGTCCCTGCTTGCGCAGTTCAAAAACTTCCTTTACAGTCATGGCTCTAACCCTTGGTTTCGTGGGGCAAAGATAGGCATAAAAGCTGAGACGGCCAAAGTTTTCCGCCACTTTCTTTTGCTCTGTGGGGAAAAGTGAGGAGCAAGGATGATTCAGCAGACTACCAGACGATTCTGCGTAAAAAGAGGGGGATGTGCAATAAAAGGGGGCGATGGCGCGTTAATTATATTGGTGTAAAAAATGAAACGCTTCGCGTACATATTTATATTGATGCTTGGCCTCACCGCCCTGGCAATGCCCCCACAAGACGACACGACACGTCGGGGCGGCAGCCAGCAGCGTGGTGGCGGTGCTCGCCGCGCTGGTGGTGCGGCGGGTGCTGCCCGTGGTGGCGCTGCCCGTCAGGATGGTGGCGCTCCGGCCGACTCGTCGAAGGTGAAGCGCCCCGCCCCGAAAGCACAGCCCAAGGCCCTTACCGTGGTCGACGAGACCATACCCGACTCGCTGCTGAACGCCCGCTGGCGCATCCAGCCCACGGCCCCGGTGCTCATTCACGACCTTGACTCCAGCGCCCTGGACCTGAAGATGCCTGAGAACATCAAGCAGGAGGCCGTCTACGACGACTCGCTGGGTGTCTACTACCTCGGTTCGAAGATGGGCGAGGGCTATCTGAATGCCCCCATCGTGATGTCGCCCGAAGAGTATATGAAATGGAGTGAGCGCCGCGCCCGCTACCAGTTCTTCCGCCAGAAGGATGCCGAAAACGTAAAGACGAAGGGCGAGAATAAGTTCGACTTCTCTGATATGCAGTTCGACCTGGGCCCTGCCGAGAAGATTTTCGGCCCTGGCGGTGTGCGTGTGAAGACGCAGGGCAACGCCGAGCTGAAGGTGGGCGCCACGCTGAAGAACATTGACAACCCCTCGCTGCCCATCCGCAACAGGAAGACCACGAGTTTTGACTTCGACGAAAAAATCAACCTCTCGGTGAACGGAAAAGTGGGCGACAAGGTGAACATGAACCTGAACTACAACACCGACGCCACCTTCGACTTCGACACGAAGAACCTGAAGCTGAAATACGACGGCAAGGAGGACGAGATGATCAAGCTGGTGGAGGCCGGCAACGTGACCTTCCCCTCGAACAACTCGCTGGTCCACGGCGCCAGCAGCCTTTTTGGCATACGCACCGACTGGCAGTTTGGCAAGCTGAAGCTGCAGACGGTGATATCGCAAAAGAAGTCGACATCGAAGAGCGTCTCGTCGCACGACGGTGCCCAGACCACGGCCTTCGAGCTGAATGCCGCCGACTATGAGGAGAACCGCCACTTCTTCCTCTCCCATTTCTTCCGCCAGATTTACGACCGGGCGATGAGCACCCTGCCCAACGTGACCACGGGCATACAGATAAACCGCATTGAGGTGTGGGTGACCAACAAGACCAACAGTACGTCGAACACCCGTAACATTGTGGCCTTCAGTGACCTGGGCGAGAACCAGAAGGTGAAGAACCCCTTCTGGAAGACCACTGGCATGAACGTGCCCAGCAACCTGGCCAACACGGAGTACTCCTCGCTGGTGGCGCACATCGACACCGCCTCGCGGTCGATGGAGAGCGTGACGGCCAAACTGGAGACCTACGACAAGCTGGCTGGCGGCGTGGACTACGAGAAGCTCTCGGCCGCAAGGCTGCTCAACTCCAGCGAATACACGGTGAACAACGCCCTGGGCTACATCTCGCTGAAGACCGGCCTGCAGACCGACCAGGTGCTGGCCGTGGCCTTCGAGTACACCTACGGCGGCCAGACCTATCAGGTGGGCGAGTTTTCGACCGACGTGACGCAGGCCAACCGCTGCCTGTTTGTCAAGGCACTGAAGAACACATCGAACAACCCGCAGCAAGGCAACTGGGACCTGATGATGAAGAACGTCTACTATCTGGCCACCAGCGTTGAGAAGGAAAAGTTCAGGCTCGACATCAAATACCAGAGCGACACCACCGGCACCTATCTGACCTATCTGCCCGTTGAGGCGCTGAAGCAGACCACCCTGCTCAAGGTGATGAACCTGGACCGTCTGGACGCCAACAACAAGAACCACAGCAACGGACAGTTCGACTTTGTCAACGGCTACACCGTGTCCAACGGTCGCATCTTCCTGCCCTCGGCTGAGCCTTTCGGCGACTATCTGCGCAACTATTTAGAGGGCAAGGGCATGGGCCATCTGGCCGACGTCTACTGCTTTGACCAGCTGTACGACTCGACCAAGACGGTGGCCAAGCAGAACGCCGAGAAAAACAAGTACATCATGACCGGCCAGTTCAAGGGCCGCAGCGGCTCTGTCTATTCGCTGGGTGCCTACAACGTGCCCCGCGGCTCGGTGAAGGTGGTGGCCGGCGGCGTAGAGCTGCAGGAGGGCAGCGACTACAGCGTCGACTATTCGGCCGGCGAGGTGACCATCCTGAACCAGAGCATCCTCGACTCGCAGCAGGGCGTGACCGTCTCTTACGAGGACAACACCAACTACGGCATGCAGCGCAAGACCATGCTGGGCGTGAACTGGGAGTACGACTTCACCAAGAACTTCACTCTCGGCGGTACCTTCATGCACCTGTCCGAGCAGGCCCTCACCACCAAGGTGAACATGGGCGAGGAGCCGCTGAACAACACCATCTGGGGCCTGAACCTGAACTGGAAGCAGCAGAGCCAGTGGCTCACCAACGTGCTGGACAAGCTGCCCCTGCTGCACTGCACCCAGCCGTCGAGCATCTCGCTCACCGGCGAGTTTGCCCACCTCATTGCCGGCAAGGCCAGCGGCACGCAGGACAATGCCTCGTATCTCGACGACTTCGAGAGCGCCAAGGACCTCTACGACGTCTCCGACCCCAAGGCCTGGGTGCTGTCCAGCGTGCCGCCGATGTTCCCCAACAGCGGCGACAAGACCAGCGTCAGCAGCGGCTACGACCGCGCCCTGCTGGCCTGGTACACCGTAGACCCCATCTTCACCCGCCGCAGCAGCAGTCTGACCCCCAGCCACATCAAGAGCGACCTGGAGCAGCTGTCCAACCACTATGTGCGCGAGGTCTACGTGCGCGAGCTCTTCCCCAACCGCGACCAGTCATCTTACAGCGGTGTCACCTCGACGCTGCCCGTGCTCAACCTGGCCTACTACCCCAAGGAGCGCGGCCCCTACAACCTGACCACGCAGTTCAACCCCGACGGCACGCTGATGAACCCCGCCCAGAAGTGGGGCGGCATGATGCGGCGCCTGGAGACCACCGACTTTGAGCAGGCCAACATCGAGTATGTGGAGTTCTGGATGCTCGACCCCTTCATCTACACCCGCAAGGATGGCACTGCCAGCCGCCACTCCGGCGAACTCTACATCAACCTGGGCGAGGTGTCGGAAGACGTGCTGCGCGACGGCAAGAAGTTCGACGAGAGCGCCATGCCCGTCGACGGCACTTCGCGTTTCGACGAGTCGCCCTGGGGCCGCATCCCCATCAAGCCCCAGCAGCAGGAGTATGCCTTTGCCAACACCGACGGTGCGCGCCAGCAGCAGGACGTGGGCCTGAACGGTCTGACCGATGAAGACGAGCGTACCTTTGGAGCCTACGCCGAGTGGCTGAACGCCGTGGGCTCGATTGTGCAGAACGACTCGCTGCTTGCCGCCTGGCGGCAGGACCCCGCCGGCGACGACTACCACTACTTTCGCGGCAGCGACTTCGATGCCGAGCAGAAGAGCATCATGGACCGCTACAAGCGCATCAACAACCCGCAGGGCAACTCGCCCTCAAGCGAGAACCAGAGCGAGAGCTACGACAGCAGCTACAAGACCGGCCCCGACGTGGAAGACCTGAACCAGGACTACACCCTGAACGAGTATGAGCGCTACTACCAGTACCGCATACCCATCAGCGACGACGAGCTGCAGGCCTACAACCGCGGGCAGAAGTCGGAAAGCAGCTATATCGTGGACCACCGCGACTATACGGCCAAGCTGCGCAATGGCGACAGCATCACCGTGCGCTGGTATCAGTACCGCATCCCCCTCACGGCCTACCAGAAGCGCGAAGGCTCCATCAACGACTTCACCTCCATCCGCTTCATGCGTATGTTCCTGACCGGATTCGAAGAGGACATCGTGCTGCGTTTCGGCTCGCTCGACCTGGTGCGCGGCACATGGCGCCAGTACAAGCAGAACCTGCAGACCAGCGCCGGCGCCGAGACGGGCACCCTGGAGATGAGCGCCGTCAACGTCGAGGAGAACACCGAGCGCCAGCCCGTGGCCTACGTGCTGCCGCCGGGCATCTCGCGTGTGACCGACCCCAACCAGCCACAGCTCACCGAGAACAACGAGCAGGCCCTTTGCCTGGTGGTGAAGAATCTGAGCCAGAACGAGTCGAAGGCCGTCTATAAGAACATCAACATCGACCTCCGCCAGTACAAGCGGCTGCAGATGTTTGTCCACGCCAACAACCTCGTGCCCAACAGCACCCAGCTGGAAGACAACCAGTTGGCTGTCTTCATCCGTCTGGGCAGCGACTACAAGAACAACTACTACGAGTATCTCATCCCCCTGCGTCTCACCCCCGAGGGCCACTACCGCTGGAATGTGCCCAGCGACCGCCCGAAGGTGTGGCCTGGGGAAAATATGCTCGACATCGACCTCGACATCTTCACCCAGCTGAAGAAGCAGCGCAACATTGCCCGCGCCGAGGGCACCGCCAGCTACAACCAGGTGTTCAGCGACTACGACCCCGCCAAGCCCAACAACAAGATCAGCATTGTGGGCAACCCCTCGATTGGCGACGTGAAGACCATGATCATCGGTGTGCGCAACCTCTCGAACACACTCAAGAGCGGCGAGGTGTGGGTCAACGAGCTGCGACTGAAGGATGCCGTCACCGAGGGCGGATGGGCCGCCAGCGGCGCCCTGAACGTGCAGCTGAGCGACGTGGGCCGTCTCGACGTCTCCGGCCGCTACTTGAGCGATGGCTTCGGCGGGCTGGAGGAGGGCGTGATGCAGCGCCGCACCGACACCGAGAAGAGTTACAGCATCACGGCCAACGTGGAGCTGGGCAAGTTCTTCCCCGACAAGGCCAAGGTCAGCGCTCCGCTCTACTACTCGTACACCAAGCAGATCACCTCTCCCAAGTACAATCCGTTGGACACCGACATGAGGCTGGACGACGCCCTGGAGAGCGCCGCCGACCAGCGCGAGCGCGACAGCATCGAGTCGATAGCCGTGACCAAGCGCATCACCAGCAACTTCTCGCTCTCAAACATCCGCGTGGACATCAAGAACAAGAAGCACCCGCTGCCCATCGACCCCGCCAACTTCTCGTTCACCTACAGCCATTCCCACAGCCACAACTCAGGCGAGACCACGGTCTACGAAAACCGCGACGAGTGGAAAGGCTCGCTCAACTACAGCTACTCGCCCGTCTACAAGACCTGGGAGCCCTTCAACAAGACGCAGAAAAACCAGAATGCACCGAAGGGGCAGAACGCACAGCGAGGCCAGAAGTCGCAGTCGTCGAAGGGCGGCAACAGCAAGTGGAGCCAGTTCCCCAAGGCCATCGGCATCAACTATCTGCCGCAGAACATCTCGTTCAACTCAGAGTGGCACCGCTCCTACTACGAGCTGCAGAGCCGCGACCTGGAGAACACCGAAGACCCCAACCTGCCCCTCACCTTCTCAGAGCAGTTCCTCTGGAACCGCGAGTTCTCCCTGCGCTGGGACTTCACCAAGAACCTGCACATGAACTTCCAGAGCGCCACCCACGCCGAGATTGAGGAGCCCTACACCCCTGTCAACAAAGACCTCTATCCCGACCGGTACACGGCCTGGAAAGACTCAGTGTGGACCAGCCTCAAGCACTGGGGCACACCGCTGGACTACCGGCAGTCGTTCACCGCCAGCTATCAGGTGCCCCTCGACAAGCTGCCCATCTTCGACTGGCTGAAGGCCGACGCCACCTACTCATCGTCCTACTCCTGGATGCGAGGCACCGAGCTGGAAGACGGCACCTCGCTCGGCAACACCATCTCCAACAACCGCAACCTCAACATCAACGGCGCGCTCAACCTGGAGACGCTCTACAACCACATACCCTTCCTGAAGAAGACCAACGAGCGGTTCAAAAAGCAGCAGACCGCCAAGAACACCAAGGACGACAAGAAGAAAAAGCAGGAGAAGAAAGCCAAGGAGCAGGCACAGGCCAAGGCCGCTGCCGACGGCAAGGGCGCCCCCGACGACAAGGCCGCACAGAAGGAGAAGGCCGAACTGCCCAAGAACAAGAACACCTTCCAGAAGGAGATTACCCTCAGGCCCGACACCGTGCTCGAAGTGCAGCACGGCAAGAAGTCGAAGCGCCTGCTCATCTCGGCCAAGAACAAGGACGGCAAGGTCGTGCAGCTGAAGTGGAAGGTGGTCGACGAGAACAAAATCAAGGTGTGGCTGCCCAAGGAGACTGCCAAGGCCAAGGCCCCGAAGAAGAGGCGCACGGCACCTGCCGACAGTCTGGCCACCGACAGCCTGCTGGCTGCCAACGCCACCGCCGACAGCCTGGCTGCCGACAGCCTGGCCCCTGCCAAGAATATGGCCAAGGGCGAGAAAATCAGCGGCAAGAAGGCCAAAACAAAAGCCAAAGACAAGGCCCTGGCCAAGCAGCCCGCAACCGCTGCTGAAGGCGAGATAGCCCTGAAACTCAGCGTCACACCCAAGGAGCCGCTGGAGAACAAGTGGTGGTACAACCCCGCACAGCAGGTGGCACGCTTCCTGATGATGCTGCGCAATGTCAACGTGACCTACCGCAACCAGCGCAGCATGACTCTGCCCGGCTTTATGCCCGGCATCGGCGACATGTTCGGACAGCGCACCGGCAGCGTGCTGGCACCGGGTCTCGACTTCGCCTTCGGATTCACCGGCGACGGCTATATCAACAAGGCTATGGACAACGGCTGGCTGCTCTCCAGCGCCAACTCCGACAACACAAGCACCGTCACCACCACCTCGGCCTCGTCGACAGCCACCGAAGACCTGCAGGTCAAGGCCACCCTGGAGCCCGTGCGCGACCTGAAGATCGACCTCACCGCCACCCGCACCAGCAATCAGTCGCGCACCGTCCAGTTTGTCTATCAGGGCATGCCCACCACCTATGGCGGCACCTTCACCATGACCACCATTTCGCTGCGCTCCGCACTGGAGGGCATGGGCGACGCCAACAACGGCTACCACTCAGACTCCTTCGACCGCTTCTGCGCCAGCGTCAATGCCTACCGCGACCGCGTGCAGGCCCAATATCCCACACAGACCGAGGGCCGCTTTGCCGGGGCCAACCAGGTGGACCCCTACAGCGCCGACGTGCTCGTGCCTGCCTTCCTCAACACCTACACGCTGGGCGCCGGCGGCTCGCTCGACATCTTCCCGGCCATCACCCGCCTGCTGCCCAACTGGTCGTTCCGCTATGCCGGACTGGCCAAGCTGCCCTGGTTCCGCGACCACTTCAAGAGCTTCAACCTGAACCACGCCTACAAGTCAATCTACAGCGTGGGCTCCTACGCCAGCTACAGCTCCTGGGTGGAGTATATGGGCGACCGGGGCTATGTGCAGGCTGCCGACGGCACACTGTCGCCATCGTCACGGTTCAACGTCTCCACCGTCAGCATCAACGAGGCCTTCTCGCCCCTGCTGGGTATCGACATGACGTTCAACAACAACCTCACCGCCAAGGTCGAATATAAGACCACGCGAGTGCTCACCCTCTCGATGACCAGCGTGCAGATCAACGAGGCCCTGTCGAAGGACTGGGTCATCGGCCTGGGCTACAAGATTACCAACTTCAACCTCTTCGGCTCCGGTTCCAGCCGCAAGGTGAAGGGCAGCAAGAAGGGTTCAGACGACTCGCAGTCATCGCAGTCATCGCAGAAGGCGAAGAAGAGTGGCGTGAACCACGACCTGAACACCCGCCTCGACATCTCCTTCCGCAAGCAGGCCAGCATCACCCGCGACATTGCCACCGGCCTCTCGTCGGCCAGCAGCGGCAATTCAGCCCTGAAGATTTCGCTGGCGGCAGACTATACCCTGTCCCGTTTCCTCACTCTCACCGCCTACTACGACCGCCAGACCAACACGCCCCTGCTCTCGGCCAGCAGCTATCCCACCACCACCCAGGACTTCGGCATCTCGGTGAAGTTCTCCCTCACCCGTTAAGCCTCGCATAGACTTATATACCTTATAACTCCCAGTTATATACCTTATAACTCATAGTTATATACCTTATAACTCCCATTTACGATATTCCTATGATTGGATGAAAGCCTCTCCCCCCGCCCCTTAAGGGGAGGGGTCGGGGGAGGGGTATTCCCTTCCGGCTTCAGCTTAATATGCCCCTTCAGACACCTTTGGCAAATATGTTCTTATGTCTTACATAGCCTGTTCGTCCGTCTATACGCTGCGGCGAGTTGCACCCCTCTCCCAACCCCTCCCCTTACAGGGGCGGGGGGAGAGGCGGAAAGGGGCGGGGGGAGAGCTGGGGGGAGAGGCGGACTCTCCAAAATGGGAGAAAACTTTACGACCCCAAAGGAATCTGGAGGGTGACGGTGTAGGTGTCAGCGGCATCGTCGATGTGCAGGTCGTAGCGGTCGGCATAGAGCAGGTCGAGGCGGCGCTTTGCGTTCTGCAGCCCCACGCCGCCGTGGCGGTCTTCAGCCTGCGGAATCTTGCTGTTGCTGCAGACGAAATGGAGCGATGCCGGCTGGGGGCTGTCCGTGCTCCCGTCTATGCTGATGCGAATGTTGATGAACGAGGGCTGCTGATAGCTGACGCCGTGCTTGAAAGCATTCTCAACGAAGGTGATGAGCATCAGCGGCGGCACCTCGCGGTCGGGCAGCATGTCCGGCAGGCTCACCCGGATGTCCACCTGGTCGGCCACGCGCTTGCGCATCAGTTCGATATAGTTCTGCAGGAAGAGGATTTCCTGGCGGAGGGGCACCATCTGCTTGGAGCCCTCGTAGAGCACGAAGCGCATGATCTTCGACAGTTGCACGATGGAGTCTTTGGCCTGTTCGGGGTCAATGTCCACCAGAGCATGGATGTTGTTGAGCGTGTTCATCAGGAAGTGCGGGTTGATCTGATACTTCAGATACTCCAGCTGTTGCTCCAGGTTCTCCCTTTCCAGCAGGGCCATCCGCTCGCGGTCGCGCAGGTGGCGGAAGTAGAGCTTGATGCCCCAGTTGACTCCCAGCATGAGCAGGAAGACGATGGTGGCCACCAGGTCGTGCTCGCCTATGAGGATGGGCGGTTGGTGCTTGCCGCCCTCGAACCTGTTGCCCTCGAACCCGTCGTGGCGGGGCGGCATGTCGCGGTGGTCAAAGCCGCTGGGTGTCTCGAAGGCGCCGGACTCATCGGGTTTTGGCCCGTGGCGCATCTCCATACGCTCATGTAGTCTATGCCGCTTATGCGTGTCGGGGCGGCTGATGCACTGCACCGTGACAAAGAGACTGAGCAGCACCGCTATGGCGCAGAAGTAGAACACCCGCCGGCGACCGCCCAAAAGGAGCGGCGCCAGCAGATAGTTGTGCACCAGAAATGCCACCAGGAAGACCAGCGCCTGCCGCCAGACGGCAAACACGCCGCCCCAGGGGATGACGTCGGCCGTCATCGTCGCGTCGTGCTCCAGCGAGTGTATATAGACGCTGGCCAGGGGAGCCAGAAACACCAGCGCCCACATCACGATGTAGACGAGCGTCTCCTTCCGGTCTTCGCGGTAGTGCAGCATAGGGTGGGGTGGAGTTATCTTATCACCTTGCGCGTCTGGCCGCCCATCTTGACCACGCTGATGCCCTTGGCGGAGCTGGTGGTGCGGCGTCCGCTAAGGTCGTAGACGGCGGCGGTGCCATCAATGCCAGAGACAATCATGCCGTCAATGCCGGAGATGGCATTCTCGGTCACGTCGGCAGTGTCGAAGTTGCGGGTGCCGCCGGTGTAGGTCACGGTGCCGTCGGCCTTGATGGCCTTGCTGCCGTAGTTGCTGATGGCGAGCGTGCCGTCGAGCATGTAGACGTTGCCGGAGTCCTCGTCTTCATGGTCGGCCAGGGTGCCTGTCGACACGGTGCCGTCCAGTTCCACCTGTATGCCGTCGTCGGCCACGCCGCTGATGTTCAGCGTGCCGCTCTCCATCATGAAGTATTCCTTGCAGTGTATGCCGTCTTTCTGTGCGCCGGTGATGTTGAGTGTCAGGTTTTTCACCTCCACATACTCCTTGCTGTAGACGGCATGCTTCGAGTTGCCCACCACGTTGAGTGTGCCCTTGCCCTTGAACTCGGTGTGGCCCTTGCAGTGGAAGCAGCCGTTGTAGTCTTCGTTGGCCCCGTCGGCCAGGGTGCTCACGGTCCCGCTTGGAGCCGACACCTTGACGCGCTTGCCGTTCTGAACGTTGATGGCGGGCCCGCTGGGGTTGGTCAGTGTGAGGTTGTTGAGCGTCAACGAGCACTTGTAGGCCCCGTCGAGATAGAACTCGCCGTCGGCCGATGTGCCGGAGAGGATGTAGGTGATTTCGCCAAGTGCGTTGCCGGCGAAGCCAGCCGACTGGATGAGGCGCACGTGCGAGCCGCTGCTGACATCGGTGACGATGCCGCTGATGTTCGAGGCCACGCTGACGGTGGCCGATGTGCCGCTGTAGACTATCTCTACGGTGTTGTCTTCGATGGCCGATGCCACGCCTGCGCCAGTGGCGAGCAAGAAGATGCTGAGTAAAGTTTTCTTCATAGTGATAGTTATAATCTTCTGATTTCGTTGCAAAATTAGATGTAATAAAAAAACGGGGCAAATTCGTTCAACGAATGCCCCGGTTTCTTCAACAAACGACTATTTCTTCAGGCCGGCTCCCTTGAGCAGTTCCTCGGCACCCTCGTTGATTTTTTCGTTCATCTTCTGCTTGGCGTCCTCCACCATCTCGTTGGCCTTCTCCTCTACGGCCTTGCTGATGGCATCCTGGGCGCTGTCGGCGCTCTGCTGCAGCTGCTCGGCAGCATTCTTGGCGGCCTCCTTGGCGGCCTCCTTGGCTTGGTCGGCCAGTGTCTGTCCGCCAGCCAGTGCGCTCACCACCACGTCGGCAGGAGCATTGACCAGCGTGGTCACGATGCCCTTGGCCATTTCGTTGTCGCCTACGAGGGCCACCACCTTCTCGTTGTTAGCCTTCAGAAATTCCTGAACCTTGGCCACGTAGGTCTTGGCCGTTTCGGGGTCCTTGGCCACCAGTTCGCCAATCTTCTCCTGTGCGCTCTGCAGAGCTCCCTGCAGGGCCGATGCGTCGCCAGCCTCCAGCTGAGTCTTCAGGTTTTCCACCATGGCGGCCACGTCGTCGCCCTTCTGCGTGCTCTCGCTGCACGAGGTGAAGCCTATGGCAAGTGCTGCCAAGGCCATGACAAATAGTTTCTTCATTTTGTTCGTTTTTTTGTTAGAAATCAAATAAAAACCTTAAATTGGCGGCAAAATTATGAAATATTTGGGAGAAAAGAAAAAAAATACGACAAATTCTTTGGCCGTTAACAAAAAAATGGCTATTTTTGCGCCGCCTTTAACATATTCTATAACATAATGATGGTACAGAACAATACTATAAAGACCAGAGTTGTCGGTGTTGACATCAGTCTTGAGGTTACCAAGTATGCCATTGTCGACGTGCGTGGTAACATCATAGCCAAGGCATCATTTTCCACCACTCAGTTCCCTACGGCAAACGATTTCGTGTCGTACCTTTCTGAGCGTATCATTATGCTTGTTGAAGAAAATGGCGGCTATGAGTCCATCAGGTCGGTGGGCATCAGTTCGCCCAGTGGCAACTTCCTTACAGGCTGTATGGAGAATGCGCCCAACATGCCTTGGAAGGGCAAGATTCCGATGGCGGCTATGCTGCGCGACCAGCTGGGTCTGGCCGTGGCCCTTGGCAACGACGTGCACGCACGGGCCCTGGGCGAATATGTGTTCGGTGGCGCCCACGGCATGAAGGATTTCATTGTGGTGAATCTGGGCCACGGCGTGGGCAGTTGTGTCTTCTCCAACGGAAAGGCACACCTGGGTGTCAATGGCTTTGCCGGCGAGATAGGCCACACCTGCATCTGCCACAACGGGCGCCTGTGTGGCTGTGGCAACAGGGGCTGTCTGGAGGCATACGTCGGGGCAAAGGGCGTGGTAAAGACAGCAGAAGAGATGATGGCCGAAGACAGCCGGCCCTCGCTGCTGAGGGACCAGGAGAACTTGACCCCCAAGTTCATAGCCGAATGTTGCGACAAGGGCGACGAGCTGGCCATCGAGGTGTTCCGCCGCACGGGCTTCATCCTGGGCCTGAGCCTGGCCAACTACGCCTCGGTGCTCAATCCCGAGGCCATCATCATCACCGGTGGCCTGTCGAATGCCGGCAAGTGGCTGCTGGAGCCCACCAACGACTCTTTCGAGGAGCATGTCTTCCACAACTTGAAGGGCAAGGTGAAGCTGATGTCGTCGAATCTGGACGATGTAGACCGCGACGTGCTGGGGGCCAGCGCATTGGCCTGGAACGTGAAAGAGTATTCGCTCTTCGTGTAATACAAATAATCAGCAAAAAAACTTGTTTTTTATCATAAACAGCGGAAAAAGGAAGATATTTGTCTCCTTTTTTCGCCGTTCTAACTTTTTTTTATTACTTTTGCAGTCGCAAATCCAGATTTACACTCAAAGTTAATTATATGGCAAATGTTATTAAGCTACACAAAGGCTTGGATATTCATCTGCAAGGCAAGGCTGAGGAGACCAAACTCTCGCTGAAGTCAAACGGGCACTATGCGCTTGTGCCCGACGACTTCGAGGGGGTGACACCCAAGGTCGTTGTCCGCGAGGGTGACACTGTCAAGGCCGGGGATGCCCTGTTTGTGAACAAGCTGTATCCCGAAGTGAGGTTCGCCTCGCCTGTCAGCGGCAAGGTGACAGCCGTGGAGCGCGGCGAGCGCCGCAAGGTGCTCTGCATCAAGGTGGAGGCCGACAAGGAGCAGCACTATGCCGACTTTGGCCGCCACGACGTGGCCAAGATGGATGGCCAGGCTGTCAAGGAATTGCTGCTCAATGCAGGACTCTTTGGTTACATCAATCAGTTGCCCTACGCTGTCTCCGCCAATCCGGTGGCCCAGCCGAAGGCAATTTTCGTATCGGCCCTGCGCGACAAGCCGCTGGCCGCCAGCTTCGACTTCGAGGTGAAGCGCCAGGAGCCCGACTTCGTCACGGGTCTGCAGGCACTGGCCAAGATTGCAAAAGTCCATGTGGGCGTAGGCCCGCAGTCGCCCCTCGTCCAGTCTGTTGCTGTACTACAGCAACAAGTGGAACTGGAGGTGACCATCTTCGACGGCCCTTGCCCGGCAGGCAATGTGGGCGTGCAGGTGAACCATCTGGACCCGGTGAACAAGGGCGAGGTGGTGTGGACCATCGGCGACCCCACGGTGGTGCTCTTCATTGGCCGACTGCTGAACACGGGCCGTGTAGACCTGACCCGCACCGTGGCCCTCTGCGGCAGCGAGGTGAAGAAGCCCTGTTATGTAGACATGCTCGTGGGGCAGGAGTTGCAGACGCTGCTGGCCAATAGCTACGACGCCGGCCACAGCGTGCGCATCATCAACGGCAATGTGCTGACGGGCCGAAAGACCACAAAGGACGGATTCCTCGGTGCCCATTCTTCCGAGATTACCGTCATTCCCGAAGGCGACGATGCCGACGAGATGCTGGGCTGGATCATGCCGCGACTGAAGCAGTTCTCCGTCAGCCGCAGCTACTTCTCGTGGCTCTGCGGCAAGAAGGACTACGCCCTCGACGCCCGCGTGAAGGGCGGCGAGCGCCACATCATCATGAGCGGCGAGTACGACCGCGTGCTGCCCATGGACATCTACGGCGAGTACCTCATCAAGGCCATCATCACCGGCGACATCGACCGCCAGGAGCAGCTTGGCATCTACGAGGTCAGCCCCGAAGACTTCGCCCTGGCCGAGTTTGTCGACTCGTCGAAGTTGGAGCTGCAGCGCATTGTCCGCGAGGGACTGGACATATTACGTAAAGAAAACGCATAAAGACTATGAAAGCATTAAGAAACTATCTGAATAAAATCAAGCCGAACTTCGAACCAGAAGGCAAGCTGCATGCTTTCCGCAGTCTGTTCGACGGCTTCGAGACGTTCCTCTACGTGCCCAACGACACGGCGAAGGCCGGCGGCGTGCACATCCACGACGCCATCGACTCGAAGCGTATCATGAGCATGGTGGTGCTGGCACTGATGCCCGCCATGCTCTTCGGCATGTACAATGTGGGCTACCAGAACGCCCTTGCCGCCGGAGCACTGGCCACGACGGGCTTCTGTGAGATGTTCTGCTTCGGCTTCCTGGCCGTGCTGCCCAAGATTCTTGTCTCTTACATCGTGGGCCTCGGCATCGAGTTTGCCTGGGCACAGTGGAAGGGCGAGGAGATTCAGGAGGGATTCCTTGTGTCGGGCATCCTCATCCCCCTCATCATCCCCGTGGAGTGCCCGCTGTGGATACTGGCCATCGCCGTGGCCTTCGCCGTGATTATCGGCAAGGAGATTTTTGGCGGCACGGGCATGAACATCTTCAACCCCGCGCTGCTCTGCCGCGCCTTTCTCTTCTTCGCTTATCCGTCGAAGATGAGCGGCGACCAGGTGTGGGTGGCACAGGACAGCATCTTCGGACTGGGCCAGACGCTGCCCGACGGCTTCACCATGGCCACTCCGCTCGGACAGGTGGGGCAGGGCGCAGAGGTGACCGCCTCGTTGCAGGACATGATTGTAGGTCTCATTCCCGGCTCTATCGGCGAGACCAGCGTCATCGCCATTGCCCTGGGCGCACTGCTGCTGCTCTGGACGGGCATCGCCTCGTGGAAGACCATGCTGAGCGTCTTCGTGGGTGGCGGTCTGATGGCCTGCTGCTTCGAGAGCATGGGCATGACGCCCATCGCGTGGTACGAGCACCTGGTGCTGGGCGGCTTCTGCTTCGGTGCCGTGTTCATGGCCACCGACCCTGTGACCTCGTGCCGCACGGAGACGGGCAAGTGGTTCTATGGTTTCATCATCGGCGCCATGGCTGTCATCATCCGCGTCATGAACCCCGGCTACCCTGAGGGCATGATGCTCGCCATCCTGCTGATGAACTTGTTTGCTCCTACGATTGACCACTTTGTGGTGGAAAGAAACATTGCAAAACGAATGAAGAGAGGAAGCAACTCTTAATTGAAAATTGATAATTGAAAATTGAAAATTATGAGCAAGCTAAATACAAATTCAAATTCGTACATTATTATATATAGTGCGATACTCGTGGTCATCGTGGCCTTCCTGCTGGCCTTCATCTTCAAGGCCTTGAAGCCGATGCAGGACGCCAACGTGGCCCTCGATGTGAAGAAACAAATCCTCTATTCGCTCAACATCCGCGACCTGGACGGCGCAGAGGCCGAGGCAAAGTATGCCGAGGTGGTGAAGAATGAGGGCGAGATGGACGGCCAGAAATACTATGCCTGCGAGATTGACGGTGAGGACATCCTCGTCGTTTCCCTGAAGGGTATGGGCCTCTGGGGCGGCATCAGCGGCTACATCTCCATCCATGGCGATGAAGAGCCCGTTGTCTATGGTGCTTACTTCAACCACGAGAGCGAGACCGCCGGCCTGGGAGCCGAAATCAAGGACTCGCAGAAGTGGCAGGAGAAATTCATCGGCAAGAAGGTATTCGCTGACCCTACCGACGGTAGCGAAGTGGCACTCGCCGTGGTCAAGAACGTGGAGGACCCCGAGACGCAGGTGGACTGCGTGACGGGCGCCACACTGACCTCCAACGGCGTGAACGACATGATTAAGGCTGGACTGAAGGATGCCGGCAAGCGCTTCGTCCAGCTGTTCGTGAGTGTTCAGTGTACGGCTCCGGCAGATTCCCTCGCCACTGACAACGTGACGGCTGAGTGACTAACATCAAACTGTAAGTAAAATGGAAGCTATAAGCATAAGCGCAGAACTGTTTCGAGAGATAGGGCATATCGCCGACAATGAAAGCTACTTGGCTAAAGTGCTTGATTTCGTGAAAAACCTAACCCGCAAGAATTCTATGCCAATGCATGGTATCGCCTATCTGACGCTTCTTGAACAGCTGTCCGACTTTCAGGAGTACGGAAAAGGATGGGATGGCGCCAACGCACTGCCCTTGAACAACACCGTGGTGAAGAACTTCAAGGCTATGCTGGCAAAGAGCAATGACCAGGATCTTTCGGGATGGCACATCTCGCCAGAGGTCAATGGCACATTGCTACTACAGAACGAAGCAAACAACGCCGGAATAAACCTTGGCACACGCGATTTCTCCTATTTTCTGATAAAGGGTGAGGACGTAGAGGGCGCCAACAACATACGGTTCACTCCCAAAGCCTTGATAGACACCATTAAAAAGCTGAATCAATGATAAGAGATAATGAGCATGTGGCAAGAGTTATCTTCGAGCCAAAAATGGTGTACCACGGGGTCTTGCTCGCACCCGCCTTCGAGCTGAGAGCCTCCATTAATGAGAGTTATCTTTCAGTGCTGAGGATTGACGTTGAAAGCTGGAGAAGCGACATGGCTGCCATTCCAACACGAAGAAACCGCCGGCTGTATGGATATGCCAAGATGAACGTGGGAGAAATCCGCCACATCAAGTTGCGAAGAGTGGACTATGATGTCGGAGAAACTACCGACACGGCGATGGCCTCACATGCTGGAATCTTCGTAAAAGTGAACGGCGAACCTCTTATTGGAGGAAAGCCACTTGAGACACTACCTGAAGGTATCACTGAGGACTTTATACTGCTGGCAATACGAAATCGCCTTGTAGAACTGGCACAGAAAGGTCTTTGTAAATTAGAAGAAAAATTAAAATGAAATTACTATGGCACTATTTAGCAAACAAAACAAGGAGGTCTTCACTAATCCGTTGAACCTCGACCACCCGATATTGGGGCAGGTGCTGGGCATCTGCTCGGCCCTGGCCGTCACCTCACAGCTGAAGCCCGCCATCGTCATGGGCCTCGCCGTGACGGTCATCACGGCTTTCTCCAATGTGATTATCTCGCTCATCCGCAACACCATCCCTAACCGCATCCGCATTGTGGTGCAGCTGGTGGTGGTGGCCGCGCTGGTGACCATCGTCAGCCAGGTGCTGAAAGCATACGTCTACGACGTGAGCGTGCAGCTCTCGGTCTACGTCGGACTGATCATCACCAACTGCATCCTGATGGGCCGCCTGGAGGCTTTCGCCATGACCAACAAGCCCTGGCCCTCATTCCTCGACGGTGTGGGCAACGGCCTTGGCTACGCCATGATTCTCGTCATTGTGGGTGCCGTGCGCGAACTGCTCGGCCGCGGCTCGCTCTTGGGCTATCAGCTCATCCCCGATGCCTGCTACGACTTCGGCTACATCAACAACGGCATGATGACCATGCCCGCCATGGCCCTCATCCTGGTGGGAATCGTCATTTGGATTCACCGCGCTTACTTTTATAAAAAATAAAAGAATAAAAAAATAAAAGAATAAAAGAATAAAAAAAATAAAAAAATAAAAAAATAAAAAGCTATGCAGAACGATAATGTCATGGAACAGCTAACTGTAAAGTTTGCTTTGCGTATCATTAAACTCTATAAGTATCTTGTTTCAGATAAAAAGGAGTTTGTAATGTCAAAACAGATATATCGTAGTGGAACCAGCATTGGAGCTAACGTAGCTGAAAGTAAGACTGCACAGAGCGACGCAGACTTTATCAGTAAACTGAGCATAGCATTGAAAGAGGCAAACGAAACAAAGTATTGGCTCATATTGCTGCATGAATCCGAAACAATCAATGACGATGAATTTATGTCTATAGAAAATGATATAAACACAATCATAGGCACACTTATTATCATTATCAAGAAGAAAAAAGGTATATAGTAAGTAGAAGAAACACGCAGCATTTATAGAAGGAACGCGCAGCTTTTTTATTTTTTTATTTTTTTATTTTTAGAACTTTTAAATTATGGAACATATAATAAGTTTGTTTTTCAGGTCGATATTTGTCGACAACATGATTTTTGCCTTCTTCCTCGGCATGTGCAGCTACCTTGCCGTGTCGAAGACGGTGAAGACATCATTGGGGCTTGGATTGGCAGTGACCTTTGTGCTCACCGTCACCGTGCCCGTGAACTATCTGCTGCAGACCAAGGTGCTGGGCGACGGCTGCCTCGCTGAGGGCGTCGACCTGAGCTACCTCTCGTTCATCCTCTTCATCGGTGTCATTGCCGGCATGGTGCAGCTCGTCGAGATGACCGTGGAGAAATATTCCCCCTCGCTCTACGCCGCACTGGGCATCTTCCTGCCGCTCATCGCCGTCAACTGCGCCATCATGGGCGCCTCGCTGTTCATGCAGCAGCGCATACTGATGGACCCCGACAACACGCAGGCCATCACCTCCGTCTGGGATGCCATCGTTTATGGCTTTGGCTCCGGCCTCGGCTGGACGCTGGCCATCGTCTCTCTGGGCGCCATCCGCGAGAAGATGCAGTACTGCGACGTGCCCCGTCCTCTGCAGGGTCTCGGCATTACGTTCATCACCGTCGGTCTGATGGCCATGGCCATGATGTGTTTCTCTGGACTAAACATTTAAAGAAGTATGGCACAGTTTATAGCATATAGCATCGGAGTATTCCTCACAGTCATACTCCTCTTGGTGATCATCCTGCTGGTGGCGAAGAAGTATCTCTCGCCATCGGGCAATGTGAATATCACAGTGAACGGCGACCGCGTGCTCTCTGTGGCACAGGGCAACAACCTCATGGCCACGCTCAACGAGAACGGCATCTTCCTGCCCTCAGCCTGCGGTGGAAAGGCATCGTGCGGACAGTGCAAGGTGCAGGTGCTCGAGGGTGGCGGCGAAATACTCGACTCGGAGAAGGGACACTTCACCCGCAAGCAAATCAAGGACCACTGGCGCCTGGGCTGCCAGACAAAGGTGAAGGGCGACCTCAAGATTCACGTCGACGAGTCAATCCTCGGTGTCAAGGAGTACGAGTGCACCGTCATATCTAACAAGAACGTGGCCACCTTTATCAAGGAGTTCAAGGTGCAGCTGCCTCCGGGCGAGCACATGGACTTCCTGCCCGGCAGCTACGCACAGATCAAGATTCCCGCCTTCGACTGCATAGACTACGACAAGGACTTCGACAAGTCGCTCATCGGCGATGAGTATCTGCCCTCGTGGGAGAAGTTCAAGATGTTCCCCCTGAAGTGCAAGAACCCCGAGCCCACCATTCGCGCCTACTCCATGGCCAACTATCCCGCCGAGGGCGACGTGTTCATGCTCACCGTGCGTATAGCCACGCCGCCGTTCAAGCCCGACCGCAGCGGATTCATGGAGGTCAACCCCGGCATCGCCTCCAGCTACATCTTCTCGCTGAAGCCTGGCGACAAGGTCATCATGAGCGGACCCTTCGGCGACTTCCATCCCCACTTCGACTCCAAGAAGGAGATGATCTGGGTGGGCGGTGGCGCCGGCATGGCCCCGCTGCGCGCACAGATTATGCACATGACCAAGACACTGCACACCACGGACCGCGAGATGCACTACTTCTACGGCGCACGCGCCCTGAACGAGGTCTTCTACCTTGACGACTTCTTGGGCCTGGAGAAGGAGTTCCCCAACTTCCACTTCCACCTGGCTCTGGACCGTCCCGACCCCGCCGCCGATGCTGCCGGCGTGAAGTACACCCCGGGATTTGTCCACCAGGTGATGCTCAACACCTATCTGAAGGACCATGAGGCCCCCGAGGATGTGGAGTACTATATGTGCGGCCCCGGCCCCATGTCGGCAGCCGTCGTCTCCATGCTCGACTCGCTCGGCGTAGACCCGGAGAGCATCATGTACGATAACTTTGGAGGATAAGCCATTATGAAGACCAACTACGAACTGCGCTATGCGGCCCATCCCGAGGATGCCCGCCACTACGACACGGCACGCCTGCGCCGCGACTTCCTCATCGAGACCCTCTTCACCCCCGACCAGGTGAACATGGTCTACTCTATGTACGACCGGATGGTGGTGGGCGGGGCCATGCCCGTGGCCGAGGCGCTGCCCCTGGAGGCCATCGACCCGCTGCGGGCGCCCTTCTTCACCTCGCGCCGCGAGGTGGGCGTCTACAATGTGGGCGGCCCGGGACTGGTGCACATCATCGGCGACAAGAGCTATGAGCTGGGCTTCAAGGAGGCCATCTACATAGGCCGCGGCGACCGCGAGGTGACCTTCGCCTCGGCAGACCCTCAGCAGCCCGCCAAGTTCTACTTCTGCTCCGCACCCGCCCATCAGGCATATCCCATACGTGTGGTGACCAAGGCCGATGCCGTGGTGGCCCACATGGGAGCGATGGAGACGAGCAACGAGCGCAACATCAACAAGATGCTGGTCAACCAGGTGCTGCCCACCTGTCAGCTGCAGATGGGCATGACCGAGCTGGCTCCCGGCTCGGTGTGGAACACCATGCCGGCCCACACCCACAGCCGGCGAATGGAGGCTTACTTCTACTTCGAGCTGCCGCAGGACCAGGCCATCTGCCACTTCATGGGCGAGCCGCAGGAGACCCGCCACATCTGGATGCACGCCGACCAGGCCGTGCTCTCGCCCGAGTGGAGCATACACAGCGCCGCCGCCACCCACAACTACACCTTCATCTGGGCCATGTGCGGTGAGAACCTGGACTACGGAGACCAAGATTTTTTCAGTATTACTGACTTAAAATAACTAACAATTATGGCTAACATTTTTTCATTAGAAGGCAAGAATGCCTGGATTACCGGCGCATCGTACGGTATCGGTTTCAACATTGCAAAGGCTTTTGTGGCCGCTGGCGCAAAAACCATCATCTTTAACGACATCAACGAGGCTGCACTGCAGCGCGGACTGGACAACTATCGCGAGGCAGGCATCGAGAACGTCAAGGGATACGTCTGCGACGTGACCAAGGAAGACGACGTCAAGGCTCTCGTGGAGACCATCCACAAAGAGGTGGGACAAATTGACATCCTCGTCAACAATGCAGGCATCATCAAGCGCATACCCATGCACGAGATGAAGCGCGCAGAGTTCCAGCAGGTCATCGACATCGACCTCGTCGGGCCCTTCATCTGCTCAAGCGCCGTCATACCCGAAATGATGGAGCGCCGCGAGGGCAAAATCATCAACATCTGCTCCATGATGTCGGAGCTGGGCCGCGAGACCGTGTCGGCCTACGCTGCCGCCAAGGGCGGACTGAAGATGCTCACACGCAACATCTGCTCAGAGTATGGCGAGTACAACATCCAGTGCAACGGCATCGGCCCGGGCTACATCGCCACGCCTCAGACCGCACCCCTGCGCGAGCGTCAGCCGGACGGCAGCCGCCATCCCTTCGACTCGTTCATCTGCGCCAAGACGCCCGCCGGGCGCTGGCTCGAACCCAGCGAGCTGGGCGGTCCCGCCGTGTTCCTGGCCTCCCACGCCAGCGACGCCGTCAACGGCCACATCCTCTACGTCGACGGCGGCATCCTCGCCTACATCGGCAAGCAGCCCAAGTAGTCAGATTCTGTTGTCAAATACAGAAAAACAAAGAAATATTTGCAAGAGAAAGAAAAAGTTTGTATTTTTGCAGCGTGAAAGGAGAAACCAAGTAGAGCCACGATGTGCGGAACGGTGGCATCTGCGTGATGATGAGCAATTCGACTTTGCCGCTTGGTTTCCTTCACTTGTTAATACGGCTACCTCACTCCGTGGGGTAGCCGTTTTCTAAATCTTGATGTATCGCTTGCCGTTAAACTCCTTTATGTCTGTTCTGCGGGTTGCGGTAATGAAGTTCACTTGTTGCACGACTTCACGACTAATATCCGCTCCTCCACTTTCCCTATGCTGAAAGGGTGAATGGAGGAAAAGCCTTTCTGTCTGATATCTGCCAGAACAGCTTTGATTAGTTCTTCCGTCGTTGACAAAACGAGAAAACCCTGAAGACTTTAGTCGTCCAGCGCGTAGGTCACGGTGGTCACCACCCTCAGTTTCTTGATGTAGGGTGTGTTCTGGTCGCGGTCTTCAATCTCGAACTGGCCCTGGCCGGCCGACTGTATCTTGCCCAGTTCCGAGTCGCTGGCATTGGCAAACTGCTCCGCCGTCTTCTGCGCGTTCTTGATGGCCTCCTCCATCATTTCCGGCTTCATCTGCTGGAACGACACATATTCGTAGTCCGGATAGCTGCCCTCCACGGCCACGCCCTGCTTCAGCAGCTCGGCCTGCTTGAAGATGGCCTTGTTCACCAGGTCAACCTTCTGCGTGCACACGGTCAGCGTGGTGTTGATGATGTAGCGGAAGTTGCGGCGGTTCTCGCTCCACGTGTTCGACTCCAAGTCGTTCACCGACGGCGGGTTCACCGTCACCTCGTTGTCATCAATGCCACACTGTTTCAAGAAAGCCTTAATCTTCCCCGTCTTCGAGTTGACACTCTCGTAGAGCGTGGGCAGGTCGTCGCCCATCTCGTTGGTAGTGATGCTCCATGTCACCTTGTCGGCCTTCACCTCGCGCTCGGCCAGACCCTTCACGGTCACTTTGCGGTCTTTGTTGGCGAAGTTGTCGATGCCGCTTTTCACACACCATCCCATCACGGCCATTCCAATGGCCAGGATGGCAGCTTCAGCAATTCTGTTCATAGCTTTTCCCTTTCTTTTGTTTTAGTACATTTTTGCAGTGCCCAGGCACTTTCACGCCGCAAAGATACAACTTTCTGCCGAAACCTCCCAACATTTCCCCATTTATTTTTACCCAGAACAGTCAAAAACCTTTACATTCCAAAAAGGGTGCCCGGAGGGGCCTCAGAGATAAGTGCCACTTATCTCGGAGATAAGTGCCTTTTATCTCGGAGATAAGTGGCACTTATCTTTTGAGGGGGTTTTTCCGGTGTTGAGAAAAAAACAGAATGAGGAAGACAAAAGAACGGGGTTTAAAGACAGAATAACAAAAGAACACACTTGTATGGAAAAGGCCACTTTCCAGCGGAAAAGTTTGGTGCTTCAACAAATTATCCGTACTTTTGCAGATCGAAACCCGTCATCCCCTACCCGAAACCGACAGCTATGAACCGCATAACCCTCCATTTGGCCTGCCTCATCCTCCCCTTCCTGCTCCTCCCGCTTCTGCTCGCCTGCCAGAGGGGCCGGGCCACCTATATGCGGCAGCAGCTGGCCCACCTGCAGGCCCTCAACCAGGCCGACTCGCTGCTCACCGACGACTCGCTGGC
>CADACW010000002.1 GCA_902786565.1 uncultured Prevotellaceae bacterium | reverse complement strand
TGCGAGAACTTCGAGATGCCGGTGATGAAGACGAACTGCAGGTGGGCGTCCTCGCCCTTCAGCGGCATGAAGAGGTCCTGGAAGCGCTCACGGATGGCCTTCTGCATGGCGGCATCGCCCAAGTTGTGGAGCATCATGTTGTCGTATTCGTCCACCAGCACCACCACCTTCTTGCCCATCTGCCGCTCGGCGGCATGGATGATATTTGTCATACGGATGCTGCTGCTGTTTTTCGACTGCGGCACGCCGTATTGCTCCTCATAGCCCGCCAGGGTGAAATCTATGAACTCATCGAGCTTGGCGATGCTTGACAGGTTGCTCTTGCTGAAATCGAAGCGCAGCACGGGGTAGCGCTCCCACTTCCAGTCGGTCTTTGCGATGAACAGCTGCGGCTGCTCTATGCCGTCGTCGGTGGTGAAGGCCTCGAACAGCTCGCGGCGGCCCTCGAACACCGCCGCCAGCGTGTCCACTAAGAGCGACTTGCCGAAGCGGCGGGGTATCATCTTATAGATAAGCTCTGTCTTGTCTACATAAACATATCCATTCTCTCGGATGAACTCGAAACTCTGAATCCCCACGGGATATTTGCGCTTTGCAGTGACGGCCATAATAACTCTCTTTTTATGATTAACGGGGCAAAGATACAAAGAAATCCCCGAACCGCCAAACGATTCAGGGATTTTTCTTTGTCGCCCTCACTTCGATGCCATAATGCTGATGACGGTAGAGATGTCGGCCACATCCACGGTGCCATCGCCGTTCACGTCGCCCGTAATGCCGTTTCCTCCTCCGGCAAAGGTCAGTTCAAATTCGGCCACGTCGCTGTCTGCCAGTCCGTCGCGTGAGGCATAGACGCTCACGGTGAAAGGAAAATGCTGACAGCCTCTGAAAAGTCATAAGCCTTCCGACTCGGAGTCAGAAGGCTTATAAGAGGGGGCAGGTAGATGATTCGAGATTAGCTATTGCCCAACTCCTTTGGTGCCTCAGCCTGTGCCACTTATCTCCGAGATAAAAGGCACTTATCTCCGAGATAAGTGGCACTTATCTCTGAGTCCGCTTGGGCCTTGTTTTGGGGATGTAAAATATTTTTAATTCCTCTCTTGCTTGCAAAAGATGAATAACCCCTAAAAAGGCCCTTGTGCGGCTATTTGCTCAGATGCTGGTGCATGTGCTCGGCGGCACGGCGGCCGTCGCCCATGGCGAGGATGACGGTGGCACCACCGCGCACGATGTCGCCGCCGGCAAATATCTCAGGCCGACTGGACTGCATGCCCTCATTGACGACGATAGTATTCTTGCGCCCCAGCTCCAGACCGTCTATCGACTTGGGCACCAGTGGGTTGGGGCTGACGCCTACGGCCACTACCACCTGGTCGACGTCGAGGGTCACGGTCTTGCCCTCTACGGGCACGGGACTGCGACGGCCAGAGGCGTCGGGCTCGCCCAGCTCCATCACCTGGAGCACGGCCTGCTGCACGGCGCCGTTCTCGTCGCCTTTGTACTCGATGGGGTTGTGGAGGGTGAGGAAGTTGATGCCCTCCTCCTTGGCGTGCTTCACCTCCTCCAGTCGGGCGGGCATTTCCTGCTCCGAGCGGCGGTAGACCAGCGTCACGTCGGCGCCCAGTCGCTTGGCCGTGCGGCAGGAGTCCATGGCGGTGTTGCCGCCGCCCACTACGAGCACGTGCTTGCCCAGGTTGATGGGCGTGTCGGTCTCGGGGTTGGCAGCGTCCATCAGGTTCACACGGGTCAGGTATTCGTTGCTCGACATCACGTTGATGAGGTTCTCGCCGGGGATGTTCATAAAGTTGGGCAGGCCTGCGCCGCTGCCCACGAAGATGCCTCGGAAGCCCTGTGCCTCCAGCTGCTCTACGGTGATGGTCTTGCCCACGATGACGTCGGTCTGGAAGTGTACGCCCAAGCGGGCCAGGTTGTCAATCTCCACGTCGACAATCTTGTTGGGCAGACGGAATTCGGGGATGCCGTACTTCAGCACGCCGCCAATCTCGTGGAGTGCCTCGAAGACGTAGACATCGTAGCCCAACTTCACCATGTCGCCGGCAAAGCTCAGTCCGGCGGGTCCGCTGCCCACTACGGCAATCTTGATGCCGTTGGCCGGTGCAATCTCTGGCAGGCTGATGTTGCCGCTCTCGCGCTCGTAGTCGGCAGCGAAGCGCTCCAGATAGCCTATGGCCACGGGCTTTGAGTTCATCTTCAGGTGTATGCAGCGGCTCTCGCACTGCTTCTCTTGCGGACACACGCGGCCGCACACGGCAGGCAGTGCCGACGTCTGCTTCAGCACACGGGCGGCGGCGAGGATGTCGCCGCGCTCAATGTTCTTGACAAACGAGGGGATGTCGATGTTCACCGGGCAGCCCTCCACGCACGTCGGCTTGGCGCAGTCCAGACAGCGTTTGGCCTCGGTCATGGCCATCTCCTTGGTCAGGCCGATGTTCACCTCCTCGGTGCGGGTGGTGGCACGGTAGACGGGGTCCAACTCGGGCATGACCACGCGAGGGATGGCAAGGCGCTCCTTGGGTTTCATGCTTTTGCGCAGCTCGTCGCGCCAAGGGGCGTTGCGGTCGGTGAGTTCCTCGATAGGAGCCGTGGGAGCTTTGGGGCTATTGGAAACAACGACGCTGTCCCCATCATTCCTATTTTTCCCATCATTTCCATCCTTCCCTTCAAAATGCTCGGCATAGTGCGCCAGCTCCTCCTGTTCGGCCTTCTTGAACGTGCCCATACGCTTGAACATCTCGTCCCAATCGACAAGGGCACCGTCAAATTCGGGGCCGTCGATGCAGACGAACTTGGTCTTGCCGCCGATGGTCAGTCGGCAAGCGCCGCACATGCCCGTGCCGTCCACCATGATGGTGTTCAGGCTCACTTCGCAGGGGATGCCGTGCTTCTGGGCCGTCAGGTTGGAGAACTTCATCATGATGGGAGGGCCGATGGCAAACACCTTGTCCACATGCTCCTGCTCGATGAACTTCTCGATGCCCACGGTCACCACGCCTTTCTCACCATACGAGCCGTCGTCGGTCATGATGATGACCTCGTCGCTCGACTCGCGCACCTTGTCCTCCAGGATGATTAGGTCCTTTGAGCGGCCTGCCATGACCGAAAGCACGCGGTTGCCCGCCTTTTTCAGTGCCTGGATGATGGGCAGCATCGGCGCCACACCCAGTCCGCCGCCGGCACAGACCACCGTGCCGTACTGCTCGATGCGGGTGGGATTGCCCAGCGGGCCAACGACGTCGGTCACATAGTCGCCCACCTCCAGGGCGCAGAGTTTCGACGACGACAGGCCCACCTTCTGAACCACCAGGGTGATGGTGCCGCGGTCGGTGTCGGCAGCAGCGATGGTGAGCGGCATGCGCTCGCCCTTCTGTCCTACACGTACAATAACGAAATTACCCGCTTTGCGACTCTGTGCAATCAGCGGGGCCTCAATTTCGAAGAGGAAAACCTTCTCCGAGAATTGCTCTTTCCTGACAATTTTATTCATAGTCTTCTGTTGGTTTTCACTTTCAGCCTGCAAAAGTACAACTTAAATGCGAACTGACCAAAAATGCGACCCTCTTTTTATCGCAGCAGAGCGTAAATTGCATTTTTACCTACTTCTTTTGCAAACTGCGGGTGGCAAAACTTTTTTGCGTAAGGCGCTTTTTCGTGTCTTTAGTCAGAAAAACGCTGTGCGCGCACAAAATATTTGTTAATTGATAAGGCGATATTCTAAAAATATTCGTACCTTTGCACCCGTAAAAAGATTATCAGTAATAACAACTTTAATATTTTATAGCAACAATGGCAAAGTTAGATTTGACACAGTATGGCATCACCGGTTCGAGGGTGATTGCCCACAATCCGTCGTATGAGTATCTTTTTGAAGAGGAAACCAAGGCTGGACTGACCGGTTTCGACAAGGGTCAGAATACTGAGCTGGACGCCGTGAACGTGATGACTGGTATCTATACCGGCCGCTCGCCCAAGGACAAGTACATCGTCCGCGACGCACAGAGCGAGGACAAGGTGTGGTGGACTTCTGAGGAGTACAAGAACGATAACCACCCCATGTCTGAAGAGGTTTGGGCCAAGGTGAAGGAGATTGCCATCAAGGAACTGTGCAATAAAGACCTCTATGTGGTCGACGCTTTCTGCGGTGCCAACGAGGCTACCCGTCTGGCTGTGCGCTTCATCGTCGAGGTGGCCTGGCAGGCTCATTTCGTGAAGAACATGTTCATACAGCCCACTGCTGAGGAGCTGGAGAAGTTCGAGCCGAACTTCGTCATCTACAATGCCTCGAAGGCAAAGGTGGAGAACTACAAGGAGCTGGGACTGAACTCAGAGACCTGCGTGGCCTTCAACACCACCAGCCGCGAGCAGTGCATCATCAACACCTGGTACGGCGGCGAGATGAAGAAGGGCATGTTCTCCATGCAGAACTACTATCTGCCCCTGCAGGGCATCGCTTCGATGCACTGCTCGGCCAACACTGATATGGAGGGTAAGAACACCGCTATCTTCTTCGGACTCTCCGGCACTGGCAAGACCACTCTGTCTACCGACCCGAAGCGACTGCTCATCGGTGACGACGAGCACGGATGGGACGACGAGGGCGTGTTCAACCTGGAGGGTGGATGCTATGCCAAGGTCATCAACCTGGACAAGGAGAGCGAGCCTGACATCTACAACGCCATCCGCCGCAACGCACTGCTGGAGAACGTCACCGTCGACGAGAACGGCAAGATTGACTTCGCCGACAAGAGCGTGACCGAGAACACACGCGTGAGCTATCCGATTGAGCACATCGAGAAGATTGCCAAGAAGGTAAACGGCAAGAGCGCCGGACCCGATGCACAGAACGTCATCTTCCTCTCGGCCGATGCTTTCGGCGTGCTGCCTCCTGTGAGCATACTCACCCCCGAGCAGACCAAGTACTACTTCCTCTCTGGCTTTACTGCAAAGCTGGCCGGCACCGAGCGCGGCATCACCGAGCCCACTCCCACATTCTCGGCTTGCTTCGGCCAGGCATTCCTTGAGCTGCACCCCACAAAGTATGCTGAGGAGCTGGTGAAGAAGATGGAGAAGAGCGGTGCCAAGGCTTATCTGGTGAACACTGGCTGGAATGGCACTGGCAAGCGTATCAGCATCAAGGATACACGTGGCATCATCGACGCTATCCTGGGTGGCGACATCCTGAATGCTCCCACAAAGAAGATTCCTTACTTCGACTTCGAGGTGCCCACACAGCTGAACGGCGTGGCATGGGGCATTCTGGATCCTCGCGACACCTATCAGAACCGCGACGAGTGGGAGGAGAAGGCCAAGGACCTGGCCGGACGCTTCATCAAGAACTTCAAGAAGTATGAGGGCAACGAGGCTGGCAAGGCTCTGGTTGCTGCCGGTCCGAAGCTCTAAAGGCTAAACGGTATTTAAAGAAAAAGCCTGTCCGCAGTTCGTGGACAGGCTTTTCTGATTTCTACTCTTTAGCGGGTTCGTAGTCCGCGAAGTCGTAGGAGTGGGCATGACGCTCGTCGGCGGGGTGGTGCTCGCGGCTCACTTCTTTCCACGTGCTGTAGTCAGGGAAGAAGGCGTCGGCCTGTTCGGGCGTGTCGTCCACCTCGGTCAGGCAGAGTCGGTCGGCCTTGTCCATCAGGTTGCGGTAGAGGCTCTCACCACCTATTATATATATATCCTCGTCGGGACGGCAGGTGAAGAGGAACTCGTCCCATGAGGCGAAACACTCGCAGCCGGGCAGTTCGGTCTTGGTGCGCGTCAGCACACAGTTGCGCCTGTTGGGCAGCGCCCCCTTGGGCAGACTCTCAAAGGTGCGCCGCCCCATCAGGATGGTGTGGCCGGTGGTGAGCAGGCGGAAGCGCCTCAGGTCGTTGGGCAGCCAGTAGATGAGCTTGTTTTGGTAGCCGATGGCCCTGTTTTTGGCCACGGCGGCAATCATTGTCACCATCTGTCTTTTGTTGTGATGTCGTCTGCCCATCGGTGGTCTTTGGGGAAGGGTTGTCCGTTCCAAGCTTTCACTTGTGTCCAGGGCTCGGCTTTGCTGGTCCAGAAGGGGTGGTCGGCAGGCAGACCGAGGGGCATGAGCGAGAGGCTGGTCATATAGAGCGAACCGTTGTTGGTGTACCAGTCGGCGGTTTCAGGCTGGTGCCCGCAGAAACCGATGGTCAGGAATCCTTTCTCGTTGTAGTTCTGCTGCTGGTCGTACATGCGGTGCATCACCTGTGTTAGTGCGGCCCTCACCTGTCCGTTAGAGAGATCCTTGGGCAGCGTCTGCTTCCAGGCCATCAGGGCCAGCGGCTGCAAGGCAGCCATGCGGTAGGGCGTGGAGCGCCCGATGACGGGGAAAGTGCCTTCCGGCGAAATGAAACGTTCCAGGATGATGCTGAACTTCTGTGCTCGCTTCAGGGCGCGGTCGTAGTATTTCTTGTACTCCAGTCGGGTGCTGGCCTTGGCGTCAATCATGTTTTGCAGCGTCTCCAAGTACATGGCGTGGAAGACGTAGCTGGAGTAATAGTCGAAAGCGAAGACGGGGCCGTCGGCATACCATCCGTCGCCCACATACCATTCCTCCACCTTGCGGATGGTCATCATCACGCGGAAGTCGTCGTATTCTTTCAGCCCCACAGCTTTGGCAATGAAGCTCTCTATCACGCTGGAGAAGAGGAACCAGTTGGTGTAGGGCGGCTCAATGGAGCGCAACTTCTTGAACTCGGCGATGTAGCGGTCCTTGGTGGTCTGGTCAAGGGGCATCCACAGTTGGTCGTAGGCGCGGATGAACGACTCGGCAATGTAGGCGGCGTCGACGAGATTCTGCCCGGACACGCCCCAGCATAGATAGTCGGGCGACTGAGGGTCTACGCTGTTCTTGTAGGAGGCCAGGGCCCATTCGCGCAGTTGCTTGCGCTGCTGGCCCTCGGCGGTGTCGTCGTCGGGCAGGGTGAGCCACGGGGCAATGCCGGCCATCAGTCGGCCGAAGGTCTCCATGTAGACCACCTTGCGGTTGCGGTTGTCAAACGAGGGGCTGAACTCGGTCAGCATGTTCTGCTGCAGTTCGGCCTTGGCCATGTTCTCCAGCACGGGCTGGGCCATCTTCCAGGCTTGTTCGCACCAGTACTCACGTTCGGTTTGCACTTTGGGTTGCTTCTTCTTGGCTTGCAGTGGCAGCGTCAGCAGGGCCACTGCCATCAATAGTAATACTTTTTTCATAATGATAGTTGTTGTGAATAATGTTATTGGTTATCGTTCTGTTGTACCATAGTTGATGCGCTTGTTCTGTATGTCAGTCGCCTTCCGCTCCGAGGCTTCAGTCAGTTTTCCGTTGATGAACTGCTCCATGATCAGACCGCCGATGGGCACGCCGTAGGTGGCTCCCCATCCGCCGTTCTCCACATAGACGGCCACCGCAATCTTGGGCTCGTCCATCGGCGCAAAGCCCATGAAGACGGAGTGGTCGTGGCCTTTGTTCTGCGCCGTTCCTGTCTTTCCGCAGGGCATGAAGTCGTAGTGGGCCAGGGCCTTGCAGGTGCCGCCGAGGGCTGCCGAGCGCATGCCCTGCACCACTGTGTTGTAAGCCTCGGCCGAAGCCATCGACCTGCGACGGGTGGTATAGAGCGAGTCGAGCGGTTCGCCCTGCACCTTCTTCACCACGTGGGGCGTGATGAACCATCCCCTGTTGGCGATGGTGGCCCCCAGGTTGGCTATCTGCAGGGGTGTGGCGTTCACTTCGCCCTGTCCGATGGAGATGGAGATGATGGTGAGCCCGTTCCACGAGCCCTTGTATGCCTTGTCGTAGAACTGGGCGTTGGGTATGAGCCCGCGTTTCTCGCCCGGCAGGTCCACGCCCAGGGGATAGCCGAATCCCATGCTCACCATATAGTCGCGCCAGGTGTTCATGGCTTCCTGTACCGACTTGTATTGCGGACTGCCAATCATGTGGTAGAGGCCCCAGCAGAAGTAGCCGTTGCACGAGGTGCTGATGGCCGGCACGAGCGGCAGTGGCGAGCCGTGGCCGTGGCAGCCCACGCGCAGGCCCTTGTAGACGAATCCGTGATGGCAGGAGTAGGCTGTCTGCGGGGTGATGATGCCCTCGGTCAGGAAAGTCAGAGCCTGTGTGGTCTTAAAGGTTGAGCCAGGCGGATATTGGCCCATGATGCTGCGGTTGTAGAGCGGCTTCCACACGTCTTGGCTCAGTTCGCGGTGGGTCTTCGAGCGCTGACGGCCCACCATCAGTCGCGGGTCGTAGCTGGGCGAGCTGACCATGCAGAGCACCTCGCCGGTCTTGGGTTCGAGGGCCACGATGCTGCCTATCTTGCCCTCCATCAGCCGCTCGCCGAGGGCCTGCAGCCGGTAGTCGATGCCCAGTGTGAGATTCTTTCCCGGCACGGGCTTGCGGTCCAGTTCGCCGTTTTTGTAGCTGCCCTTGATACGGCCGTGGGCGTCGCGCAGCAGTATCTGCACGCCCTTCTCGCCGCGCAGCTGCCGCTCGTAGAAACGCTCCACGCCCAGTTTGCCGATGTAGTCGCCGGGCTGGTAGTAGTCGTCGGCCTCGATGTCGGAGGGCGACACCTCGGCCACGTCGCCCAGCACGTGGGCGGCAAAGGTGTGCTTGTAGTGGCGTACGCTGCGCTTCTGCACATAGAAGCCTGGGAAGCGGTACATCTTCTCGCGGAAGACGCTGAAGTCATGGTCGGAGAGCTGGGTGAGGAACACCTGCTGCGTGAAGCGTGAGTAGCCGGGATTCTTGTTGCGGTCCTTGATGGTGGTCATGCGCTGTTGGAACTCATCCTTGGTGATGGCCAGCGTCTGGCAGAGTTCAAGGGTGTCCAGATGGTCGCCCACCTCGTTCATCACCACCATGATGTCATAGCTTGGCTGGTTGAAGACGAGCAGCTCGCCGTTGCGGTCGGTGATGATGCCCCGCGAGGGGAAGTCCACCTTCTTCAGGAAGGCGTTTGAGTCGGCGTTCTTCTTGTAGTCGTCGCTCATCAGCTGCAGCGTGAACAGGCGCACGATGTAGATGGCGACGATGAGCATTGCCACGCCCCCCACTACAAATTTCCGATGTTCATAGCCGTATTCCAATCTTATGACGAATTACGCATTAGAGAATCATTTCCGCAGTCGCTCCAGCGTGAAGATGAGCACCAGCGTGAGCACGGCGCTGCCCCCTACGCACT
Source organism: uncultured Prevotellaceae bacterium (assembly GCA_902786565.1). Taxonomy (GTDB): domain Bacteria; phylum Bacteroidota; class Bacteroidia; order Bacteroidales; family Bacteroidaceae; genus Prevotella. The sequence goes on along the minus strand of CADACW010000002.1, from coordinate 131,397 downwards.
CCAGCCAGAAGAGCCAGTTGAAGAAGTTGAACGTCTCGAGGGTGAAGAACACCAGACAATAGACCAGCACCAGGATGGTGGTCAGCGTGGCGAAGTTGCTGAACCCCAGTGCTGCTGCCGAGCACTTGATGTTCTCTTCGGCATCGCGGGGCAGGAAGAGCTCCAGCAGATAGGGCTGCAGAAAGGCCACCAGTGTCATGGAGCCGGCGGCCACTCCGGGCATATTGGCAAACATATCGATGCAGAGGCCCAGGGCAAAGCTCCAGAGCAACGACGCCCAGCGCGGATAGTTGCGGGGGAAGATGATGGCGAAGTAGACATAGAGCAGCGGTGTGGCGCAGTGGAACAGCTGGACGTGGTTGAGCACCAGCACCTGTGCCAGACAGAAAGCCAAGAAGACGAGCAAGCGTCGCAATATCTCAAATGCCATAGCCTTTCTTCAAATATCTTTTTGTTCTGAACTTCCTACTTGTACAGGCTGAGCGAGTCCTGGGCTGCCTCCATCAGCAGTCGTTGCTCGCGAATGCCCTTGTCGTTGATGACGTAGACATCGCGCAGGCAGGCAAAGTCGGTAGAGAGGTGAATCTTCAGCCGGTAGGACAGACCGTCAGTCGAGTTGTAGATGGCCATGATGCGTCCCACGGAGATGCCCGGCGGGAAGATGGACGAGTAGCCGCTGGTCTCCACCCAGTCGCCCTTGCGGAAGATGGCGTGGCGTGGCACGTCTTCCAGATAGGCCTCGACGGGGCTGCCTCCGCTCCAGGAGAGATAGCCGAAGTATTCGTGCCCCCTGATGGCGCAGCTGATGCGCGACTGCTTGTTCAGAATGGGGATGATGACCGAGTAGTGCTTGCCGGCCAGATAGACCACGCCCACCAGACCTGTGCCGCTGGCCACGCCCATGTCGGCCTCGACGCCGTCGGCGGTGCCACGGTTGATGGTAATCAGGTTGTCATGGCTGTCCACGCTGTTGGCCACCACCTTGGCGGGGATGAGCTGGAAGGCGGAGAGCTGCTTGGCTGTTTGGCGCTCCCTTTCGGTGCTGTCCTTGGTTTCCTGGGCCAGCAGGCGGCGCAACCGCCCCACCTCCTGCTCCAGGAAGAGGTTGCGCTGGCTCAGCTCCTCGCTGCGGCGTGAAAGGGAGAAGAACTGGGTCAGCTCCGACTGCCATTCGTACACCTGTCCCGTGACGGCGTTGGCCGACGAGAGCCACACGCTGCCCTGATAGCTGTTGTAACTGAACAGCATCACAACACTGACCGTCTCGAGTAAGATGAACACGAGCCAGTGGAAATGGTGAGCCAGAAAAGCCAGCAGGTTCTGCATCCTATCGCATCAGGAACGTGAAGCGGTTCACATTCTTCAGGGCAATGCCTGCACCCTTGGCCACACAATGTAGGGGGTCTTCGGCCACAACGAAAGGAATGTTGATCTTGTCCGTGAGGCGCTTGTCGAGTCCGCGCAGCAGGGCGCCGCCGCCGGTCAGGTAGATGCCGTTCTTTACGATGTCGGCATACAGTTCGGGGGGCGTGTTCTCCAGGGCCGTCAGCACGGCACTCTCGATGCGTGCCACGGTCTTGTCCAGACAGTGGGCTATCTCCTGATAGCACACGGGCACCTCCATAGGCAGGGCGGTGATGCGGTTGGGACCATGCACCACGTAGTCCTCGGGAGCCTCGTCGCCCAGGTCGGTGAGGGCGCTGCCCACGCTGATTTTGATGCGCTCGGCCATACGCTCCGACACCTTCACGTTGTGCTGGCGCGACATATACTCCTGGATGTCGGCGGTCAGGTCGTCGCCGGCCACCTTGATGCTGCTGTTGCTCACGATGCCGCCCAGCGATATGACGGCAATCTCGGTGGTGCCGCCGCCTATGTCGACAATCATGTTGCCCTCAGGTGCCTCTACGTCTATGCCAATGCCTATGGCTGCTGCCATCGGCTCGAAAATCAGGTAGACGTCGCGCCCGTCGGCATGCTCGGCCGAGTCGCGCACGGCACGCAGCTCCACCTCGGTGCTGCCGCTGGGCACGCCTATGACCATGCGGAGCGACGGCGAGAAGATGTGGTGGCCGGTCTTCACCATCTTGATGAGGCCGCGCATCATCTGCTCGCAGGCCGAGAAGTCGGCTATCACGCCATCGCGCAGCGGGCGGATGGTGCGTATGTTGTCGTGTGTCTTTTCATACATCATTTTGGCCTCTTTGCCTACGGCCATCATCTTGTCGGTGCGGCGGTCCAGGGCCACCACCGACGGCTCGTCAACCACGATCTTGTCGTCGCTGATGATAATTGTATTGGCTGTGCCAAGGTCCATGGCCAGCTCTTGACGGAAACTGAAGAATCCCATTTCTGAATTGAGAATTTAGAATTAAGAATTAAGATGTATCGGCTTCGCCGAGTAAGGATTGAGAATTAAGATGCGTCTTCTTATTTCTGAAATCTTAACTCAAAAACCATTGGTTGATGGCAGTGTCGTAGTGTGAGCTCACGCCGAAGGCCTTCTGGGCAAACATGCGGCGCTGTTCGCGGGTGGTCTGTGCGCCCTGTGCGTTCAGTATGTCGAGCAGCACGCCGTATTCGGCCTTCGACGGCACGATGACCACGTCGTTGAAGTTCTTGGCGCCTGCGCGTATCAGCGAGATGCCGCCTATGTCAATCTTCTCGATGATGTCTTGCTCCGAGGCGCCGCTGGCCACGGTCTGCTCAAAGGGATAGAGGTCCACGATGACCAGGTCTATCTCGGGTATCTCGTATTGTGCCATCTGCTGACGGTCGCCCTCATTGTCGCGGCGGCCCAGTATGCCTCCGAACACTTTGGGGTGCAGCGTCTTCACGCGTCCGCCCAGTATCGAGGGGTAGGTGGTCACGTCTTCCACCTTCTGGCAGGGGTAGCCCTGCTCCTCTATAAACTTCTGCGTGCCGCCGGTCGAAAGGAAGCGCACGCCCTCCTCGTGGAGTTTCTTCAGCAACTCGTCGAGGCCATCCTTGTGGAAGACGGAGATGAGTGCCGTCTTCATCTGCTTTGTTTCTGCCATAACCTATTGAATTTTCCTGTTAAACTCTAATGCACTTTGCATTTTAAGGTTGCAAATATACAAAAAATATTCCGAACCGCAGTCTTTCTACCTATTTATTTTTCTCTCTTTCCTAAAAAGTTATCGCAAATCAATCGACAGCCTCACCCTCTCTATTTTAGCCTCTTGGTCAATGACGTTGGATTTCTTCGCCTGTCCCAAATATCTACAATCCAAATATACGTCCTGGCAACGTAATATATAATGCGGTAATTCTCATTGACGGCCTTTGCCTGGTATAGCCTTTTCCGTCCTTTCAAAAGATATTCGGGATGGCCAATGGAAGGGTATTTGCACAGTTGGTTGCCAATACTAACAACCTTGTTTATAAATTTGTCAGCATAGTTTTGGCCGGCATATTCTGCAAAGACATCCACAATACGAAAGAATTCTTTTCTTGCCTGCTTAGTAAATCGCACTTTCATACCGGCGGGCCCTTTTTTTGGCTTCCATTATGACATCTTCAAGCGCATAGCCACGTCCTTTAGCTATGTCATTTTCCGATTCTTCAATGCGGGCAATGGCTTCTTCGGCAGACGAAGGCCCGCCAATCGGCATAAATGGCTTCTTCTTTTCAGGAATAATAATCGTTTTGCTATTTAACTGATAATTTCTCATATATTACTTGTTAAAGGCGGCGCTTTTGGGTTTTTCTCATAACTTTGTTGCAAAGGTACGCATAAAAAATAAAATCGCAAAGGATTTTTGCGATTTTATTTTTTTTCGTCCCGATGGCGGGGGTGAGACTACAGACGAAAACTACAGACGAAAACCGGCGGGCGGAGCGGCGCTACTTGTTCCGCCTGAGCAGGTTGAGCTTGCGCTGCAGGGCGAAGCCGTTGCTGACGGGCTCGGTGTAGGGCTGCTTGACGTCGGCTGAGAGACGGCAGCGGATGTCGGCACAGCTGGCACCGATGAGGATGTCATAGCGGCCGGCCTCCGCCAGCCACTGGCTGTTGGCCTCGTCGAAGCTGGCCAGGTCGCGGCGGGCTATTGTCATGGTGAGCGTCTGGCTCTCGCCGGGCTGCAGGCTGCGGGTCTTGGCAAATGCCTTCAGTTCCTTGGCGGGCTTCTCCATGCTGGTGGCCGGGGCGGCCACGTAGACCTGGGCAATCTCCTTGCCGGCGCGGTGGCCGGTGTTCTTCACGTTGACGGTCACCACGATGGCGTCGGCGCCGACCTTGACCGTGGGCTTGCTGTAGTCGAAGGTGGTGTAGCTCAGACCGAAGCCGAAGGGGTAGGCCACGGCTCGGCCGAAGGAGTCGAAGTAGCGGTAGCCCACGTAGATGTCTTCCTCGTGGTTGGTGTAGTTCACCCCCTTCATGTGCTGGCCGTAGAGTTTGTCAGAGAGGTTGTAGTAGTCGGGCTTCTGCGGGAAGTTGGCCGTCGACGGATGGTCGGTGGCGGCGATGGGCCAGGTCATGGTCAGCTTGCCCGACGGGTTCTGCCGCCCCGTCAGCACGTCGGCCACGCTGTTGCCGCCCTCCTGTCCGGGCTGCCAGGCCACGAGGATGGCGTCCACATAGTCGCGCCACGATGCCGTCTCGATGACCGACCCGCTGTTGATGACCACCACCACGGGCTTGCCGGCGGCGTGGAAGGCGTTGCTGACGCGTGTCAGCAGGTCGCGCTCTGTCGTTGACAGGTTGAACTCGCCCTCGATGGCACGGTCTATGCCCTCGCCGGCCTGTCGGCCAATGGTGATGATGGCGGCGTCGGCCTGGCGCAGCTCGTGCTGGATGGCGCGGTCGGTGATGTCAATCTCGTCCAGTTTGGGCTGGCCTTGGTCCAGGAACCACATCTCCGGGTTCTTGTCTATTTGCAGTTTCTTGCGGGCGTAGGTCACGTAGTCCTTGTAGATTTCGGTCAGCGCCGGGGTGGTGGCTATGCCGTTGTTCTTCAGTCCGCTCACCATGTCGACCACGTAGGGCACGTTGACGCACCCGGAGCCGAGGCCGCCGGAGAAGAAGTCGTAGCTGTTCACGCCAAAGAGGGCCACCGTCTTCACCCCGCTGAAGGGCAGCGTGCAGGCGCCGTCGTCGCCGGTCGCAGATGGCAGCGGTGCATTCTTCAGCAGCACCATGCCCTCGGTGCTGCTCTGGCGCGTAATGTCGGCGTGGGCTTTGGTGTCGGGCTTGTTGCTGAACTTGTAGCCCTTGAATCGCGGTGTGCGCACCACGTACTCCAGCATTCGGCGCACGTTGCGGTCCACATCCTTGATGTCCAGGCGTCCGGCCTTCACCGCCTCTACGATGTCTGTGGCCTGGGCGCTGTAGCCCGGCATCAGCAGGTCGTTGCCGGCGGCCACCTCCTGCTCCGTGGGCAAGTCGTGGCGCTTGTCTATCCAGTCGGTCATCACGATGCCCCTGTAGCCCCAGTCGTTGCGCAGGGCGCCGGTCAGCAGGTCTTTGTTGCCCTGGGCGTAGACGCCGTTGATTTTGTTGTACGATGACATGATGGTCCAGGGGTCGGCCTCGCGCACCACCCGCTCAAATCCGCGCAGGTAGATTTCGCGCAGTGCACGCTGGCTCACGTTCTCGCTGACGCGGGTGCGGTCGCCCTCCTGCGAGTTGACGGCAAAGTGCTTGATGCTCACGCCAACGCCCTGACTCTGAATGCCTTTCACACAGGCGGCACCGATGGCACCTGTCACGAGCGGGTCTTCGCTGTAGTACTCGAAGTTGCGGCCGCAGAGCGGATTGCGGTGTATGTTCAGGCCGGGGCCCAAAATCACGTCGCAGCCGTACTCCAGCGTCTCGTTGCCGATGGCGCGGCCCACTTGCTCCACCAGTTCGGTGTTCCACGTGCAGGCCAGGCAGGTGCCCACAGGGAAGCCCGTGGCATAGAACGTCTGGCTGGTGCCCTGGCGGGTGGCGTCTATGTGCACACCGGCAGGGCCGTCGCACATCACCGTGGCGGGGATGCCCAGCCGCGGGATGGCCACGGTGATGCCTGCGGCTCCGGCCACCAGCTTCTTCTGGTGGCCCAGCATGGCGCCGCTGCCCACAAAGCTGTCGTTGCCGCCGCCCACCAGCATCTGTGCTTTCTCCTCGATGGTCATTGCGGCCATCACCTGGTCAATGTTGTCTGCCCTCAGCTGGGGTGCCTCCTGTGCCGAGGCGAATGTCTGTTGCACCAAAGCGCAAAGCATCAAAAACAGTTTCTTCATAGTATATGGCTTATTTATTGTTATATCCCAGTCGTTGAAGTCGTTCCAACCGCTTCATTCTCATTTAGATGGGGCAAAAATACTAAATTCTTCCGACTCCACAAAATCTTTTTCCCTTTTCCGCCATAATAATTGTTAAGCTGTTCACTTGATTGCCAGCGACGGCAGGAGAACGGTGCAAAATATCCTCCCCCCCGTAGCAAAAACACCCTCCCCCCGTAGCAAAAACACCTTCCCCCCGTACCTAAACTTAACGACTCGACGTAATTTATATAAATTACGACGAAATTTATATAAATTACGACGTAATACAAATAAATTACGACGTAATTTAAGTTTTATCCCCGCCCTCCCCATGTTTTTTCTGCGGGCTCGGCAGGTTTTTGCTGCGGGGGCGACAAACTTTTTACGTCTCCCACCATAATATATTAAGAGAAGCATCCGTTATTTTCATAACACACACACTGAAAGCATGAGCAAAGACAATCCGAAAATCATTGCTGGCCCCTGCGTGATTGAGTCGGCACAGCTGCTGGACACCGTGGCCCGGCAGCTGGTGGACATCAATCGGCGGCTGGGCACCGATATCATCTTCAAGGCCTCGTTCGACAAGGCCAACCGCACCTCCATTCACTCTTTCCGTGGCCCTGGCCTGGAGCACGGTCTGCAGATGCTGGCCGACGTGAAGGCCCGCTACGGACTGCGCATACTGACCGACATACACGAGGCCTGGCAGGCAGCGCCGGTGGCCCAGGTGGCCGATGTGCTGCAGATTCCGGCCTTCCTCTGCCGTCAGACCGACCTGCTCGTGGCCGCCGCCCGCACGGGGCGCACGGTCAACATCAAGAAGGCGCAATTCCTGGCCGGGCGCGATATGCGCTACCCTGTGGAGAAGGCCCGCGACGCCGGCGCCACCGACGTGTGGCTCACCGAGCGCGGCAATATGATGGGCTATGGCAATCTGGTGGTCGACTTCCGCAATATCGCCGATATGCTCGACATCGTGCCCACGGTCATCATGGACTGCACACACAGCGTGCAGCGGCCCGACAGCACAGGCGGCAAGACCGGCGGCGACCGCCGCTTCGTGCCCGCTATGGCGCTGGCGGCCAAGGCATTCGGGGCCACCGGCTACTTTATGGAGGTACACCCCCGTCCCGACGAGGGAATGAGCGATGCCGCCAACATGCTGGAACTGGACCGCCTGGAGCCTCTGCTGGAGCAACTGATAAAATAAAACGTAAGATTATGAAAACTCTGGAATACGGTATACAAGCCATCCGCGACGAGGCGCAGGCACTGCTCGACCTCATCCCGAAGATGGACAGTCAGTTTGAACGGGCCGTGGAACTGATGCTCCACTGTCAGGGCAAGGTCATCGTCACCGGCGTGGGCAAGAGCGGCCACATCGGCGCTAAGATTGCGGCCACGCTGGCCTCGACGGGCACACCCTCGTTCTTCATCAATCCGCTCGACGTCTATCATGGCGACCTGGGCGTGATGGCCCATGGCGACGTGGTGCTGGCCATCTCCAACTCGGGCCAGACCGACGAGCTGCTGCGCTTCATCCCCATGGTGCTGCACAACGATATTCCCATCATCGGCATGAGCGGCAACCCACAGTCGCTGCTGGCAAAATATTCCACCTGCCACCTGAACGTGGGCGTGGAGAAAGAGGCATGCCCGCTGAACCTGGCCCCCACCAGCTCAACCACGGCGGCTCTGGCCATGGGCGACGCGCTGGCCATCGCCCTGATGCAGCGGCGCGACTTCCGTCCGCAGGACTTCGCCCATCTGCACCCCGGCGGCGAACTGGGCAAGCGGCTGCTCACCACCGCACAGGACGTGATGCGCAGCGACGACCTGCCCATACTGTCGCCACAGATGCAACTGGGCGAGGCCATCATCCTCGTGAGCAAGGGCAAGCTCGGACTGGGCGTGGCCGTCAGCGAGGGCCGCATCGTGGGTCTCATCACCGACGGCGACATACGCCGCGCCACTGAGCGCTGGCAGGCCGACTTCTTCACCCACACCGTGGAGGACATCATGACGCGCAGGCCCAAATGTGTGGGGCTGCACACCAAAATCACGGAAATACAGCACATCATGCAGACTCACAAAATACACTCCGTGCTGGTGGTCGACGATGCCCACCGTCTACTCGGTGTGGTGGACCACTATTCGTGCATGCTCTGAATCTTTTTTTCTCAGGCAATCATTTGTCCTTCCAGAAAATTTTCGTAACTTTGGCTTCGCCGAACTTACTTGCACTCAGAAAAGCCCAAATAAATTTGGCCTTTCTCTCGTTTTTTCGTAACTTTGGAAGAAATTGCAGGATTTCTTTATATAAAAGCAGTTTAGGAGATTGAGGATTTTCTGGGTTCTTGCTCTGGCAAGCGGCCGCTCCAGCTTTGCTGGCTTGCTACCATCGGGACGCAAGAAAGCCGAGTCCGGATAAGAGACCGTTCTAATCTCCTTGTTCTGCTATGAATTGCATTTAATGAACACCCGATGACGAACCACCAGCCGTTTTTGTGACTCGCCATCGGGTGCAAAGGTACAACAAAATTCTGAAAGTACTTGCAGCCTTTGACTAAAGATACAAAAAAAAGACCGCCACGACGGACGGCCTGTAAGATATAATAATGTGGAGAGACAAAGAATGGGTGTCCATGCAGACATTCTCACATCGGTTTCCGCTCTATGTTTATAGAAGATTACTATTCTAATATTAGTTCTTAATGATGATTTTAGATGATTTAATCGGCTTAGACTGCTGGTAGAGCGTAACATTATAAATACCATTCATCAACCCACTGACAGAAATCTGATTACTCCCTCGTTTTGCATTTAGCGACCTAACTATTCTTCCGTCTATAGCAGACATCACTAGAGTCAACTGCTCATCAGTTTCATTGTCAAAGATAAGATTGCTGCCCTCTCTTTTTATCGAGAAATCAGCCTTGGATCGGCTTACTTCCCTAATCCCAGTAGCATTATTTCCTAAAAGATATAATACGCGGCTGTTGTCGCTGCCATAACCCTGAACATAACACTTCCCCCTAAAATAATAGGCAGAAGAAATGTAGTTGATGCCGGGCAGGAAAGCTTTCACCGTTCCGTCTAATGTCGCAATCTCTATACCATCATTGAATATACCACCATATTGTTCGTGTTTATAAAGTTTGAGCAGTCGTTTACCGCTTTCCTCATCCCAAAACCATTCGTAGGTATAGGCTCCTGTTGCATTCATAAGAGAGTCTATTGTCGCATTGCCGCTAAATGAAATACTGGTGTTAGGAGTATAGCCGTTAGAGTGCTCCTTTGCGTAGTCTTCATATTTTGTGTCAATAGGTACTATGGACTGCCTGGTTCGAACATACTCAAAGTCGGCATCGTCATCAAACAAAGTCTGTGAAACGTATAAGTATCGAGAATGATATGTGTTGTCGTCTGAGTATAGTTCAAACCCTGACAACGAAGAACTTGTTGTATAGTCAGAAGTTTTGTCGTTGATAACAGTCCATTCGTCAGATGTCCATCCACCAGCAGACCTTGTGATACCTCCTCCACCAGAACCTTCGGAACCTAAATCATATACTCGAGTCATGGTCAAAACTCTTTGTTGGTAAGGTATACCAATTGTAGGATCTGTAAAATCAGCTATAGCATTGAAATCTCCGTCATAAATTGCGAATTTCCCATTTGTGGAATTATTCTTTGACACAAGAAAGGCTTCGCCTTCTATCGTCATCGAGCCAGGAATGAAATACAAATCTCCATCGAAGGAGAGCACAGGTTCCTGAGCAAAGACAGAGGAACCGCAAATGGCAAATGCCAATAATAAAACCAACTTCTTCATTTTCTATCTTAATAGTTACAGTTTAGATTTTCTTGTGAAAACGAGTATAGGATGTCAATAAGATGCACTTGCCGCTAACGCTTATCTTTTTGTCATTACGCAAGTCGAAATACTCTCTTACCGTCTGCCCTATTCTGGGGTTTACTTCCTTATAGTGACTCTTTAGCGCGTTGTATTCACCCAGCAAGTCCTTGTTGCTCTGAATAAACTGGAACAGGTGAAGCGTAATGTCTGGATTCACCTCACCGCCACTTTCCAGATAAGCCGTAATTGCTGATTCTGTAAAATCCTTGATATTCATAATCTTCATTTTTGTGAGTAACCGTACTATGCAATTCTAATCAGAGAGGCGCAGACTTTCGCCATACGCTTCACGGTTCACCACAAACCACTTCTTTATATGGGAAAGCTGCGCCCTTATGGGTACAGTCCCAATAAAAGAAGTTTTGCTCATGCAGGGTGGTGGTGATTGTGAAGCTATTGAGCAATATGTCCTTGCACTCTTTGCAGAATGCGAGTGCAAAAGTAGTAAAAAAAACTGAGATTGCAACGAGATTTGTGCAAAAGATATTAAAACAAGGGCAAAAACGTATAATTCTTGTCGAAAACGTGATAAGATTGCAGATTATTTGCTAACTTCGCATCGTGTTATTCAACTTAATGTTTAACTTGCTTTGGCAAGCGGCATAGCCGAGTCCGGATAAGAAACCTAACTACTTCTTTATTTCTCCCAAATTTGCATTCAGCCTAAAACTGTACTTCCTCGTTTTTCCCCGTCTTGCCTTTTATTTACGAGGTTTCTGCGTTAATTCTCCAAATTCCGTCTTTTGTTACAGACTTTTTTCGTAACTTTGGCTTCGCCGAAGTTACTTGCACTCAGAAAAGCTCAAATAAATTTGGCCTTTCTCTCGTTTTTTCGTAACTTTGCACGCCGTAAGCGTCTTAGCTATTTATACCATAATTAAAAAATCACTTAAAATCAAAATGTCAAAAGTATTCAACTGGGTGCTTGCCGCCACCCTCGTTTGCGGCTCAAGTGTATTCACTGCATGTTCCAACAACGACGACGAACCCGAACAGCAGAAGGCTACCAATCAGGAGCGCACGGAGTTTGTTGAGCACACCCGCGCCATGACGAAGGACCTGGCCGAGAACCTGAATTTCTCGTCGTGGGAGGCTGCCAACAACTTCAACACCTTCTTAAACCTATATGTGCTCGACAACCCCAATTTCCAGAAGTCAATCCTCAACGCTTTCACTCAGGAGGCCACGCAGAACGTGCAGCCCGTGGAGGAGGGTAGCGAGCTGGCCAAGGCCGGATTCCAGTACTATGCCACCATCGACCTGACCAATTTCAACTACCGCTTCACGATGAACGACGCCAACAACGGCTTTGACATGGAGCCGGCCGCCGACTTTGAAGTGCTGCTCAACGGCTACAACCCCAAGTCGCAGCAGTTTGAAAAAGGCGTTTACAAAGTGACGCTGAAGACCACTGGCACTACCATGACACGCGTGAGTCCCATGCCGAACATGGAGGGTACGGCCTTGCTGATGAAGCTCGGCTCTGAGTTCCAGTTCGCCTTGTCGTCAAAGCTTTCCGGCTCCTGGAACGACGACTTCTCCGGCACTATGCACTATCAGGTGCCAGAGGGAGCCACCGATGGCAGCAAGGGCTTCACAGCCGATGCCGTCATACGCTCGAACATCATCGGCGGAACCCTTGCCGAAAATAGCGACAAGACACAGCTCGATCTCTCCATAGCCAGCGACCGCGTGAAAGGTGTGGCCACCGGAAGGGCCCTATGGACCCAGAACGGCCGCAAGATGCTGGAGCTGTCAGTAAAGGAGAGCGGCAACCACATGGGAATCTTCAGCCAGCTCGACATGAGCAAGTTTAGGTCTACGGCATCATTCTTCGAGCTCGTTGGCTCAGTCATGGGCTCACGCAGCATCGACGAGGCCAAGCTGACGCTGCTCGACGATCTGACCACCACTTTCAGCATCAGAAATCTCGGGAAAATACTGGAGCTTGAGGAAGAGTACAGAACCGTAGGACGCAACTATGCCACCAAGGAGGCTATCGATGAGTACACCAGGAAATTCAACGAGCTGGTGACCGCCGAGATATACTGCAAGGGCACCAACCAGACCCTCCCCATGCGTCTTGTCACCTCGCCGGTGGGCATCGACTACTGGACCGTGTACGGATTCAAGTTCAGCGATGAGCAGGACTATGTCAGCATGCTCTCATTGCTCGACAGGAAGACCTTCGCATATATGCTCAATATCATGGACCACTCTGTAGACCATATGCAGGAGAGCGTCATAGCAGGACGGCTGTTGCTGCAGTATGCTCTGACGATCTTCGGCATCCAGTCGCAGGTCTCGACAGCAGACTGACCATCTCTCTCTCAGCGGATCTGCAAGATTCCGTGTGGGGTATATACTGGCCCCCTCCTTCGAGGAGGGGGATTTTCATTTCTCACCTCTCCTTGCTTGAAGAGGTTGAAGTGCATTAGAGCACGGAAAAGTATAGGATTGAGCGTATGAAGGCCTTGATTTTTAAATTTTCGGGGCAATTTGTTCACATTTTTATCTCGATTGGCTTATAATCTCGGAAATTTTATCTAAATTTGCACGCGAAGAATAAACACAATAGGACTATGACGACATTTGCACTGAACAATCTTTGGTCGTACCTGCAGGGGCTCTCGCTTGCAAAGGCCGACCGTGAGTGGCTGGCCGGGAAGCTCCTCGAGCCCTCGGCCGTAGACATGAAGACCCGGCAGCAGCAGGAAATGGTGAAGGAATCGCTGACCCGCGCACTGAATGAGGTGAAAGCCGCCAGGCGCGAAGGGCGCAAGCTTCAGACTCTTGACGAATTTCTGGAAGAGCTGGAAGATGAGGAGGCGGCTGTATGAAGGTGACGATTTCTACAATTGGCGAGTTTGACAGACGGGCACGCCGTTTAGCCAAGAAGTACAAGTCGCTGAAGAACGACCTCAGAACCTTTCAGCAGGAACTAATGAAGAATCCCTTTCAGGGCAGCGACCTTGGTGGCGGCGTGCGCAAAATTCGTATGGCCATCGGCTCGAAGGGCAAGGGCAAGAGCGGCGGCGCCCGCGTGCTGACGCTGAATGTGCTGGTGAGCGACGATGCCGACGAGGTGACGCTGCTGACCATCTACGACAAGGACGAAATCTCGAATGTATCCGACGAGTACATCGAATGGCTGGTGAGCAAAGTGATGAAATAGCAATAGCCAGCCTTTAATTTTAGTACACAGAGACGCAGAGACACAGAGATTTAGGGTTCCCCCAAAAAACTCTGTGTCTCCGCGTCTCTGTGTACCAAAGAAAAAATAGTACGCAGAGTCACAGAGTTCTTTTTTGGGGTAAGATGTATCTTCTCTCTTATTATCCGTTGGGGCTAAAATGTTAAAGGGGAAATCTTTTTGAAAAAAATTTTGGATGGTTCAAATATAATCGCTATATTTGCAGCACCTTAATTATAATTATTACTAATTCATAATTCCGAAACAATGAAAAAGCTTTTCTTTTCAGCCCTTGTGCTGCTGGTGGCAGCCGTGGGCGCACAGGCCAAATCGTGGAAGATCGGCCCCAGCTCAGTTAATGGTATGGACTTCGCCGACATCAACGCCGCAATGGCTTCAGACAAGGTCGGCACAGGCGACACCCTCTATCTGGACCAGTATTTCTCGACCAGCGCCAAGCAGGTAGTGAACAAGAAAGTGGTCATCATCGGTACAGGCTACGACACTTCACTCACCGATGAGCAAGTGGTGGCCACGCTAACCGACAGCCTCACGCTGATGGTGGACGGCATCCAGGTGAAGAGCGTCAAGCTGAACAACGTCAAGTTCTATGCCGACGAGTGTACGCTGGACCGCTGCTACACTAATAGCATTCAGATTGGGACTGTGCCCAAGGGCATGAACCATATCTATTCGTGCTATATTACGGGGCAAGTGGGCAATCAAGTATTGGCAAGTACAACTATCACCAGCGTTAGCGGCACTACGACAAATACATACGCCAAGGCGCAATTTGACATTCAGAATTGCTTGTTTGCCCAAGCAAGCACTCATCGTATTATATCATTAACGAACTCAATTATCAACAATAATACGTTTATACATAATTCTACTTATTATCTACTCATATCAATTGACAACAGCCAAATCACCAATAATATCCTATATTCAAGTTATTCTTCTTACTGTATTAACTCTGATGTATTAGCCGTAGGTTCAGGAAACACTATCGAGCACAACATCCAAAGTCAGGGTATCAACACTAACTTTCCTAACAATAACTTCAACTCGAATATCACCCAACTCTTTGTGGCAAAAGGCAACTTCTCCGACTATTACAAGCTGAAGACCGACGTGACCGACAACTATGCCCTGACATACGGTACTGACGGCAAGGAAGTGGGCTGCCACGGCGGCATGTTCGGCTGCCCCAGCGGCGGACGCGCACAGTATATCCCCTATTTCACCAAGGTGGTGGTGGGCCAGCGTACCGAGAACGGCAAACTGCCCGTGAGCCTGGAGGTGAAGATTCAGGACGAGTAAGAAACGGACTAACCCCTTGCCATTATGAGACAGTTACAATATAAAATTGTGGCGCTGGCCCTCTGCGTGCTCGTGCTGCTTCCCGCAGGGGCGCAGCGGCGTGTGGAGTACTTCTGGGACACCGACCCTGGCGTTGGCCGGGGCAAGGTGCTCGGACAGTTCACGGGCACACAGGCCACCCTGACAAACTCGCTCGACGTGGGCCAGCTCTCACCGGGCATCCATATCTTGGGCCTGCGCACACTGAACACGGCGAAGGACACGAAGCACTCAGACGGCAATGGCTACGTCAGCCAGACGGGTGACAACAAAACGAAGACTTTCTACTCTTCCACTTACGCTCGCGCCTTCTTTATCCCCGCAAGTACTGAGAAGATCACCCGCTTGGAATATTCGTGGGACGAGGACGTAGCCCCTGGCAAGGGCACCGCCCTACAGTTTACGGCCAGCCAAAACGGGGCGTCATTCGCCTCAGAGCTTTCTGTGTCGAAACTCACTCCAGGCTTGCACACGCTCTATGTGCGCACACTTTCCACAGGGCACTACTCTGCCACATACACACGTCTGTTCTTCATTCCAGAGCCGAGCAAACAACTCACCCGAATAGAGTACTCTTGGGACAAGGAGGCGGCACCCGGAAAGGGCACTTCCTTGAAGTACACCACCAACCAGAACTTGGCGTCGTTTGACTCCCAGCTTTCCGTGGGCAATCTCTCTGCCGGCCTGCACACACTCTATGTGCGTGCCATCTCAGAGGGACTGGTCTCGAAGACCTACGCCCGCACGTTCTACGTACCGGCAGCGGTGCACAAGATTCAGGCAGTGGAATACTTCTTCGACAAAGATCCGGGCGTGGGCCGCGCCACACGGATGGCGGCTACGCTGGCGGCCGACGGCGACACGCTGAAGAAAGCCTTCGACGTGAACACACAGCAACTGGCCGACGGCATCCACCTGATTGGCCTGCGCACGCTGACCGACGGCACTTGGAGCGAAACCAAGACCCGACGGTTCCTGGTGCGCTCGGTAGTGGAAAACCAGGTGACCCGTCTGGAATATTTCTGGAACACCGATCCGGGTGCCAACAACGGATACGTGGTGGACATCACGCCGGGCAAGGAGCTGGCCATCGACTTCGAGGCCGACATGACCGAACTGGGCGAAGGCCCGCACACCCTCGGCCTGCGCGCCCGCAGCGGACTATACAACTGGAGTCCGGCGAAGCTGGTCAGCGGCATCGAGTTTGAGGGTTGGGACAACTTGCAGGAATATCTCGACTCGTTTGAGGACACCCAAGACCAGCTGGCCAGCGGTAAGTACACCCGACAGTACAAGAACCTGGACTGGCACACCCTCTACGTGCCGTTCACGCTGAACTATGGCGACTGGGCCGACCACTTCGACGTGGCCCGCATCAACGCCTTCTACCAGTATGACGACGACGAGGACGGCGTGGTGGACCGCCAAGTGCTGGAAGCCATCATCGTGAAGGGCGGCAACGGCGCACTGAAAGCCAACTACCCCTACCTGATCCGTGCCAAACAGAAAGGCAACTACACGCTCAATGTGGGTACAAGCCGCCAAGTGGCACAAGCCATCAACTCCGTGAGCTGCTCGACGATGGAGGCCAAGTATACCTTCACCGGCAACTACTCGCAGCTGAAGGGCCTGAAGACTGCCCAGCGCTACCGTCTGCGCGGCGGCTCGCTCAGCATTCCCGAAAGCGACGACGAGGTGCTGCCGCCCTACCGCTGGTATCTGACCATCGACAACCTGGGCAACCAGCTCCAGCCGTCGGCCAGCCGCACGCTGGACGTCCGCATTGTAGGCGAGGAGAACGAGACTACAGGCATTGACGCTACGCTAAATGAGAATGGCGGGAAAGCCTACGACCTGCAGGGCCGCCGTATCAAAGCTCCATCGTCAATGGGCAATGGTCAATTGAAGAAGGGCCTATACATTATTAATAATAAGAAATATATTGCGAAATGACAATCAATAATCATCACAAGACAGTGTGGCTGGCTTTGCTGGCCACGCTGTTGTTGGCATTTGTGCCGCGGACGTATGCGCAAGAAGTGGACGACCTGCAAGCCTAT
This sequence comes from uncultured Prevotellaceae bacterium, assembly GCA_902786565.1. GTDB lineage: Bacteria > Bacteroidota > Bacteroidia > Bacteroidales > Bacteroidaceae > Prevotella. The sequence continues at coordinate 114,590 of CADACW010000002.1, read as the reverse complement.
CTGGACCAGCTGGCCGTCGAGCAGGCCGCCAAGCCAGTGAGGAAAGCCCCGCTGAAAGCTGAAAGCGTGGAGATTCCTGTCGGACTGACTGAGGTGGACCTCTCGAAGTTCACCAGCTATCAGAACCGCACGAAGCAGCTGACCATCAAGGCCAGCGTGAAGTTCACCAATGGCATCATTACTGCTACCTCTAACTATAGCGGTGGCGGCAGTCTGCTGAAAGTCTATGGCGGGGCCACCGTGGTGCTCGATGCCACGGCCGGCGTCAATGCCGGTGCAACAAGCAGCGCCAACTGCCTGGCCGCTGTGGGCATATACGAAGGCAGCACCTTCTATCAGTGTGGCGACATCACTGCACCCGACAACGGCACGGGTATTGCCATCTACATCGACGGCGCCAGCGATACATACGTCTACGTCTCCGGCACCACAAAGGGTAGCATCAGCAACAAGAACGGCGGCACCATCAAGGGAATGGAAGAACCATTCGACCTGCAGAAGGCCATCGATGCGGTAGCTGCCAGCAGCGACAAGGGCACAGAGACAAACCCTGTGGAGATTGAGTTGCCTGAGAGCTACGAGTTGACCGACGTGGTCAATGTGCCCAGCGGCATCTTTGTACGCCTGAAGGGCGGTAGGCTGAAGGTGGCCAGCTCGTTGAGCGAAACGGTCGACTTCGTCATCCGAATCTTAGGCGACGTGCAAGATCACGGAACCCTCTTCCTGAAGAACGTCACCATCGACTGCAACAACAAGGCATTCCACTATTCTTTCTTCTGGAACCGTGGCACACTCTACATTGAGGACGGCGTGACCTTCCAGAACATCAATGCCCAGACGGGCCGTGACGGCGGCGGCTTCTATCTGAACGAGGGCTCGCTCCACATTGCTTCCGGCACGGTCAGCGTGGCAGGCAATGTTATCAAGGGCGGCGGTGGTACCTATATCGATGGCGGTGTGCTGCAAGGCAGTACGGTGGTCAACAGCAACGGCAGCTGGGCAAATGGTGTCAGGATGGGGTCTGGCCCTGGTGTCACCGTCACCGGCGGCACGCTGAAAGCCATCGGCACAGTGTTCGATTCGTCTGACAATACCTATGGAGGCGGCGCCAATATTTCCGGCGGCAGCATTAGTGGCACGGCCTTGTTCATGCAGGGCAGCTACTACAGCGTGCGCATTACTGGCGGCACCATCAGCGTGACCCGCCTCGTGGAGCTGACAGGAAAGATGTCTATGGGCGTGTCGACCGTCTATGTGGCCGGCAATGTGGCTCTGAATGTGGCTCTCAACATCGGCGTCTATGCCACCTCGGCACTCAGCAAAACCTGGGTGTTCAACTGCGCCAGCACCGACTTCAACAAGATTTCGATGATGGCCGGAGGAATACCAGAACTGTCGCTGGATGGTGCACCCTTCGTGGAGAAGCAGCTGGTGGTGGGCGAAGGCTACGTGCTGACCGAGGCCGACTTCAAGAAGATGACCTTCAACAATGTGCCTGAGACATTGGAGATATACTACAACGCCGAGCAACATTCGGTGAACGTGAAGGAGAAAGAGACCTTCGACATCGAGGGGCTGAAGGCCCGCGTCGCTGCTTTGGGCAATGAGGTGAACGGCCTGCAGACCAATATATTGGATCTGGGATACGTGAATGCTAACAATGTGACGGGCGACTACTACTTCATGCGCAAGGCCACCACAGCTTACACTCAACAGCTGACGACGGCAAACGACAGAATTGCTGACATCGCATCAACAGTGAGCAAACTGATAGACGACTATAATAGCCTGACGGCCAACTACACCATTAGCACCGCAGAAGAGGCTGAGACTTTCGACCAAAAGCTCACCGCGCTGGAAGAGCGACTGAAGGCGGCAAAGACCACATACGCAGCTACTTACGAAGATGTGTACAAGGCAAATGAAGCTTACAACGCGCTTGAGGTAAACTTCCCCGACCAGGACCAGGTATGGTCCATACGGCCTGCGGGGCTGACCGAAGAGCTACAGATAGGCTATAAGTCAAACCGCGGTTTCGTGCTTACCTCGGCAGGTATGATGCAGTTCGAGCAGGTGGAGGGAGCCACCTTCCGACTGAAAGATATGGACGGCAACTATATCGTGGCCAGCTATGGCTATTCCGATTTGAAGGTGGGCACGCAAAGCGAGGCCACCGTGTGGAGTGGAAGTTGTAATGGCAATGGCGTTTATTCTTTCAGTTTTACTGATAAGTCAGATGCTGGACGAGCAACTGGCGCTTTTACATTTTACAATCTCTGCGCTACTGGCCTCACCGTCAACTCTGCCATCGCTGTAGACGTATTATTTGGTGGATGGACAATCGAAGCGGGCATTGACGACCTGCAGGCTTTCCTCAACATGCTGGCCGAGGAGGAAGAGACTGGCGGTGACGACAGCGGGCTGACGGAGAAGGACACACTGGACTATGTGCTGCCCGACTACAACCCCAACGACCCCCAAACGCCTGTGCCCACAAAGCCTTACGTCTTCCCCAAGGTGCCTTATCCCATACACATCATCCAGCCCGGCACAGGCTGCTGGCCCATCCCTAACCCGACACCAGGCAAGCCCAGAGGTGCAGACTTCCATCCCATATACATCCCCAAGGGCAGCCACGTGATTATCGACGACGTGACCTTCCGCGACATCGTTGGCGGTGACCACGTCATCTATGTGGAGGGTGTCATCGAAATCAACGTCACCATCACCGTCGTCATCGAGAACTGGCAGTGGTTCATACACGTAGGCCCCGGTGGGCGCGTCATCTGGAACCCCGGCGGCGGCGAAGGTCGTCCGCGCATCAAGAACGAGGGAACCTTCGATTTTGCGAAGGGCAACCTGGGCTATGCTGAGAACTGGGGCACATGGAACCACACGCAGGGCACCATCGTCGAGATGGTGAACCGCAAAACCTATCAGTTAGCTGGCGGCATCATCAATCTGCTGCACAACTATGGCACCTACAACCACAGCAACGGCGAGGTGGTGACTGCCAAAAACTATCAAGGCGGCACCTACACCATGACTGGCGGCTACGTGCGCGGCACTTCAGCGGTCAGCACCGGGACGGTGTTCCACAACCTGGGCACGTTCTATTTCCGTGGTGGAGTTATCGGCGGCTATGGCAGTCGGCTCATCTACCACGGCAAGGGAGGCACGCTGCGCATCGATGGCGGACGCTTTGACTTCAGCCATGTGACCAACTATTGGATTGAGGCTTACGACCATTTCTATATCCGTGGCGACTACGACTACCAGCCTACCGTGCCACTCTGTCTGTCGACACAGGTGACCATCCGCATCCTTTACAAGTGGATCTACAAATGGAATATCGTGTTCTTGGGTGGCAGGCCTACGCCACGTTTCCCGCTGTTCTGGGCCGACACCAATGACTTCAAACTGGCACGTGGGCACTTCGGCTACATCGGCTGGACGCTGCCCAACAGTCGCTGGCGCTGGCATCTTGACGAGACGGCCAACACTATTGAGCCACGCGACGAGGAGGTGGAGGACGAGGATGACCTGCAGGCATACCTCGACTGGCTTGCCGCGCATCAGAGCGACGATGCCGCCAGCAGCGAGGAACAGCCTCAGCAGCTCGACCTGAAGGGACGCACCATCAGCATCAACAAGCCCGTGGAACTGCCCGCAGGCCAGCATGTGACGTTCATCAACGGTACCTTCAAGCCCGCCAGCGCATGGACGCAGAGCCGGATGTTCTACATTCCTGCCACCACCAGCGTGCGTCTGGAGCGCACAGTCATCGACTTCTCGTCGTCGGTCCACTACGTCAGTGGCTCGCAGACCATGCTGCGCTATCTCTTCGAGGTGTTCGGCACGCTCTACATCGGCACAGGCACCCATATTAAGGGCTACTACAATACTGCCTGGCAGGTAAGCGACAACAACCTCAAAGGCTCGATCATCCGCATTGACCCGCAGGCACGCCTCTATCTGACGGGTGGTAGCCTCGTGAACGTGGTTCTTTGCCTCAACTCGGTGGTGAACATCTACGTGACCAATACGATAGTGAACAATGTCTACGTCTACGTGCCCACCAGCTACCGCAAGGCTGGCTTCCGTTTGATGGCTCCTTGGAGCAACTACCACTTTACCCTGGCCGACCTGCGCCGTATCATACTGATTGGCACGACGGTTTGGGGGGTGGACTTCGGTACGGACGGCCATGCCTCGCTCTTCGACCTGAAAAATATGGGCGATGTGAATCTGGACGGCCGTGTGGACGTGGCCGATGTTGAGACGGCCATCGGCATCATCGTTGGCAAGAAGTCTCCCACCGTGAGGGCAGATATGAACTTGGACGGTCGCGTCAGCACCGCCGACTTTTCCGGCATTCTCCAGAAGGCGACTGCCAAGTAAAGATGATAGTGCACAGAGACGCAGAGATTAAGGATTGCCTCCAAAAGACTCTGTGTCTCTGTGTACCAAAGAAAATAGTACGTAGAGTTACAGAGAGAAACGAAAAACCCCTCTCCTTGATAGCAAGGGGAGGGGTTTTGGTTACAGGAATGTTCTGATTAGAAGTCCATGTGGTCCAGAGCGTCGCTGAAGTCCTTCGGCTCGTTCTGGGCAGCGGGGTCGCGGTAGGGCTCACCCTCCTGGTCGTGGTGCTGACGGCGCTCGTAGCGGTCGCCACGGTCAGCGTGGTCATGGTGGTCCTGGCGCTCCTGACGGTCGTAGCGGGGCTGACGACGGTCGCCGCGGTCGCCACGGTCGGTGCGGGGCTGACGGCGGTCGCCACGCTCACCACGCTCAGGGCGCTCGCCACGCTCGGGGCGCTCACGGCGAGGCGGACGCTCCTGGTAGCCCTCGGGCTTCTCGATGAGCACGCGGTGGCTCAGTTTGTACTTGCCCGTCTTCGGGTCGATCTCAAGCAGCTTCACCTGGATGTGGTCGCCCTCCTTGATGCCTGCCTCCTCGACCGTCTCCAGTCGTTTCCAGTCAATCTCGCTGATGTGGAGCAGCCCATCCTTGCCCGGCATGATCTCGACGAAGCAGCCGTAGGGCATGATGCTGCGCACCACGCCGTCGTAGACCTCGCCCACTTCGGGGATGGCCACGATGGCACGAATTTTGGCCAGTGCGGCGTCGATGCTCTCCTTGTCGGGTCCGGCCACCTGCACCTTGCCCACGCCGTCGGTCTCGTCGATGGTGATGGTGGTGTTGGTGTCTTCCTGCATCTGCTGTATGATTTTTCCGCCCGGGCCAATGACGGCACCGATAAACTCCTTTGGAATCTCAATCTGCACGATGCGGGGCACCTGCGGCTTGAACTCTGCGCGGGGCTCGCTGATGGTGTCGGTGATGCACTTCAGTATGTGCTCACGTCCGGCCTTGGCCTGCATCAGAGCCTTCTCCAGGATGTCGAAGCTCAGTCCGTCGCACTTGATATCCATCTGTGTGGCGGTCAGTCCGTCGCGTGTGCCGGTGGTCTTGAAGTCCATGTCGCCCAGGTGGTCCTCGTCGCCGAGAATATCGGAGAGCACTGCATACTTGTCCTCACCGGGGTTCTTGATGAGACCCATGGCGATGCCGCTGACGGGCTTCTTCATGGGCACGCCGGCGTCCATCAGTGCCATGGTTCCGGCGCAGACGGTAGCCATCGAGCTGGAGCCGTTTGACTCCAGTATCTGGCTGACCAGACGCACGGTGTAGGGGAAGTCTTCGGGAATCTGGCCCTTCAGTCCGCGCCAAGCCAGATGGCCGTGGCCAATCTCGCGGCGGCCTACGCCACGCTGTGCCTTGGCCTCGCCTGTGCAGAAGGGCGGGAAGTTATAGTGCAGCAGGAACTTCATATAGCCGCGCTCCAGCACGTCGTCCACCAGTTTCTCGTCGAGCTTGGTGCCCAGTGTGCAGGTGCCCAGGGCCTGAGTCTCTCCACGTGTGAAGATGGCGCTGCCGTGAGGCATGGGCAGGGGGCTGGTCTCGCACCAGATGGGGCGTATGTCGGTGGTCTTACGGCCATCGAGGCGTATGCCCTCGTCGAGGATGCAGCGGCGCATGGCGTCGCGCTCCACGTCGTGGTAGTAGCGGTCCATCATGGCGTCGTATTCCTCGTCGCTGATTTCGGGGGCTTCTGCTGAAGCCTCTGCTGCGGCCTTGCGCTCTGCGAAGAACTGGTCTTTGAAGTCGGCCAGAATCTTCTCGAAAGCCTCGGTGCGCTCCTGCTTCTCCAGTGCCTGCTTGGTGATGTCGTATGCCTTGGGATAGAGCTCCTTGCTCATACGGGCGCGGAGCTCCTCGTCGTTCACTTCGTGGTTGTACTCGCGCTTCACGTCCTTGCCCAGCTCTTTCGAGAGTTCGCTCTGTAGCACGCACATGGGCTTGATGGCGTCCATAGCGGCTTTCAGTGCACCGAGCAGGTCCTGCTCGCTGACCTCCTTCATCTCGCCCTCGACCATCATGATATTGTCGGCCGAGGCGCCCACCATGATGTCCATGTCGGCCTCCTTCATCTGCTGGAAGGTGGGGTTGATGACATACTGTCCGTCGATACGAGCCACGCGCACCTCACTGATGGGGCACTCGAAGGGAATGTCGGAGCAGGCCAGTGCTGCCGATGCGGCAAAGCCGGCCAGTGCATCGGGCTGGTCAACGCCGTCGGCTGAGAGCAGCATCACGTTGACGAACACTTCGGCATGATAGTTACTGGGGAAGAGCGGACGGAGCACGCGGTCCACAAGTCGCGATGTCAGGATTTCATTGTCAGAGGCTTTGCCCTCGCGCTTGGTAAATCCGCCGGGAAAACGTCCGGCTGCGCTGTACTGTTCGCGATAGTCTACCTGAAGGGGCATGAAATCGGTACCGGGAACTGCATCTTTTGCGGCACAAACAGTGGCCAGGAGCACGGTGTTGTTCATTCGCAGCATGACGCTGCCGTCGGCCTGCTTTGCCACTTTCCCGGTTTCAATGGTGATGGTCCTTCCATCAGCCAGTTGAAGGGTCTTTGTAATTACGTTCATCTTTTCGTTAAAAACATCTATAAAATAAAAAAGTCGGGCAAAGGTACTCATTATTTATGTAACAAAAGAAGAAACCGCCCCTTTATTTTGGTTTTTTATGAATTTTGTCTTAACTTTGCAGCCGATTAGCACAGAAAGACATGAAAAGACTACTGTTTATAGCAATTGGTGTGCTGGCCTTGGCAGGCTGCACGCAGAAGAAGACCTTCACCGTGGAAGGCACCGTGGAGGGCGCTGCCGACAAGACCCTCTGCCTGTATCACAAGAGCCTGGGCGGGGCCGTGTTGATGGACTCGCTGCGGCTGGATGCCGAGGGCGCGTTCCGTTTTGAGGGCGAGGCCCCGGAGGCCCCCGACTTCTACCTCTTGGTGATAGACAACCAGGTGGTCAACCTCTCCATCGACTCGACTGAGACCATCAGCGTGAAGGCGAAGATGCCCGGCATGGCGGCCAACTACAGCGTGGACGGTTCGGACAACTGCGAGAAAATACGCCAGCTGGCACTGCTCCAGCAGGGGCTCCAGCGGCAGGCACTGGCGTTGGAGGGCAACTACAGCCTGACCCCTGAGCAGCGCGTCGACTCGCTGCAGCGGCTGGTGGACAGCTATAAGGCGAGCGTGGCCCGCGACTACATCTTTGTAGAGCCGCAGAAGGCCTACGCCTACTTCGCCCTCTTCCAGACGTTGGGCCAGTGGCCCCTCTTCGACCGCAGCAACGCCTCCGACGTGAAGGCATTCGGCGCCGTGGCCACCTGCTGGGAGACCTACTACCCCGGAGCCCTGCGCACCGAGCACCTGCACAACACCGCCCTGAAGGGCATGAACGAGCGCCGGGCCGTGATGGCCCGCGAGAGCCAGGTGATAGACGACAGTCTGGTGGTGGCCGCAGGCATCATAGAGTTGCGACTGCCCGACGCTGCCGGCACGACGCGCACCCTGGGCGAGCTGAAGGGAAAGGTGGTGCTGCTCGACTTCCACGTCTACGGCACCAAGGAGAGTGCGGCCCGCATCCTGCAGATGCGCGAGATTTATAATAAATATCACGACCAGGGGCTGGAAATCTACCAGATAGGCCTGGACGCCGACGAGCACTTCTGGAAGCAGCAGACGGCGCCCCTGCCCTGGGTGTGTGTCTACGACCCGGCGGGCACATCGCTGCCGCTCTACAACGTGCAGGAAGTGCCCGAATACTTCACCATCGACCGCAGCAGCCAGTTGCAGAAGCGCTCCACGCAGATGCCCGACGGGCTGGAGGCCGAGCTGCGCCGACTGCTATGAGGCTGAAGGCGGTCGTGGCAGTGGCGACAGGGCTGGTGGGGCTGATGGGACTGATGGGACTGATGGGGCCAATGGGGCTTATGGGAGCTGGCAGGACGCCCTACCACCTGCGCAAGGTGAACGACAGCCTCTACTACCTGAACGACTGGCGGCTGCCATATCCCGTCTACCGGTTTGCCACGGGCGACGTGGACGGCGACGGCAGCGACGACGCGCTGGTGGGCGTGGTCAAGCCGACGCGCTTCCATCCTGAAAAGGGTCGCCGTCTCTTCATCTTCCGGCAGAGCGGCGGCAAGGTCAGGCCCCTCTGGCTCGGCTCCAGACTGGGCGGACGGCTGGTGGACTTCCGGCTGAAGGACGGCCGCATACGCTCGTTGGAGCAGACAGGGCCCGACAGGTATATGGTGGCCGAATATGGATGGCGCGACTTCTGCCCGGAGTTCCGGCAGTACGTCGTCAAAGATACTGACCTGACAAACGCTAAAAACATTTTCAACCTATGAGAAACATTTCAATCATTTCATTGCTCTGCATCCTTCTGGCAGGATGCGGAACCAAAAACGTGGACGCCCCGCAGCAAGACGCACTGACCACTCTGGACCTGGAGAGTCTGAACGGCGACATCGACACGCAGATGGACATCTCGAAGCTGTCGCTCAGCGACCTCTACATCCTGCGTCATGCCTTCCAGGCACGTCGGGGCTACCCCTTCGAAGACTCGTATCTGCGCCACGTCTACCAGACCACCACGTGGTACGACTCGCTGATGTGGGCGTTCGACGAGACGGAAGAGAACTTTGAGTGGAAAAAGGAACTGCAGGACGGCGACTATCGCGACTACTACTACGGCAGCATCAAGGACGAGGCCGTGCCCTGCACTCCTGAGGAGAAAGCTTTCGTGGAGCGCATCAAGAAGCGCGAGCAGGAGTTGCTGGCCCAAAACTTCAAGCCCAGCGGCGGCGGAAGGGTGAACGTGGACAATCTGCTCAACCCCGGACTGATGACCACTTTCGACCCTCAGCTGAAGGAGCGGCTCACCCAGAACGGCTTTGCCATCGTGCCCGCCAGGCACCAGCAGCTGTTCCAGCTCTACGAGAAGAACGACTACCACGACTTCCCCAACTTTGTCACCACCGACCTCTTCCTGCAGCTGTACCACCTCTATACCGACTGCATGCTGCGCGAGGTGGAGGCCAACAAGCTCGACTCGGTGCTCACGCTCTTTGTGCGTGCCATGTACTTCAACTGCAACGAGCAGGCCTTCAAGTCGAGCAGCCAGACCGTGCAGAAGGCCGCCCGCCACAACGCCGTCTACTTCGGCATCGCCCACCAGCTGCTCACCGGCAAGTCGCTGCCTTTGTATGCTGACCAGGCCGTGGCCGACGAGGAGATAGCCAAGGTGATGAACAGCGAGAACGCCGTCAGCAACTTCATTGGCGAATACCGGGAGGTGCAGTTCCCCTACAGCCTGTTCCGACCCCGTGGACACTATACACGGTCGGAGCGGCTGGAGCGCTACTTCCGCACCATGATGTGGCTGCAGTCGGTGCCCTTCGGACTCGATGCGCCCATGCAGCTGGAGTATGCCTTGCAGATGGCCGACGTGCTGAAAAGCTACGACGAAAACCTGCGGCGCTATCAGCTCATAGACCGTGTGCTCACCCTGCTCATGGGCAACCCCGACAACCTGACCATCCTGCAGGTGGCCGACGAGATGGCGAAGACAGGGCTGACCATCGAGCAACTGCTGGACAACAAGGGCGAGGTGGAGAAGCTGAGGCAGCGGCTGAACCAGATGGGCAACGCCCAGACGCGCATCAGGCCCAAGTTTGAGCGCACCAGCCACAACAAAATCTGCCTCATGCCGCAGCGCTACCAGCCCGATGCCGAAGTGCTGCAGGAGATGGTGGACTACGACTCGAAGAAGAGCAAGCGCGTAGCCCCGAAGGGCCTCGACGTGCTGGCCGCCATGGGCAGCACCGCCGCCGAGAGAATCCTGATAGACGAACTGGGCGAGGCCAACCGCTGGGAGGGCTACAAGCCCAACCTGCAGCGGATGAAGCAGCGCATGGACTCCATAGACTGGCAGGAGAACGCCGCCGTGGAGTGGCTCGACGCGCTGAAAACCGTGGTGGACAAGGCCGACAACGTGCCCTACTTCATGCAGACTGCCGAATGGGACAGGAAATCACTCAACACGGCTCTCGCCTCGTGGGCGGAGCTGAAGCACGACGCCATACTCTACGCCAAGCAGCCCATGGGGGCCGAGTGTGGGGGAGGCGGACCTCCTGACCCCGTGGTCAAAGGCTATGTGGAGCCTAACGTCAGGTTCTGGGAGAAAGCCATCAGCCTGCTCAAGTCGACGGCCGCAGTCTTGCGCCAGTGTGGCATGATGACCGAGAAGATTGCCAACAGCAACGAGCTGATGACCGAAGAGGCCGAGTTTCTGTTGCTCATCAGCCAGAAGGAGCTGAACCGCGAGCAAATCAAGTCGGAGGAGTACGACCAGCTGGAGTATATCGGGGCCAAGTTCGAGAATATGTCGCTCGACCTGCTGCGCGACCCCGACATAGACATGTGGAACTGGGAGGCCGTGCAGGGCCCCGACCGCCGCATAGCCCTGGTGGCCGATGTCTATACCGCCAATGCCGACAACAACGAAGACCACAAGTGCGTGCTCTATGAGGCCATAGGCGATGCCGACGAGCTCTACGTGGTGGTCGAGGTGGGGGGCTATCTGCACCTGATGCGTGGCGCCGTGTTCTCCTATCGTGAGTTCGACCGCCCGCTGGACCAGCAGCGACTGACCGACGAGGAGTGGCAGAAGTATGTGGACGAGCATCCGCGTGAGGGCGTGCCCACCTGGATGTCGCCCATCATCGTGCCCTTGGAGGACACGCCCGAAGACAACGACGCCGTGTTCTACAGCTCCGGTTGCTGACTCCGAAATAGGCTTTTTCACCCTCCAAAATACAGACCTGCTTTAAGGGCCCAAAAAGATAAGTGCCTTTTATCTCCGAGATAAGTGCCTTTTATCCCCGAGATAAGTGGCACTTATCTTTTTGGGCCCTTACGGGCGTCTCCGGAAGGGATGCGAAATTTAAACGTGGAATAACTTAGCACTTTTGCCCGCTCTTAGAATCTTTTTCGGGAAAACTGCTTATAATTCCAAACTTTTTCGTAACTTTGCAGCGTAATAACAACTAAATACGTATTTGTTATGTGCACAGTAACATTAGAGTACGACCAAAGCAACGCGCTGGCGCGGCGCAAGCTTGCCGTTCTGCTGGCCACGGGTCTGTTCGTGAAAAAAGACTTCCAGCCCGAAGAACCCACGCCCGAAGAGGTGGAGGCACACCGTAAGTTGAGAGATGAGTTCCTTTATGCCTCCAAGATAATGTCAGCCAAAGCTTTTGCTCGCCATTTGAAATGAAATACCACCAGAGAGACATCGTAGAAATAGACTTTCCCATTCCCGGCGAGGGCTATAAGATTCATCCAGCTGTCATTGTGTCAAACGATGAACTGCAAGTGGACGAGGGCTTCGTGTATGTTGCGCTGATTTCATCGCAGGACTTTGCTTACAGCCGCCAATACGCCTACAAGCTGACCGACGAGATGCTTTCATTCAAGATGGCAAAGCAGAGTTATGTCAAATGCCAGATACTGGCCGTCACTATTGACGATGGCATTCTTCGTCGCCTCGGCAGTATCAAGCAGAAATACTTCGATGAAATTGTCGACAAAATTGTAGGGTCGATATTCTAACTGTACGATTATGACTTCTGCTTCGCTCCCCCCATTTAGCTAAATCAGCAGGGACGGTTCTCCCCGCTACTCCATCGCTCAATCTCGCAATGGTGCTCCTTCGTCTTCCGGTCGTAGCTGACGGCCACGAGGAGGATGGCCGACGCAGGGAGGAATGGTGCTCTCATAACGTCCGGCTGAACGGCGATGCCGAGCGTCAAATCCTGCTGAACAGCAAATTATAGGTCACACCACGCCAGGCACGGCGTGGCCTTTCTCTCTCCCGGCAGAAGACGCTTACTGAGACAGACGATTAGAATTATGACTGCAATCATCGAGAGAACACCGAGAACCGTGACTGTGCGCATGAGCGCCATATTGCCGTCAAGTTTTGCCCGCTTGTTCCGTTTTCAATCTATTCAGTCGGTCAACCATAAGCTCTTCATACGCTTGTTTCTGCTCTTCGCTGAGGAAAGAATCTTTTATTAGCTGTTGCCATTTGGGGAGTGTCTTATGAAGACCTGCAATGAGACGCTGTACTACGTTCTTTTCCAGTCCCATTGTATTTGCGATATTCAGGAAGTCGGCCAGGCGGAGCTTTGCCTCCTTTCCCGCAAGAGTAAGTGCCATTTCTTCCTTGTCATTCGGATTGGCAATGGCTACATTGATGAGGTCATAAGCAGGTGTCAGTTGATAGGCTTCTGTGGGCCGGTAGAGCGAGAAGTTCTTCAGGTGCATGTCGTTATTGCCAGTGACAAAACAGAAGAGCAGCAACTGCATGTAATTCGTAAGGTCAAGTTTTGGCGTGTTGCTGTACTGTACGATGGTCTTGGCAATCTGCTCATACGAACCTTTGTATTTGTATTCCGTAGGGTGCAGCGTGAGTTGACACATGTCCTCCATGTCTATCTTTTCACCGCTTTTGGTGCGGTCAATACGCTTGGTAATGTAACCGAGTTCACCATCAGCCAAACGAATAAGGCTGTGAGGCACGACACTAATCTTTGCGGCTTCCGCAAGGTGCATGGTGAGGTCTTCGTTTTCAGGCAGCTGCTGATAACTCTCCGTCTGAGGCTTGAATATAAAGTCACCCCAAAGCCCCACAATGGTCAGACGGCTACAACCATCGTGTTTGCTGAGGTTCAAAGACAACTTTGGCTGCACACCTGTCAGAGAGGTTTGTGAGCGAATGACCTGCTCGGCTAACTGGTCGAGTTCTTCATGCTTATACTCCAGCAAGGGTACATCCATTGTCCCGAAGAACTTTCGTGCGCAACCTGGATGAAAGTCCTTCTGGCCCTCTCCCAATTCTTTGTAACAATAAAGACATTTACACATGGTCGTCTTCTTCCTTGTTTATGGGCACAACACTGACGGAACCTATACACTCCTTACAACATAACAGCAGTAGCGACATACGGTCAAGAATGCTTATGTCGGTATTGCGTAGTGCCACGTCGAGCAGCCATCCCTCAGGTATCAGGCCGTCAAAGAACGGGAATAGTACAGGACTTACGAACGTCTCTGTTTGTAAAGGGAGTGTCAGACTGACGGGCTTCGCATCTTTACGGGCAAGGTACGCTTCGTCATAGCAGAACCGGTACTCGCCACCATCTTCTGTGAGGAGGCCGGCAAGGAATTCCTTTCGATAGATCTCAGCTTGTCTCATTGCTTCTTGGTTGCTGTCAGTTCGTAGTTAAACAAATCAAGTAGCTGGTTGACCTTATCCATCCTTAACGTTGGCTTTCCCTGTTCCAGATTGCGTACAAAGCATAAGCCAACACCAGACTTCATTGCCAGGTCTTCCTGTGTAAGGCCATATTCCTTGCGCAACGCCTTTACCACTGCCGATAACTTTGTCTTTTCCATATTAATTATATTGCAATTCGGATGCAAAATTACATTTTTATTTGTAAAATACATCCTTTCTAATATAATAAGTATATATTTTAACATTTTTATATGGTTTCTGCTATATTTTCCCCCTTACTGAAAAGCATCCGGCGGACTGCCACGCGAAGTGCTGCCCGCCGGATGCGTTTTGGTTTTGCTTAGAGGCTTATTGCTTCGTGATGACAACCTTGTTGTTGCCGGTGAAGCTGAGGTAGAGCTGGAACTTGTAGGTGCCGGCTGCGATGTTCAGGTTGGCACCGTCGGGGGTCAGGTCGTCCTTGGAGCCGCCCCAGTTGATGCCCCAGTCGTGGTTGGCGCGGAACTTGTACTCGCCCTGCACGGCGTCGGTGGTCACCTCCCAGCAGCCGTCGGCCACGTTGTAGGCCATCTCCAGGTCTCCGCCCCAGTCGTTGAAGCCGCCAATCATACTGACGCTTTCAATCTTCAGCAGACTGTACGACATGGCGTCCAGATTGAGGTTAATCTGGTAGAAGCCTGCACCCGGGTCGGGGCAGTTGGGGCCGCCGCCGTCGGTCAGTGAGCCGCTGGTGGCATTGCCATCGACATACTCCAGGTCGTTGTCCCAGTTGTCGGCATTGGGCTTGAACTTGAACTCGCCGTCCAGGTAGTAGTAGCCCTGGAACTGTCCGTTGCCGTTGCCTGCCAGCACATGGCTGGTGCTCCATGCGCCTTCGTTGCCAATCTCATAGAAGAAGTCGGGATAGCCGTTGTCTTCCTTGACGGTGCAGTGGTGGGCAGCCTCGCCGCTCAGATAGAGGCGGATGACGTATGGGCCGTCGGCAGCCAGCTGCAGGTTGGCGCCATCCTGTGCCAGCTGGTCGAAGGTGCCGCCCCAGTTGATGCCCCAGTCGTGGTTGGCGCGGAACTTGAACTCGCCAGCGCTGAGCGTCTCGCGGGCCTCCCAGCACTTCAGGTTCTCGTTGTAGGTCATTTCCACGTCGGTGTCCCAGGCGCCACGCACGGAGCCGATGATGCTGATGGAGGTGATGGGCGTGAGCTTGTAGGTCATCTCCTTCAGGTCTACCTGCACGAGGTAGAAGCCGTCGGCCACGCCATCCATGTTAGAGCTGCCGTCGGGCGAGAGGGTGCCGCCGGTGGCATTGCCCGAAACCTTCTCCCAGTCGCCGTTCCAGTCGTCCTTGTTGGGCTTGAACTTGAACTCGCCGTCGAGGTGCAGCACAGCGCTGTACTGGCCCGTGCCGTTGCCGTAGAGTGCTTGAGGCTCGCTCCAGCCGCTCTCGTTGCCAATCTCGTAGATGAACTCGTTGAAGCCGACGGGCGTGGCCGACCAGGTCTGGTCGAGCATGTTGAAGACGATGTCATAGAAGAGGGCGTCCGGGTCGGCCACAATGATGAAGTTGCCGCCTTCGTTGTTGTAGTTGAACTTGCCCTCCTCGCCAGCGCCGAGGCACTTGCTCCAGTCGCCGCCGATGCCCGACTCCGGTGTCATCTTGAACTCCACGTTGCTGCCGTCCTCTGGTGCGGGTATGCGCAGCTTGAAGACGGGGTTCTCGTAGGGGTCGCTGCCATCGTTGGTCATTTTGTAGGTGGTGTCGGTGTTGTCCCAGCCGTTTAGCGTGCCGGTGAGGTAGTAGGCGGCTTCAATCTCCGGTGCCTCTGGGATGACCGAGACGGAGGCCTGGCCCAGCTTGTTGCGGATGCTCTGGCCTTTCACCAGCGTGTAGCCGGTGACGTCCATAATGAGGGTGCGGGCCACAGGGCGTGCGCCGAAGAAATCTACGACCACATCCTGCAGGTCAGACTTCAGCACGCGACCTTCGCTGTCGGCTTCCAGTGCGACCGGCTCGATGCCTTCCTCACCGCTGCTGAAGAGAACCATGTAGTTGCTGGTAGCCTCGTCGCTGATGGTGACAGTGGGGGTGAACAGCTTGACGCTGTCGCCTTCCTGGCTGGCCAGATCGATGTCGCCAGCCACGGTGTTTATCGACACGTTCACCGTCTTGGCCTCTTCAGCGGCATTGCGCTGAAGTCCGGCCCAGTCGGTATAGTCATCTGTGCAGCTTGCCGCAAAGAGGGCAATGCCTGCGAATAACAATATCTTTTTCATACTTGTTTCTGAGTGTTAGGAGTGTTACTGTGTGATTTCAACATGGCTGTCGCCCTCATGTGTGAGGAAGAGCTTGAAGTTGTAGGTGCCGGCGTCGAGTGAGAGGTTGCTGCCGTCCTGGACTAGCGAGTCGGCTGAACCGCCCCAGTTGATGCCCCAGTCGTGGTTGGCGCG
Source organism: uncultured Prevotellaceae bacterium (assembly GCA_902786565.1). GTDB lineage: Bacteria > Bacteroidota > Bacteroidia > Bacteroidales > Bacteroidaceae > Prevotella. Next base: position 98,406 of record CADACW010000002.1, on the reverse strand, counting down.
GAACTTGAACTCGCCTTCCAGTGTGGCGGTGCCTTCCCAGCAGCCCTCATCCTGGTTGTAGGCCAGCTCCACGTCGTCGGCCCATCCGTTGAAGCCGCCGATGATGCTGACGGAGGTGATGGGCGTGATGGTCCACGTCATTGCCGTCATATCGACATCAATCTTGAAGAAACCTGCGGGCTGTGCCTCGTCGGGGAAGCTCTTGCCGGCGTCGTTACAGTCTTCCTCGCCATCGACCACCAGTGTGCCGAAGGGTCCGGCAGGATTCTGGCCCCAGTCGCCGTCCCAGTTGCCTTCGTTGGGGCGGAACTTGAAGCCACCGTCGAGCCAGTTGAAGCAGGTGTAGAGACCGTCCATAGCAGGGCTGCGCAGAGCCACGGGGTCTGACCAGCCGTTGAAGTTGCCCATCATGTAGATGAACTCGGGGAACGACGGAGCCACATCCAGACTGGGTGCCACGGTCACGGCCACGGCATTTGAGTGGATGGTGTCAGAACCGGCGGTGCTTGCGGCAATGCGCACGAAGACCTGCACGGTCTCAGGCAGGGCCTTGGCCTCCTCCTCGGTGATGTCTTCCCATCCGAACTTCTCGATGATGGAGCTGGTCAGCTTGTTGGTGTTCAGCGAGCCGGTAGCGTTGGTGAACACGTCGTCGATGGTGACATAGTCGTTGCCGTCGTAGCTGGGCAGAACCGTGAGTGAGGGATGCACCTCGAACTGATAATGCGTGACGATGGGGAAGCCGTAGTCGGGCTGGTTCCAGGTGAAAGGTATGCCCGTGGAGGTGGCCAGGTCGATGACCGACGTGGCGTAGGGCGTCTGATTCAGTGTGAACGTGGTGGGCTTCAGCAGGGTGGGGTTCGAGTCGTTGTCGTCAGAGCAGGCGGCAAAGAGGAACGCGCAGCAGGCAAGCCCTATGATGGATTTAAATAGATGTTTCATAATTGTTTACGATTAACGATTTACTTAATTTACAATGAGCGTTCCTTAGTATCCAGGGTTCTGGATGATGGCACCCTTCACCTGTGCGGCGGGGATGGCAAAGACGTTGCGGGTGGCGGGGAAGTTGCGGCCTTCTTTCACACCGCCCTTCCAGGCCCAGTTGTAGTTCACGTTGTCGCCGCCGTATTTGCCGTGGCGGATGAGGTCCACGCGGCGACGGCCCTCGAAGTAGAACTCGCGGCTCCACTCGTCGAGAATCTCGTCCATGGTGAAGCTCGACTTGTGAGAGGCGTGGGCACGGCTGCGCAGGGCGTTCAGGGCTTCGATGCCCTCGCTGGTGGCGTTGCCGCCGTTCTGGCGGGCCGTGGCCTCGGCGAAGGTCAGGTAAGCCTCAGCCAGACGGAACATGAAGAAGTCGGCATCGGGGAACTGGGCGTCAGAACCCAGCACGGCGGGACCTGTGGACTTGTAGTTGATGAACTTGGCCACGCCGAAGCCGTCGGAGAAGTCGCCGGCAAAGCCCAGCACGTTGTCGAGCGTGTGGTCGACACCCCAGAAGAGGGCGCGGTCGTCGCCGGCTGTTTCGGCCATCTGGTAGGAGGGCACATTGGGCACGTTGCCGTCGGGGAAGAACTTCAGCACCAAGTTCTTGCGGGCGCGGTTGCCGCCCCACTTCTCCTGCGTGCCGTTGGTGGCAGCCTCGTTGGTGTCATAGCGGTTGGCGTGCATGGCACCGTCGAAGGTGGAGGCGATGAGGAAGAGCGAGGTGCCCCAGCTGGTGGTCTTCAGACCGTCGCAGAGGATGGGGAACACGGCCTCGTAGGCAGCGTTGGTCTCGCCATTGTCGCCCATAAAGAGCATCTGATAGGCGCTCCAGTACTCTGTGCCCTGGGTGTTCAGGCGGTAGTCGCTGTCCATTAGCTTCTTGGCGTACTCGGCAGCCTTGGCCCACTGGGCGGTGCCGGTATAGACCTCGGCGTTCAGGTAGAGGCGCATAAGCAGCATCCAGGCGGCAGCCTTGTCCACGCGGCCATAGTTGGCGTCGGTGCTCTTCTTGGCCTTGGCGTCGGAGAGGCCTGGCTCCAGGTCGAGCAGTTCCTGCTCAATCCAGTTGTAGGCCTCCTCGCGGGTCATGCGGGCAGGATTGGTCAGCTCGGTGGCAAACGGGATGTTGCCGAAGGCATCCATCAGCAGATAGTACTCGAAGGCGCGGATGAAGCGAATCTCGGCCGTCTTGGTGGCATCCTGTCCGCCGGCCACGTTGATGTACTGGTTGCAGTAGGAGATGCCCGTGGTCAGGCGTGCGTAGTAGCCGTTGAGCATGGGGTGCGAGGCATCGTAGGTGTTGTAGCAGAACTGCTGTATGCCGTCGTCGCCCCAGGAGCAGATGGCCTCGTCGGTGGTCAGCTCGTTGGAGTTCCACATCTGGCGCACAAAACCGGTGGTACCGCCGTCCAGTCCGTCGATGTCGCAGTCGCCGTTGGCGCCGCCGTTGCCCTGCAGGGCTATGTTGGCATAGCACTTGTTGAACAGGCCGTCGGCGTCGTACTCCAGGGCCAGGTTCGGGTTGATGGGGGTGACATCAAGGTCGCCCGTACACGAACTCAGGCCTGCTGTCAGCAGAAGTGCTGCTGCAGGGACTATTGTCTTGAAATATCTGATATTCATAATAGTTGCGATTTATTAATTTTCGATTTTCGGTTGCGCTTTGTCTTAGAAGTTCAGGTTAAGTCCGACGATGACAGAGAATGGACGCGGGTACATCTCGTTGTCGTAGCCACTGAACACTTCTGGGTCGAGGCCATCGTACTTCGTGATGGTGAACACGTTGCTGGCGGTGGCATAGACACGGCCGGAGAGACCCTTGTAGCTGCTGCCCTTGAACAGGTCGTTGAAGGAGTAGCCCAGGGTGATGTTGTCGCACTTCAGGAACGATGCGTTGTGCACGTAGCGGTCGGAGAGCAGGGCAGTGGGGTCGTTGGTCTGCCAGCCGTCCTCAACAGCCTTCGGGGTGCGGTTGCCAAGGTAGGTTGAGAGTGCCCACACCTCGTTGGGCTGTACGTTGGCCTGGCCCGACTCGATGTTGTTGAACACATAGTTGTCGAAGCTGGCGCGGAGCGAGAAGCCGAAGTCGATGTTCTTGTACTCCAGGCGTGAGGACAGGCCCATAGTGACGGGGGCTGCCGGGCTCTTGTAGAAGTAGCGGTCGTCGTTGGTAATCTGGCCGTCGCCGTTGCGGTCCACCACAGCGTTCTCAATGGCCTTGCCGTTCTCGTCGTAAGCCTGCTGGTAGACATAGAACGAGTTCATGGGATGGCCCACCTGGTGGTACTGCAGATACTTGTCGGTACCAATGGTGATGTTGGTGTTGGGCACGGGTGCGCCATCGGTCGATGCACCTGAGAGGTCGGTAATCTCGTTCTTGTTGTAGGTGATGTTGTAGTCAATCTGCCAGAACCAGTCCTTGGTCTGAATGGGCTTGATGCCGATGGTGGCTTCTACACCGGTGTTCTTCAGCGAGCCGATGTTCTGCCAGGCCTGGTTGCGGAATGCCGACATTGCCACGGTGGGGGCGTAGTTCAGCAGGTCGGTGGTCTTGCGGTAGTAGTAGTCCACGCTGAAGGTGAGCCGCTGGTCAAGGAATCCCAGGTCGAGGCCCACGTTAGTGGTGGTGGTGGTCTCCCACTTCAGGTCGGGGGTGAAGTTGTCGGGGCGATAGAGCACGCCCTCGCCGGTGACGGGGTAGAAGCCGTTGGTGCCGGTCGACATAGAGTAGGTGGGAATCCAGGCGTAGTCGTTGTTCACGTCCTGCTGTCCGGTCTTACCCCATCCGAAGCGGATCTTCATGTCGCTCAGGGCGTCGACATTCTTGAGGAAGCTCTCGTTCTTCACTCTCCAGGCCAGTGCCACCGAGGGGAAGAGTGACCAGTGGTCCTTGAAGCGGCTGGAGCCGTCGTCACGGATGGTGGCGGTCAGATAGTACTTCTCGTCGAAGATGTAGTTCAGACGTCCGAAGAAGGAGACGAGATAGTTCTCGGTCTTGAAGCGATAGGGTGTGTGTTCGCGCTCCTTGCCAGCATTTTCACCAGCCGTCGAGGGATAGTAGCCAATGTAGTCATTGTACTGTGAGCGCCAGAAACGCTGCCACTCATAACCACCCATGATGTCGAAGTGGTGAATCTTGGCGAAGTCCTTGTAGTACTGGGCGTAGGCCGAGAATGAGAGGTTGCGCTTCAGAATCTCTTCGGCACCATAGCTGCCGTAGTAGGTGTATTGCGGCGACATGGGGCTGCCCATGCGGTGCTGGCGGCCCTTGGAGATGTCGGCGCCGAATGTGGCATGCAGGCGCAGGTCCTCGAAGCCGTGAATCTTGTAGTCGATGTCGGCGCTGCCGATGAAAGCGCGGCTATAGGCCGACTCCTTCACCAGCTCAAGCATGGCCAGCGGGTTTTGGGTGGCCTGACGGTAGAAGGTGTAGGGCCACTCGCTGTCGCCGTAGGCACCTGCTGTGGGCCACTCGAAGAAGCCGCCAAAGTTGTTCATCGTCTTCTGCAAGTTGTCGCCCAACATTCTTAGATGAGCCTGAGAGGTGTAGGCGTGGGGATCCTGAGTGGGGTCGAAGCGGAAGGCTGCTCCCACGGCACCGCCGTCGGCGAAGGTGGAGTGGGCGTACATGCCCTTGCCGTTGAGGTTCAGCGTCAGGTGGTCGTCAAGCAGCGAGGGGTTGAGGTTCAGGGCAGCGGTGAAACGCTTGAAGTCAGAGCCTTTCAGCGTTCCCTGCTGGTCGGTGTAGCCCAGCGACACGCGGTAGGGCAGGTCCTTGTAGGCACCAGAGACGGTCACGTTGTGGTCGTGGCTGATGGCAGTACGGAAAATTTCCTTCTGCCAGTCGGTGTTGGCCGTGCCAAGTGCCTCATAGGCTGCGCTCTCCTTGCCCCAGATGCGCTCGATGAATGCACGGTACTCGTTGCCGTCCATCACGTCGAGGGTGTTCTTGTTGGTGCTCACGGTCATGCTGCCGGCGTATGACACCTGCAGTGCCTGGCCCTTGCGGCCCTTCTTGGTGGTGATGATGATGACACCGTTAGAACCGCGGCTACCGTAGATGGCTGTGGCCGAGGCGTCCTTCAGCACGTTGAACGACTCGATGTCCTGCGGGTTGATGGTTGCCAAGAGGTTTGACACACCTTTCACACCATTGTTGTCCATAGGCACGCCGTCGATGACGAGCAGCGGGTCGTTGGAGGCGTTCAGCGACGAACCGCCACGGATGCGGATGTTCATCTTGCCGCCAGGCGTACCGTCATCAGAGGTGACGTTGACACCGGCAATCTTACCCTGGATCATGTCCTGCGGATTGACCACCACACCCTTGTTCTTCGTGTCGGGCTTCAGGGCGGTGACCGAGCCGGTCAGGTCGCTTTTCTTGGCCACGCCATAGCCGATGACCACCACGTCGTTGAGGAGGGTGGCATCGTCTTGCAGCGTGACTTCCACATTCGGGGCGGCCTTCACGGTGGCGGGCTGGTAGCCCATGTAAGTCACCTGGATGTCTGCGCCCTGATTGGCTTTCAGCGTGAAGTTGCCGTCGAAGTCGGTCACTGAGGCGGTCTGGGTGCCCAGCACGCGCACGGTGGCTCCGATGACATCTTCACCAGTAGCATCTTTCACGTGGCCTTTCACAGTAATCTGCTGCGCAAAGGCCCCTACCGTGAGAAACATTACCAGCAGTAATGCCAGTGTCCTCATCGGTAATTGAATGTTTACCTGCTTCATCATTACATTTAGTTGTTAGTTATTAATGTTATTAATTGTTATAGTTCGGGTATCGGTTTGCCGACACTTCAGCAAAATACGTTGCAAAGGTAAAATAATTTCATACGTGGCGTACTTTTTTCTGCTTAAAAACGTTAAGAAAGAAAATGCAAACGTTTGCACACGCTTTGGGCCTAAATACTTCTATGGTATGCGTACGCGTGAAGAAAGTTTGCACTATCTTTGCACACAGGATATGGAAAAGAACGTCTCGCTGACAATGAAGGACATAGCACGGGAACTGGGTGTCTCGGTGGCTACGGTGTCGCGTGCGCTGAAGGACTCCACCCGCATCTCGCAGGAACAGCGGCAGAAGATACAGCAGTTTGCGCGGGAACACAACTTCACGCCCAACCCGCTGGCGGAGAGCCTGCGCCACAGCCGCGTGCAGCCGCAGAAGGTGATTGGCGTCATCATACCCGAACTGGTGCACTACTACTTCTCGTCCATACTGAAGGGCATAGAAGAGGAGGCCGAGGCCAACGGCTACCGCATCATGGTGGCCCAGAGCGGCGAGCGATATGAGCGCGAGGTGCGCCTGTGTCAGTCGTTCTATGAGAGCAAGGTGTGCGGCATCATCGTCAGCCAGGCCAAGGACACTCAGCGCTACGAGCACTTCCAGCGGCTGCAGGATGCCGGAGTGCCGCTGGTGTTCTACGACCGCATCTGCACGGGCGTGAACGCCAGCCGGGTGGTGGTCGACGACTATATGGGTGCCTTCAACGCCGTGACCCATCTCATCGACACGGGGTGCCGGCGCATTGCCTTCTTCGGGTCGCAGATGAATTTGGAGATAGCCAAGAACCGGTTCAATGGCTACAAGGACGCGCTGCTGAAGCACGGCCTGCCTTTTGTGCCGGAGTTGACGCGCATCTGCGACAACCGTCAGGATGCGGAGATGATTACGCCCGACCTGTTCGACGGCGACATGTATCCTGACGCCTTCTTTGCCGTGAACGACGATACAGCCATCGGCATCCTCTACACCGTGAAGCGTATGGGGCTGCGGGTGCCGGAAGACATCAGCATCTGCGGTTTCACCAATGGTGTGCGTGCCATGGCTTGCGACCCCATGCTGACCACCGTGGAGCAACGTGGCGTACGTGTGGGCGAGGAGGCTGCCAACATCCTCATTGGACACGTGGAGGGCACCATCCCCCTGGACCATGCCGAAAAGCGCATCGTCCGCACACGCCTCATCATTCGCGGCACTACCCGCTGACTTTAAAAGACAACTAAAACAACTTTGGACAACTTATATGATAAACATACATAAGCAGAAGGAACACATTTATGATGTTGTGGGAGCCATTTACGATGTGCACAAGGAATTAGGTCCTGGCCTTAACGAATATTGCTATCAGGAGGGACTACAGATGCAATTAGACGAAGTAGGTATCCCGTATCAACGAGAGAAGTCTTTCCATCCGTCTTATCATGGCCGTCTTATGGATGCAGCATATCGTTTGGATTTTATATGTAAGAATGATATTATCATAGAATGTAAGTCTGTTGCCGAATTGACCAACAATCATCGTGCCCAGTTATTTAATTACTTACGGCTAACTGGTTCTACGTGTGGTATTCTAGTAAACTTTGCTCCAGCTTTCGCCACAATAGAACGTTACTTTTATGATAGTGATATAAAGGAAATCCTCACAATCGATGGGCAACATGTAAAAACCCTTCGATAGAAAAAGTTGTATTTAAAAAAAGTTGTCATAAGTTGTTAAAGTTGTCTTTAATAATAATTATATGAAACAGAAACCGGATTTGTCGTTTTGGAAGCTTTGGAACTTAAGCTTCGGATTTTTCGGAGTGCAGATAGCATACGCACTCCAGAGTGCTAACATTTCGCGCATCTTCGCCACACTGGGCGCCGACCCGCACGACCTGAGCTACTTCTGGATACTGCCACCACTTATGGGTATGGTGGTGCAGCCACTGGTGGGACTGTTCAGCGACAAGACATGGACGCGCTTCGGGCGCCGCATTCCCTACCTCTTCGTGGGGGCCGCCCTGGCTGTGGCCGTGATGTGCCTGCTGCCCAACGCCGGCAACCTGGAGATTACCATCATGAGCGCAATGACCTTCGGACTCATCTCGCTGATGTTCCTCGACACCAGCATCAACATGGCCATGCAGCCCTTCAAGATGATGGTGGGCGACATGGTGAACGAGCAGCAGAAGGCCAAGGCGTACAGTATCCAGTCGTTTCTCTGTAATGCCGGCAGCCTGGTGGGCTATGTGTTCCCCTATCTGTTCACGGCCATCGGCATTGCCAGCGTGGCCGCTCCCGGCATTGTGCCCGACTCGGTGAAATGGTCGTTCTACATCGGTGCCGCCATTCTGATACTCTGTGTGGTCTATACCACGGTGACGGTGAAGGAGTACACCCCGGCACAGATGGCCGCCTTCCAGGAGCAGGCGCAGACTGTGCAGGCCAAGAGCGTGGCAGCTGGCGGCTCGCGCAACCGTGCCCTGTGGGTGTTCCTGCAGGTGGGACTGGTGCAGTTCTTCTGCTGGGCTGCCTTCCTCTATATGTGGACCTACACCAACGGCTCCATTGCCGAAACGGCCTTCGGCGTGGATATGACCAACGAGGAATATGCCTCAACAAAAGCCTATCAGCAGGCTGGCGACTGGGTGGGCATCCTCTTTATGGTGCAGGCCATCGGCTCGATGCTGTGGGCCGTGGTGCTGCCCCGGTTCAAGAACATCAAGGCGGCCTACGCCCTGTCGCTGGCAGTAGGTGGTGCCGGATTTGCCTTGGTGCCGATGCTGTCCGACCAGTACGCCCTGTTCGTGCCCTATTTTCTCATAGGCTTTGCCTGGGCCGCCATGCTGTCGATGCCCTTCACACTGGTGACTAATGCCTTGGAGGGGAGCAAATATATGGGCACATTCCTGGGCCTTTTCAACTGCACCATCTGCATCCCGCAGATTGTGGCAGCCGCTCTGGGCGGAACGGTGCTGATGCTCGTAGGCAGCCATCAGTACTCCATGATGTATGTGGCCGGCGCTCTGCTCGTGGCCGGTGCTTTGAGCGTGGGCATCATTAAAACAAAATAAAGAAAATTGGTTTTTAATAGATTTTAGTCATCATAATTAGGTAGTTTCGGGAAAATTGTGTAATTTTGCAGCCACGATAACCCATTATTAATTAATATCGTTATGATTTATTCAAAAGAAGTAGAAAACATGTGCGTTGTGGCCAAAGGCCCCAACCACGGGCCGGCTCCTATCCCCGAAGAGGGCAAGTGGATTCAGGCCAAGGAGATTAAGGACATTTCGGGATATACGCACGGCATTGGCTGGTGCGCCCCGCAGCAGGGTGCCTGCAAACTGAGCCTGAACGTGAAGGACGGCATCATCCAGGAGGCTCTCGTCGAGACCATCGGATGCACGGGCATGACCCACTCAGCTGCTATGGCCAGCGAGATTCTGCCGGGCAAGACCATCCTCGAGGCCCTGAATACCGACCTCGTCTGCGACGCTATCAACACCGCCATGCGCGAACTGTTCCTGCAGATTGTCTACGGACGCACACAGAGTGCCTTCTCTGAGGGTGGCCTCGTGATTGGTGCCGGACTGGAAGACCTGGGCAAGGGCCTGCGCTCACAGACGGGCACACTCTACGGTACCGTGGCCAAGGGCACGCGCTATCTGGAGCTGACCGAGGGCTACATCACCAAGCAGTTCCTGGACAAGGACAATCAGGTTTGTGGCTACGAGTATGTGCATCTGGGCAAGATGATGGAAGCTATCAAGGACGGCATGGATGCCAACGAGGCCGTGAAAAAGTTCACCGGCAGCTATGGCCGCACCACCGCTGAGCAGGGAATTGTGAAAGTTATTGACCCACGTAAAGAATAATAGGAGGAACTGAGCTATGATAAGAAAAGTAAGTTTTGAGAGTTACGAGCGTCGTATCAAGCAGGTTCTTGCTGCATTGAACGAGAATGGCATTGCCAGCATAGAGGAGGCCAACGAGATTTGCGAGAAGGCAGGTGTTGACCCCTATCAGATGTGCGAGGAGACACAGCGCATCTGCTTCGAGAATGCCAAGTGGGCCTACGTATGCGGTGCTGCCATAGCCATAAAGCGTGGTGTGAAGAGCGCTGCCGAGGCTGCCGAGGCCATCGGTATCGGCCTGCAGAGCTTCTGCATTCCCGGAAGTGTGGCCGACGACCGCAAGGTGGGCCTGGGCCACGGTAACCTGGCTGCCCGTCTGCTGCGCGAGGAGACCGAGTGCTTCGCCTTCCTGGCCGGACACGAGAGCTTCGCTGCCGCCGAGGGTGCCATCAAGATTGCCGAGAAGGCCAACAAGGTGCGCAAGAAGCCCCTCCGCGTCATCCTGAACGGTCTGGGCAAGGACGCCGCCATGATTATCAGCCGCATCAACGGCTTCACCTATGTGCAGACGCAGTTCGACTACTACACCGGCGAGGTGAAGGTGGTCAAGGAAGTGCCCTACTCAGACGGCCCCCGTGCCAAGGTGAAGTGCTATGGCGCCGACGACGTGCGCGAAGGCGTGGCCATCCTGTGGAAGGAGAACGTAGATGTCTCCATCACCGGTAACTCGACCAACCCCACCCGTTTCCAGCATCCTGTGGCCGGAACTTACAAGAAGGAGCGCGTGCTTGCTGGCAAGCCCTACTTCTCAGTGGCCAGCGGTGGTGGCACAGGCCGCACTCTGCACCCCGACAATATGGCTGCCGGCCCCGCCAGCTATGGTATGACCGACACGCTGGGCCGTATGCACAGCGACGCCCAGTTTGCTGGTTCAAGCTCAGTGCCCGCTCACGTTGAGATGATGGGCTTCCTGGGCATCGGTAACAACCCCATGGTGGGTGCTACCGTCTCTATTGCCGTGGAGATTGACCTGGCTCTGAACAAGAAGTAAACGTTCCATTTACTTGCGTTAAACTGAAAATCAGCGGGCGAGTTGCAACAGCAACTCGCCCGCTTTGCGTAGTGTGTGACTTGGCGTCGGCCTTACTTGAAGGGCAAATACCAGTTGTGTGGGTCGGTCAGGTCTTTCACCGGCTTGTTGGCGGCCAGCTTGCGTGCAAACCAGAGGCTGCCGAAGTTGCCTCCGTAGAGGGAGGCGGCATTCTTGTGGCGGGCCAGACGAGCCAGGTCGTAGAAGCGGTTGCCCTCGAAGGCCAGCTCCAGGGCGTACTCGTCGCAGAGCAGATCCTCAACGGCGTTGATAGTGTCCTGGCGTGTGGTGCCCACGCTGACGTTGAACTGACGGGCTATCTCCTCCATCTTCAGGCCAGCCATGCGTTTCAGCTGATAGGGCGATGTGCCGGCATGGTAGTTGGTGCCATAGAGCGCATTGACGCTGGGATAGTCGCTGGCGGGCTTGCCGGCTCCGTGGGTGTGTATGCCGTTGATGGCATTGACTTGCTGATTGCCCGACGCATTGGTGCTGACTGCTTCAAACTTGGAGATATTCTCCTCGGAGAGCAGGGGATAGGTGCTCTGCAGCTTCAGCCGGCTGTCGTCGCTGATGTAGGTAACGACGTAGGTGCCGTCACTATTTTGCTCAAGCAGCTTGTCGCTGATGCCGTCCTTCAGTATGGCAAAGGCGGCGTCGTACATTCCCAGGCGGTTGAAGGCTTCGGCCAGGTGGAGCAGCACTGTGCTGGTGCGGTAGAGCACGATGTTGGCATACTTGTACTTGTCAATCCACTGGTGGGTGGAGTCGTTGACGAGCGTCTGGTGGATGACGCTGCGCAGGCGCATGTCGCCAGCCTTTGAGGCCTGTATGCTGTCATATTTGTCGGCCGTCTTGTTGTCGAAGTAGTAGTAATACTCCGTCGAGTCGCTAAGGGTGTTCAGCGCATTGCTGGGCAGCAGCTGCACCTCGTCGATGTAGGGGTCGGTGTTGCCGTTGGCACTCAGTTCCTCGTTGGTGGCATAGTAGTTGAAGCCGAAAGTGAGGGGCACATTTGTGGTGGCTCCGTTCTGGCTGTTGACCGCCATGGGGATGTAGCTGATGATGTCGGTGGTGGAGTTGCGGTCGAATATGCTGGCCCAGGAGGGCGTGGTGAAGACTATAGTGGCAATCGAGCTGACATCAGGCAGGTTGGCATCGACCATTGCACCCATACGGCCCGAGCTGATGTACTTCGATGCCATCGGGGCCAGATAGCGGCTATGGACACTTGTGGCCACCTTGGTCAGATAGGTGATGAAGTGCTTGGCGGCCTGGTCGAACTGCTGTGTCTCCAAATACATGTCGCCCAGAATGACATCGACAGGGATGAAGCAGAGGCTGGGCAAATAGCTCTTCTGCTGGCTCTCCCAGTTGGGGGTGCCAATGTTGTGACCGCTGGTGGTGCCGTAGGTAGGAGGAGCAAAGCCAGTGTAGCGCTCCAGATCAGGAGCCAGCTGTGCCACCAATCCTGTCAGGTCGAGTTCAGGGAACGTGTTGCCGTCGATTTGCGAAATCTGTGTCAGCGGCTCGGTGAAAAATGGTACGCGCTCATAGTTGCGCCCCAGCTGGAGGTAAGCCCAGGCGCGTATGGCCTTGATGGCTGCGTATTCAGGCATGACCACATTGGTTGAGCCTGTGTAGAGTGCTGTGTCGCGATGGGCTATGTAGTAGTTGCAGTTGTTGATGACGCGGTAGTAGACGTAGGCCGAGTCATACTTGTTGGCCGTGGTGGCCGAGAAGTTGGCCAGCTGTCGCAGGTTGTTGTCTGTATAGACGGTTGTCTTCAACAGGTCGCCACGCATTTCGCCCTGGAACACATACTGGTCGGCCAGCTGCTGCATGGCCTGCAGTATGCCGTTGGCGTAGAACAGTGAGTCGGTTTTCGCTGTTATCTCCGGCTCTATGTTCTGTCGCGTGCTCTCTGTCTCAATCATGTCGGAACAGGAGCCTAACGTTGCGACTAAGCCGCAACCTACGCAAAAAGCGGTGAGAATGTGCTTCATATCTTTGGTAATCATAATCTTTCAGTTTTCTATTATCAATTCTCAGTTTCAATTAGAGGTTGATTTTCAGTCCGGCAGTGAACGAGCGGCTGTGGGCCAGATTGCCGGCATCGATGCCCTGGTAGAGCACGCCTGTGCCAGCAGAGAATTCGGGATCGTTGCCCAGATACTTGGTGATGGTGAACAGGTTTTGCGCTTCGGCCCAGATGGTGAGACCCTGCAGCCATGTCCATGAGCCGGGTATGGGCACGCGGTAGCTCAGCTGCAGCGTCTTCAGGCGCAAGTAGCTGCCGTCCTCAATCCATCGGTCGCTGAAGCGATTGTTGCCCATCGGGTCGCCAAAGGTGGCGCGGGGCAGGTCGGTCTTCTGGCCCTCGTAGTGCCAGCGTCCCACTTCGGCCACCTGCTGGTTGTAGAAGTTTGAACCGGCGTTGAGTATGCTGCGCTGATAGTTGAACACATCGTTGCCCAGCGAGTAGTTGAAGCCGATGTTGAGTGTCAGGTTCTTCCAGTTCACCATGGCAAAGATGTTGCCGAAGATGTCTGGGTTGGGGTCGCCGATAATGGTCTTGTCGGCATCTGAAATCTTGCCGTCGTTGTTCAGGTCGACGAAGCAGATGTCGCCAGCCCGGAAGTCGTGGCGTATGCCGGCATTGTCTTCCATATAGAGATAGGTGCCTTTGCCTGCAGCACGTGCGGCAGCGTCGTCGGCCAGCACACCATCGGTCTTGTAGCCGTAGAAGAGGGCCACGGGGTTGTTCTCCGAGGTGAGTATGTTGTCAGTACCGTAGACGGAGGTGGTGTAGTTGCCGTCGGGCAGTTTCTTCACCTTATTCTTATAGTGGCCTATGCTGGCACCCACTTCGACGCTCCAGTCCTTCAGCACAACGGGCTTGAAGGTGACTGTGGTCTCGAAGCCCTGGTTCTGCAGTTCGCCACCGTTGCTCCAGTAGCGGTTGATGCCGCCGATGGGTGTGGTGAACGATTTCAGGGTGAGCAGATTGTTGGTGTTGTGGATGAAGTAGTCGAACTTCACGCCCAAGCGGTTGTTCAGCAGATAGCTCTGCAGGCCGATGTTCAGCTTCTTTGTCGACTCCCACTGAATCTTGTCGTTGCCCACATTGGTCAGCTGCGTACCGATGGCGTCAAAGTTGTAGCGCACGGTGGTATAGCTGGTGCGAGCTGCAAAGTTGCTGATGCCGTCGTTGCCACTGATGTCGAATCCGGCGTTGAGGCGCAAGTAGTTGATGCCCGTATTCTTGGGGAACCATTTCTCGTTGGTCATCACCCAACCCAACTGCACGCTGGGGAAGAGTGCCCACTTCACGCCGAAGAGGCTCAGACCATCGGCATTCTCACCGAAGCGGCTGTTGGCCTCGCCCAGCAGGGAGACGGTGGCAAAATAGCGGTTCATGTAGTTGTAGTCCACATTGCCGTACCACTGAATCTGGCGCCACTCGTCGTTGGCACCCTTGATGGTGCGGTAGCCGGCGTCGCCGAGCGACGGGTTCTTGTCGCTGGTCGAAGCGGTGCTGTGCTGCACAGCATTGTCGCTGCTGTCGAAGGTGAACGTGTTGAACCGAGCACCGGCAAAGGCTGCCACGGTGTGGGCGCCAAACTGGTGGTTCCAGTCAACCTCCAGGTTGGCCACGAAGTTGTTCTCCTTGGCAAACATCGACTGGGTCTTGGCGTAGACGCGGCCCATGCCGGCGATGTTGAACGACGGCACGTTGGTGACGGGCCTGAAGTAGCGCTGCGAGTTGCGGTCCAGCGTGTAGCTGAGCAGTGCCTTGATTTTCAGGCTGGGGCTGAAGGCGTATTCAGGTGCCACGTGCACGTTGAAGTAGGTGTTCTCAGCCTTGTTCTTGTTGTCGCCAAAAGCGTAGTCGAGAATGGACACGGGGTTGGCCAAGTCGTAGGTGTGGGTGTTGTAGAGCTGGTAGAACAGGTCATCGGCAGGAGAGTAGAGCGATGAGTAGCCACCCTGCCCGTTATTGAGCAGCGCATTGTACTGATAGGGCGAGACCAGTGGCGACTTGATCATGGCCAGGGCGATGGGCGACACCACCGTTCCGGTATTGAAGTCTTCGGGCATACCGTTGTCGAGCACCTCGTTGTTGGTGCGCGAAATGCTGATGTCGAACTTGGTCTTCAGGTTGTAAAGGATGCTGATGTCAGTGTTGAAGCGCACGTTCATACGGTTGAAGGTGTTCTTCTTGGCCGAATATTTGGCATTGACGTATCCCACCGAGAGGTTGTACATGCCAATGTCGTCGCCACCCTGCACGTTGATGCTGTAGTTCTGCGTCAAGGCATTGTCGTAGATGTAGTCGCTCCAGTCGGTGTCGTTGTGGTAGGTGTGGTAGTAGTAGCCGTTGGGGTCGTCGTTGAGGAATCGGAAGTCAATCTTCTTCTCCATGATGCCGCTGACGGTTCCCAGCATTTCGGTGGCATAGGTGCGGTATTGTGCTGCGTTCATCAGCGTGGGCAGCTTCGGCACCAGCGTGATGCCTGCCGAAACGTTGGCATCAATGCGGGTGGCCATGGAGTGGCCGCGCTTGGTGTCGATGAGCACCACGCCGTTGGCACCGCGTGCACCGTAGAGTGCGGTGGCATTTTTCAGCACCGTCACCTTCTCTATGTCGTCAGGTGCGATGTTGGCCAGCATGTTGTTGAACTGTCCGTCGTGCAGCGAGTAGCGTTCACGCTGCATGTCCAGCTCGATGCCGTCAACCACGATGAGCGGCTGTGCGTCGGCATTGATGCTGTTCAGTCCGCGGATGAACATGGCAGCACCGCCGTCCAGTGCGCCTGAGCGCATGATGGTGTGCATATCGCCGGAGAGCTTGGCCGAGATTTCATTGTCGACGGTCACGCCGAAGCGCTCTATCTGTGCCTCACCCTTGGCGGTATATTCGGTACCGTTTCCGTACATTGTCTGGAACTTGTCCTTCAGCATCTTGATGGCGATGGTCTGGCTGGCGTCATCGGTGTTGATGGCCACCTGCTGCGATGCGTACTCTGGTGCGTGTACGTAGAGGGCTGTGGCAAACTCAGGCACGCTGATGGTGAAGGTGCCGTCCTCGTCGGTCATGGCTGTATAGCGCACGTAGCCCAGGGCCTGCAGCTGTATGCCCGAGAGGGGCTTGCCGGTGGCCTGGTCGGTCACGATGCCTTTGAGCGTCACGGTGGGGTAGTTGGCTTGTACGGCCTTGCGCTGTGGCTGTTTGATGGCCGTCTCCACTTCCTCTTCCTCTTCGTCTTCGCTCTGGGCCAGGGCCGGAAGGGTGAACAATCCCAGGGCGAGTGTGCAGAGCAGCAGTCTCCGACTGGCTGTCTGCGCAAGATTAAATATGGTGCTCTTCATTTTCATTTTTGGTTTTCTTCAAATTCAACAAGCTCAACGGGCTTCAAAAGGATAGCAGCAATTCTGACATCGCGTGTGTAGGTGGCCATCTGCGTCTTGTTGAAGACGCTGACGGGGCAGCTGATGTGCAGGTTGGGGCTGTAGGTGTCGTTATTTGTGCCCAGTCCATTGTAAGCTACGGGGAAGGTGAACTGTCCCAGGTAGACGGTGTCGGTCTTCAGCGGGTCGTTGTTGAAGGCCGTGTTGATGTTGACCGACTTGGGGTTCTCGTCGGCAGCGGCTCCACTGTCCAGGAACTTCTTGCTGAAGCTGTAGGTGGCGGGCTTGCCGTTTGCACCGCAGTAGCTCAACTGGAAGTTCAGCGAGTTGGGCCTGTCGTCACTGCTCAGTTTAGCCGACGGCAGGAAGACGCAATAGAACTTGTAGGTGGCCGACATCACGCCATTGAGGTCAATGTAAATCTCAGGCTTTACGTATTCGCCGGTAGGATAGATCCACAGATAGTTGAATTCGGTCACGTCGGGGCCGAAAACGATGCCGTCAGGGTCGTTGACGTTGATAACACGCGAAGAGAAATTGAAGCGTTTGCTGCTCTCGGCCGTGTATGCCCAGTACATTGGTGAGAACCTTAATTCTGGCAGATATGACTCCCAGGGGTAGATGGCCAGGGTGTCCATGATATGGGCAAAGCCGTTGCTCATGGTGCGCTTCTCTACCGTGTGGCTCAGTATCTCCCTCGGGTTGGAGAATTTGGTGAGCGTGGTGCTCTGCATGGTGTCGGTAAACTCTCCATTGTTCACCATCCACTTGTTGTACTCGTTGTTGTTGCTGAAGGCCAAGTTGCGGAGAATGGCGCGGCACGTCAGCGAGTCGCTCAGGTAGTTGGCATCCACGGTGACGCTCTTCTCCTTGGTGTCGTTGGCCTTGGTGAACTGGGCGATGTCCTGCACCGTGGTGGTGTTGATGAAGTTGTAGTAAGGCTTGATTTTGTTGTAGAGGTCGGTGTAAGCCTTGTCGTTGGGCAGCAGGAAGGTGTATGTGCTGTCCTCGTTGGAAAGTCTGGCATTGACGGTGCCGATGAGCGAGTTCGATGTCACCATCACCGAGTCGATGTAGGTCTGCAGGCCGTCGATGACCGGACCTTTCACGCTGTTGCGCGTGTCGAGTGTGGTCACCTCGTACTTCTTGAAGTAGTTGCGCAGCAGGGTGTCCTGCGGGTTCGACAAGAGGTACTCGTAGAGGTTGTAGAGGAATGGCGCTGCTCCGTTGAGTATGTGCATCATGCCGTTGTTGCTGGGCTGGTTTGGCGTGGCCACGCTGACCCCGCCGAAGGTGTAGTTGCCGTTGCCCTTGAATGCGAACGACTTCTCGTTGAGCATGTGTATGCGCTCGTCCACCTCGCCCGATGCCACGTGTCCGTATTGTGCAATGTGTCCCTTGATGAACTGCTGGAGCAGGGTGGAGTCGTCAAGTGCCTTGTAGGCATTGAGGTCGTAGGTGCCGTCGAGCGGTGCCCACACGGTGTAGGCGCGGGTGTTGGCCAGTTCGGTGTCGAAGCCGGTGCGCTTGAGCAGTTCGGCAAAACCCTTTAGCTGTGGGTGCTGGTCGATGTTCTGCCACAGCGTCTGGTTGCCCACAGCCAGCTGGTCGACCGGAGCGTCGTTATAGTCGCTGAAGTCGGAGCATCCCGTGGTTGCGCAGATGGCGCAACCTACGAGACAGCTGACGAAAATTTTACTTATCTTGGTTTTCATAATTCTCAATTGTCAATTGTCAATTATCAATTATCAATTATATTAGTACCAGTCCTCGGAGTAGGTGTCGTTGTTGACTACATCGTAGGGAACGAACTCCACATAGTCGAACTGCCACTTCAGGTCGGTCTCGTCCTGGATGACGCTCTTGATGCGGAACCAGTACTCTTCGCTCTGCTTGAACTCCCTGACGTTGAAAATCTTTCGGAGCGAGGCGTTGCGCTTGTCGCTGCGCTGGTTCACGGTGGTGCTTCCGTCCAGGTATTCGGGGTGGTCCTGATAGCTGAACAGGCCGCGCATGTAGCCACGGTTGCGCAGTGCGGCATCGGTGGCTATACCCATATCTTCCTCTTCGAAGAAGCAGGTGGAGCCGATGCGCGGGTCGGTGATGGGGATGCGCACGTCAAGTGGTATGTCGAGTGCCTCCATAGTTGAGAGGCTCTTCGATGTGCCCAGATAGAACTGCATCATGCCGCCGTGGCCCATAGGTGTGTAGAACAGGCGGAACTCGTATCTGCCCGTGGGCAGAGGCGGCAGTTTGATGGCCAGGTCGTAGTTGCCCCATCCCTGGAAGGTGTCGCTCTGCCAGGCGTTGTAGGCACCCTTCACGTTGTAGCGGAAGCGGTTCTGGGGCGTGTAGCTGACCACATTGTCGAAGTAGTTGAGCGGGAAGGCCACACGCGAGCCGCTGCCACCGCCGTTGCGGGCACTCATCTCTGAGTAGTTCGACATGCGGATGCCATTGTTGATGAACTCTACCAGGAAGGTGGTGCTGTCGAAGCGCAGACGCTCGTGCAGCACGCCCTTGGGCACCTGACGGTCGTACACCAGCATGCCGCGCAGACCGTGGATGTAGCCGTTGTAGGTCTGGATGTTGGTCTCAAAGTTGAGGTCAGAGTCGGTGGTGCGAGCGATGCGCACACCCGGCGACACCAGCTCGTGTATGCCGTATGCGTTCACCAGTGCGCCCTGGTTGGCAGCCGTCTCATTTCCCAGCTCGTCGGTCAGGGTGTTCAGCGTGCGGTAGCGGTTGATGAAGAGTTGGTGGCTGCTGTTCGAGCGGTTGCCCGTGACGTCCCAGATTTTCATCAGCGTGTTGGGGAGCATGGTCTCGTAGTAGTCGAAGGGCTGGCAGCCGCAAGTGTAGTTCCAAGTGGTGGCCCAGCGTGAGCTGAACTCATAGACCAGCTCGTTCTGCGGCATACCGGCATAGAGTATGTGGTAGGCCACGAACATGTTGAGCGCATTGAACCGGTTGGTGTAGTCGGTGCCCGTGCTCACGCTGTTGCCCGTCTCGTTGAGGTAGTCGTACCATTCGGCAGCATTGCCGTATGCCTTGTTGGCGTAGGCAATGAGATCGTTGATGTCGTTGATGTTGTTCTTTCTCAGTACCTCGTCGGGTTCGGCAAAGATGGTGTACATGATTTTGCACTCCTCGGGGTGGTAGAGGTCTGACTTGTTGGTGTCAACGTCCTTGATGTCGTCGATGGTGTATATGACGTTTTTCTTTGACTTGGTGAGCGAGTCTGCCAGTCCTGTCAGCTTCAGCGCTTCCACGAAGATGCTGTAGTCATCGTGGCGTTCCATCTCATCGACGATGAGACGTGTGCTGCGCGGGATGACGCGGTTCAGCACGTGTACGATGCCGTTGGTCACCACGCTGTCTGCCTCGATGATGACTGCCTGCTTCTCCAGTGTGACGCGTCCGATGGAGTCCGTCGTTCCCTCTGTCTGTATGGGCCTGCCCAGCATGGTGTTCACCGTAGAGCCGCTGCCGCCCATTTCGATGGTGTTGTGCACACCGCTGGCCAGGTGGTACTTGGCAATGTCGTTGCAGAGACTGTCGGAGAGGCCCTCCAGCGAGTTCTCGGTCATGCTGTTGTGTGGCACGGGTGCCTCGGCGTCGTTCCACAGGCTGTCGATATAGGCAGCGATGGCCTCGTTGGTAGGTGCAAAGCAGGTGTACTCGCCATAGCTGGAGAGGCTGCGGTCCAGGCGCACGCGGCTCAGTATGTAGTCGAACGATGAGAGTTCGGCCTTGCGCTTGATGAAGTCGCTGGCTGTCTCGCCGGTGGCGGTGAAGAGGTCGCTCTCGTCGGGTTCGGGGTTGCAGCTGCTCACCATTGCGGTGAGGCCGGCCATGCCAATGAATCCCACCAGCGCGATATGCCTTGAAATGCTTTTCATTATATTCTTTTTCATGATAGTTTCCTCCTTCCTTTAATAGTTCTTTTCATACGCATTGCCGCTCTTGTAGGCCGGATTCTGGCGCAGCAGCGGGCATACGTTGATGTCAGCATCGGGTATGGGCAGATAGAGGTATGCCTCGTTGCGCATCTTGGCCTTGATGGCCTGTGCCTCTGAGTGGCGTCCTCTGGTGGCCAGGGCTAGCATGTCGTCGTAGATGGCCGGCAGTGCCACGCTGGCGTTGTCGGCATCGCCGGCTATTTCGCCCAGGGTGCGGTTGTACTGCACACCGTCGATGTGGCGGTAGTTGTAGCGCAGCAGGTCGTACCAGCGCTTGCCCTCGAAGCAGAGCTCACGCAGGCGCTCCTGCATGATGTAAGTCTCCCAGGTGCTCTTGGTGTATGACTTGTAGGTGTCCCACTTCATGGCATAGCTGTTCACGTCGTCCTGATGGAGCGAGCGTGTGTTCACGGCTTCCACCAGGTTGAACATTTTCTGCGTCAGGCTGTCGTTGTAGGCATTGGCTTCCAGTTTTTCGCTTTCGCCGGCGCTCTCGTCTACGTCGCGCAGCAGCTGGTTCAGCGCCTCGGCCTCCATCAGCATCACGTCGCTGAGACGGTAGATGATGTAGTTCTGGTTGAAGCTGCCGTAGGTGCGGCCTGCCGACACACGTGTCTGCTGTGTCTTTGTGCCAATGGAGTTGGGCGACACCATCTTGCACACGTCGTGGAGCTCTTCGCTCGATGAAAACGTGGCCGAATAGTAGCGCAAGTCTTGCGTGGCAAACACATTGCTGTTGCTGATTTGGTTGGGTGCACCAGCGGCCGAGCTGAAGATGGGGCTGGCCTTGAGGAATCCCTCTGACGATCCGTCGGCACCAAATTTATACAGATACTTGCAGAGTGCGGCATTGTCTTTTGACACTTGCAGCTCGAAGATGCTCTCCTCGGCGTTTTGCGAGGCGAAGATGCTGGCGTAGGCGCGGTTGCCGTCTTCCAGCGGATAGGCTTTCACCTCCAGCTCGTTGCGGCCCTGCACATGCTGCTGTCGCTTCGAGGCGATGACCTCTTCGCAGAGTTGCACGCAGCGCTGGTAGTCGGCCTGGCTGTGCAGCACCGATGCGCGCCACAGGTAGACGTCGGCCAGGAGCGAGAGCACGCCGTCGCGTGTCATCCAGCCCACGCGGCGCCACTCGTTGGTGGTGTAGCTGTTTGAGCGCAGGCAGTTGGGGTTGGCAATCACCTGTTCGAGCGTCTCGATGATCTGTTCCAGCACATACTCTGGCGACGACTGTGCCAGCTGATAGTTCTGGCTGCTGTTCATAAACGCCTCAGTAGAGTAGGGCACGTCGCGGAAATTGCGTACCAGGTAGAAGTAGCAGAGCGAGCGCACGGCCAGCATCTGGCAGCGGTCCGACTGGTAGTCTGACTCGGTGTAGTTGGGGTCTTCCTGCATCACGGCCTGAGCGCGCTCCAGCACGATGTTGCAGCGGTTGATGACCGAATAGAGGGGTGCCCAGGTGGCAAACGTGTTGGTCACCTGCATATTGACGGCGGCCATCTCCTCCAGTGCGTCGGGTATGGCACCCGTTGCCACTGAGCCTTTGACCAGCTCGTCCGAGCGGTAGCCGCCCCACACGATGAGGCACTTCATCAGGTCTTCGTTCAGAAGTCCGGCATAGGCGGCGTTCACCATCTTGGCCACGTCTTCCTTGGTCTTCCAGAAGTCCTCGTCCACCGTCTTGTCGTCGGGCAGGATGATGGTGTCGAGGCAGCTCGTCAACATGACTATACAGAATAATGATATGATTATATTGCCGATTCGTTTCATAATTAACAAATTCTTTAATTTTTGCATTTCGGGAATTGTTTAATCTTCTTAGAATCCTACGTTAAGTGTGAGCGTGAACTGCTTTGAGCGCGGTGTCCTGGCCGTGTCGAAGGCAGGATAGTAGCCCGCGGCCGACACCTCAGGGTCGGTGCCGCTGTACTTGGTCCACACATAGAGGTTGTTGAATGAGGCGTAGGCCTGCAGATTGCTCAGTCCCCACTTCTTGATGAGCTTGCGGTCGAAGTTGTAGGCCACCTGCAGGTTCTGGAAGCGCACGAATCCGCCGTCTTCCACATAGTGGTCGGAGCTCTGGAAGTTCCAGCCGGCGTTGTACATGGCGCGTGGCATCGGGGTCTGGTCGCCGTCCTTGCGCCAGCGATAGTTCACGGTGGCGCTCTGGTTGTCGGTGTTGTACATCGACTCCAGGTTCATGCGCGCCAGGTTGACCACCTTGTTGCCGAAGCGGTAGTTGAAGCGTGCCTTTACGCTCCACTGACCGTAGCGCAGGGTGAGGCTGAAACCGCCGTTGACCTTAGGCAGCGAGTTGCCCAGATAGACCACGTCGAGGCCGTTGATCTGTCCGTCGTGGTTGATGTCCTCATATTTGGCGTCGCCGCCCTGGAACTCATAGCGTGGTTTGCCGTCCTGATAGTCGTAGACCATTCGCTGTGGCTCGCCGTTGTTCTTCATCAGCACCTTGCCGTCGTCGCCCACGGCCACGGGAGCCGTGTAGGGACGCTTGTCCAGGTTGTGGTCGGCATACCACTGGTCGGGCAGGGTGCCTGAGATGAGTTCGTTGACCCAGTCCTCATACTCCGAGGCGTTCAGGCCCTGCTCTGTCTGGTAGTTCTGCAGATAGTCGTAAGTCATGTTGTAGACACCCTGGTAGCGGAAGCCGTAGATGGAACCCAGCGAGTTGTTGATTTGCACGCGCACGGGATAGCCGTAGGGCTTGGTGGCGTTGCCTCGGCGGGTGGCGTCCCACGTGGTGCCGTTGATGCTCTGCAGCACGCTCTCGTCCATTGACTTCAGCAGGTTGCTGTTCTGTGCCACGTTGATGCTGAAGTCGGCCGAGAACTTGCCAATCTTCAGGAATTTCTTGGCGGTGAAGTTCATTTCCCAACCGTCGTTGGTCATCCGGCCCACGTTGGCGTAGGCAATGGAGCTGTAGCCCGCCATCGAGGGGATGGTGATGCCCTGCAGCAGGTCGGTGGTGTTCTTGTGGTAGTAGTCGAAGTCCACCTCGATCTTGTCGTTCCACAGGCCCAGGTTGGCACCCAGGTTGTAGCTGGTGGTCTTCTCCCAGCGCAGGTCGTCCAGCTTCAGGCCGTCGAGTGTGGCATAGCTGGCCACGTCGTTGCCCTTGCCATAGTTGCCTGCCGATGTGTTGTAGGTGTTGTAGAAGAGGTAGTCCTTGTCCGGTGCCTTACCGTTGATACCCCACGATGCGCGCAGACCGAGCATGGAGACCACGTCTCTGCTCCACTTCATGAACGGCTCGTCGATGATGTTGTAGCGCACTGACACGCCGGGGAAGTAGGCCCACTTGTTCTTGGGTCCGAACTTCGAGTCGCCGTCGGCGCGGAGCGAGAAGCCCAGCGAGTAGCGTCCGTCCTTGTATGAGACGTGTCCGTTGTAGAGGATGTTCTGCGAGTTGGAGCGCCCGTTGCCGCTGCTGGGGCTGGCGTTGACGTAGGCATCCACTGTGGGCGATGTGATGTTGTTGGGCAGGTGGCTCATGTAGGTGTCCTGCTTGCTGTTCTTCGAGGTGCTCATCTCGTAGCGCAGCAGCATGGTGGCTGTCCAGTCGCGATTCTTGAAGTAGGGGGTGAACACCAGCTCGGTGCGCCCGCCAATCTTCATGCTGTTGTACTCGTAGTTGGTGGTCGAGTTGTAGTCGGCCGTGGTCCAGTTGTCGGTCGAGAGGGCTGCGGGCCAGTAGGTGGGCTTGCTCTCTGCAAAGATGTCGAAGTCTACGCGGCCGTTGAAGGTCAGTCGGCTCTTCTCTGCCTCTGTGCCCAGAATCTCGTACTTGATGGTGAAGTCGGGTGTCAGGCGGTAGGTCTGGTCCTTGACCCATGCCTGGTGGGCGATGGCCACGGGGTTGCCCAGGCTTCTGACCGATGCCAGGTCAACGCTGGAGTAGTCGCCGTCGTAGGGTGTCTTTCCTGATGCCGATGGGTTCATCAGATAGTATTCGCCCGTGTCGCTGCCGTCGGCATTCTGGCGGTAGATGGCCATGTTGGGCGCAATTCTCTGTGCAATGCTCAGTATGCTTCCCTTCTTCTCGTTGTTCTTGTTGTTGTTGGTGTAGGTCAGCGCGAAGTTGGTCAGGAATCGGATGCGGTCAGACACGTTGTAGTCGAGGGCCATACGGGTGGTGAACTGCTGGAACTTCTGCTTGATGATAGAGCCGCTCTGGTGCTTGTAGCCGGCCGATATGCGGAAGGTGGCCTTCTGGCCGCCACCGGTCAGGTTGACGTTGAAGTCGTGCATGGCACCAAACTGCTTCACGGCGTCCACCCAGTCGGTATTGTTGTTCCAGTTCTCATACTCAGCCCAGCTCTTGTCGTAGTTCAGCTCGGCAATGTTGGTGGTGCGGTCGCTGCGCTGTGTGGGGTTGTAGAATTCCTCCTTCATCAGCATGGTGTAGTCGTCGCCGTTCAGCAGGTTGTAGCCTTCGGGCTGCCAGGTGCCTGTGAACTTGTATGAGAAGTTGATTTTGGGTTTGCCGCGTGAGCCGCGCTTGGTGGTGATCATGATGACGCCGTTTGAGCCGCGTGAGCCCCATACTGCAGTGGCTGCGGCATCCTTCAGCACGGTGATGCTGGCAATATCCTCCACGTTGACCGAGAGCAGCGATGAGTATTGCTCCTCGTCGGCGTTGGCATAGTCGAAGTTCTCGTCAGGGTTGTCGAAGATTTTGTCGTCGACCACGATGAGGGGGTTGGCGTTTGCCGAGAGCGTGGTGACACCGCGCAGTCGCATTTGCGTGCCGGCGCCCAGGTTACCCGAGTTGCTCACAATGTCGAGACCGGCAATTTCGCCCTGCAGGGCCTCGTCGGCCGATGTGAAGGCGAGACCCTCCACCTGCTCCATCGACATGGTCTGGCTGGAGACGGTCATCTCTTTCTTCTGGATGGTCAGACCGCCCGAATTGGTGCGTCGGCCCACCACTTTCACTTCCTTCAGCTGGGTGTTGGCCGGGTCGAGCTTCACCTTGAAGTTGGTCTGGTTGCCAATGGTGATGACCTTTTCCTTGTCGCCCACGTATGAGAAGACGAGCTTGTTCTTGGTGCTCTTCACCTGCATTGAGAAGTTTCCGTTGAAGTCGGTCTGCGTGGCCGACACGATACGGTTGTTGGCATCACGCTCTGTGACGTTACCCATCATGATGGGGCCGTCGGCATCGCTCAACGTACCAGATATGCGTATGCCCTGTGCCATTGCCAGCTGTACGGCGGCGCATAGCAGGGCTGTGGTAAATGCTTTCTTTATAGTCATAGTAGTAAGATGCCTTTAGAGTTCGTTGTTTGCTTTGAGTTCCTTGTATTTCTTCATCGAGGCGCTGAGGGCGGCACGGCTGCCCCACAGGGTGTCGAAGCGTCCGCTGGCGTCGCCGTAGAGAGGCTCTGAAATCTGGTGCACGGCGCAGAACGACGATGTCTCGATGGCCGTTGCCTTGGTCTTCTCGTTGTCGAACCAGTAGTCGCGGGCCATTTGGTTGACCACCTTCGAGCTGTTGCCCGATGCGCTCACGCTGACGGTGTGGCCTTTCTTCAGGTCGGCAATGCTGATGGTGCCGTTGCCACCGCTGAGCACCACTTCCTTGGCCACGCCCAGCTCGTCGCTTGAGAGTGTCTGGTAGCGGCCTCCCTCGATGCTGTTGTCGGCGTAGACCGAGCTGGTGACGAAGTGGAAGCGCACAAAGTCGCGCATGGAGCGGATCATCCAGTAGGCCGTGGCCTTGTCGGCCTCCATCTGGTTCTTCTCGTCGTCGCTCATCTGCTCCTGGTCCACTTCTGCCCATTTTTCAAACAATTCCTGCACGTCGGCCCATGTGGGCAGGCCGTTGTTGATGGCCTCCTGCATGGCGGTGTTGTCGGGTGCGAAGAGGGTGTAGTTGTAGGTGTTGAACATCTTCACGTTGTAGTCCAGGCAGGCTTCTGCCCTCTCTACTGCTCCCAGCTTGTAGTCGCGGGTGAAGA
Source organism: uncultured Prevotellaceae bacterium (assembly GCA_902786565.1). GTDB lineage: Bacteria > Bacteroidota > Bacteroidia > Bacteroidales > Bacteroidaceae > Prevotella. Next base: position 72,352 of record CADACW010000002.1, on the reverse strand, counting down.
TGGTGTAGGCGTCTTGTGGCGAGGGCAGGCTCTTGTCCTTCGGGTTCTCCTTGGGTATGCCGGCCCACTCCAGGATGTTGGTGGCAATGAAGCCGCCGCACATCTCCTGGAACTCTGAGAACTGGCTGTTGGCGTTGAGCACGGCATAGACGCTCTTCAAGGGCGGCTGGATGACGCGGCTCAGACGGTAGGCGTTGCCGTTCTTCTCGTTGTATACATATTTAATGGTGGGGGCGGGGAATCGCTCCGGGTTGTCAATCTGTGCGCCCGACATCACGCGTGCGCCCTCCTGGCCGCCGTCTACGTAGATCTCGCCGCCGTGCTTGGTCTTATAGTAGTGGTTGCTGCCCAGCTGCTCGCCGCTCTTCAGCACCACGGTGTGATAGTTCAGAATGTCGATGAGCTGTGTCTTCACCGTCGAGATGTCGGCCGGGCGTGCGGCCACGGTGGTGTCTATCTGGCCCGTCTCCATGTCGTAGTAGAAGCGCTCGCACTTCAGGTAGGGCTGCGACTTGGCCTCCGTGTCGTAGTAGAAGTGCAGCACGTCGGGGCGCTGGGTGCCTATCTGGTTGTTGTTCAGGTGGGCCAGCGAGGTGGGGTCGAGGTAGTAGAGGTCGAAGGCCTGGTCTTCGGGAATGAAGAAGGCGTAGTTGGCGCGCATGGCCAGCAGGTAGTACTTGAAGTCCACGCCCAGGTTGTACGACTTCATCGAGCCGTCCGACGGTGTCTTGTCCTGTATGCACCAGTTCATCACCCTCATGTCGGGATAGACCGAGGCGGGTGCCAGCACGGCCTGATACTCGTCGGGGGCCACCAGCTCGTTCAGCATGTAGATGGCGCCGTTGTTGGCCAGGGTGATGTCGTATTTGCCGTCGTCCTTGCGCTCCAGCATGTTGGTGGTCAGGCCCAGCAGCTCGGCGGCATCGTTGGTGATGGTCTCAAACTTCGACGGCACGGTGCCGGCAAAGGTGCCGCGCATCAGGTTCTTGATGAACGAGGTGAGCACCTGCGAGTTCTTGGAGTGCAGCGAGTCGAGGTTTTCGGCCAGGTGCTCCTCGGTGTTCTCGGCAAACTTGTAGTTGCCGTAGATGTCGAAGAGGTAGGCACCGGCGCCACCCTGCAGGAAGTAGTTCTTCATGGCCTGGTCGCTGGGCACGAAGATGGAGCCCATGTCCATGATGGACACGTCGGTGGCACCGGGACGGGCCACGTTGGGGAAGTATTGGTTCCAGCCCGGGTCGTAGCCCAGCAGCTGCGAGGTCGACACATCCTTGTTGCTGGGGTCCTTGCTCAGAGCCACGCCGCCCTGCGAGCGCGAGCTCAGATAGCGCACCTGGTAGATGCTGTCTATCTGCGGACGGCCGTTCTGCAGGGCCCAGTCGTTGTAGTTCTTGGTGGTGGTGGCGTCGTAGTATGGAGCGCAGAAGTAGTCCAGTATGCGGCTGAAGTACTTGGCGTTGTCCTTGTTGCGCAGCACCTGTGCCATGTTGCCGGGAGGCACCACCACGTCCTGCATCTGGTGGATGTAGCCGTTCTGGCAGGTCACGTCGCCCTTCACCACCTTGTCGTTGAAGAGGTAGGCCGTGCCCTCGCTGAAGGGCTCGCCTGTCAGGATGGCAAAGTCGCTGTCGTCGCCTACCGTCTTGATATTGTTGTGCAGCATGTACTCACGGGTCAGGTGCACCATCATGGGGCGGGTGGCGTCGTTCACCACGTGGATGCCCTTCTCATAGTACTGCTTCCAGTACTTGTTGTTGGCAGGCATGCCGGCGGGGCGCATCTCGGCATTGCCCGAACCGCCGATGAACTGCACCGTGTCGATGATGCTCACGTTGGTGGGGTGCTTCAGGGCCTCGCCCTTGCTCACCTCGTTGGTGCCGTTGCTCACGTTGGGCAGCAGGCCCAGCAGCAGCGCGTTGTCCAGCATCGATGAGTAGAGCAGCAGCTTCTTTTGGGCTTCGGAAAGTTGTTCGTAGCTGCTCACACCCCAGTCATTACTCTTGAAGAAACGCTCAAAGGCCTCGTCGTTGGCAGGGAACACCGTCTTGGAGCCAGTGCGCGAGAGCACCTCGTCGTAGCCGAGGTCGTCAATCAGCCGCAAATAGTTCTTGAAGGTGCCTGTCAGCAGCCCATGCCCAGAGGGATTCTTCAGTTCCGCATAGATGCTTTCGCCAAGCCACGACGGCTTGCTGTCGGCATCCACCTCTTCGTTCTTGTCGATACAAGAGGTCATCACTCCCGCCAGAACGAGAGAGACACAGAAAAAGAATTTCTTCATGTTGTTATTAGTTAGTGTTTTAGAGTTCGTCTTCAACAATGCGTTAAATAGTGTGTACTGTTTCGGCGTGCAAAAATAACAAAAAAAAATGAAACAACAAAGAAAACACTTTTTTTTTCCAAATAATTTGTCCAGTTTGCAGGATTGTTGTAACTTTGTCGGCGCAAACAGCACAACAACTGAACATTTTATTTTTAAGGTAAAAAAGATTTGAACGTTATGAGCGACAGGCTTTTTATTTTTGACACCACCCTGCGCGACGGCGAACAGGTGCCGGGGTGCCAGTTGAACACGGTAGAGAAGATCCAGGTGGCAAAGGCCCTGGAGCAGTTGGGCGTCGACGTGATTGAGGCGGGATTCCCCGTGTCGTCGCCGGGCGACTTCCAGTCGGTCATCGAGATTTCAAAGGCCGTCACATGGCCCACCATCTGCGCCCTCACACGCGCTGTGGAGCGCGACATCGATGTGGCTTTCGAGGCACTGAAGTATGCCAAGCACAAGCGCATACACACTGGCATAGGCACCAGCGACGAGCACATACGCTACAAGTTCAACAGCACCCGCGAGGAGGTGCTCGAGCGGGCCGTCAGCGCCGTGAAGTACGCCAAGCGCTTCGTAGACGATGTGGAGTTCTACGCCGAGGATGCCGGACGCACCGACAATGAATACCTGGCCCGCGTGGTAGAGGCCGTCATCAAGGCCGGCGCAACGGTGGTCAACATCCCCGACACCACGGGCTACTGCCTGCCCGACGAGTTTGGGGCCAAAATCAAATACCTGATGGAGCACGTAGACGGCATCGACCGCGCCATCATCAGCACCCACTGCCACAACGACTTGGGAATGGCCACGGCCAACACCTTGGAGGGCGTGCTCAACGGCGCCAGGCAGGTAGAGGTGACCATCAACGGCATCGGTGAGCGGGCCGGCAACACCAGTCTGGAGGAGATTGTCATGATTCTGAAGTGCCACAAGGGCATCGACATCGACACCAACATCAACACGCAGCGCATCTTCCCCACAAGCCGAATGGTCAGCTCGCTGATGAACATGCCCGTCCAGCCCAACAAGGCCGTGGTGGGCCGCAACGCCTTCGCACACTCCAGCGGCATACACCAGGACGGCGTGCTGAAAAATGTGCACACCTACGAAATCATGGACCCGAAGGACGTGGGCATCGACACCGACAGCATCGTGCTCACCGCAAGGAGCGGCAGGGCGGCCCTCAAGCACCGGCTGCACGTGAACGGCGTGGACGTGAGCGACGAGAAGAAGCTGGACAAGATATACGAGAAGTTCCTGCAACTGGCCGACCTGAAGAAGGAGGTGAGCGATGCCGACATCCTCATGCTCGCCGGCGCCGACACCGCCGACCAGCACGCCGTGAAGCTCGACTTCCTGCAAGTGACCACCGGCAAGGGCGTGAAGAGCGTGGCCAGCATAGGACTCGACATCAGCGGACAGAAGTTCGAGGCCGCCTCAAGCGGCAACGGACCCGTAGATGCCGCCATCAAGGCCCTCAAGCGCATCATCATGAAGCAGATGACGCTCAAGGAATTCACCATACAGGCCATATCAAAGGGCAGCGACGATGTGGGAAAGGTGCACATGCAGGTGGAGCACGACGGCCGCCTCTACTACGGTTTCGGTGCCAACACCGACATTGTCACCGCCTCTGTCGAAGCCTACATCGACTGTATCAACAAGTTCAAGAAAGACTGACCCGTCCCCTCCACTCTTTTCCCCCCCCCATCTTGAGCATTCGGAACTTCTGCCGCACAGTTCCGAATGTTCATGTTTCTTTTTGCTCTTTCCGTCTCTCCCTCCCGTAGGGAAAACATTCTCCCCCCGCAGGAAAAACATTCTCCTCCCGCAGGAAAAACATTCTCCCCCCGCATCTAAACTTAACGACTCGACGTAATTTATATAAATTACGACGAAATTTATATAAATTACGACGTAATACAGATAAATTACGACGTAATTTAAGTTTTATCCCCGGCCTCCCCCTGTTTTTTCTCCGGGCGGCCAATGTTTTATCCGCGGGCTCTCCTTATTTTATTACGCGCACGCAAGAGCGGCCCGGCCGTGTCATCTTGGCGTTTGGCTCTGCCAGATTGACACGTCGGGCCGATGGGCACGACTTTTGAGTGCTCTACAGCAGAAACAAACTAAAGAAAGGGGAACCACTATGACACTTGAAAAGTTTACAATCAAAGCGCAGGAGGCCGTGCAAGAGGCCGTCAACCTGGCGCAGCAGAACGGACAGCAGTCTATAGAGCCTGTACACCTGATGGCGGGCCTGCTCGGCAAGGCCCAGGATGTGACCAACTTCATCTTCCAGAAACTGGGCGTCAACGCACAGCAAATCAGCATGCTCTGCCAGCAGGAGATGCAGCATCTGGCCCGTGTGCAGGGCGGCAGCCCTTACTTGAGCAACGACGCCCAGAAAGTGCTGCAGAAGGCCGAAGACCTGTCGAAGGAGCTGGGCGACGAGTACGTATCGTGTGAGCCAATATTATTGGCTCTCCTCACCGTAAACTCCACCGTGAGCCGCATCCTGAAAGACGCCGGCGCCACCGAGAAGGACATGCGCCAGGCCATACTCGAACTGCGGCAGGGACAGCGGGTGCAGACCCAGAGCGCCGACGACAACTACCAGAGCCTGGAGAAGTATGCCAAGAACCTTGTTGACCTGGCACGACAGGGCAAGCTCGACCCCGTCATCGGCCGCGACGACGAGATTCGCCGCGTGCTGCAAATCCTGAGCCGCCGCACCAAGAACAACCCTATACTCATAGGCGAGCCGGGCACGGGCAAGACAGCCATCGTAGAGGGGCTGGCACAGCGCATCATGCGCGGCGACGTGCCGGAGAACCTGAAGGACAAGCAGCTCTTCTCGCTCGACATGGGTGCCCTCATAGCCGGAGCGAAGTACAAGGGCGAGTTTGAGGAGCGACTGAAGAGCGTCATCAACGAGGTGACGCAGAGCGAGGGCCGAATCATACTCTTCATCGACGAGATACACACCCTGGTGGGAGCAGGCAAGAGCGAGGGCGCCATGGACGCGGCCAACATACTGAAACCTGCGCTGGCACGTGGCGAACTGCGCAGCATCGGCGCCACCACGCTGAACGAATACCAGAAGTATTTTGAGAAAGACAAGGCCCTGGAGCGACGCTTCCAGACGGTCATGGTCGACGAGCCCGACGAGCTCTCGGCCATCAGCATCCTGCGCGGACTGAAGGAGCGCTATGAGAACCACCACAAGGTGCGCATACAGGACGATGCCTGCATTGCCGCCGTGCAACTCTCGGAGCGATACATCTCCGACCGCTTCCTGCCCGACAAGGCCATAGACCTGATGGACGAGGCTGCCGCCAAGCTGCGCATGGAGCGCGACAGCGTGCCGGAGGAGCTGGACGAAATCACCCGGCGACTCACACAGCTCGAGATTGAGCGCGAGAGCATCCGACGCGAAGTGTCGGCTGCACCGCAGAGCTCGGAGGGCCCCTCGAAGCTGGCTGCACTCGACAAGGAGATTGCCGAACTGCGCGACCAGGAGCGCGACTTCCGCGCCAAGTGGGAGGGCGAGCGCTCGCTCATCAACAAGATTCAGCAGGACAGGCAGGAAATGGAGAACCTGCGGCTGGAGGCCGAGCGCGCCGAGCGCGAGGGCGACTATGCCCGCGTGGCCGAAATACGCTACTCGCGCCTGAAAGCTCTCGAAGACGACATCGCCAGCATCCACCAGCAGCTCGACGGCAGCGCGTCTGCCGGTTCTGCCGCCGGAAGCCGCCTCGTGCGCGAAGAGGTGACCGCCGACGACATAGCCGAGGTGGTCAGCCGCTGGACGGGCATCCCCGTCAGCCGGATGATGCAGAGCGAGCGAGAGAAACTGCTGCACTTGGAGGACGAGCTGCACCGACGCGTCGTAGGGCAGGACGAGGCCATACGCGCCGTCAGCGATGCCGTGCGCCGTAGCCGCGCCGGACTGCAGGACCCCAAGCGACCTATCGCCTCGTTCATCTTCATGGGTACCACGGGCGTGGGCAAGACCGAACTGGCAAAGGCACTGGCCGAATATCTCTTCAACGACGAGACGATGATGACCCGTATCGACATGTCGGAGTATCAGGAGAAGCACACCGTCAGCCGACTCGTCGGCGCACCTCCGGGATACGTGGGCTACGACGAGGGCGGACAGCTGACCGAGGCCGTGCGACGCAAGCCCTACAGCGTGGTGCTCTTCGACGAGATTGAGAAGGCTCACCCCGACGTGTTCAACATCCTCCTGCAGGTGCTCGACGACGGACGGCTGACCGACAACAAGGGCCGCACAGCCGACTTCAAGAACACCATCATCATCATGACGAGCAACGCCACCCAGGAGCAGCTGCGTATGACCATGCGCCCGGAGTTCCTGAACCGTATCGACGAAATCATCACGTTCCAGCAGCTCTCCAAGGATGAGATTGCACAGGTGGTGCGCCTGCAGCTGAACCGTGTGCAGCAGATGCTGGAGCCGCAGGGCTTCCGTCTGGAAATCACGCCCCACGCCGTCGACTGGCTGGCCGACGCCGGCTACGACCCCGACTTCGGTGCCCGTCCCGTCAAGCGTGCCATCCAGCAGCACCTGCTCAACGAGCTCTCACGCCGCATCCTGGCCGACGAGGTCTCCCGCGACCATCCCATCGTCGTCGACTCCTTCGGCGACGGCCTCGTCTTCCGCAATTAGCCCCGCCAGCCCCGCCGCTGCCCCTGCTGTCCGGAGCGGAAAAAGGACAGCCACGGGGCATCAACAAAAAAACGGCCAGACCCTGCTGCAGGGTCTGGCCGTTTTCACCTATTCAGAAGTTTCTTCTTGCTCATGCTGCTTATTCTTCATCGTCCTCCAGCTGCGGCCTGGACTTCGATGCCATCAGGCTGATCACCTTGGCAATGTCGGCCACGTCAATCGTGCCGTCGCTGTTCACGTCGCCCTTCGACGGGTCGTCTTCCATCGTCACGTCAGCAAAGCCCTCCATGACGGGGGTGCCGTTGCGCCAGCCGATGGTGGCCGTGGCCACCTCGCTGTTCTCCATGCCAGGGGCGGTGGCGTAGACGGTGATGACGTAGAGCTGTGTGAGCGTAATCTCTGCGCTGTTGCTCTTCTGTGCATCCTCCACCTTCACCTCGCTCACAAACTCGGCCCCCTCGGTCTCCGAGGCAAACTTTATCGTGCCCATCTCGTAGGCGATGGTGGGAGTGGCCACACGGTTCTCGTCGTCGCTGGGAGCATTCTCCAGAGCGTCTATCTGGCCGAACTTCTTCCACGGGTCGGCAGCTTTATAGTCGTCGATGACCGAAGACGGCACATACAGAGCGGCCGTGTAGCTGCTGAAGGCGTTGCCGGCAGTGGCAGGAATGTCCACGCAGTAGTTCTTGATGATCTTGATGGCGTTGCAACCGTCGAAGCACTTCTCACCGATGGCTGCGCAGCCGTCCTTGATGACGATCTGCTCCAAGGATGTGCAGCCGGAGAATACATTCGTGGCCATTGATGAGATACGCTTGCCGAGCGTGACCTTCTTCAGGGCTGTACAGTTCATAAACTGCTCGCCGTTGTCGTATCCGCTACCGCGCACTGCCAATTTTGTGCAATAGTCGGGTATTGTCACTTCCTCGAGAGCCTTACATCCGTAAAATGCCCGATAGGCAATCGTCCTCACGTCTGCTCCGATAGTGAGTTCCTTCAAGAGCTCACAGTTTGCAAATGCCGTAGCGCCGATATAAGTCACACCGTCGCCGATGGCGGCCTTTGTCATAGCCGAGCAGCCGTTGAATGCTTTTTCCTGTATTTCTGACACACTTTCTGGAATAACAATTCCTGAGAGACTTGTGCAGCCCTCGAAGCACTGGATGCCAATAATTGCACAACCGTCGTGAACCTCCACCGTCTTCAGCGCTGTGCAACCCAGGAATACACCTGTGCCCATCGACTCAACCTTCTTTCCCAGCACGACCTTTGTGAGGCTGGTACATCCCTGGAACTGCTCACCGTTGTCGTATCCACTGCCGCGCACTGCAAATGTCTTTATCTGGTCTGTGAGGTTAATGTCGCTCAACTCTGTGCAGAAGGCAAAAGCACGGTAGCCAATGGTACGCACGTCGGCTCCCATCTTCACACTTGCCAGCTTGTTGCAGTTCTGGAAGGCCTGTGCGCCCACTGTTATCACGCCGTCGCCGATGGTGGCTTTTGTCATATTCGAGCATCCATAGAAAGCTGAAGCGCCGATTGATGTTACGCTCTGTGGTATGTCTATGCTTTTCAGGGCCGTGCATCCGGAGAATGCCTCGCTGCCTATTGTCTCTACAGTATTAGGAATGACTGCTGACGGAAGTTTTGTGCATCCCTTGAAGCAGGCATCGCCGATGATGGAGCATCCTTCTTTGATGGTGAGGCGGCTAAGCGCAGTGCAATTGAGGAAAACGCCCGTTCCCATACTTGCCACCTTTGCTCCGACGGTGACGTCGGTGAGGCTTGTACAGTCCATAAACTGCTCGCCGTTGTCGTATCCGCTGCCACGCACTTCTAGTGTTGCCACGTTATCGGTCAGCGTTATCTCTTCAAGGCTGATGCACTTGGCGAAGGCCTGCCAACCTATGGTGCGAACGTCGCTGCCCATGGTTACCGTTGTAAGCTTGTCACAGCTGTAGAAAGCCTGCTTCCCTATTTTGTTCACGCCGTCGCCGATAGTGGCGCGGGTCATGTTGTCACAATTCGTGAAGGCATTGTTGCCAATGGTGGTGACGCTTTTCGGTATGTCGATTGCCTTGAGGGCCGTACAGCCACTAAAAGCTTCTGCGCCGATGCTCTGCACGGTATTTGGGATAGCGATGTTAGCTATTTTGGTGCAACCATAAAAGCATCCGCCTCCTATGATGGAGCAACCCTCTTTAATGGTGACAGTTCTAAGGCTGGTACAGCCCTTGAAGGTGTTGGTGCCCATATTTGCCACAGAAGAGCCGATGGTCACCTCCTCAAGACTGGTGCAGTTAAGGAACGCCTCGTTGTTGTCGTATCCACTACCACGAACGGCAAGTGACACAACGTTGTCGGGAAGGACGATGCTTTCCAAGTCAGTACAATTGGCAAAGGCCTGATAGTTCACGGTGCGAAGATTCGTTCCAAGGGTGGCCGAGCGCAGATGCGTGCAGTTGTAGAAAGCTTGTGTGCCAATGGTTGTCAGACCGTCGCCCATAGTGACGGTGGTCAGTCGCGAACAGTTCCTAAAGGCATAAGCCCCAATACTCGATATACTGTTTGGGATATTGACAGTATTAATCTTTGCACAGCCGTCAAATGTATATTCTGCTATATACTTACATCCGTCCTTGATGGTCAGCGACGTGATGTTGGAGCAATTTTGGAAGGCATAGGTGCCCATATTGGCGATACCGGCGCCCAGCGTTACACTTGTTAGACTGGAGCAACCCACAAAAGCTTCGTTATTGTCGTAACCCGAGCCTCTGGCGGCTAAGGTCGTCACATTGTCGGGTATGACTATCTCCTCAAGTTCCTCGCAGCCATAGAAGGCGCGGTAGCCGATAGTCTTGACGTTACTGCCGATATTCACGCCTGTGAGGTGGATGCTGTTTTGGAAAGCTCCTGCTTCAATGGCTGTAACATTGTATGTACTGCCGCCATTCTCTACAGTTGCTGGGATAGTAACCGTGCCCGAATAGCCATCGCCACTGGTTACGTTCACGAAACCAGGTGTAGAGGCTGTGGCTTTTGCTGTAATGTTGTAGTACACGCCGTCCGACGCGAAGTCGTAGGCCATCATGTTGCCTGTGGCCGCGAGGGCAAAGAGTACTGTGGTTAGAAGAATTCTTTTTTTCATAGTTTTACTGTTTTAGTGATTATGAATGAAATGTTAGTTGTTTTATCATACTAATGCTTTTTTTGCCTACTGACACCACTAAGTATGACCGCCCGCCTCCCTTGGATGGGCTAACAAGCGATAATGCAAAATTAGGAATAATCCGAGAAATGGCCAAACTTTCTTGCCGGAAAGCCCGTCTCCTTAACTTTTTTTGTGATAAGATGTGAAAGTAAAGGACTGTAAACTAAGCTTTTGCTTGGCCAGATGGGTGACTTTTATGATAAACTCCTCCGTGGGCTGCATTTTGGATATGACCTCATCCTCTGTCAGTCCGGAACGGCCATCATAATCACTGCCAGCAATGCGTGCCAATCATTCCTCATCCTTTCCCAACAGGAAGCGGTCTATGAACGACTGGACGAGGGGGAACTGGGCCTCTGGCAGCTGGCAGTGACCGTGGCCGCCAAGGATGTCGCAGGCCATGCGGTCGGCGATGCCGAAGCGCTCCCATACTGCACGGGCGGCCTGGGCCGAAATGTTCATCGACGAGTCGGCCAGCCATACATAGTCGGGATTGCCCAGCAGCAGAAGGGCTCGCGGGCAGACCATGGCACACAGCTCGTGCTGGTCGTAGGGCAGACGGTAGACGGAGTCGCCGCTGAAGTTGTCGCGCTGGCTCTCCAGGAACCAGTGGTAGTCGGTCTTGTCCAGGTCTTCCACGTTCTGCTCAGACTCGTGGCTCACACGCCAGGCAGCCGCTCCGCCGCCACCAGGCTCCTGTGCGATGGTCAGGGCGATGCGCTCGTCGAAGGCACCGCAGTAGAGTGCCATTTTGCCGGCATAGGAACAGCCGGTGACTCCGATGCGGCGGGAGTCAATCTTCGTCGCCTTGGGCCCCAGCAGCTGCAGTCCGTCGATGAGGCGGCTCATGCCCCACGCCCACTCGCTGTAGGCACCGTTGTCCTTCAGTTCGGGGTAGAGGCGGTCGAAGTTGTGCTCACCGCGCTCGTGGTGCTTGCCCCATTGCTTGTAGTCGTTCACCTGGGCCGAGTGGAAGTTCATCGTGGCGATGGGCCGGCCGTCGAAGAGCTGTCGCGGCAGGGCTATCATGTCGGTGCCAATCATCAGGGCGTAAGGCGGCTGTCCCACCTTCGGGTAGCGTATGTGCGACTTAAGGGTGAGCGTCTCGCTGCCCACGGTCACGTGGACCACCAGCATGGTGTCGCCCTCCATGCTGGCCTTCACCTGACGGCGCTTGACGGCGGGCTTTGTGCCGATGCCGTAATGCTGTATGAGCGACCCTATCTCGTTGCGTCGCCGCCGCCAGTCGCCGAATCGCTTCACACCCTGCAATGCGTTGGGCAGTGTGCGCACCTCCGGCAGTTGTGCCGGCTCTGCAAACGTTTTGAGTGCATACTTGCTGCCCGTGTTCTCCTTGGTGTACACACGGGGCTGGCCGCTGGCGCTTGTCAGACAGAGCACTGTCAGCAGGATTGTGGCTGCCGTCTTCTTCATCGTCGCAATGGGGATTGGTGCCTAAAGTTGTTGCAGGCGGGCAATGTACTTGCCCAGAATGTCGAACTCAATGTTGACCACCGTGCCCACATTGATGTCCTGGAAGTTGGTGTGGGCCATCGTGTAGGGTATGATGGCCACCTGGAAAGTGTTGGTGGTGGGCCGGCAGACGGTGAGCGACACGCCGTTGACGGTCACCGAGCCCTTGTCTACGGTGAAATAGCCGCGCAGGGCCTGTTCGCGGTCGCAGTCATACTCGAAGGTGAAGTAGGTGCTGCCCTGTGCGTCTTCCTTGGCAATGCAGCGGGCGGTCTGGTCTACGTGGCCCTGCACGATGTGGCCGTCCAGACGGCCGTTCATCAGCATCGACCGCTCCACGTTCACCTTGTCGCCCACGTGCAGCAGGCCCAGGTTCGAGCGTTCCAGCGTCTCCTTCATCGCCGTGACCACGTAGCGGTCGTCGTCGATGCTGACCACCGTCAGGCACACGCCGTTGTGGGCCACGCTCTGGTCTATGCGCAGCTCGCCGGTGAAGGAACAAGTGAGCGTAAAGTCTATGTTCTCCCTGTCGCGGGTGATGGCCACCACGGTGGCAAACTCTTCAATAATTCCAGAAAACATATTATGAATTGTGAATTATGAATTGTGAATTATGAATCGTGAATTATGAATTGTGAATTAAAAAAGAGCCGCACCCGCGATGTGATGAAAACTCCTTTATCACAGGTTGTGGGAGTTTCCCGCCGTTGTAATCCACCGGCAACAGACAGCAAGCTGTCCCCGCTTGGTTAGTGGCCCGCCATTGGCAAGAGAAAACGTCCCGGTTTTCATTGTTATTTGATGAGTATCCCGATCTGTCGGGCGCGGCTCAGTCTCATTATTTGCTGCAAAGGTAAGCATAATATTCGTAAACGAGTCAGAATTGTACACTTTTTAACTTTTCTGTTGGCTCCAAATCCATTAAATTTCTTTACCTTTGCCCGTATGGAAAAGAAATATAGCATCAATGTGACGGAGCGAGTGCTCCATTTCCGCCAGCCGGCGGGCACGTCGCGTGGGGTATATACCACGCGGCGGTCGTGGTTTGTCACTGTGAGTGACGGTAGTAATGAGGGTGTGGGCGAGTGTGCGCCGCTGCCCGACTTGAGTTGTGACGCCTTGCCGCCTGAACGCTATGCCGAGGTGCTGCGCCGCTTCTGCGACCAGGTGGAGCAGTCGGGGCAGATTGACTTTGAGGCCATGCGTGACTATCCCTCTATGCTCTTCGGGCTGGAGACGGCCCTGGCCAGCCTGCGCTCGACGCGCCTCTTCGACACCGCCTTCAGCCGCGGCGAGGTGGGCATCCCCATCAATGGCCTGGTGTGGATGGGCACCTACGAGGAGATGCTGGCCCGCCTGGAGGAGAAGCTGCGGCTGGGCTTCAGCTGTATCAAACTGAAGATTGGGGCCATCGACTTCGACCGTGAGCTGGACCTGGTGAAGCGCATCCGCGACCGCTTCTCGCCCCGCGAGGTGCAGTTGCGGCTCGACGCCAACGGTGCCTTCCGCTACGACGAGGCGCTATACAAGTTGGAACTGCTCTCGCAGTATGCCATCCACAGCATCGAGCAGCCCATCCCCGCCGCCTTCTCCCCCCGTGCGCAGCGTGAGATGGGCGGCGGATGGGGGAACATGGCCGAACTGTGTCGCGACGCGCCGCTGCCCATCGCCCTTGACGAGGAGCTCATCGGCGTCAACGAACCGTCGCAGAAGCGGCAGATGCTCCACATCATCAAGCCGGCCTACATCATCTTGAAGCCGTCGCTGCACGGCGGTATGGCGGGCTGCAGGGAGTGGATAGAGCTGGCCCGCGAGGAGGGCATCGGCTCATGGATGACGTCGGCGCTGGAGAGCAACGTCGGCCTGAACGCCATCGCCCAGTTCTGCAGCGCGGTCTATGGCGACCGTATCTCCCTGCCACAAGGTCTGGGCACCGGCCAGCTGTTCACCGACAATATCCCCATGCCCTTAGAAATACGTGGCGACCGCCTCTGGGTGGCAAAGACAGAATAACTGTTTTAGAGACAGAATAACATAAGAACTGTTTTTAGAGACAGAATAACATAGGAACTGTTTTTAGAGACAGAATAACATAAGAACTGTTTTTAGAGACAGAATAACATAAGAACTGTTTTTAGAGACAGAATAACATAAAGAACTGTTTTTAGAGACAGAATAACATAAAGAACTGTTTTTAGAGACAGAATAACATAAAGAACTGTTTTTAGAGACAGAATAACATAAGAACTGTTTTTAGAGACAGAATAACATAAAGAACTGTTTTTAGAGACAGAATAACATAAGAACTGTTTTTAGAGACAGAATAACATAAGAACATTTTTATTTATAACATATTTTTTTCTTATAGCATATATTTATGGTGGAAATTGATTCGTTGATTAGGATGGTGATGGATTGTGCGGTGCTGATTCGTCGTCAGTTGGGGCCAGGCTATTTGGAGTCAGTCTATAAGAATGCGATGATTGTGGAATTGCGGAAGCACGGGCTCTCGTATGAGATTGAAATGCCCATTAATGTCTATTACGACAATGTCTTAGTGGGCGAGTTCAAGGCGGACATAGTCGTTGAGAAGATGTTGATTATCGAATTGAAAGCAGTCAACTCCCTACATGTTGCCCACGAAGTGCAGTTGGTCAACTACCTCACTTCTACCGGAATAGATAATGGCCTCCTCATCAATTTCGGTGCCGAACAACTCCAATTCAAACGCAAGTTCCGCATCTACCAAAAACATTTTTAACTCTACTGTTATTAATTCATGTTCTTCTGTTATTCTGTCTAAAAAGTTCTTCTGTTATTCTGTCTAAAAGTTCTTTTGTTATTCTGTCTTAAAAGTTCTTCTGTTACTCTGTCTAAAAAGTTCTTCTGTCCAAATAAATGTAATGATGTCTATAAACGAGTTTTTGTCTGAATGGAACGGCCCTGACACCCGCCTGCTGGTGCACACCAGCGGGTCTACCGGCCAGCCGAAGCCCCTATGGGTGGAGAAGCGGCGCATGGAGGCTTCCGCCCGCATGACCTGCCAGTTTCTCGGCCTGAAAGCTGGCGACACCGCCTTGCTCTGTCTGCCCTTGGACTTTATCGCCGGCAAGATGATGGCGGTCCGCGCCCTCACCTGCGGCCTCCGTCTCGTTGCCGTGCCCCCTTCCGGCCACCCACTGGCCCAGCAGGAGGCCGTCGACTTTGCCGCCATGGTGCCCTCGCAGGTCTACAACTCCCTCCAAGAGCCTGTCGAGTGCGAGCGGTTGCGCCACATCCGCCAGCTCATCATCGGCGGAGGAGCCATCGACGATGCGCTGGCCCGGCAGCTGAAGACCTTTCCCAACGGTGTGTGGAGCACCTACGGTATGACGGAGACCCTCTCGCACGTCGCCCTCCGCCGACTCAGCGAACCCGATGCCAGCCAGTGGTACACCCCCTTCGACGGCGTCGGCCTCTCGCTCAATGCCGACGGCTGTCTCGTCATCGACGCTCCGCTGGTGTGCCCCGACCGCCTGGTCACCAACGACATAGCCGAACTGCGGCCCGATGGCCGCTTCCGCATCATGGGCCGCCGCGACAACGTCATCTGCTCCGGCGGCATCAAGATTCAAATCGAGGAGGTAGAGGCACTGCTGCGCCCCCATCTGACCGCTCCTTTCTGCATCACCCGCCGGCCTGATGCAAAGTGGGGCGAGGCCGTGGTGCTGCTCACCGAGGATGCCCGCCTTGCCGCTGTCGAGGCCGTCTGCCGAAGGGCGCTACCGCCCTACTGGGTGCCCCGCCACTACTGCCACGCCGACCGTCTGCCCCTCACCCCGACCGGCAAGATTGCCCGCAAGGAGGCAGAGCGCACAGCCGCCGCCCTGCTGTGACATTGTCCCTTTTTGCCGAAAATGTTTGGCCATTTGTCCATTATTTCGTATTTTTGCAGACTGAAAACAAAACGAAAGCACGATATGAACCAGAACAAACCATTTCAGGAAGAAAACGAGAGCTACACCATGTTTGAGGCCATTCAGGAGGCCCAGCGCTGTCTGCACTGCAAGGTGCCGCAGTGCAAGAAGGGATGTCCGATAAGCAATGACATACCCGACTGGATACACGAACTGTCGAAAGGAAATATGGGCAATGCCATCAGCATCATCCGCGCCAAGAGCAACCTGCCCGCCGTCTGCGGCCGCGTCTGTGCCCATGAGAAGCAGTGCGAGGGCGCCTGCGTGCTGGGCAAGAAGGACCGGCCGGTGAACATTGGCAAGCTGGAGCGCTTTGTGGCCGACTTCGACTCGGAGAACGAGCTGACCCACGAGGACATTGCCGAGAAGAAGCGCGGCAAGGTGGCCGTCATCGGCGCAGGGCCGTCGGGCATCACCGTGGCCGGCGACCTCTCGCGCATGGGCTTTGCCGTAGAGATTTTCGAGATGGAGGCACAGTGCGGCGGCGTGCTCCGCTATGGCATTCCCGAATATAGGCTGCCAAAGGAGGTGGTGGCCCGCGAAATCAGATATATCGAGAAGATGGGCGTGGTCATACACCGCAAGACACACGTGGGCTACGACATCACCGTCGACAGTCTCTTTGGGCAGGGGTTCGACGCCATCTTCATAGGCACCGGACTGGGCAAGCCCCGCTCGCTCGAAATTCCCATCTGGCAGAACGGCGTCTGCATCTCTGAGGGCGAGAACGCCACAAAGTGTGCCGACCTGAAGCGCATACGCATGGCCACCCACTTCCTGCGCCGGGTGGAACTGATTTCCGAGGGGTTCATGAGGCCCGAAGAGACCCATGTGGACAGGGGGGCACGTGTGTGGGTGGTGGGCTGCGGCAACACCGCCATGGACGCATCGCGCACCGCCCTGCGCATCGGCGCGTCGAAGGTCGACGTCATCTACAACCAGGGCATAGACACCATGTCGGCCCTGCGCGCCGAGTACGACGATGCCGTGAAGGAGGGTGTGAACTTCAACTGGTGGAGTGCCATCACCGAGATTCATGTCGACGACAACCTCGACATCACCGAGATTGTGCTTGAGACCGCCGAGCCCGACAAGGAGCCTGTGCGCCAGACCCTGCGTGCCGACAATATCATCATGGCCATTGGCAACACTCCCAACACGATGATTGTGCGCACCACGTCGGGGCTGGAGAACGACGAGCGCAAGTTTCTCATCACCCGTGAGGTGCCCTACGGCATGACCACCCGCAAGGGCGTGTTTGCCGGTGGCGACGTGGCCAACCGCCAGGCCACCGTGGTGCACGCCATGCAGGATGCCAAGCGCGTGGCCGAGGGCATCGCACAGTATGTCGATGCCGTCAAGCTGATGGAAGCCATTTCGTAAAGACTATAGGGAGCGCTGGCGCACGGCCTCGAACATCAGAATGGCCGCGCTCACCGAGACGTTCAGCGAGTCCAGCCGGCCCAGCATCGGAATGCGGATGTGGGCGTCGGCGGCATCGCGCCAAATCTGCGACAGGCCCGTAGACTCCGTGCCCATCACGATGGCTGTGCCACGCTTCATGTCCGTGTCGTAGTAGAGGTGCGAGTCCTGCAGCTGGGCCGTCAGGATGGCAATGCCCCTTTCCTTCAGGAAGCGGATGCACGCCTCCGACGTGCAGGCAATGGTGGGCACCGTGAAGATGGCACCCAGCGAGGCTCGTATCAGGTTCGGGTTGTAGAGGTCGGTCAGCGGGTCGCACACCACCACCGCATCCACCTTGGCCGCATCGGCACTGCGCAGCACGGCGCCCAGATTGCCCGGCTTCTCCACCCGCTCCAGCACCACCACCAGCGGCGACTCCGGCAGGCGCAGGCCGGCGAGCGACAGCGGCCGCTCCTCCACCTCGGCCACAATCCCTTCCGTAGTGCCCCTGTAGGCTATCTTTTCATAGACCTGTGGCGTCACCGTCAGCACTTGTGGGGCAGAGCCCCCATTCTCTGAGGATGGTACAGGCGAGGAAAGACCGCTGATCTCCGGACAATGGTAAATGCAACTGACGGTGAGCCCTGCCTCCAGGCAATGCTCCAGTTCGCGCTGCCCTTCAACCACAAAGAGGTGCGCCTTGCGCCGCTCTGCCGACTTCTGCTGCAAGGCCATCAAGTGCTTTATTCTCGGATTCTGTGTGCTGGAAATTAGCATGTCTTTTCTCTCTCTTTCTTTACTCCTTGTTCCACCGCTCTGTCTCGCAATGGTGCTCCTTTGTCATGTGGTTGTAGATGGTGGCCAGTTCGCCGTATGCCTCAAGGTTGGGCACATAGCACTCACGTTCTTTCCAGTCGAAGGAGAGATAGCCCAAGTGTATGAGCACGGTGAGCACGTCGTCGCGACCACGTATGTCGACCAGCTGTTTCACTTTGTCCTTCGTAAATCCGAAGTACTTTCCCTTCTTGCGCGGCTCCACCATCGAGTATTCCAGGAAATTATTAAGTGCCGACTGCGTCTTGTATTTCTTGATGGGCAGGGTGCCGGTCATGTAGACGCCGGCGAAGGTGCCGATAGCCGAGACATCCTTGAACAAGCCGCGCAGCATATTGTCAGATTCGTCCATCACCTTGGGCTTCTCACCGTAGTGGCGGCAGATGGCATCCCACTCGTCGATGATGAACACAAAACGCTCGCCTGTGGTGGCCGCTATGCGCGTCGTGCAGCCCGTCTTTTGCTGTGTGAATAGTGTCTTGTTTACCACGCCTATCAGCTTCGACTTGTCTATGTACTCCGAATTGCGAATCTGCCGGAAGCCCTCATTACCTTTGTTGATGTATATACCCACTTTGACAGTTTATGATTTACAGATTGACAGTTTGATTGCCGTCTGACGGCTTGTTTGCGGCAAAGGTACGAAAAACTGGACGAACTGCCAAACAATTCGCCCAGTTTCTGCCATTTAGGCTCGTTTAGGCCCTGAAACTTTGCCGTTTTTCCCCCTCACCCTGCATCAGGCAGCCGCTGATGACGGTCGTGCTTTTGGCAGATACCCGCCAATGGGCGGTGGCGGCTCGTCCTCACGGATGGGCCGCCACCTTAACTACATTTTTATTAACTTACCGGGGCTTCGCCTGCATCCATCGCGGACTTCTGTGCGGCCCCTCAATTTGTTTTCATTTTTGTTTGTTGTTAGTTAATTAATTATTATTGAGATATACTCTTTTCTTCTTCTTCGGCAATCGTAGGCACACAAAAAAAGCGTAAGACTGCGTTATCTTACGTCTTCTTGATTGAGGTCCTGAGAAAACCTATAGCTAAAAGAATTCAGATACAGCAACCCCACGCCTATCAGCGTGGAACTTCACCGTACTCATCTTGTAGCTAAGTTGAAATTTCTCAGGTTTCAATCAACAAGACGAAGCACAATTGCTCCTTTGTTTTTACCAACGAAAATAGTCGCGGTCTGCCTTGGCTTCCTCCCTTTCTGGCGCCTCCGTCGCTACGGCGGCAGGGGCGGCCCATTACAAATCGCGCTGCAAAGTTACATATTATTCTGAAAACCACCAAACTATTGTGGCTAAAAATAAGATTTTTTTATTTAAATGCTGCCGATATTCTCGTGACGGCAGCATCGCAAAACAGCAAATAAGGCGTTATTTGCAGCGGAAATCAGCAATATTCAAGTGATACAGCTATGATAAAAGGAGACGTGAAAAAGAGCAACGGGGGTTGTTGAATCTGCTTGACAACGTGGAGTCTCAGTTTTGTGCTCAAGTTTCGCCTTTGCTCACTCCTTTGACTCCTTAACTCGGAGTGTCAATTTTTTTTATTGTTTCAAAAACGGCCTAAATACCCCCCTAAAAGATAAGTGCCACTTATCTCGGAGATAAAAGGCACTTATCTCGGAGATAAAAGGCACTTATCTCGGAGTCCGCTTAGTCCTCGTTTTAGGGATGTAAAATATTTTCGATTCCCACCATGCTTGCGGACGTTGGATGATGTCTTACTCGGCGAGGCGGGCGGCCATGGCGCGGCCGAGGGCCTCGCACTGGGCGCAGGTGTCGGGGGTGAGCGACTGGCGTATCTCCACGGGTGTGCCTACGGGTTCGTACTTCAGGCGCTCGTCGTTCCAGCGGGCAATTTCGCTGACGGCCTTCGAGGCCCATCCGTAGCTGCCGAACCAGCCGAAGAGACGGCCCTTGATGTCCTTCTGCGAGAGTTCGTCGAGCAGCACGTTCATCTCGTGGTAGAGGCCGGTGTTGTAGGTGGGTGCGCCCACGATGAGGCCCCTGTAGCGGAACACGTCGCGTATTATATAAGAGTGGTGTGTCTTCGAGACGTTGTGCATCACGATGTCCTTCACGCCGGCCTCGCTGGCAGCGCGTGCAATGACCTCGGCTGCTCGCTCGGTGTTGCCGTACATGGTGCCGTAGCAGATGACGAGTCCGGGCTGTGCCTCGTAGCGCGACAGACGGTCGTAGATGCCGATGACGCGGCCTGCGTGCTCGTGCCAGACGGGGCCGTGGGTGGCGCAGATGTAGTCGGGGGTGACGCCGGCCAGCTTCTTCAGTGCCATCTGCACGGGTGTGCCGTATTTGCCCACGATGTTAGAGTAGTAGCGCTCCATTTCGCCCCAGAAGACGTCGCAGTTCATCCGCTCGTCGATGATGGCGCCGTTGAGTGCGCCGAAGCATCCGAAGGCGTCGCCGCTGAAGAGCACGTTGCCGCAGAGGGTCATCATGGTCTCCGGCCAGTGCACCATCGGGGTGAGGACAAAGTTGAGCGTCAGCCCTCCAAGTTCGATGGAATCGCCGTTTTTCACCTCTTTCAGCCCTTCGGTGAGGTGGTAGAAGCCTCCGAGCATATCGAAGGTTTTCTTGTTGCCGATGATTTCGATGGCGGGGAAGAACTGTCGGAGCAGTGCCAGCGACCCGCTGTGGTCGGGCTCCATGTGGTTGACCACGACGTAGTCGATGGGCCGGTCGCCCAGCACCTCGCGTATGTTCTCGAGGAAGGGCATGAAGAAGTCTACCTCTACGGTGTCGATGAGTGCCACTTTCTGTCCCACCACCAGGTAGGCATTGTAGCTGACGCCCTGCGGCAGGGGCCATAGCCCTTCGAAAAGCGTCTTGTTGCGGTCGTTCACGCCGACGTAGTAAATGTTGTCTGTAATCTGTTTCATATTATGAATTTAGAGTTAAGGATTTAGAATTTAGAGTTATTCTCGCTTCCGTGCGATG
Source organism: uncultured Prevotellaceae bacterium (assembly GCA_902786565.1). Classification (GTDB taxonomy): domain Bacteria; phylum Bacteroidota; class Bacteroidia; order Bacteroidales; family Bacteroidaceae; genus Prevotella. Next base: position 51,489 of record CADACW010000002.1, on the reverse strand, counting down.
AGGAGCTATGGGTTAATCAGAACTCGCTGGTGAAGTGGAACTGGATGTGCTTGAAGTCCTGCTGGGCCATCTGGAGCATGTAGCCGGAGTCGGCCAGGAAGACGTCGCGTCCATCCTTGTCCTTGGCCATATACTGGTATTTGCGCTTCTTGAAGGCATCCAGCTCATCGTCGTCGTCGGAGGAAATCCAGCATGCCTTGTAGAGGTGGACGGGCTCCCATCGGCAGCGGGCGTTGTACTCGTTTTCCAGTCGGTACTGTATGACCTCGAACTGCAGCTGACCCACGGTGCCTATGATTTTGCGGTTGTTGAACTGGTTGACGAACAGCTGCGCCACGCCCTCGTCCATGAGCTGGTCTATGCCCTTCTGCAACTGCTTGGTCTTCATCGGGTCGTCGTTCTCGATATACTTGAACATCTCCGGCGAGAAACTGGGCAGTCCTCTGAAGTGCAGCTGCTCGCCCTCGGTCAGCGTGTCGCCAATCTTGAAGAGTCCGCCGGTGTCGGGCAGTCCGACGATGTCGCCCGGCCAGGCCTCGTCGATGGTGCTTTTGCGCTGTGCCATGAACTGTGTTGGCGATGTGAAGCGCAGCGTCTTGCCCTGCCTGACGTGCAGATAGGGCACGTTGCGCTGGAAGCGTCCGCTGCACACCTTGCAGAATGCAATGCACGAGCGGTGGTTGGGGTCGATGTTGGCGGTTATCTTGAAGATGAAGCCCGTGAACTTCGGCTCCTCCGGCTCCACCATTCGCTCCTCGGCCTTTGTGGGCCGTGGCGACGGTGCTATCTCTACGAAGCAGTTGAGCAGTTCCTGCACGCCGAAGTTGTTGAGTGCCGAGCCGAAGAAGACGGGTGCCACCTCGGCCTCGCGATAGGTCTCTACGTCGAACTCAGGGTAGACGCCGTCCACCAGTTCCAGGTCTTCGCGCAGTTTCTGCGCGTCCTGCTCTCCGACGCGTGCTTCCAGTTCGGCCGAACCGAGCTCCACGCTGACTTTCTCGGTGACGCGCTGCTTGTCGGGGGTGAAGAGGTCGAGCTTCTGCTCGTAGATGTTGTAGACGCCCTTGAACTTTGCGCCCTGGTTGATGGGCCAGGAGAGCGGTCGCACCTTGATTTCCAGTTCCTGTTCCAGTTCGTCGAGCAGGTCGAAGGGGTCACGGCCCTCGCGGTCCATCTTGTTGATGAAGATGATGACCGGTGTCTTCCTCATTCGGCATACGGCCATGAGCTTTCGCGTCTGCGTCTCCACGCCCTTTGCGCTGTCCACGACTATGATGGCCGAGTCGACGGCAGTGAGTGTGCGGAAGGTGTCTTCGGCAAAGTCCTGGTGGCCCGGCGTGTCGAGGATATTGACCTTGTAGTCCAAATAGTCGAACTCCATGACCGATGTCGACACCGATATGCCGCGCTGCTTCTCGATGTCCATCCAGTCGGAGGTTGCTGTCTTCTTGATTTTGTTGTTTTTCACTGCGCCTGCCACCTGTATCTGTCCGCCGAAGAGTAGGAACTTCTCGGTGAGTGTGGTCTTGCCGGCATCTGGGTGTGAAATGATGGCGAAAGTGCGCCTGCGTTCTATCTCTGGGTTCATATCTTTGCTGTTTGGCCGCAAAGAGGGCTGGTACTTCGGCGTGCCAGCCCTCTCAATATATAAATAATGGTGCTCTCTATTCCTCTGTAGCCTTTTCTGCGGCCTTGAAGTATTCCAGGTCTTCGGCACGGAAAGCCTTGATGTAGGCAGCCTTGCCCAGGATGTCCTCTTCGGCCATGCGCACATAGACGTTGGCGCTCTTCTCGAAGAGCTCGGGGGCCTTGGCGGCGTCGCGGATGATGAGCAGGCTCATCACCAGTTCGCAGGTCATGTCGTAGAGACGGCGGGCCAGGAAGTCGAAGGCAGCCTGGTCGCCGAGGGCCTTGGCGTTGGCGATGGCCTCCTCGTAGACGGGGATGAGGGCCTCTACGCGGGCTTTCAGGGCCGTCAGGTTTGTTGCTGTATTACAGCAACATACTGAACCGGCCATGTCCTTGATGTTCTGGAGCATGATGCCGTTGCCGATGTAGCGGATGGCGGCGACGACCTGCAGCTGGGTGGTGCCCTCGTAGATGGAGAAGATGCGGGCGTCGCGGTAGAGGCGCTGGCTCTTGTACTCCATGATGAAGCCCGAGCCGCCGTGGATGCTGATGGCGTCGTAGGCGTTCTGGTTGGCATATTCCGAGTTCATGCCCTTGGCCAGCGGCGTGAAGGCATCGGCCAGGCGCTGGTACTTCTTCATCTCCTGCTTCTCCTCGGGGGTGAGCTTGCGGTCGCGCTCAATGTCCTCCAGGCACTTGTAGATGTCGACGTAGCAAGCCGTCTGGTAGAGCAGCGAGCGGCCGGCGTCGAGCTTGGCCTTCATGCGCGAGAGCATGTCGTAGACGGCGGGGAAGTTGATGATCTTCTCGCCGAACTGCTGGCGCTCACGGGCGTAGGCAATGGCCTCGTTGTAGGCCTCCTGGCTGAGGCCCACGCTCTGTGCGGCGATGCCCAGGCGGGCGCCGTTCATCAGGGCCATCACATACTTGATGAGGCCCAGGCGGGTGCTGCCGCAGAGTTCTGCCTTGGCGTTCTTGTAGGTCAGCTCGCAGGTGGGCGAGCCGTGTATGCCCAGCTTGTGCTCGATGTGGCGCACGTCGACGCCGCCGTTGCGCTTGTCGTAGATGAACATCGACAGGCCGCGGCCGTCCTTCGTGCCCTCCTCCGAGCGGGCCAGCACGAGGTGTATGTCAGAGTCGCCGTTGGTGATGAAGCGCTTCACGCCGTTCAGGCGCCAGCACTGCTCCTTCTCGTCGTAGGTGGCCTTGAGCATGACGCGCTGCAGGTCGGAGCCGGCGTCGGGCTCGGTGAGGTCCATCGACATGCCCTCTCCGGCGCAGACGCGGGGGATGTACTTCTGGCGCTGCTCCTCGCTTCCGAACTCATAGAGCGTGTCGATGCAGCTCTGCAGGCTCCAGATGTTCTGGAAACCGGCGTCGGCGGCGCTGACAATCTCTGAGAGCATGGAGAACACGGCGTTGGGCAGGTTCAGACCGCCGTAGCGGCGGGGCATGGAGACACCCCAGAGGCCGGCCTTGCGGGTGGCGTCGAGGTTCTCGAAGGTCTTCGAGGCGTAAATCATGCGTCCGTTCTCAAGGTGCGGCCCTTCCAGGTCCACGTCCTCCGAGTTCGGGGCGATGATGTTGGCAGCCACGTCGCCCGTGATGTCGAGAATCTGCTTGTAGTTCTCGATGGCATCAAAGAAATCGACAGGCGCATAATCATATTTATCTTTGTCGGTGTAGTCCTTCTCTTTGAGGTCTACAATCCTTTTCATGAGTGGATGATTGAGGTAGAACCCAATCTCCGGATGGTCGGAAAAGTAATTTGCCATAATATATTTTTATTTATTTTTCTTTTTTTGCAATCTTCCACCTTGAATAAGTCCTACTAATCCTCCTACGCAGAAAACAGCAATGAAGCGGAGTAAGTCTCTCTGCCATGAGCCTTCAGAGAAAAAATTGCAAGCGACAAGGGATACTATACATCCGATGATGAGAAGAAAAACCTGTGCCTTCATCTTACTTTATTTAACATATAATTACCATGTAATTGTCCATATAATTTTACACATATACGGGTTCCATATTTTTGTTTAGCAGGATACATTCGTTTGTTTCCTCATCGTATCCATAGCGTTCTCCCTGTAGTGACGGCTGCCCAAAATTGATAAGCAAGCCAATGGGCTTTCGTGTCAGTCGCAAGTAGTTGAAGAGCTGAGCCCTATGAGCAGATTTCAACTCGTCTACAGACTTGAGTTCGACTACGACATCGCCCACCACAAGGTCCATCTGGTAAAATTTCTCTAACTGATGATGCTTGTAATAGCATGGCAGATGTTTTTCCCGTTCGTTGGCGATATTGTTGTCAAGCAGTTCAAGGTGGAGAGCTTCGTTGTATACAGGCTCCAGTAATCCCCAATTCAATTCTTCGTGAACGTTCATTGCCGCTCCGATGATTTGATATACGGTATCCTTATACTGCTTGAAATCCCTTACGAACATACGTTAAAAATTAATGGATAATTCGTGGTAATTCGTGTTTAAATAATAATTTGGGCTACTTCGAATTCTGCTTGTAATACTTAATCAGCTTGGGGACGACTTCCTCCACCGTTCCGTTGATGACGTAGTCGGCAATGCGGTTGATGGGTGCATCGGGGTCGCTGTTGATGCTGATGATGATGCCCGAATCCTGCATACCGGCGATGTGCTGAATCTGGCCGGAGATACCGCAGGCGATGTACACCTTCGGATGAACGGTGACACCTGTCTGTCCAATCTGACGGTCGTGGTCGAGCCAGCCTGCATCGACGGCGGCGCGGCTTCCGCCCACCTCACCGTGGAGCACCTTGGCCAGCTGGAACAGCATGTCGAAGTTCTCCTTGCAGCCCATGCCGTAGCCGCCGGCAACGACGATGGGCGCACCCTTCAGGTTGTGCTTGGCAGCCTCCACGTGGTGGTCGAGCACCTTCACCACGAAGGCTTCGGGGCTGACATACTTGCTCACCTCGGGATAAACCACTTCCTTTTTGCATTCACCTTCATAGATAGCCTTCTGCATCACGCCAGAGCGGACGGTAGCCATCTGCGGACGGTGGTCGGGGTTGACGATGGTGGCCACGATGTTGCCTCCGAAGGCCGGGCGAATCTGATAGAGCAGCTGGTCGTAGTGTTTGCCGCTCTTGGCATCGTCGTAGGGGCCAATCTCCAGTTCGGTGCAGTCGGCGGTGAGTCCTGATGTCAGCGACGAGCTGACGCGGGGGCCGAGGTCGCGGCCGATGACCGTTGCGCCCATGAGGCAAATCTGCGGTTGCTCCTCCTTGAAGAGGTTCACCAGGATGTCGGTGTGTGGAGCCGAGGTGTAGGGGAACAGGTCGGGAGCGTCGAAGACGAAGAGCTTGTCCACGCCGTAGGGCAGGATTTGCTCCTCCACCTTGTCCTTGATGCCGGTGCCGGCCACGACGGCGTGCAGCTCGACACCCAGTTCGTTGGCCAGTTTGCGGCCCTTGGTCAGCAACTCCTGAGAGACCTCCTGCACCAGGGTGCCCTCTATTTCGCAATATACAAATACGTTGTTCATATCCTTTCTTTCTTTGTTTGGGAGTGTTGCTGTGGTACAGCAACATACGGGACGGTTAGCCAATGATTTTTTCTGAGAGGAGTTCCTTGATGAGGCCGTCGATGTCGGCATCGCTGGCGGTGAGCGTCTTGCTCTCCTTGGCCTGGAACACGATGTTCTTGATGGCCTTCACCTTTGTGGGGCTTCCGGCCAGACCGCACTGCTGTGCATCGCCGTTGACATCGGCCACGCTCCATTGGTTCAGGGTCAGGTAGGGGCGCTCGTCGTAGAGGTTGGCGTAGGGAATAACGTCGGCGGGCCTTTCCAAGGGGCAGGTGGCGCGCTTGTATTTCATCACCAGTTTGGCGTTCTGGGGACGACAGGGAGCAGCGCTTCCGTTCACGGTGATGACCACGGGGAGCGGTGCCTTGACGGTCTCCACGCCGCCGTCGATGACTCTTTTGATGACGGCAAAACCGTCATCCACACTGAGCACCTCCTCGGCGTAGGTGACCTGGTTGAGGCCCAGCTTCTGGGCCACCTGCGGGCCCACCTGGGCTGTGTCGCCGTCGATGGCCTGACGGCCACCAATCACGATGTCGACATCGCCAATCTTCTTGATGGCCATGGCCAAAGCATAAGAAGTGGCCAGCGTGTCAGCACCGGCAAACAGTCGGTCGGTGAGTAGCCAGCCAGTGTCGGCACCGCGATAAAGCCCTTGGCGGATAATCTCTCCTGCACGCGGGGGACCCATCGTGAGGATTCCTACAGTAGAGCCCGGATTTTGCTCCTTCAGTCGGAGAGCCTGCTCCAGGGCGTTCAAATCTTCTGGGTTGAAGATGGCGGGCAGGGCAGCACGGTTCACCGTACCTTCGGCCGTCATAGCGTCCTTGCCCACGTTACGAGTGTCTGGCACTTGCTTGGCCAGCACAACAATTTTTAATGCCATATAAAATATAATAGTGTAAAACTTTATCCTCTGTAAAGCGGGTGCAAAGGTACGGCTTTTTGTTTGATTGACAAAAGAAAAGGGGCAAAAAACGCACATTTTGCTGCTTTTTGTGCACATTCTTCCCACTTTGTGCATTTCTTTTGGTGGCTTTGCTGTTAAAAGTGGTGCGTTAAGGAATGATAATTAGATTGTGAAATTTCTTTGTTTTCAGATTTTTGTCTTACCTTTGCAACCTGTGAAGAAGAAACTGAAAGTAGTCATCGTTTTCGTGGCTGCGGCATTGCTTTTACTATTTGCTTTGCCGCTTTTGCTCTATGTGCCGCCGGTGCAGCAATGGGCGGTGGAGCGCGTGACGGCCATTGCCTCCGAGGCCACGGGCATGCAGATTTCAGTTGGCAGCGTCAGTCTGACCTTTCCCCTCGACCTTGAGGCCGGAGACGTGACGGTGAGCCAACCTTCAACCCTTGCTAACGGCGAGCACTCCGACACCATCGCCAGCATCGGGCGGGTGACCGTGAGCGTCAGGCTGCTGCCGCTCTTTCGCCAGGAGGTGCTGGTGAACGGTCTGGAGCTGAACCAGACACAGCTGAACACCCTTGACCTGGTGAGCGATGTGCAGATAGCGGGCAGAGTGGGTCGCCTCAAGGTAGACCCCAGCACCATCCGGCTGGCCACGGGCCAGGTCGACCTTGGCGACGCGCTTCTGGCCGATGCCGATGTGAGCGTGGCCCTGAGCGACACCGCCGCCGTAGACACCACCGACACAGGGCCTCTGCCGTGGTATGTCGCCTTTGACCGCGTGACGTTGAGCAACACCAATGTCAGCATCCGTTTTCCGGGCGACACCATGCGTGTGGTCACCTATTTCGGCGAGGCCGAAGCCAATGGCGGCCACATCGACCTGGCCACAGAGACCTACCGTGTGGACGCGTTGCGGTGGGGTGGGGGGCGACTCTCCTACGACCTGCCAAACGAGCCGGTGCAGGAGCAGGGCCTTGACTACGCCCACCTCCATCTGACCGGCATCGACCTGGCCATCGACTCCATCTACTACACCCCCCCCTACACCCGGCTCAACATCCGCAATCTGGCAGCCAAGGAACAGAGCGGGCTGGCCGTCAGCAGTCTGCGCGGCCCGCTGACGCTCGACGACAAGGGCGTCAAAACGTCGGGCCTGACCCTGCAGACGCCCTATACCGACATCTACGCCCAGGCCGACATAGACTATACCGTGGCCGACTCGGTGGATGCCGGTCAGCTGCACGTGCGTCTCGATGCCTCGGTGGGCAAGGAAGACCTCTTGCTGTTCCTGCCCCCGGAGTATCTCACCCCAGCCACCCAGCACCGCATGCCCAACTGGCCCTTGGCCCTCAAGGGACGCGTGGACGGCAATCTGCAGCAGGCCACCCTCGACGTGGAGAAGTTCGAGTGGCCCACCGCCTTTGCCCTGCAAGCCAGCGGCACCGTGGGCCGGCTGGACCAGTCCGACAGTCTGCAGGCCGACATTCTCCTGAACGCCAAAGCCTACGAGCTGAACGGCCTGATGGCTGCCTTCCGGATGGACAGCCCGCAGTATAAAGTCCCCAACGGACTGACGCTGGATGGCCGGCTCAAGGCCGACGGCACCCGCTACGACGTCAACCTCACTGTCCGTGAGGCTTCAGGCGTGGTCAAGGCCAAGGTGCTGTTCAGCCAGCCTACCGAAGCCTATACTGCCGACATCAGCGTCAGCCAACTGAACGTGAGGCGCTTCCTGCCCGACATCAACTGCACCATCGACGGGCTGCAATGCTCGCTGCGGGGCCGTGGCACCGACGTGTTCCGCCACTCCAGCTGGCTCGACGGCACCGCCACCATGGAGCGACTCACCTACGAGGGCCGGCCCTTGGACAGTCTGATGCTGACCTTGCACCTGAAGGACGGGCATGCCCTGGCCGACGTGACCAGCCAGAACCGGCTGGTTGACGGCACCCTCTGTGTTGACGCCCTGCTCGGCAGCAAGCCCCGGCATCTGCGCACCACCATCGAGACGCGGCTGAACAAGGTGGACCTCTATGCCCTGCAGCTTGCTGACAAACCGCTCACCATCGGACTGGACGGCGACTTCGACCTGACAAGCAACCTGGCCGACAACCATAAGCTGAGCGGACTGATGCAGAACATCTGGCTGCGCGACAGCGTCAGCACCAAGCATCCTGAGCGCCTGGGCGTGCTGCTCACCGCCCGTCCAGACACCACCTACGCCCGTCTGCAGTGCGGCAACCTCATCGTCAAGGCCGACGCCAGCGGCCCCTACGACAGGCTGTTCTCACAACTCTCCACCCTGGCCGACACCGTGCAGTACCAGCTGGACGAGCGCATCATTGACCAGCCGCAGCTCAAGCGGTTGCTGCCCAATATGCGCCTCTACGTCAGCAGCGGCACCGAGAATCCCCTTGCCCATATCCTGAAAGTGCAGCACGATATCGGCTTCCGCGACCTGCTGTTCGACGTCAATACCTCGCCGCTGACCGGCGTGAACGGCAAGGGCCATATCTACGCGCTGACGAGCGGCACCACCCGCATCGACACCGTCGGCATCACACTGAAGGACACACAGCACGGGCTCACCTATCAGGCACAGGTGACCAACGGCCCGCGCAATCCGCAGATGGTCTTCAACACCCTCATCGACGGCCACCTCTACGAGCGGGGTGCCCGTGTGGGCCTGCGCTTTTTCGACAAGGACGGCCAGCTGGGCCTGCGCATAGGTGCCTCGGCGGCCATGGAGCGCGACGGCCTGCGGTTCAATCTGCTGCCCTCGCGCCCCACATTGGGCTACCGCGAGTTTGCCCTCAATGCCGACAACTATCTGTTTGTGGGGAAAGACCTGAAGCTCCAGGCCAAGGTAGACCTGATTGCCGACGACGGCACGGGTCTGAAGGTCTACTCGGAAGACGGCGACAGCCTGTCGCTGCAGGACCTGACCGTGAGCCTGCACCGCGTGGACCTCGACCAGCTGACGGCCTCGATGCCTTTCCTGCCGCGCCTCACCGGTCAGCTCGACGGCGACTACCACCTGGTGATGGACCGCCAGCGGCAAATCTCCGTGGCCGGCGATATGCAGCTGCACCGTTTCACCTACGAGGGCAGCGCCATGGGCAGCCTGGCCTCAGAGTTCGTCTATCTGCAGCGCGAAGACGAAACCCACGCCATCGACGGCTATATCATGCAGGACGGCCGGCAGATAGCCTCGCTGCAAGGCAGCTACCGCAACAAGAAAGTGACCGGCGGCAACGAGCACTTGGAGGGTGTGCTCACCCTGGAGCGTGCCCCCCTGGGGCTGGTCAACGGCTTCGTGCCCGACCATTTGCTGGGCCTGGAGGGCTATGCCGAAGGCGAAATCAACATCAACGGCTCGCTGTCGCGGCCTCAGGTCGACGGCGAGCTGATGCTCGACTCCGCCTTCCTCGTCAGCCAGCCTTACGGTGTGCGCCTGCGCTTCGACAACGACCCCGTCCGCATCCAGCAGTCGAAGCTGTTGCTTGAGAACTTCACCATGTATGCCTACAACGACAACCCGCTCAACATCATGGGCAACATAGACTTTGGCAATATCGACCAAATGACCATGGACGTCAGGATGAGGGCCCAGAACTTTATGCTCGTCAACGCCAAGCAGACGGCCAACTCGCTGGCCTACGGCAAGGCTTTTGTCAACTTCTTCGCCCGGATGAGAGGCCCGATGGACCAGTTGCAGATGCGTGGCCGACTCGATGTGCTGGGCACTACCGACCTCAATTATCTGATGCTCGACTCGCCCCTTTCCACCGACAATCAACTCGACGAATTGGTAAAATTCGCCGATTTCAACGATACTACGCAGACCGTGGTGCAGCGGCCTACGCCCAACGGACTGAACCTGGACCTGAACGTCAGCGTGGACCAGGGTGCCCACGTGAAGTGCGGTCTCAACGTAGACCAGACCAACTATGTAGACCTGTTCGGCGGCGGCGACCTGCGCATGCGCTATACCGGTGCCGACGGCCTGCTGCTCACCGGACGCTACACCCTGACCAGCGGCGAGATGAAATACTCGCTGCCCGTCATCCCCCTGAAGACGTTCACCATTCAGGACGGCAGCTATGTGGAGTTTACGGGCGACCCGATGAACCCCACCCTCAACATTACCGCCACCGAGCGGACCAGGGCCAGCGTGGGGCAGGAAGACGGACAGAGCCGCAGCGTGGCCTTCGACTGTGGCGTGGTCATCACCAAGACGCTCTCCGACATGGGCCTGCAGTTCATCATCAACGCGCCTGAAGACATCGGCGTAGCCAGCGAGCTGGCCGCCATGTCGACCGAGCAGCAAGGCAAGCTGGCCGTCACGATGCTCACCACCGGCATGTATCTGTCCGACGGCAACACCTCCAGTTTCTCGATGAATTCGGCATTAAGTTCCTTCCTGCAGAGTGAAATCAACAATATCACCGGCAATGCCCTGAAGACCCTCGACCTGAGCATTGGCATGGACAACACCACTGATGCAAGCGGACAGATGCACACCGACTATTCGTTCAAGTTTGCCAAGCGCTTCTGGAACAACCGCCTCAAGGTGCAGATAGGTGGCAGGGTGTCGACAGGCCAGGAGGTGGAAGGACAGAACCAGTCGTTCTTCGACAATGTCACCATGGAGTACCGTCTCTCGCAGACAGGCAACAAGTATGTGAAGCTCTTCTACAACCAGAATGCCTACGACTGGCTGGAGGGCTACACCGGCGAGTATGGCGGCGGCTTCATCTGGAAGCGAAAGGTGGACAGCTTCTGGGACATCTTCAAGCTGTGGGGCAACCAGACTCCGGCCATGCCCGCCAGGATGACGGCACCACGCGACACCACCGCCACCCGCCGGCAACCGACAAGTGAGAAACAACAATGAATCTATAAAAACTAAACGACAATGAAAAAACTGTTCACGCTTTGTGCAGCCGTACTGCTCTGTGTTGCGGCTGGTGCGCAGGTCGACGAGACCTTCCAGTTTGTAGATGCCGACGGCAATGTGGTGCCCGACGGCTCAGTGATTACTGTCAATACCCTTAATGAGGATGGGCAGATGTCCATTCCCCTGTCGGTGAGAAACGTTTCGGGCGCAAAGGCAGCTGCCAGCCTGTATGAAACCATCGACCAGCTGCCCGGCGGCACGTGGCAGACCTGTGCCTTTGGCAACTGTATGACGCTGGAGGCGTCGGGCTACTCTCCGAAGAGCGTGGTCGATGCCGATTACGACGCCTATATCCAGACCGAGTGGATTCCCGAGGCCGGCCAATATGCCACCTGGGAAGCCAAACTGCAGATACACGTGTTCAACGTGATGTCGGTGTCGAGGTTCGGCCAGACCGTAGACACTCCGGGAACCACCGTTACAGGCTATGGCCCCACGGTGACTGTCCGCTTCGAGTATGCCGACCCCAGCACGCCCGCCCTGCCCCGGCTGTGGTGGGGCTACACCACACAGGACGAAGAGATGTCGACCGTAGGTGTCGCTGCGGCTGAGACCTACGACTGTGCCGCTTTCTACTCTGGCAGCCAGGGCATTCCGGCCGGCAAGACCATCCATGCCGTGCGCTTCGCCCTCTATTCTTCCAATGTGAAGGATGTGAAGGTCTGGATTGCGCAGACCAGGCCCACCAAGGTCGATGCCGACGCCCTCGTGGTGGTCAATGTGGACAAGCCCGTGGCCGGCATCAACGAGGTTGCGCTGCCCGCTCCCTATGAGATTGGGCCCAGAGGCGTCTATGTGGGCTACTCGTTCACCATTACGAAGGCAAACACCACGGATGACAAATACCCCGTGGCCGTTGCGGGCGAAGACCTGCAGAACGCCCTCTGGCTGCGCACTTCCAGCACGGCGTCCACCTGGAGCGACCTCTATGGGCAGGGCTTTGGCCGTCTCTACATGCAACTGCTCCTTGAGGGCGAATATCCTGCCAATGCCGTTTCCATTGCCAGCGCCAACCTGGGCGAGTGCATCACCTCCATCGGAGGAGAGGCCAAGCTGACCGTGCCTGTCACCAACGAGGGTTCTGAAGATGTGACCTCCATCGAGTATAGAGTCTCCAATGGCGAGCGCAACATGCTGACGTTTGACCGCCCCCTGGCCTTTGGCAGCACCAGGAGTGTCACCATAAGCTTGCGGGGCGACACCAAGGCCAGTGCCCAGCCATTGACCTTCTCCATATCAAGCGTGAACGGCAAGGCAAACCAACACAAGGCAAGCAGCGCCAGTTTCGTGCTGACCACCACACTGCGCGTGGTCGACAAGTGCGTGGCTGTAGAGCAGTATACCGGAACCACCTGCGGCTGGTGCCCCCGCGGCCATGTGGGCATGAAGAAGATGCACGACGAGTTTGGCGACCGCTTTGCCGGCATTGCCGTCCACCGCTACGCCACCAGCAGTTCGGTCGATGCCATGTACATCAGCACCTACAACCACGTATCCTTCGACGGCGCTCCGTCGTGCCGCATCAACCGTGGCGAGGTCATCGACCCATACTATGGCAGTGGCAACGACATCTTGGACGACATGCGTGCCGAGCTGGCCATTCCGGCCAAGGTTGACGTCAGCGTGACTGGCCAGTGGAACGACGACTCGACCAAGGTGGTGACCACGGCCATATTGGAAAGCCTCGTGCCCAAGTCAAACTACAAGATTGAGTATGTGCTCGTGGCCGACAGTCTGAGCGGCACCACCAAAGCCTGGAGCCAGACCAACTACTACGCTCAGTACACCCGCAGTCAGGTGGAGGACGACCTGGCCATCTTTGCCAGCGGCGGCATCTACGGCAAGTCGAGCATCCCCGGCTTCATCTTCAACGACGTGGCCCTTGCCGTCGGCAAGAGCACGCAGACCAAGGCCCCCGGCGTGCTCGAAGTTGGCGTGCCCACAGAGAACACCTACACCCTGTCCATGCCTACCGGCACCGTGCTGAAGAAGGCCATCCACAAAGACAAGGTGACGGTGATGGCCCTCGTCATCGACGCCACGACAAACCTCATTACCAATGTGGCCAAGTTCCGCATGCCGGGCTACAAGGCTGCCGTCAAGGGCGACGTGAACGTTGACGGCACTGTCGATGTGGCCGACATCTCCACCATCCTGTCTGTCATGGCCAGCTCGGAGAGCTATACCAAGGAGGCCGACGTGAATGATGACGGAGCGGTAGATGTGTCAGACATCAGTTCGGTGCTCACCATCATGGCCGGAGAATGACAATCAATGTTTTTTTACTAACAACAAACTATTACCACATTATGAAACTAAGACCTTTTTTCGCACTCTGTGCGCTGGCCGTAGCCGCAACAGCCGTTGCTGCCACTGCCACTACTGAAAACAGACTGCCCGCCTTTCCCGGTGCCGAGGGCTACGGACGCTATACCACTGGCGGCCGTGGCGGCAATGTCTACACCGTGACCAATCTGGACGACTCCGGACAGGGCTCGCTGCGCTGGGCACTCTCGCAGCCCGGACCGCGCACCATCGTCTTCAACGTCGATGGCACCATCCACCTGAAGTCGGCACTGGGCATTCCCAGCAACACCACCATCGCCGGCCAGACGGCTCCGGGCATGGGCATCTGTGTGGCCGACTATCCTTTCTCCTTACGGGGCAGCAACATCATTGTCCGCTATATGCGCATCCGACTGGGCAACACCAACGTGCAGCTTGACGAGGCCGACGGATGGGACGGCTTCGGCGGCTATGACAGCCGTGACATCATCATCGACCACTGTTCCGTCTCGTGGAGCATCGACGAGTGCCTCTCCGTCTATGGCAACATCAACACCACCGTGCAGTGGTGCATTGCCGCCCAGAGCCTGGTGAACAGCGGCCACTCGAAGGGTGCCCACGGCTATGGGGCCATCTGGGGCGGCAGCGGTGCCTCGTTCCACCACAACCTGCTGGCCCACCACACCTCGCGTGTGCCCCGCCTGGGCGGCAGGCCCACCACGCAGAGGGACGAGCGCGTGGACATGCGCAACAATGTGTTCTACAACTGGGGCGGTGAGGGCAGCTACGGCTATGAAGGCATGAACGTGAACATCGTGAACAACTACTTCAAGCCCGGCCCCGGCACCACCTCGTCGATGAGCGAGCAGAAAATCAGGCGCATTGCCGCCATTGGCATACGCACCAACAAGTATGTCAACGACAGCCCGTCGTATGCTGAGATGCTGCACGTCTGGGGCAAATACTACATCAGCGGCAACAACAACTCGGCCTACAGCGATGTGAACACCAAGAACTGGGAGCTGGGCGTGTACAACCAGATCAACGCCAACGACTGCGACGGCACCTACACACAGGCCACCAAGGACAGCATCAAGCTGATGGCACCCATCCCCTTCGTCCACACCACAACACATACCGCCAAGGAGGCCTACAACCACGTCATCGCCTATGCCGGATGCTGCAAGGGAGGGCAGTGGGATGCCCTGGACCAGCAGTACCTGAAAGACACCAAGGGCGGCATTGCCACCGCTACCGGCAACGGACTGAACCGCGGATTCATCAACACCCAGAATGACAACATCTACATTGTGGACCAGTTCAAGTCGGCATGGCCCACGCTGACTGAGGGCGAGAAATGGACCGACACCGACGGCGACGGTATGCCTGACGAGTGGGAGACGGCCAACGGCCTGAACCCCAACGACGCACAGGATGGCAAGCAGGCCAGTGCCGAGGGCTACACCAACCTGGAGGTCTATATGAACAGTCTGGTGGCCGACATCACGGCTGCCTGCACCGATGGCACGACGCTGGGTGGCGAAGAGGTGCCCGTATCGTTTTACGACACCCATGAAACGGGACAGGAGACAACGACCTACTACGTCATCCAGAACGCCGACACCCACGTAGGTTCCGGCAAAAGCATCACCGAGGTAGATGGCATCACGGCCACCTTCAGCAGCGAAATCACCGACTGGAAGGTGGGCGGCTCTGGCAGCAACGCCTGCGAGGTGGACGGCGTGCCCCTGACCGGCAAGTACTCGCAGTCGGCTGACAACAATGGCGCTCCCGTCATCTTCACCACCACGAAGCCCGGTACGCTCACCATCTTCTTCGGCGGCGACATTGCCACCACCAAGAAAGTGGTGATGACCGATGCCGATGGCACCGGACTGACTGGCGCCCTGCTCAGCGACGGCACCGAGATTGTCAGCAACAGCGCACCCCCACGCACCATTTCGGCCTGGGACGGCATCGTCTACGAGCTGGAGGCCGGACACGCCTATACCTTCAAGTGCACAGGCACCAAGTGGCGCATGGCTGCGTTCCGCTACATCACCGGCACTTCCACCTCCATCGCCCTGCCGCAGCAGGCCGCCTGGACCGATGGCAAGTACTACAACCTGCACGGACAGCAGGTGGGCACCCCACAGCGGGGCGGCATCTACATCAAGGGTGGCCGCAAGGTGCTCATCCCGTAGAGGGCACATTTGGCTACAAGAAAAAAGCGTATGCAGGCGGCACCTGCATACGCTTTTTTCTTGCACTGTCGGTTTTCGCCACCTATTTCTTGGTAGACGTTTTCTTGGTGGTGGTCTTCTTGGTGGTGGTCTTTTTTGTGGTGGACTTGGTGGTGGTGGTAGTGGCCTTCGGCTTGTAGTACTTCAAGGCCTCTGGCATCCAGCCTTGGATGTTCTTGATGCGGGTGGCATCGCTGGGGTGGTCGCTGAAGAACTCGGCGGTCTGGTTGCTCGAGATTGAGGCCATGCGCTGCCAGAAGGTGGTGGCCACCTGCGGGTTGTAGCCGGCCATGGCGGCGAAGATGAGGCCCATATAGTCGGCCTCCGACTCGTGGTCACGCGAATACTTCAGGTTGCCGAAGTTGAAGTTCAGGGCGGCGGCAGTCTGCAGGATGGCCTGCGTGTTCTGACCCACGCCCATGGCGCCGGCCACCACCGTTCCTATCTGCATGATGTTCTGCTGGCGCATCTGCGTCGAGAGCTGCTCCGCCGAGTGCTTGGCCACGGCGTGGGCTATCTCGTGGCCCAGCACGATGGCCAGCGAAGCCTCGTCCTGCGTGATGGGCAAGATGCCCTCGTAGACCACGATTTTGCCGCCAGGCATGCACCAGGCGTTCACCTGCTTGTCCTGCACGAGGTTGAACTCCCACTTGTAGTTGGCCACCTCGTTGCTCAGTCCGTTGGCATTGAGATAGCTCACCACGGCATTGGCCAGGTTCTGGCCCACTCGCTTCACCATGGCGGTGTTGGTGGCGTTGGTCGATGGCTTTGCCGTCTTCATGTACTCCTGATACTGCTGGCTGGCCAGGGTGAGCACCTCGCCGTCGCTGACCATCAGGGTTTGTTTGCGGCCCGTGATGGGCACGGTCGATGTGGTTCCGCAGCTCACGAAAATGGCTGCCACCATTGCTAAAATCAAAAACTTGACGTTCTTCATACTAATACATTATTTATTAAGTTAAACGATTCGTTTCACTGTTTTTTTACGTTTTTTTCTTAATGCCCCTAAAACCCCCTTTTTAGATAAGTGCCACTTATCTCGGAGATAAAAGGCACTTATCTCGGAGATAAGTGGCACTTATCTTTTAGGCCGCTTCGGCCAGCCTTTCTGAGATGTAAAATATTTTCGTCTTTTTGGTTTCACTTTCTGCCGAAGTCGGCGGGCACCTCTCCCCACTTGCCGGTCTCCCATTTCACGATGGGGTTGCGGTAGTCGTGGGTGCGCAGCCAGTTTTCGGCACGGGCAATGATTTGGTAGAGCTGTTCCGTCTGCGGTGTGCGCTCCAGTTTGGTCTTGCACTGCCTTTTCTTCACCCACAGGATGGCGTTGTACGAGTCTGAGTAGATGGTCTTCTGTGCCAGTCCTCTCTGCCAGCAGAGTGCCAGTGCGTGGACGATGGCCAGAAACTCGCCGATGTTGTTTGTCCCCCACGTCGGCCCGAAGTGGAACACGCGCTCCCCCGTCTGTAGGTCTATGGCCTGATACTCCATCGGTCCCGGATTGCCGCTGCAGGCGGCGTCTACCGCCCAAGCGTCGGAGCCTCCCCCCGCCCCCTCCAAAGGGGAGGGGGAGTTAGGCGTTTGTTCGGCAGAATGTATTATTTCCATCATTGCGTTCTTAATGCTCTTTATGATGCCCTCGGGATTGCCAACAACTTCTTCATTCGTAAATCTGATGATTGTATATCCCTCGTTTTGCAAGTCGGCTGTACGACTTTTGTCTTTTACTATTTGCTTTTCCTGTAGATGGTATTGTCCATCTATTTCAATGACGATTTTATGATGCAGGCAAACGAAGTCGACAATATAATCTTTTATGATGTGCTGTCTTCTGAATTTATGCCCAATCCGCTTGTTTCTCAGCATATCCCACATCGTGCGCTCTGCGTCGGTAGGATGCTGCTTGTTGTAATCGGCATAGGCTTTCAGCAAGTCATACCCAATCTCATCAGCCGTCTCGTAAATGTACATAAATAATAATTCCTATTAATTTGCCTCCCCCGACCCCTCCAAAAGGAGGGGGGATGGTTGAGCATTGGCTTGGGTTCCTTTCTGCCTCCCCCCAACCCCTCCTGCCTCCCCCAACCCCTCCAAAAGGAGGGGGGAAGGTTGAGCGTCGGCTTGGACTTCCCCCTCCCTTTTGGAGGGGGTAGGGGGAGGCTACTTCCCCCTCCCCTTTGGAGGGGGGTAGGGGGAGGCTACATTCTCTCCGGCACCTCGATGCCCAGGAGGGCCATGGCGCTCTTGATGATTTTTGCCACGTTGCGTGCCAGTACGAGGCGGACGGCACGCTTTGCGGCGTCGGGCTCGTTCAGGATGCTGTAGTCGTGGTAGAACTGGTTGAACACCTTTGTCAGTTCGTAGCAGTAGTTGGCTATGCCGCTGGGCGAGTAGTCCTTGCCGGCCTGCTCCACGGCAGCCCCAAACTCATTCATCTTCTGGATAAGCTCAATCTCCTTGGGGGTGAGGGGTGAGGGGTCAGTTTTTAGAGGTGAGGGGTGAGGGGTGAGGGGTGAGAGGTCAGTTTCTTGGGCAGAGACTATCCTCTCACCTCTCACCTCTTCTCTCTCACCTCTCACCTCTTCTCTCTCACCTCTCACCTCTTCTCTCTCACCTCTGAACTTGCGAAGTATTGAGCAAATTCTCGCGTAAGTGTACTGGATGAAGGGTCCGGTGTTTCCGTTGAAATCGATAGACTCTTCAGGATTGAAGAGCATGTTCTTGCGGGCGTCGACCTTCAGTATGAAGTATTTCAGGGCGCCCATTCCCACGATGCGGGCTATCTCGCGGCGCTCCTCCTCGGTCATGTCGTCAAACTTGCCCAGTTCCATCGATGTCTTGTAGGCATCGTCCACCATCAGCTGCATCAGGTCGTCGGCATCTACCACGGTGCCCTCGCGGCTCTTCATCTTGCCGTTGGGCAGCTCCACCATGCCGTAGGAGAAGTGTACCAGCTCCTTGCCCCACTTGAATCCGAGGCGGTCCAGCAGGATGGAGAGCACCTGGAAGTGATAGTTCTGCTCGTTGCCCACCACATATATCATCTTGTCGATGGGGTAGTCCTGGAAACGCATCTCGGCCGTGCCGATGTCCTGCGTCATATAGACCGATGTGCCGTCGCTGCGCAGCAGCAGCTTCTGGTCCAGGCCCTCGCCGGTCAGGTCGGCCCAGACGGAGCCGTCGTCGTGTCGCTCGAAGAGTCCCTTGGCCAGGCCTTCCTCCACCTTGGCCTTGCCCTTGAGGTAGGTCTGCGACTCGTAGTAAATCTTGTCGAAGCCCACGCCCATCTTCTTGTATGTCTCGTCGAAGCCGGCGTAGACCCAGTCGTTCATCTTCTCCCACAGGGCGCGCACTTCGGGGTCGTTTTGCTCCCATTTCACCAGCATCTCGTGGGCCTCCTTGATGAGCGGTGCCTCCTGCTTGGCCTTTTCCTCGTCCATGCCTTGTGCCACGAGCTGCTTGACTTCCTCGCGGTAGTGCTTGTCGAAGGCCACGTAGTAGTCGCCAATCAGGTGGTCGCCCTTCTTGCCCGACGACTGAGGTGTCTCGCCGTTGCCCCATTTCAGCCAAGCCAGCATCGACTTGCAGATGTGTATGCCGCGGTCGTTCACGATGTTGGTCTTCACCACGCGGTTGCCGTTGGCCTCCATAATCTGTGCCAGGCTCCATCCCAGCAGGTTGTTGCGCACGTGGCCCAGGTGTAGGGGCTTGTTGGTGTTGGGGCTGGAGTACTCTATCATGACCAGTGGTGAAGCGTCAGTGGCGCTTTTCTTGCCGAAGTTGTTGTCCTGGTCGATGGCCTGCAGCAGCTGCAGCCAGGCACCCTGCCCCACGCTGAGGTTCAAGAAGCCCTTCACCACATTGTATTTATCCACGGCCGAGCAGTGCTCCACCAGATACTGGCCTATCTCCTGGGCAGTCTGCTCAGGGCTCTTGCGGGCTGCTTTAACAAAGGGGAATACCACCAGTGTGAGGTTACCTTCAAACTCGCTGCGCGTCTTCTGCAGCTGCACCATCTTCTCTGTGGCCTCCATGCCGTAGAGCACTTTCACGGCTTCGGCGGCGGCCTGGCTTATCAATGTCTCGATATTCATACGTGTTGGGATTGTGTTATTTTCGTGCAAAGGTACACATTTTATGCGAAACGGCAAAGAAAGCGGGCGTTATTTTGTTTTGGTTCGTCCAAACTCCCGGTTTGCTCCGTCCAAATCATGAGTTTGCTCCGTCCAAACCATGAGTTTGGTTCGTCCAAACTTCTGAACCGCCCTAATGGCCGATTTGGGCTTCCCGCGTCGGGACAACGATTTTCAATCGTGATACGACACAAAACCGTCCGGTTCAGAGCCAACACAAACACTTTTCTGCTAAAATCACATAAAATTTAGCACTTTTTTATATAAGGTGACGGTTAAACGACAAATTTTGACTACTTTTGCATCGTGTTTCGCAAGAGACACGAACATATAGCTCAATTCTCTGCCGAATCGCTACCTCGAAAGAGAACAGAAGAGCAAACCAAATGTACATTGAAGCTGCGCCTATAGAGCGCAGGCTTCACCATAGTACATTTGGGGCTTGTAGCGAGCCTGGCAGAGATATGGAGGGCTTGCGCTTTTTGCGTTTGCCATATTTAGGGTTTAATTTTACCAAATGGTTGAACTACTTAAACGAACAAATATGAGCAAAGCTTTGGAAATCACTGCTGCTTTACTCTTTTTCGCAATAGGCGGATGCATTTACATTGCTTTTCGCAGCACTTCATTGCGAATGTTTGGTTGGTTTGACGATTTAGGACTGCATGAAGTTATTATGGGAGTAAGAAACTTATCAAGCGGTATTCAAATCCCCGAAATAATACGGTTTTGTATTCCTGATGGATTGTGGACGTTGTCTTACATACTATTTATGGATGCGATTTGGTCTCCCGATGTGAAAAGACAGCTTCTCTTCTGCTGTATTATCCCTCTCATTGGGAGCTTTTCAGAAGTCCTACAGTATTTCGGTGTGGTAAAGGGTACGTTTGATGTCGTCGATTTATCCTGCTATATAGTTCCGTATGTTATTTATCTAATTTTAAAGGTCAAATTATGAAAAAGACTTTCAAGTATTTCATTTTATGTGCCGTTCTCGGTTTCTTCCTGTTAAGTGCAGCAGGTTCGGATGATTCTTCGAATGAACCTTCAAAGCCCTTGTACGAAGACAAGTATGCG
The DNA here is from genome assembly GCA_902786565.1 of uncultured Prevotellaceae bacterium. Lineage (GTDB taxonomy): Bacteria > Bacteroidota > Bacteroidia > Bacteroidales > Bacteroidaceae > Prevotella. Next base: position 30,686 of record CADACW010000002.1, on the reverse strand, counting down.
ATTCGGGCTACTGCAGAGTCTTTAATCAAGAAAAATCTTCGTGACCCTGATAGCTATCAGTTGATAGAAATCACTCCTGAAACAGGAAAGGTTGTCACTGTTAGATACAGAGCTAAAAATGGCTTTGGTGGCTACAACGTATGCACAGCCGTCGTTTCTTGTGACGAAGACAGGATGCAGCTGATTTCAAACGAGTAGAGTCACTGGGACAGACACTTGTTTCTCTAAACTAAACGCAAGAGCGGGAACCCGCGCCGACATCCTCGGCCTCGGCTCCCCGCCCTTTGTTTCTCCACATTATTATCTCTTACAGGCCGTCCGTCGTGGCGGTCTTTTTATGCATAAAAAACAGACCCGACAGCTTGACGAATCAGAGGCTGCCGGGAATCAACGATGCAAAGATAGGCATTATTTCTGAATCTTGCAAATATTTTGCCAATTATTTTTGGATAGTGCCTTATAAACACATGATTTTTCCACATGCTTGGCCTACATGGTCTAATCCGAACATCAGCGATGCGCCGTCAATATCCATCCAACTAAAGAGCCGCATCATCCGAGCATACTGGTTGAGCGCGTATGCTGTATCTATGATGGCATTAGGGCGGCTGAAGCAAACTGGTTCATGGTGGGCTATGCGGTTACGTAGTTTGTTGATATAATCCAGTTCTTGGAACATATAGGAATTATCATATTGATGCTGCCGGGAAGATGTGGGCTTTCGCGGGAAAATACGCAAAAGGGTCTGCCCCATCAAAGCATACACTACATTGGAGAACATATATTTCCATACGCCGAACTCCATCTCAGAAAGAAGTTTCGAGTGGCTGTAAGAGCCTTCGCGCATCAGTTCGTTGTAGGCTTTCTCAATGATTTTGCGGGTTTTCTCTACACGGCGGTCATAGTAAAGCGCCCCACCAGGCAAAATGGCATCACGTAGCCAGTCGTTGCCGAGGTGAGCCTTCAACTGTCTGTCAATTCGGTTGCGCAGTGTCACCTCAAAGCAACTGATGAGCGTAAACAGTTCTTGCGAAAGTTGGAGGTTGTAGCGATATAGGGTCATGGCCTTGCGGGTGTCGCCATTACAGGCCGCAACGTACTTGCTCATTCTGTCTGAGGAGAAGGCATCTTCGAAGTCAGTATATCTCATAAGTTATTTGCCATTGGTTTGCACAATTCAGATATTTTGCCTACTTTTGCAGCGTAATCCCCCGGAGTCTCTGTCCTAAAGACAAACTTCGGGGTTAAGTTTTTCTTGTAGGCAGGTGCAAAGTTACAACAATTTCTTCAAACTCCCTCCGTTTCAGCCGGAAAAATGAGAAAATCGGCATTCCCGCCCTTTATTTCTCCACATTATTTTATGTTTTTTCTGAAGGCTTTGGGCAATCTAAACTGAAAGGCCAAACAATAAATCGGCGGAATCGTAGTTATTATTGTGATGCGTCGTAGTGTCTATATACACATTCTCCTTGCCGTCGCCGTGTTGGTGCTGGCTGCTTGCTCTGCCCAGAAAAATACCGGGAAGAGCAGGTTTTGGCAGTCGTTTACGGCAAAATACAACACCTATTATAATGGTAAGGTGGCCTACATCGACGGGGCGCTGGAGAAAGAGACGGGCAACAAGGACAACTTCACCGAGCAGCTGCCCCTTTTCACCCAGGGCAACAAGAAGAGCCGCGAGTTGGGCAAGGGCAAGTTTGACGTCACTGTGGAGAAGATGGAGAAGACCATCAAGAAGCACAGCATCAAGGCCCGGCCCGAATGGAAAAAGAGTCGCCGCAAGACGGCAAAAGACGTGGAGTGGCTGACGCGCCGCGAGTACAACCCATTCCTGTGGAAAGCATGGCTGCTGCTGGGCAAGGCCCAATACCAGAAAGGTGCCTTCGACGAGGCTGCCGCCACCTTTGCCTACATGGGGCGTCTCTACCAGACGCAGCCCATGCAGTATGCACTGGCCCGGGCTTGGCTGGCACGCTGCTATTTGGAGCTGGACTGGCTCTACGATGCCGAAGACGTGATTCGCAACATGAGGCGCGACTCCATTGACTACCGCGCCCAGAGCGAGTGGGATGCCACGCTGGCCGACTACTATCTGAAGAGCGGCGAGCTGGATAAGGCCGTGCCCTATCTGCGCAAGACCATACGCCGCGAAAAGCGCAAGACGCAGAAGGCCCGCGAGTGGTTCCTGATGGGACAGGCGCAGACCGCTCTGGGCAACAACCGACAGGCCTACAAGGCCTATCAGCGCGTGGTGCGCCAGAATCCGCCCTACGAACTGGAGTTCAACGCCCGTATCGCACAGACCGAGGTGATGGCCGTCGGCAATGCCAAGAAGATGATCAGCCGACTGAAGCGCATGGCCCGCAGCGACAACAACAAGGACTTCCTGGATCAGGTCTACTATGCCATCGGCAATATCTATCTGCTGCAGAAAGACACCACGCAGGCCATCGCCGCCTACGAGAAAGGCAACGAGAAAGCCACTCGCAGCGGCATTGAGAAGGGCGTGCTCCTGCTGCGCTTGGGCGGGCTCTACTGGGAGATGGAGAAGTATAACGACGCGCAGCGATGCTACGGCGAGGCCATCGGACTGCTGGACAAGGACCGTACCGACTACGAAGAACTGTCGAAGCGCTCAAAGGTGCTTGACGAGTTGGTGCCCTTCACCGATGCCATACACTTGCAGGACTCGCTGCAGGAACTGGCCAAGATGTCTGAAGAGGAGCGTAACGAAGCCATCGACCGCGTCATCGAGGCCCTGAAGAAAAAGGAGAAAGAAGAGCGCGACAAGGCCCGTGAGGCCGAGGTCGAGGCCGCACAGGCCAAGCAGGGTGCCATGGGCAACCGCAACCAGCGCAACACGCCGCAGCAACCCACCACCCCGCAGACCAACGACGGCTCCTGGTACTTCTACAACCAGATGGCCGTGAGCCAGGGTAAGCAGACCTTCCAGAAACAATGGGGCAAACGCGAGAACGTGGACAACTGGCAGCGCAACAACCGCACCGTGGTCACACTGGCCAGCGACACGCCCGAACTGCCCGACAGCCTGGCCGGCAGTGGCGGGCTCGACGGCGCTTCGGCCGACAACCCTGCCGACGCCCCCGCCGACTCACTCTCCGCCGCACAGGCCGAGGCCGACAGCCTGGCCAGCGACCCGCACAACCGCGAATACTACTTGGCGCAGATACCCTTCACCGAGGAGCAGGTGCAGGAGAGCAACCTTATCATTATGGACGGCCTCTACAATTCGGGCGTCATCTTCAAGGACAAGCTGGAGAATCTGGGACTGGCCGAGAAGCAGTTCGTCAGACTATACTCCCAGTATCCCGACTTCGAGAAGATGGACCAGGCCTGGTACCACCTTTTCCTGCTCTACTCGCGGCGCGGCGACAAGGTGCAGGCCGACTCGTGCCTGGCGCGCATGGTGGCCAACTATCCTGAAAGTGAGTGGACGGTGCTGCTCAACGACCCCTACTTCGAGGAGAACGCCCGATTTGGCGAGCACATCGAGGACAGCATCTACGGGGCCACCTACGATGCCTTCAAGCAGAACCGCCACGAGGAGATTGCCGCCAATGCCAAACTGACGGAAGAGCGCTTCCCGCTGGGTGTCAACCGTCCCAAGTTCCTCTTCATCCACGGTCTGAGCCTGCTCAACCAGGGCGATGCCTTGGGCTGTGTGGACGAACTGAAAAAGGTGGTCGAGAAATATCCGCAGAGCGAGGTGACCGAACTGGCCGGCATGATTGTGAAGGGCGTGCAGGAGGGCCGCCAGCTTTTCGGCGGCAAGTTCGACCTGGACGACATCTGGAGCCGTCGCGACATCACCCTGGCCGAAGACTCCACCAATACCGACACCCTCTCGGCAGAGCGCAATGTGCCCTTCGTCTTCCTGCTGGTCTACCAGCCCGACTCGCTCAACGAGAACCAGCTGCTCTACGAGATGGCGCGCTTCAACTTCTCAAACTTCCTGGTGCGCAACTTCGACCTGGCCATCGAGCCGCTCGGTGCCGGGGCCAGCCGTATGCTCATCAGCGGCTTCCTCAATTTCGACGAGGCCCTGCAGTATGCCCGCCAGTTGCATGCCTCGGCCGACTTGCAGCCGCTGCTCGCCCATTGTCGCAGCGTGGTCATCAGCGAGTCGAACCTGGCACTCATGGGCACCCGATATAGTTTTAAGGACTATGACGAGTTCTACGAGCAGACCTTCCAGCCCCTGCAGGTCAGCGACCAGGAGCTGCTCCAGATTCCTGAGGGCATGGAGCCCATCGACCCCGAGGACATGCCACTTGACGAAGATGCCGAAACTGGGGAAGATGAAGAAGAAGAGGCCCCTGCCCAGACAACTGGCGGTGACCCCTTCCTCGACGATCTCTTCTTCTGAATTTAGGTATAGGAGTTATCTCCCAGAATTCTTATTTGTAACGCTTAGGCTCTGCCTTCCACCCTTTGACCATAAAGTAGAAACCGATGGCGATGAAGGGGAGGGAGAGAATCTGTCCCATATCGATGGGGAGGCTGGCTTCGAAGGCTTCCTGCACCTCCTTGGTGTACTCGATGAAGAAGCGGAAGGTGAAAATATAGGCCAGGCAGAGCCCGAAGAAGAAGCCTGTGCCCACGCGGTGGGGCAGCTTGCGGTAGAGCGTGATGCAGATGAGGAAATAGATGGCGTAGGCAATGGCCTCGTAGAGCTGGCCGGGATGGCGCGGCATCTGGTCCACACGCTCGAAGACGAAAGCCCAGGGCACGTCGGTGACGCGCCCGATGATTTCAGAGTTCATCAGATTGCCCAGACGGATGAAGCAGGCGGTGATGCCGGTGGCGATGGCAATGTTGTCGAGCACCTGCCATACCGACATCTTCTCCCGCCGCACGTAGAGCAGCAGCGCCAGTATGAGGCCGGCAGTGCCGCCGTGGCTGGCCAGTCCCTGATAGCCCACCATGTGCCACGAGCCGTCGTTGCTGAAGTGGATGGGCAACAGCATCTCTATGAAGCCGTGCCAGGAGGTGAGATAGTAGTCGGGCTGGTAGAACAGGCAGTGGCCCAGACGGGCGCCTACCAGTATGCCGATGAAACAGTAGACGAAGAGCGGCTCGAACTTCTCCTGCGGGATTTTCTGGTCGTTGTAGAGCCAGCGCACCATCAGGTAGGCCAGCAGCAGGCCGATGAGCCAACAGAGTGAATACCAGCGCACGGCGAAGGGGCCGATGCTGAATGCTTCGAGTGAGGGGTTCCAAAGAACGAATAATTCAAAATTCATAATCTATAATTCACAATTTTAATTAGTCTCCGGGGTTATAGCCGAAGTTGTCGAGTTCTTTCTTTGACGAGCGCCAGTCCTTGTCCACCTTGACGAAGACCTCGAGGAAGATGTGCTTGTCGAAAAATTTCTCCAGCGACTTGCGGGCCTCGGTCGACACTTTCTTCAGGGCCACGCCCTGATGGCCTATGATGATGCCTTTCTGGCTGTCGCGCTCCACGTAGATGACGGCGTTGATGTGTATCTTCCGCTCGTCCTCCTTGAAGCGTTCCACGGCCACCTCTACGGAGTAGGGTATCTCCTTGTCGTAGTAGAGGAGGATTTTCTCACGGATGATTTCGCTGACGAAGAAGCGCGCGGGCTTGTCGGTGAGCTGGTCTTTGTCGAAGAAGGCGGGGCTTTCGGGCAGCAGTTCGCCGATGCGGCGCAGCAGCAGGTCGGTGCCAAACTTGTTCTTGGCCGAGATGGGCAGGATTTCGGCCTTGGGCAGCAGCACGTGCCATCGCTCCACGATGGCGGTGAGCTGTTTCTGCGAGTCCTCTTTCAGCTCGTCAATCTTGTTGATGAGCAGCAGCACGGGTATGTCCATCTGCTGCACCTTTTGCAGAAAGTCCAGGTTCTTCTCCGGGTTCTCCACCACGTCGGTGACGTAGAGCAGCACGTCGGCATCGGCCAGTGCCGACTCCGAGAAGGCCAGCATCGACTCCTGCAGCTTGTAGCTGGGTTTGAGCACGCCGGGCGTGTCGCTGAACACAATTTGCATTTCGGGCGTGTTGACGATGCCCATGATGCGGTGGCGCGTGGTCTGTGCCTTGAAGGTGGCAATGGAGATGCGCTCGCCCACCAGTTGGTTCATCAGGGTCGACTTGCCCACATTGGGGTTTCCTACTATGTTTACAAAGCCTGCTTTATGTTCCATAATTCACAATTCATAATTCATAATTCACAATTATTATTTTGGACTGACATTGATGGTTATTGACTTGGTGAGTGCGCGGAATTCGGGGCTGTAGGCGCAGCTCACGGTGCAGGTGCCCGACTCGTACTGTCCGGCGCGGTCCACATAGTATTCTGTCTCGACGACGTGCTTGCCCTTTGACAACTGGTCGAAGTAGAAGTTGGTGGTGCAGTCGCGAGGGGTGATGTAGAATCCGCGCTGATAGCCGCTCCGCTGGCTGACGGGCTCCAGACAGGCCGCCCGCTTGTCGATGACCTGCACGAAGTCGTAGTCGCGGTCGGCCACGATGGTGATGCGCACCCTCACGCGGTCGCCCACCTTCAGCTGGTAGGTGTCGGGTGCTCCCTGCGACTTGCCGTCGGCCAGTATCTCCCTGGTCACGCTGATGCCGCTCTGCTGGTCGGCAATGTTGGCGGTGGGCTGGAAGAACTGTGCGTAGACGGCTCCCCACGACGTGCCCTTCGAGGTCTTCTCGGCGGTGAATGTCTGTTTGCCCTCGGCTGGCATGGCCGTCTTCACGTAGCCCAGACCGGCGGTGGCCTTTGGCGTCTCCAACTGCTGTCCGTCCACGCTGAGCACGGTCTGAGCCTGCGGGGCGAGCGTCTGCTGGTTGTCGTTCAGGAAGGCATAGACGGCGTCGACGCTGGTGAGCGGCGTGTCCCATGCCTGTGTGCGCTTCTGCTGCAGGAGCCAGCGCTGCATCTCGACGATGGTCAGCGTGTCGGCGGGTGTGAGCCGCTTGATGGCCTCGATGGCCGCCACCTGGGTGGGGATGCGGTAGTCGCGCCAGGAGTAGAAGGCACGGTCGGTGTCGTAGTAGCGGCCCATGTCCTCGCGGTAGACGGTGTACTCCTTCAGGCTCTTGACGTAGGTCTTGTTGTTCAGCACAATGGCGGTCATGGCCTTGTCGTAGATGCTCTGCCGCTTCACCTCCTTCTTGAGCAGTTTCTTCAGGTATTCGTTGGCTTCCTGCACCTTGGCGGGCAGTTTGCGCCCGTCGATGGCGCAGATGTAGAGCCACTCCAGCGTGGTGTGGCTGGGGAATGTGGGCTTGATGCCCTTCTTCTCCATCTTCTTCATCTCCTTGACCATTTCCACCACCTCGTTGCCCATAAACTTGAACGAGCGTTCCAGCATCTTCTTGGTCTTCGGCGTGTACTTGTCGGTCTTTCCGTCGAGCATGTCGTTCAGACGGATGAACATCTGGCTGATGCTGACGGTCATATACCACGAGCCGCGCATGCCGGGCCACCAGCTCCAGGAGCCGTCGGGCTGTTGCAGTTCCTTCACCTTGTCGAGTGCGCTCTCCAGTCGCTGGCTCATCAGGTTCTGGTCGAAGAAGTCGGCCAGGCGGTGCTTCTGCTCCTGCTCCCTGTCGGCGTCAATCACCCAGGGTGTCTCGTTGAGCAGCAGGTCTTTCAGTTCCTGGTTCTTCTGCAGACTGCTTTGCAGCGACGTCTCGTTGCCCTTTTCGCGCATCCACTGTTCGAAGACGTGCTTGGCCTGCGGGTTTTGGTCTACGATGTACTTTCCGAGCGTGTTCGAGTAGACCGATGCCGACTGGCAGATGGCGCAGTCGTCGACGGGATGTCCCAGTGTGGGCAGTGCCTGGATGAGCAGCCATACGGGATTGTTGGTGTACTCGAAGGTGAGTTTGGCCTGTGTGGCGTCGGCGGGCACCACCTTGGTCAGGTCGATGGTCTTCGTGCCCGGCTCAATCTGCGTGAAGGGCACGGTCACGGTGACGTGCTCGCGGTTGGGCAGCAGGGGCACGTAGTGCTGTTCGCCGTCGCTACCCCCCTGTCCGCTCACGGTGACGCGGACAATGAGCAGCGAAGCCTCCAGTTGCGACAGCCGCTGTTGCAGGTCGAAGTGCACGCTGGTGGTGTTGCCCTGCTCCAGGCTCACCTCCTGTTTGCTTTCGGCCAGCACGCGCTCCGTCTCGGGGTCGAGCAGCGTCAGTCGGGCAGTGCCCTTGAAGGGCTTCTCGCCAGAGTTGATGACGCGGGCGCTGACGATGGCGCGGTCGCCGTGCCTGAGGAATCGCGGCATGTTGGGCTGTATCATCACGTCTTTCTTGGCCACGGCCTCGGCCGACAGGTTGCCGTACAGCATGTTGCGGGTGTGGGCCACGCCAAGCAGGCGCCATGTGGTGAGGCTTTCGGGCAGGGTGAAGCGCAGGGCCACGCAGCCCGCGCTGTCAGTGGTGAGCTGGGGATAGAAGAAGGCGGTCTCGTTCAGGTTCTCGCGCACCTCCACCTTGGGTTCTTCGGCGGCGGCGCTATCCTCTTCGGTCTCGGCGGCCTCATCGCGGGAGACCGCATTGTCGGCCAATGCCGATTCCCTTGCCATCATCGGTTCGGGCAGCGGGAGGTCTTCAATCCGGCCCTCCTTCATCATCCGCACAGACTTGCTCTCTAATAAGTCATAGTGACGGCGGAAGACCCATCGCGACGGATAGACGGAGTGGTCGAAGTGGGTGAACGAGAGTGACTCCTGGTAGAAATAGCGCGGATACAACTGTCCGTTGAGGTTGAGCGAGCCCCACGAGCCGTAATGCCAGACTGCCGATGGCGTGTTCAGGCTGATATAGGGGTAGAGATTCCACGAGTTGGGCTGCAGCTGGTCCAGGCTTTTGTCGTAGAGCGTGGCCAGGAGCTGTGCGTCGGCGGGCTTGCCGTCGGGGTCGGTGATGGTCAGTGTCCACTCCTCCTGCTGGCCGGGTGTCAGCCTGTCGCGGAAGGTCTGCCACTTCATCTGCAACTGCCTGTTGGGCATTGGCTTGGTGATGGTGGTCTCGTGGTGATGGGCCTTTCCGTTTTTCATCCAGGCAAAGGTGAGTAGCACTCCGTTGCCGTATTCCTCTTTGTAGGTGAACTTGCGGTTCAGCAGTTCGCCGTTGCGCTCCACGGCTCCGCTCTCAATGATTTGCTTGCCGGCGAAGATGGTGTAGAGCAAGTGGACATTGCGGTCTGACGAACCCACTTGCAGGGTGACGGGTGAGCCGTCGGCCGGGAACTGGTTGTGGCTCACGTAGAACCAGTCGTCGGTCTCCTCGGCGGGCCGGCTGTCGTTGAGTGCAAACACCAGGAAGCTCTCCTTCACGGTGTCTTCCTCGCAGATGGCCTCCACAGTGTGGCGTCCGCTCTTCAGGGTGGGTATGTCCACCTCCTCGTTGGCATTGGCTGTGAGCCAGCGGCCAGTCTTGTCGAAGCGGTAGCGCACCTTGCCGTCGACTGCCATTCCGGCGGCATTGCGCAGACTGAATACCAGCGTCTCCCGCTCGTCGGCACGCACCTGCGAGGGCACCTCGATGCTGAAGCCCCTGTTGCGGTTGCCCAGTGGCAGCGACACCGTGCCTTGGTGGGTCTCGCCGGCCTGATCGGTCACGTCGGCCATGACCACAAAATTGTAGAACATGGGGTAGAGCGTCTCCGGGACGGTCATGGGAATGTCTATCTTGAACGTGCCGTCGGCCTCGGTCACCGTCTGTGCCTCGGCCAGCAGCTCGTCGTCGTGGCCTGTGCCTAGGCGGCCCTGCTCCCAATAGTATGAATAGGCGTACCACCAGAAGGCGCAGCGGCGCACCACCCTGTAGCTGACGCTGGCCCCCTGCACGGGAACGCCGGCGTAGGAGCGGGCCGTGCCGCACACTTGCACCACGTCGCCGGCCTTATAGCTGACGGATGGACGCGGAATCTCCACCTCGAAGGTGGGACGTTTATACTCCTCCACCCTGATGCTGTAGGAGTGATAGCCCACCTTCACGGTGAAGTCGCCCGTCAGCCCCTGAGCGGGCAGGGTGAAGCGGGTGGTGCAGGTGCCGTAGCGGTCGGTGGCTACGGTCTCTTCGGCCACCATCTTGTTGTTGGCGTCGTAGAGTTGGATGGTGGTTTCCTTGTTGGCCTCCACCTCGTGCTGGGTGCCCTTCCGGGTGGTGTAAAGCACGGCTGCCACCTGCACCGTCTGTCCAGGCCGGTAGATGCGGCGGTCGGTGTAGATGTGTACATTGTGCGCCACTTCGCTTCCGGCATAGTAAGAGTAGCCGTCGCTGCGCGTCAGCGGCGGGCAGGCCTTGTCGGCATTGGTGGTGGCGAATATGGTCAGCTCGCGCTCATTGTCGCGCTGTGTGTAGACGGCTTCGCCCTGGTCGTCGGTGGTCAGATTGAAGGTCTTGCGGTCTTTATAGTAGCCGATGTCCGACGTCAGTTCCAGCTTGGCCCCCTTCAGCGGCTGCCCTGTGGTGGCGCTGACGGCCACCAGCCGCAACTTCTTCTCCGGCAGGGGCAGCGAGAGTACGCGCACGTCGCTCACAAAATAGTAGATGCGGTCCAGGATGGTGGCCGGCTGGCTCTCCATTTCAATCATGTAGACGCCCACGGGCAGACCGGGCAAGACGATGGAGTCTTCAAACACTTCGTATTCGGGATGCCCGCTGTAGGTGGGGGTTTGCGCCAGTTCAGGCAGTTCGGTGAGCAGCGGTTTCAGTTTCTTGTACCCTTCGGAACTATTCGGCCGCAGGGCGATGTCGCCCTGTCCCTTCACGCGGAAGACGCGCATCTGTATGCCCTTGATGCCGCGCATCTGCGACAGGCGGATGGTCTGCTTCTGTCCGGGCGTCACCACCTGTTCGGGGGCTTCGGCACTGTAGAAGACGGCTGTCAGGTGGGCGCGCTGGTTTTTCAGGTTCTCTACGCGCTTCCACTTGCCCCATCGGCTCAAGGCCTCGTCGATGTATTCTGTTTTCTGCTTGGCGGTGGCATCGGTATGGGTGGCCATAAAGTCGTAGCGCTCCAGGGCCACCTCGCCGGTCTCTGGCAGGTCGGCATACTCGTTGATGAGCGAGTCGAGACGTTGCAGATAGGCCGACGTAGCCAGTTTCTCGCGGCCCTCCGGGCGCTCTTGCTGCAGGCACTTCAGGGTGGAAAACATGGCAGCTATGCGGTTGTCGCTCTTCACGTAGTAGTCGCGCATCACGTCGTAGCGCTTGGCCTCCCAGGCGATGACGCTCAGCAGGTCGTCGTTGAAGAAACGGCTGTCAAAGCCCTTTATGATGAATTGTTCGTAGTCTGAAGCCTTTGTGGCGGCCAGCTTGTCGGGATGGGCCAGGGCCTTGTCGTAGTAAGCCTGCGAGATAGTCTGGTAGTTGTCCTCGTCCAGTGTGCTGTTGTTACTGTAGACGTAGGCCAGCACGGCATCGTAGACGGCACGCAGCACGTCGTCTTTGGCCTCCTTCTCGCGTTTCACCAGCCGCTCTACGGCGCTGCCCAGCGAGTCGGGGCTCACGCTGCACAGGGCGCTGGCCTCCTGCAGCTCGGCCCTGAGCAGCCAGCCGTAGGCACCTTCGGCCTCGGCTTTTTCCACTATTTTGCGCAGTGCGGCCTGCTCGGTCTTGGGCAGGTCTTTCTCCACGGCATCCTCCACCTCTTTCCAGAGGGCGGAGTAGGTCTGACCGTTCATCATCGATGGTATTGACATCATAATTGTAAGGATTAATAGTATCTTCTTCATGGCGATAATGTTTTAAATCAACCGCAAAGATAGACATTTTTAGTTGTTCACGCCCCAATTTACTACCATTTATATGAAAGTTTAACGATTAGCTGATATCGGGTTATAAGGCATATAACTGCCGCGCCAGTCTTGGGGGAACCACAAAAAATACTTAAATAAGTTGGCAAAAAGAGATATGTTTCACGGAAAATTGCTACTTTTGCACCCTATTATATCATAATCTTAACAAGATTATAAGTACGAACCAATTTGTAAAAAGATTGAAATGGGCAAGATTATTGCATTAGCAAACCAAAAAGGCGGCGTGGGCAAGACCACCACTACCATCAACCTGGCAGCATCGCTGGCCACACTTGAGAAGACCGTACTCGTGGTCGATGCCGACCCGCAGGCCAACGCCTCCAGCGGACTCGGCGTGGACATCAAGGAGGTGGAGTGCTCGCTCTACGAGTGCATCATCAACCACACCGATGTGCGCGAGGCCATCTACACCACCGACATCGAGGGGCTGGACATCATTCCGAGCCACATCGACCTGGTGGGGGCCGAGATAGAAATGCTCAATCTGGAAAACCGTGAGCGGGTGCTGAAGAAACTGCTCGACCCCATTCGCGGCGAGTACGACTACATACTGATAGACTGTTCGCCCTCGCTGGGCCTGATCACTGTGAACTCGCTGACGGCGGCCGACTCGGTCATCATCCCGGTGCAGTGCGAATACTTTGCACTGGAGGGCATATCAAAACTGCTCAACACCATCAAGATCATCAAGAGCAAACTGAACCCGAGGCTGGAGATTGAGGGATTCCTCCTGACGATGTACGACTCGCGCCTGCGTCTGGCCAACCAAATCTACGACGAGGTGAAGCGCCATTTCCAGGAGCTGGTGTTCAAGACCGTCATCCAGCGCAACGTGAAACTCTCTGAGAGCCCGTCGCATGGCCTCCCCGTCATCCTCTACGACGCCGAGTCTACCGGCAGCAAAAACCATCTGGCACTTGCCAAGGAAATCATTTCCAAGGGTTGATTGTTGAGAGTTTAACTTCCTTAACTCCTTTTTAAAAATGGCTGTTAGAAAGAAATACGACAAGAGCGTGCTGGGCCGCGGCCTGGACGATATAGGCAACGGGCGCGGCCTGGATGCACTCATAGACACAAGCGAAGTGAAAACACAAGGGTCGTCGAACCTGAGCGAGATTCCCATTAGCCAGATAGAGCCCAACCCTGACCAGCCGCGGCGTGAGTTCGACCCCACGGCCATGCAGGAACTGGCCAGCAGCATCATGACCATGGGCATCATCGCCCCCATCACCCTCCGGCAGGTCAGCCCCGATCACTACCAGATCATTGCCGGAGAGCGCCGGTGGAGGGCATCGCAGATGGCCGGGCTGGAGACTATTCCCGCCTACATCCGCACCGCCAACGACGAGAGCGTGATGGAGCTGGCACTGGTGGAGAACATTCAGCGCGAAGACCTGAACGCCATAGAGATAGCCCTGGCCTATGAGCACCTGGCCGAACAGAGCGGCATGACGCAGGAGAAAATCTCGGAGCGCGTGGGCAAGAGCCGCACCGCCGTGACCAACTATCTGCGACTGCTCAAACTGCCCGCACAGATACAGATGGCACTGAAGAACCGCGAGATAGACATGGGCCACGCCCGTGCACTGCTGGCCATCGACTCGCCGTCGATGCAGCTCAAGCTCTTTCGCGACGTGCAGAAAAACCAGTACTCCGTGCGCAAGGTGGAGGAGATGGTGCAGATGCTCAAGAGCGGCGACGATGTGCAGACGGCCAAGCAGAAAGTGGTGTCGAAGGTGCAGGTGCCCAAGGAACTGACCCGCATGAAAGACGAGTTGGCCGCTGCATTGCAGACCAAGGTGCAACTCTCCATAGGCAATGGCGGAAAGGGTAAAATCAGCATACCCTTTGCCAGTCAGGCAGAGCTGGAGCGCATCATGCAGGTGCTGAACAACGGTAACAAATAAAGGCTGGGGGGACTGAAAACAATGACAGACAAACGCAATCTACAGCCGCAACAGCAACAGCTGCAGGCTGAAAAGACCGTCGAGACCGGGCACGCCAGCCCCGTCAGGCAGCAGGCGCAGGCACACTATGCCGCCGGGGTGAAGTGTCCCAAGTGCGGAACGCTGAACACCGCCGACTCGCAGTTTTGCTCATCGTGTGGCGCCAGCCTCCGACAGGCACTCTGCCCCAACTGTGGCAGCGAGGTCGACGCCGATGCCGACTTCTGCGAGGTGTGCCATCACTATATCAAACGCGATGTGTGCTCCTTCTGCGGAGGCCATATCGACGAGACCGACGACTATTGCCCGGAGTGCGGTTCGCCCAGGGGCGGTATTGTCTGCCCCACCTGCCACACCCTCAATGAGTTCTCGTTCTGCAAGCAGTGCGGGCGGCCTCTCACCGAAGATGCCCGCCAGTTGATGTCGCGGGTCAAGGAGAGCCCACAGTATAAGGAAATGATGGCGCTGGCCCGCGAATATAACGACCTGCAGATGGAACTGCCCTACAACGGCGAGCAGGACCGCCAGCGCGACAAGGAACTGGCCCGGCTGCGCGAGCGGGTGCTGCGCCTGCTGGCCGAAGACGATGGCGAGGACGCACCTGTGGTGGTGCCGCGCCAGCGCCAGAGAGCTACCAGCGAGGAGCTGGAAGCCAAAAAACGGGACAAATTGGAACGGCTGGCCCGTATGCTCGACCAAATGTCGGCCGCGCCAGACCCCTCACCGGCCAAGGTGAGAAACTATGCCATGGCGCAGAAGCCGGCCGGCGTGCGACTGGCCTGGCGCTGCAACTACAAGAATGCGCTCCACTCCAGCCCCTGTGGCTGTGCCAAGCCCCAACTGGGCGGCAAGTGGGTGGTTCTGGGCCACCATTCTAACCAGGATATTAAGGACGACAAATAATGGCAATGGCTGACGAGACTTTTGACAAGACGATAGTTTACAAGGGTGGAAACGACGACGCAATGCCGGCTGATGGCGACACCACGCTGCGCCCTTCCGACAGGACACTGCTGGCCGGCGGTGACATGATGCAGACCACCGGCAGCACGCAGGAACCTGCCGACCGCACCCTGAGGCCACAAGGGGCAGCCATGCCCCAGACCCCGATGTTTAGTGCGCAGGCCAATGGGCTGCAAGTGTTCAACCTCAAGGGCGAAGCCTATCAGGAAGTGAGACAACTGAGCGACAACTCAGGCGAGGCACAGGTGTTCCTCGTCTCGAAAGACGACAAGGAGTATGTGCTGAAGGTCTACTATCCCAACTTCGACGTCAACAAAAAGGTGCTCCAGACGGTGCGCTCGCTGCAGTTTGAGATGATTGTCAGCGTCTACGACTACGGCAAGACCTACGTCGGCGGCAAGAACCGCCACTACGAGCTGATGGAGTATCTGCGCGGCGGCACCCTGCACGATGTCAAACTGGAGGGCGACGTGAAACGCTTCCGCCGGCTGGCCCTTCAGGGGGCGGCCGCGCTGGCCTACTGCCACAAGAGCGGACTGCTGCACAAGGACGTGAAGCCCACCAACTTCTTCTTCCGCGACGAGGCCCGCAAGCAGCTCGTGCTGGGCGACTTCGGCATCTCGGCCCTGCAAGATGAGCCGGGCAAGCCCTTCCGCACCACCCAGGCCCGCACCCCCATCTATGCCGCCCCCGAAATGTATGTCGACGTCATCGACGGCATCGTTGACATCACCGAGGCGGCCGACTACTACTCACTCGGCATGACGCTCTTTGCACTCTGGCTGGGCGAAAATCCCATCAGCACCAACGAGCGCAACATGATGAAACTCAAGAACGAGGGACGGCTGCCCCGACTGGGCGAACTGCCCGAAAACGTTAGGACGCTCATTCAGGGCCTCACCGCCGTCAACCAGCAGAGCCGCTGGGGCTATCAGGAAGTGGAGCGGTGGTTCCTGGGCGAGGATGTGGCCGTTGACATCTCGTCGCCCTTCCTGCGCTACAAGAGCTTTATGGTAGACCCCGAGCGCAACCTCATGGCCGACAACGTGCTGGAGCTGGTGCCCATGATGCTGCAAAACGAGCAGCTGGCCAAGAACTATCTCTACGACGGCCAGATTGTGCAGTGGCTCGATGCCTGCGGCAACACCAAGCTCTCGGTGCTGGTCCGAAACATCGTCAGCTACAAGTATCCCAATGACCAGCAGGCAGGACTCATGGCGGCCTGCTTCGCCATGACGCCCACGCTGCCCTATCACGACCTGGACGGCATGGCCTGCGAAGACGTGCACGACCTGTCGACGGCCCTGCTGACCCATGCCGACAAATACGGGCTGTTGCTGCGCAATCCCAACGACACCGTCTTCCTCTGGCTGGAGAGCCATACCAAGCTGGACATCACCCGGCTGCGCTCCTTCTTCGGCGACGACTCCGACGGCAGGGTGGGGGTGCTGCGCCTGGCATACGAGATTGACCCCGACCTGCCGTTCCTGCCAAAAGTGCAGTCGATGACCATTGAGGAGATAGTACATGCCTTCGGACACGACAACCTGCCAGACGATTCCTGGCACTCGCTCGTCGACGGCCGGCTGCTCTCCTGGCTCTATGCCCACTACGACTTGACGCTCATTGAACCGGTCAGGAAGTTGACCGAGGGCCAGACCTACTCCAAATCGCTTGCCTACAAGGTGCTCTACACCCTGCAGCCCACCGTGGCCTACGACCTGGTGCGTGCCATGACGCCGGCTGCCGTGGGCGAACTGCTGGCCAACCAGCTGGTGGAGCAGCAGAGCGCACACAACAGCGAACTGCCTGCCATCTTTGCCGACTTCGTCGACACGGCCGACGGCCGCTTTGCCTTCTTCGCAAAGAAGCACGGCTGGCACCAGCTGCTGGCCGAGGCCAAGGCTTGCTTCGACCTGGACAGCGAGGAAAACCACAATCGTCTGGGTGCCTACGACCTGCGCACCGCCCTCTACCGCTTCTGCCGCATCCTGGGCGGTCGTCCCCCCTACCGGCTGGCCGACGGCACGGTGCTCACCGACGGGCAACGCCTGCCGCAGTTGGTACCGCAGCAGGTGAGGAGCGATATGCGCAACGGTGCCCTGGCCCAGTGGCTGGCCGTGGCCTATCACGAGGACCCCGACAAGGACTTTACCGAAACGTACAGCTATGAGCGCGAACTGGAGGCCTGGGTCATGGCAATAGGCCGGCTGGACCCCCAGAACCAGTACTATTGCCGCTTTATGAAGGCAAGGGAGGACACCCAGGCCCGCACCGCCAGCGTGAAGAAGCAATGGAAGGCGGCCAACTACACCGAGAAACTGTGGAAATACGGATTCCTGGCTGTCGCCTTGGTGTGGATAGCCATGATATTCATCTACGGCCTGGCCGACCGCTCCTACATGTTCAGCCATCCCATTACCACTATTATATTACCCGTTGGAGGCATGTCGGGCATCATCGTTGCCACCCGTTCCTACTTCAAGGGCTTCGGCTCCACCATCTCCATGCTCATCGGTGCATTGGGCTTTGCCTCGGTCTATATCCCATACTACACCCTGCGCTACATCGACGCCGAACAGCCGGGGCTGTTCCACTGGGCGGTGGCCGCATTCTCGGCGGTCTATATCGCCATCTGCTATCTTACCGACTTCAAGCGGTCGCAAAACATCGACCCGGCCATGTTCGACCAAGTGCTGCAGAACCAGGACATACGGTCGCAGCTGCTGGAGCCGCTCTACTATACGTTCAAGACCCGCTCGCAGCGCTACAAGGCCAGCAGCTTCAGTTTGCTCGACGAGGTGTCCGACCAGGTGCGCTCCATGTCGGGCGAGACGGTGGTCCACTATATGCTCTGGACCCTCTTCGCCCTCGTCATGATTGTTGTTCTCAGTCTGCTCAGTCCCGACCTTCTTGGCCTCCTGTCATAACAATTGTAAAGTATATAAACTCTCTCAGCATAAATATGATTTGTCAACTTTGTCAGAAAGAGAACCGGCCGGTGGCCAAGTTCTGCAAATGGTGCGGACAGCCGCTGGTGTCCAAGCGCGTTCTCGACAAATTGGTGGGACTCGACGAGGTGAAGGCCCAGCTCAAGACCATCGTCGACACCTACGCCTATCTACATTCGCGAAAGGACATCGCCGACGTAAGGCTGTCGGTCAATGCCATCATCATCGGCGAGACTGGCACGGGCAAGACCTCGCTCTCCGAGATTATCCGCGACTATTTCTACCAGCACCAGATCATCGACAAGCCCAAGCTCACCATGGTCGACGCTGTAGACTACCAGCGATTCGTAGACAAGTGGGATGAGAATATCAAGAAGGCCCGCGGCGGCATCCTCTTCTTCGACAACGTGCAGAAGCTGCTGCCCGACAAATACTCCAATCAGGTGAACCCGCTCGACAAGCTCTTCGTGGAGATGGACAAGTGGAACGACAATCCCATCGTCATCATGGCCGGACTGCCCAAGGGACTTGACGACTTCCTGGAGAACAACCCTGCCACGAAGAACCGCTTCAAGTACATCTTCCGCCTGCCTGTGCCCGGCAGCCACGAGCTGTGCAGCATCACCAAGCAGGCACTCTCCACCAAGTACGGGCTGGCGGCCTTCTCGTCGGAGGCCGACCACCAGCTGGAGCGCTACTTCAAGTACCAAATCAAAATCAAGGACGAGACCTTCGGCAATGCCCACCTGGCCATGAAGACGGCCGAAGACATCTTCACCTCGTTCATCAGCCGCGGTGCGCAGAACATCCAGGTGGAGAAGGACGACATCAAGGGCTACGTGCCGGAGGAACGCTCGCTCAACGACATCCTGAGCGACCTCGACACCTTCATCGGCATGGACGACGTCAAGCAGGCCGTCCGCGAGATGGCCTACTCCGTGCAGAACAGCCTGCAGCGTGCAGAGCGCGGACTGGGCGAGCAGCAGAAGATGTCGATGCACATCGTGCTCACCGGCAACCCCGGCACCGGCAAGACCACCATCGCCCGCAAACTGGGCGAGATACTGGCCGCCATCGGCTATCTGGACTCCGGACACGTCGTAGAGGTGGACCGCTCGAAGATGGTCAGCCCCTATCAGGGCGAGACACCCCGATTGGTCAACCAGCTCTGCGACAAGGCCATGGGCGGCATCCTCTTTGTCGACGAGGCATACACACTCGTGCCCGTCAGCCAGGCCGGCGACCGCGACGTGCAGGGCACCCAGGCGCTGGAGACGCTCATGAAGCGAATGGAGGACGACCGCGACAAGTTCGTCGTCATAGCCGCCGGCTATCAGACGGAGATGGACAATCTCTTCCGCATCAATCCTGGCGTCAGGAGCCGCTTCAACTACTTCCTCAACATTGCCGACTACACGCCCGAGGAGCTCTTCCAGATCATGATGGTCTTTGCCAAGGAGAAGAACTACCAGTTCTCCGACAAGGCCGAAGAGCTGACGCGGAAGATGATCAAGGAACTCTACAAGCAGCGCGACAAGGACTTTGCCAACGGCCGCACCATGCGCTCGCTCTTCGACGAGATGTGCAAGCGACAGGCACGCCGGCTGCAAGAGGGCGACATGAGCCAGATGACCAACGAAGACCTGATGACCATTCAGGTGGAGGACGTCCCCTACGAAGACCCGCAGGCCGTCGACTACACCACCTGCCTGAAGAAGTTCGACGGCATGGTGGGCCTCGATGCCGTCAAGAAGGAAATCACCAACCTGGCTGCCTTCCTCAATCTGCAAATCAAGCGCGGCGAGACCAACACCTTCCAGGGCAAACACTATGTCTTCACCGGCAATCCCGGCACGGGCAAGACCACCGTGGCCCGCATCATGGCCGATGTCTTCAAGACCCTCGGCATCCTTTCACGTGGACAGCTGGTCGAGGCCGACCGCTCCGCTCTGGTGGCAGGATTTGCCGGACAGACGGCCATCAAGACCAACCAGCTCATCGACTCGGCCATTGGCGGCGTGCTCTTTATCGACGAGGCATACACCCTGAAGTCCAACGACCAGGATGCCTTCGGCAGCGAGGCCATCGACACCCTGCTCAAGCGGCTGGAGGACGACCGCGGCAAGTTTATCTGCATCGTGGCCGGATATACGGACCAAATGCACGATTTCATCGACTCCAACCCCGGACTGAAGAGCCGTTTTACGCAGACCATACACTTCGACGACTATACGGCCGACGAACTCACCCAGATATTCATCAATATGGCCACGGCCAAAAACTTCGTCATCGACGACGATATGCGGCAGGCCGTGCAGCGGCAGTTCGAGCAGCTCTGTCTGCGCCGCGACAAGAACTTCGGCAATGCCCGCGAGGCACGCCGCATCTTCGACCAGACCGTGGAGCGCCAGAGCCAGAGGCTGGTGGAGCAGATGAGCCAGTCGGACGTGGCCGTCACCGACGACAATGCCGTGGGATTCCTCTTCGAAGACATGTACCGCCTCACGCCCGCCGACCTGCCCATGGCTCAGACAGAGGCCGCACGGCCCCTCGACGAGGTGCTGAACGAACTGGACGATTTCATCGGCATGGCCACCGTCAAGACCGCCATCCGCCGGCTTGCCGTGCAGAGCATGTTCATGAAGCAGCGTGCAGCGGCGGGCGCCGGCTCGATGCAGCAGATGTCGATGAACTTCATTCTCACCGGCAACCCCGGCACGGGCAAGACCTCCATCGCCCGAAAGATGGGCGAGGTGCTGCAGTCTATGGACATACTGCCCACATCGCGGGTCATAGAGGCCAGCCGGGCCACCCTCGTGGGCAAATATATGGGCGAGACGCCGAAGATTGTCAACAATATGTGCGACAAGGCCATGGGCGGCATCCTCTTCATCGACGAGGCGTACACCCTCTCCGACCAGAACGACCAGTACGGCAAGGAGGCCATCGACACGCTGATGAAGCGCATGGAGGACGACCGCGGCAAGTTCGTGGTCATAGCCGCCGGCTATCAGGACGAGATGGAGGAGTTTCTCACCACCAACCCCGGACTGGCCAGCCGCTTCACCCACAAGCTGCACATCGACGACTACACCGACCTGGAACTGCACGACATCTTCGTCAAGATGGCCGAGAAGCAGCAGTACACGCTCACAGCCGAGGCCGACTCGAAGTTGTCCGACATCATTGCCGACATCACTGCCAGCAAGGACCGCAACTTCGGCAATGCCCGTGAGATGCGCAACCTGCTCGACAACACCATCCAGCAACTCTCAGTCCGCGTCAGCCAGCTGCCCGAGGGCCAGATCACCAAAGACACCTACCAGCTCATCCTGCCAGAAGACCTGCACAATTCATAACATACAACGCTCTCCCCCTCTCATTTTTAATTTTTTATTTTTTTAATTTTTTAAATTCTTCTAAATTTCCCCATGATAGTCTGTCCTAATTGCAAAGAAGAAATAGATGACGACTCGCACTTCTGTGACCAGTGCGGACAGCAACTGGCCTACTGCGAGCGTTGCGGACGTGTGGGCCTGGGCCGACGTTGCACCCAGTGCGGAGGGCTGATGCTCTCCCGCGAGGAATACGAACACAAGGTGGCACAGCCGGTCGATCTCAGCCAGTCTGCCTCCGTAGACATCACCAACCAGCCTGGCGGGGCACTGCTTGGCGGCAACCAGACAGGGACCTTCCGTTCCATCCCCCAGCTGATGCTCCACAACGACACCGTGGGCTTGCGCCTCATAGCCATCAATGGCGCCGTCATTGGCCGCCGACAGGGGCCATACGCCAACCAGCTGCAGCAGCACCGCTACGTTTCCGGCCTGCATGCCCAGCTGAAGTACAACCCCGCCACCGGTTGGCTGGTGGCCGACAAGCACTCGTCGAATGGCACCAAGCTCAACGGCCACCCTCTGCAGCCCGATGTAGAAATGACCCTCAAAACCGGCGACATCCTCACCATCGCCAACATTCCCCTGCAGGTCACCATCACCTGGACTGAGGAGGGGGGAACGAATTAGATGTGAGGCTCTGTCCCATCCTGCCTGAGAGTTTGCAGCCACCAAAGTCGGCAGAAGGACGTAGGCAAGGGGGAGAAAGGACAGAGCAAACTCTTAAATTCTCTAGCCTGAATTATTCATAGAAAATGTATTTCTTAGCGGCATTCAGTTTAATTGCCGTGAATAATTCAGGCTAAGGAGTTGAGGGGTAAAGGAGCAGATTTGTCGTTTTTTTTCAAATGGTCGAAATACCCCCCTTAGAGATAAGCTCTGAGTTTGCTTTACCCTCCCCTTAGCGATGTAAAGTATTTTCTGTTTCCGTCCCTGCTTGCGCAGCCGATGCCATAGGCATCTGACAGGGGTAGCCTGGCATTTTTCTTTTTGTTTGATGCCGGGCTTCTGTCAGACAGGTGGGGGGTAGGACTGGAGGGGGCCGGTGGTGATCAGCGGGCGGAGGGTGGCGATTATCGTTCGAAGGTGACGGATTCTACGTGGTTGCCGACGAAGAGGGGGACGTAGTCGGCGGTAGCATACCATTTGGGCTTGCCAGGCATGGTGTCGTAGATGGGTCGGCCGTTGATTTTCAGGCTTTCGAAGTGGATGTTCTTCACCTTGCGCAGTTCGTCGTAGCCGGCAATGATGGAGAGGCTGGGCGACAAGGCGGCCGATGAATTGGCCGGCGAATTGGCCGGCTGGGCTGCCGGCACGGCGTTGTAGCGGATGTTTCGGAAGGTGACGTCGTCGACGCTGCGGCCTGGGGCAGCGCAGTATTTCTGGTTCCATCCCACCTTGACTTGCAGCAGCGAACCTTGAGCGATGGGTTCAATGCGGATGTTGTCGAAGGTGACGTGGCGCACCAGGTTGTTGTCGCCGCAGTTGATGGCCAGGCAGCCCTGGTAGTCCACCTGTGGCTCGGCCTGTCCGAGAATGTCAATGTTCTCGTAGACCAGGTTCTCTATGGTGTCGCCCTGCTCGGCATTGCCGTGTATGCCGATGAAGATGGGGTGTGCCACGTCGGCCCACAGGGTGGCGTTGGTCATGCGGATATTGCGGCAGTTGCCCTCGAATCCCTTTCGTGTGGCGTAGGCCGTGGTGCAGTCGTCGCTGTTGCGGCAGAACACTCGGTCGTAGGTCACGTTGCTGCTGGCGAAGACGTTGAGGCCGTCGCCCCAGGCAGGATGGGAGATGCTGCGCACGCCCCTGATGGTGACGTCGGAGGAGCCGCCCACGGGGCAGGTGTTGAGCGTCAGCCCGTCGATGAGCACATGGCGTGAGCGGTGCACGTGGCAGCCCTCGTAGCCGTCGGCCGGGCGTGCGATGCCTCGGCCCAGTATGCTGACGTTTTCGGCATCCTCGATGGAGAAGGTGCCGGTGAAGTAGCTGCCTCCGGCCAGATAGACCACTGTCTCGCTGCCGACCCCTCTTGCCGGGGCGAGGGCCTTGTCGATGTCGGCCTGGGCGTAGAGGCCCGGCGGGAAATAGACGAAGCGGCGGCCCTGCGTCTTGGCCTGTCGCTCGGCATCCTCCTTGCCTTCGGGGGGGCGGGCGGTGAAGAGCAGCAGGTTGGAGGTGATGTCGGCGTCGAACTCCACGCTCACGTTCTCTGGCTGGAAGAGCAGGAACTGCACGGTGCTGTCGTTCTGCACGTTGGGGATGATGCCCTTGAAGTGGGGCCTGATTCTCACGTTCTGAAACTTCTTGTTTTTGCAGACCACGCGCACGAAGACATCGCCGGTGAAGTCGAACTGGGCGTAGGATATTTCGGAGATGCGGTGGGCGTTTGCCGTCTGCGCATTGACTTTTGCCATATAGGTGTCTATGCGTGTCCACTCCTGGCTGCTCCGGGGGCGTATGCAGACCTCGTAGTCGTGCTTCAGCGGTGCCCCGGCGGGAGCGGGGTAGGTGAAGATTTGGTGCAGCTTCTCATGGGGCTTCACCTTGGGCTTCTGCCCCTTGATGATGCGCTTGGTGTAGGGCATGGAGAGCCCCTTGCGCTCGACGTAATGGTGGTAGGGCAGCTCGTAGATGTCCCACAGCTGGCCGCGGTTCATCTGCCCCGGCTCGGTCCAGTCGTTGTAGAGCCCGGTGCAGTCGTGCCAGGTCTCGAAGGGCACCTCGTAGCCCAGGTTGTAGCGGGCGGTGTATTCAAAGCCCTTCAGCAGTCGGTTGTCGAGCGCCCCCCAGAGGTCGTCGCCCTGCTGCCAGGCCATTTCGCAGGTCTCGGCCAGCGCCTGCAGTCCCAGTTGCACGTGGGCCTGGTCGCGCCCCGTCTCCTGGCACTGGCCCGTGGGGCCGATGTAGTGTGGCAGTGCGCCGTTGTCGAAGGCGTGCAGGAAGTAGTCTATGGCTGAACGGTAGAGTGTGCTGTCCTTCAGACAGATGGCGCAGGCCATTCGGCAGCGGTTGACGATGGCGCCCCAGTTGCCGTTGGCGTAAGGGCTGTCGGCGTCGAAGCGCTCGATGACGGGCAGTATGGCCCTTCTTATCATTGAAGATTGAAGATTGTAGGTTGAAGATTGGCTGGCGCTTTCTTGTGCAACCTCATTTTCAATCTTCAATCTTCC
This sequence comes from uncultured Prevotellaceae bacterium, assembly GCA_902786565.1. Lineage (GTDB taxonomy): Bacteria > Bacteroidota > Bacteroidia > Bacteroidales > Bacteroidaceae > Prevotella. The sequence goes on along the minus strand of CADACW010000002.1, from coordinate 6,441 downwards.
ATTTTCAATCATAATCATCGCCCTCACCAGGTTGTAGCACTGGATGAGGCAGAGCGGTGCGTCGTGGCCCTCTATGCGCTGCAGCGTCTGGGCGTAGGCATTGATGATGCGCAGGGCCTGTGCGGTGTCGCCCTTGATGGCAAAGTCGAGTGCTGCCTTCATGTCGCGCTCGCTGCCCGCCTTGGTGTGGCGGTAGGCGCCGTCGCGGGCAATCACCTCGTAGGGGCCCGCCATCTGGTAAAGGGTCTGGGCCACCCCTTGTAGCGAGGTGGCCAGACCCAGGACTATGGTCAGCAGTGTTATCTTCATTTCATGAGTTTTCTTCCGTTCACGATATAGATGCCCCTCTTCAGACCGGAAGATTCCACGGGGCGGCCTTGCAGGTCGTAGACCGTCTCTTCAGTATTCCGCCTTCCGCTCTCCGTGCCTTTGATGCCGGTGTCTTCGCTGACGGGGATGAACTCGAATGGGAAGTCAGTGGGGGTGGCCTCCTGGGTGATGACCAGGGCACCATCGGCACTGACTGTCCAGTAGCGGGCCGATGTTCCCGTGCCGGTGTGCAGGGCATAGCGGGCAACGCCCGCAGCAGCGTCGAGATAGAAGACCTTCAGGGCCACCGCGATGGTCTTGCCCGTTGAGGCCAGGCTGGTGCCGTCGGCCAGCGAGGTGAATGCGTGGCGCCCGTTGGCCTCGCTGACGGTCCACACTTGGTTGTCGGTCGGCGCAGCGGCGTCGCCGGGCTGGAACGATACTTCCTGCTGCGAGCTGTTGGCGGTCAGATAGGTGTCGGTGGCAGCGTGGCGCACCATATAGTTGCCGGGCTGCAGGGTAGCCGTGACGTCGTCTTTCAGGAACACGCCGAAGGTGACCGTCTCGGTGATGCCGGCATAGGTCACCGTGACCGTATAGATGCCCGATGTCTCGACTGAGGGGATGGTCAGCGTGGAGGCTGTGGAGCCATTGTCCCACAGATAGCTCACGCCTTCGACGCCCGCCGGCACGTAGACCTGCAGGCTGACGGCATCGCCGGGCTTGCACAACTGCGAGTGGCTGCCGCTGCCCACGGTGGTTTCGCCATTGACGGTGATGCGTGTCTCCATCAGTCGCACGTCGATGTCGAAGCTGACCAGCTCTCTGCGCCCGCCCTGGCTCTCCACGTAGGCCTGGATGGTGCGGCTGGTGGCCACTGGGCCGTAGTCCATCTCGTTGCCGGTGGCACCGTTGTCCCACCGCACGGCGGTCCACCACCCGGCGGCATCGCCAGCCGAGAGCGTCAGCTTGTCGCCATAGAAGATGGTGGCCGAAGTGCTGCCCACCGTCTCGCCGTTCACCATGATGCTCTGGTGCACCGGGCTGGGCGTGCAGTCGCCCTCGACGGCCAGTGTGAAGGCCTGTTCGCTCTTGATGCCGTTGCGATTGGTGTAGGTGACGCGGTAGACATAGCTGTGGTCGGCGGTCACGGTCAGGTTGCGGGTGGTCTCGCCTGTGTTCCACTGCCAGAGGCCCGTGTCCTCTTCGCCCTCAGGCAGCTGGGGCATCAGCGTGACGGTCTTGCCGCTCTCCAGCGGTTGAGTCGATTGCACCACGTAGGTGTTGCGCAGTCCGCCCAGCTCATTGTGGTCGATGGTTCTGCCGTCGACGACCATCCTCGGCGTGAGCAGTGTGGGCCGCTGGTCTTCGGGGCAGAGCTGCGTGTCGTAGGTGTTCATCAGCACCGAGTAGCCCAGGTGGTCGTAGGGGCCGCTGGTGCTGCCCATGCCACCGGCGTCGATGCCCATCTGCTGGTAGGCTTTCTCGGCAAAGGGCATCCTGACACCCTTCACGCTCTCGTAGTGGCCAATCACGGTGCCCCAGTAGGGCCGCATCTCGGCAGGCTCGGCAGGACCCTCCATCAGCCATCCGTTGTGCCAGGCCGTGCGGCAGTCCACATATTTATAATTGGTCCAGGGCAGACCCTGAACGTTCTGTGTGCAGGCGGCCACAAACTCGATGCCGGCGGCCATGCGGTTGTCCATATACGAGAAGAGGTCGTCGCCCTGGTTCCACGCCACCTTGCAGATGTCTACGGCCAGACCAAGCGCCATGGCGGCATGACCGCCGTCGCGTCCGCTCTCCTGCATCTGGCCCAGTTGGCCGTAGGCGCCCGTCTCCAGCGGGCTCTCGCTGGTGGTCACCACCAGGTTGCCGATGAACTCGGTGCAGCCGTCGCTCAGGATGGGGTTGGCCGTGCGCGGGTTTTGGAAGGTGCCGGCCTGGTCGTACTTCATGAACGACATACCCTGGTTGTAGATGAATACATCGTCGCACAGGATGCCTATGGAGATGGTGGCCAGCGCATTGCACAGCGGCCAGTTGCTCCAGTAGTGGCCTGGGCGCGGGCCTCCCTGGCCTCCCACCCAGTTCTCCCACGTGCCGTTGCGGCCGCGCAGGAAGTTGATGTTGCCGGGATACCACACGGTGAGCATCCAGTGCTTGAACAGCTCAAAGTCGTCGCGGCTCCAGCCCTCGTAGTCGCGCATCAGCTCGGCGGCCTGCGCAAACTCGTAGCCGTAGAGTCCGGCAGCCAGTGCCCAGTTGCTGTCGCCGCTGACCAGCTTGCAGGTGTTAGCCCATGCCATGAGTATGCGCACGGCGGCCTTGGCATTGGCCTCGGTGCCGTCAATCTTCCATCGCAGGGCGTTCTGATAGGCCATGGTGGCTCCGCGGGCGGCATTCAGGTAGTTCTGGCCAGAGCTGCCGCCGCGGACGATGGTTTCCACAGGCCAGGTCTGGATGTCGGCCCTTGCATATTCGGCGTTCTTCAGTTTCTCGTAGGCGGCGGTCACGGTGGCGTTGCCCTCGGCCAGCTGGCGGCGTATGCGCTCAAAGTCGGCATCGGTGTGCAGTCCGCCGGGGTGGCGGAAACCGCGCTCGGTGTCGTAGACATCGGTGATGCCGCTCACGTCGAACACCACGCCGCGGGCCGACTTATAGACGGTCATGGCCTGGCGCAGGTCGCTCTCCATATTGTTGAATATCATCTGGCTCAGGTCTTTGCCGCTTGTGCCACGCGCCACGCTGACCACATCGCGCAGCATCTGCACGGCGCCAGTAGGATAGTCGGCAGCCTGGCCCAGCAACTGCTCGGCCTCGGCGATAGCCTTCAGCAGGGCCGTGTTGTCGCCTCCGCCACCGTTCACGTAGGCGTCGTCGAGGCGTGCGGTCTCTGCCGCCAACTGGGCCACCACCTCGTCGGCCACGGCCACGTCGTAGACGCGGAAGTCGGCCACGAGCGTCTGCTTCAGATAGCTGTCGGCCGAGAAGGGCGGACGGCCAATCCAGTTGTAGGCGGGAGTGGCGGTGAACGCATCCTTCAGCAAGGGCATCGTGGAGAGTTGCTTCACCTGCTTGCCGTCCAGGTAGAGTTCGCCCTTCTTGCCCGTCTGGCGGTAGAGCATGTGAATCCAGCGGCCCTTGTCGCTCTCGGTGCCCATCTCCATGCCCGTCTCGTTGCCCCAGCCGCCCGTCGACGTGGCCATGCGCTGTGCGTTCAGACGGTAGGCGGTGTAGGGGGCCGATGTCTGCGTGTTGGCAGCCGACTGAGAGAAGCACCACAGGAAGTAGCCGGCACCTGAGAGCGAGGCCGACGGGTCGACGCGATAATAGACGGAGACGGTGAAATTCTCCAGCTGTCTCACCACCTGGCCTGCGCTGGCCGTCATGTCGAGATAGCCCGTGCCGTCAGCCAGGTCGAGCACGCGGTAGCTGCCCATGCGGGCCACTGTGGCCTGGTTTTTCAGCTGGGCGGTGATGCCGCTGGCCGCGTCGGTCACGTTTTTCCCTTCCACCTGGCTGAAGTCGAAGTGCAACTTCAGGTGGTCATTCTGTGCACCTGCCCCCATGGTCATTGTGAGCAGTAACGCTGTCATCAAGCAAAGTTGTTTTCTCATCATTCTTGTTTTTAAGTTTGTAGTTTCGATTGCTGCCGCAAAGTTAAAAAATTTCGATGGAATGGAGCCGTCTCTGTTGTCTAAAGATGCAAAAACTATCGTCTAAACCGGCTTTTAGACAATTGTTACACCTGTTTTGATACAATTTTAGCACCAAAAGGATTGTCTTCTTCGCAAAAACCATTACCTTTGCAGACGGTTATTGCAATTGATAAGGATGGAGAAAAGACTGATTTGCTGTTTGCTGACGTGGATGCTGGCCTCAATGGCTTGGGCCGTGCAGCGCCACTGGACGGTGGCCAACGGACTGCCGACGGGCGAGGTGCAACAGATTGTGGAATTGCCCAACCGCCAGATGCTGGTCAATTGCGAGGGCGTGTTCTGCCTGTCGAATGGTGCCGGATTCGATGTCGTCAATTGTGACTATGGGCAGGCCTACCAAATGGAGGCCTACGCCAAGGGCTATGGCCGATTGTGGCAGGGCGACTCGCTGCTCTGGCTGCACGACTTCTACCGCGTCTATCTCTTCGATGCCCGCACGCGGACCTTCCGCTACGACATTGGGCCGCGACTGAGCGACACGGCGCTGCGGCGGTTTGCCAAGGGCGAACTGCTGCGCGACGTTCCCGACGAAAGGCAGTGGCGGTGCATAGACTCGTTGGGACTGGCCAAGAACTACAGCACGATGGCCCAAGACCGGCAGGGCGGCCTGTGGATAGGCACACGCAACGACGGCATCGTCTACCTCTCGCCTCATCAGGTGAACGTCGATGAGATTTCAGCCGACCATCCGCTGATAGACATTGCCCGCAGCACCACCGACAGCGAGGGGCGCATCTGGCGGTGCAGGGCCGACGGGGTGGAATGTGAAGCGCAGGGAGCCCGCACCTTATATAATAAGAACAATGTGGAGGGGCTGCCCTACAACCGCACTACCTTCGTCCAGCAACTTCCCGACGGGCGCTATCTGCTGTGCGACTCGCTCTCAACGCTGGGCTATTTTCTGCCGGAGAGGCGGCTGTTTGTCTCACTGAGCGCCAAACTGCCAGCCCTGAAGGCCTACCGCCACTTTGTAGGGGCATGTCCTGTGGACCAGCAGTGGACGGCGGTCTACGCTCAGAATGGCATCTTCATGCTCGACACCAAGGCCGACACGCTGGCTGACTTTGCCCCCGCCACCAAGATAGGGCAGTACACCACGAAATACAACTGCATGTTGCGCGACCGCGAGGGCCGGTTGTGGATAGGAACCCAGAACGGACTGTTTTATGTGGAACGCGGAACGTGGAGCACGGTACGTATAGCGGCTTTGCGCAACAACTGCATCCGCAGTCTGGTGCTTGACGGCAAAGGCCGTGTGTGGGCAGGCACGTCGTGCGGCATATCGCGCATCACGCCGTTTGTAGTCAACCTCGGCCCTGAAGACGGCATCCCGGCCGCCAGCATGATGGAACGGGCAGTCTGCCTGACGGCCGACGGCCGACTGGTCTTTGCCCTGGGAGGCAGCCATGCCGTCAGCTTCAGTCCCGACTCGGTGATGGGACAGGCCAGCCACCTGCCCGTAGTGGTCACGGCGTTCAAGGCGGGCAACGCTGACGTCGGCTTGGATAACATACGGCTGGCTCACGACCAGAACCACCTCAGCCTGCACTTCTCCACACTCGACTACGCCACACCTTCACATTCGTGCTACCGCTACCGGCTCTGCCCGCTGGAACAGGAGTGGAACGTGAGCAGCGACGGCAGTGGCCGGGCAACAGCCCACTACGTGGCTTTGCCGCCTGGCAGTTATCGCTTTGAGGTGCAGGCATCTACGGCTGATGAACTGTGGGGGGATGCAACCACAGCGGATATAGAAATTCTGCCCCCGTTGTGGCTGACGTGGTGGGCAAAGCTGGGCTACAGCCTGATAGCCATCATTGGCTTTATAGTAATGATGAGACTGTACCTGAAGAAACGGAAACAGCAGATGGAGAGAGAAAACGAGGAGCGCGTGAACCAGCTCTTTGAACTGCGCGAAGAGGCCCGCCACCAGTTTGCACAGGCTGTCAACATCGTGCCGGAAAAGATTTCGGCCAACAAGGAGGAAGAGAAACTGGTGGAAAAGCTGCTGAAGGCCATCGACAAGAACATGGACAACCTGGACTATACCGTGGACCAGATGGCCAGCGACATTGCCATGAGCCGGGCCAGCCTCTACAAAAAGACCCAGCAGATGCTGGGCATCACTCCCAATGAGTTCCTGCGCAACGTGAGGCTGAAGCAGGCCGCCCGTCTGCTGGCCGAGACCAGCGTGCCCGTCAACCAGATTTCGCTGATGGTGGGCTTCCAGACTTCGCGCTACTTCAGCCAATGCTTCCGTCAGGTGTTCGGCATGACACCCACGGAGTACCGGTCGGGAAAGAGTTTAGAATTAACCCAACTTTGACCCCGCTGAACAATTTTTCATGAATTTCGGGGTGATTTGGCAGTATAAAATGGTCTGTAGTCCCCTGTTTCCGTGGTTTTGAGC
>CADACW010000001.1 GCA_902786565.1 uncultured Prevotellaceae bacterium | reverse complement strand
TCCTTTGAGCATCAAGGTCGAAGATGAAAAGGTTCATTCGATTATTATAGTAAATGTCCTTAACCATCATATTAGTCAAGTCAACATGTTCTCCTTGTTCATCAAAGTTAGAAACCCAAATGATGTGTTTTTTGTTTAACCTGTAGAACAAATCACGTTCCGCAATGACACTTACAAAAGTGGTACTTAACTGCAGTTCGAATACAACTTCTTGTCCACGATAGTTTGCTATAACATCTGGGCGTCTCCATCTGAGAATAGGATGATTGCCTTTTACGGTGTTCTCTGTTCTTACATCAGTTACCCCTTCAGTCTTTTCGAGGTATTTTGCGATTTCGGCCTTTAGGAACTTATGGCGTTCGCCTTCATTACATCTTGCAAATTTTTCTCGGTTAATTTCTCGTCTTGTTCTGCCTGTTGTTGTCTTATAGTCACAGTCATCGCTATCTCTTAAATGTGAGAAGAAGCGTGCCATACCTCGTTCTGTCTTCCTTCCTGAAATCTTAACCATCTGCCCACAGTATTTGCAGACATACTTTGGTCTATGCAGGTAGATAGCTTTCTCCAACTCGGTCCTCATCTTAAAGATAACACCTTCTGGCTGAGCAAAGAAAGATTTGGCATATATCTCTTTATCAGTTTCTATGTCTATTACAGTATCAATGGTACGTTTAGTCTCGTCAATTGTTGGTTTGGGAGATTCTATATCTACAGGAGGTTTTGGTGTTATGACGGGACCATCTCCTGACACATTTATGGGGGGAAGGGTATCACCTTTTAGTTTTCGTAATTCTTCTTCAAGGTCTCTATTCTCCTCTTCTAACTTTCTTTTATCATCTTGCAAGGTTTCTATAGTTTGTTTTTGTGAATCTACAGTTACCTTTTGATCTTTTATTTCTTTTTTCAAAATATCTATAGTAGAATCTCGGTTGCTTGTTTTCGCTCTCAGATTTTGGTTTTCTTCATTTGTTTGCTCCAACTGTTTTTGGAGATTGTCAAATTGCCGCTTTAGATTCTCTATCTCGTCTTGATTCTCATCATCACCATTAGGCACTTCAGGGATAGGTTCTATTGAACCCTTTTCCTCTAATGATTTAATCTTCTTATTTGCTTCATCTAGTGAGCTTTTCAATCGATTAATCTCCCTATTAGCATCATCTAAGGACGTTCTTAGGCCAGAATTCTCTTTGTTCGTCTCATCATTGTTGCTTTTCAACTTACGATTTGTGTTCTCTAGTTCACTCTTTTCTTTTTCTAAACGCATAGTCTTCTCAGACAAGGATTCCTTGTCCTTTTTCAGAGAATTATTCCTAGAGACATGTCTGCCATTCTCTTCCTTTAGTCTTTTGTTGTATTCTCGAAGGTTATCTACATCTATTCCATAGATTTTTTTCAGAAACCAAATTGCCAGTCCTTTCATACTCTAATAGTATTAGTTGTAACGAGTGAGTTTTTAGACATCTCCTGTATTGCCAATTTTTGACCACAAAGATACGAATAATTTTCTAAAGAGATACATAATTACCTAAAAAAACACCTCCACAAGCCTTCTTTTCCTAGAAAAGCGTCCAAAGGCCGAGCGGTGAAAGCCTTTTTTGGGGAAAATTCGGATAAATTGCCTACTTTTGTTGGGAATATGGCTACATAAGAACAAATTGAAACAGTGAAGATTGACGAGAATGTCTTTGAACTGGGAGAGGATACAGAACCGGGCTTCAAATGTTAGTAAATGGGGGCACCTACCACCAATTGGGCAGGCCCCCATCTTCATTATTTGAACGAGAAACAGTTATCATTATAATCTTGGCCCTCGCTTCTTTTTCTTCTTCTGCATCCTCCTTCTGAACTCTTCTTCGGTAGGGTCATAGACGGGATTGTTGGTATCGAATAAACCAAGTGAGGGAATAGAAATAGATGATTCGGCATGTTTCTGTGGCTCTGGGTTGGCTTCTTGTTTTGGCAATTCGTAATGCGTAAACTGTAATCGCACATTTGTTTTCACTTGCTGCGCCTTCTCCGCATTTCTTCTGATGATTGCATCCATCTTTGCAAAAGTCATTCCACGCTTTAGCTGTGAAGCCTTGAAGCGTCATTCTGCCTTTTCCGTGTCTCTGAAATTAGAAAAGTTTAACTATCAGAGGTGGCTCAAGCGTGGTACGATTTAGAGACCTAACTCTTGCACCAATCCGCATCAAGTTGCCTTTTCCCTTCATCCTTCAATTCCCGATTATTCCCTGTCTTGCCCTTTATTTACGTGCTTTCTGCGTTAATCTTCGAAAATTGCTCGTTTGTTACAAGCTTTTTTCGTAACTTTGGCTTCGCCGAAATTACTTGCACTCGGAAAAGCTCAAATAAATTTGGCTTTTCTCTCGTTTTTTCGTAACTTTGCATCGAAATTGCGAAAACTACACATATAATGAGACTCTATACGGACAAAGAACTGGCCGAAATTCTGGATCAGGATATATTTAAGAAGATAGGCGATGTGGCCGACAGTATGGGCGTGGAATGTTATGTGGTGGGCGGCTATGTGCGTGACCTCTTCTTGGAGCGCCCCTCTAACGACATTGACGTGGTGGTGGTGGGCAGCGGCATCGCCGTGGCCACGGAACTGAAGCGACGGCTGGGCCGACGGGCACACCTCTCGGTGTTCAAAAACTTCGGCACGGCACAAGTGAAATGGCGGAATGACGAAAAGCAGGAAATGGAAGTGGAGTTTGTGGGTGCACGCCGCGAGAGCTACAGCCACGACTCGCGCAAACCCATCGTGGAAGACGGCACTCTGGAAGATGACCAGAACCGGCGCGACTTCACCATCAATGCTATGGCCATCTGCCTGAACAGCAGCCGCTTTGGCGAGTTGGTGGACCCCTTCAACGGCTTGGCCGACCTGGAGGATGGCATCATTGCCACGCCGCTGGACCCAGAGGTGACCTTCAGCGACGACCCCCTGCGGATGATGCGCTGCATACGCTTTGCCACCCAGCTGAATTTTCTGATTGAGGAGCGCACCTTTGAAGCCCTGGAGCACATGGCCGGCCGCATCAAGATAGTGAGCGGCGAGCGCATAGAGGTGGAACTGAACAAGATAATGATGTCGGCAGTGCCCAGCCGTGGTTTCGTAGACCTGCAGCGGTGCGGCCTGCTCAACATCATCCTGCCCGAACTCTCTGCGCTCGACATTGTGGAACAGCGCAACGGACGGGCACACAAAAACAATTTCTACCACACGCTGGAGGTGCTGGACAACATTTCGCGCCAGCCTTCAGACAGCTCACACCTGTACCTGCGATGGGCTGCCCTGCTGCACGACATCGGGAAGACGCAGACCAAACGGTGGGATGCACTGGCGGGATGGACGTTCCACAACCATAATTATATTGGGGCGAAAATGGTTCCCCAGATTTTCCGCAGGCTGAAGCTGCCTATGGGTGCCGAGATGAAGTATGTGCAGAAACTGGTGGACCTGCACATGCGGCCGCAGGCGATTGCCGACAACGAGGTGACCGACAGCGCCGTGAGACGCCTGTTGAGCGACGCCGGCGACGACATCGACGACCTGATGACGCTCTGCGAAGCAGACATCACCAGCAAGAATGAGGTAAAGAAGAAGATATTTCTGGAAAACTTCCGCATCGTGCGCGAGAAGCTGGCCGACTTGCAGGAGAAGGACTACAAGCGGCTGCTCCAGCCCTGCATTGACGGCAACGAAATCATGGCACTCTTCAATCTGAAGCCCAGCCGCGAAGTGGGCGTGCTGAAACAGACGCTGAAGGATGCAGTGCTGGACAACCGCGTGGAGAACGAGCGCGAACCGCTGATGCAGCTGCTGATGGAGAAAGCCCGGGAAATGGGGTTGGCATAGGCTGCACGTGGGAATTAAGAATTAATAAGATGTGTCTTTCTTAATTCTTAACTTCATCTACATGAAACATACGGATGGGTTTAGCTCACGCCGGCGGCCTGAAAAGCAAGGGCGTACATGCGCATCTGCTTTACCATGGCCAACAGACCATTGCTGCGCGTCGGCGAGAGGTGCTCACGCAGGCCGATGCGGTCAATGAAGTAGAGGTCGGCATCGAGTATCTCCTGAGGCGTGGTGTCGTTGAGCACCCGGATGAGCAGCGTCACGATGCCCTTCACAATGAGGGCGTCGCTCTCAGCCTGGAAGTGCACGTGCCCGTCAACGTAGTCGGCCTGCAGCCACACACGGCTCTGGCAGCCGTCAATCAGATTGCTCTCCGTCTTGTAGCGCTCGTCAAGGGGCGCCTGCTCGTTGCCCATGTCAATCAGCATCTGGTACCTGTCCATCCAGTCGTCCAGACCTTCAAACTCCTCAATAATCTCGTCTTGTCTTTCGTTTATCCTGTTCATATCTTTTTAGTTAAAATAATATTTCAGACCTACAGAGGCAAACCAGCACTGGTCCAGCGAGTGATAGGGTTTCCACATTTCTGTCTTGCCGTTGATGCCTTTAGGCGTAGAGAAGACGGCATAGCCGTCGGCGTCGCGGCCCAGATAGTTGAGAATGCGCGAATTCTGAACGCTGCCGGTGCTGCTGGGCGTGGTGCTGAAGTCTTGGTTGGCAATCTTGCACACGCCCCAGCTGCTGTTGAAGAGGTTCAGCACATTCTTGATGTCGAAGCAGAACTGGAGCTTGTGCTCGTTCTTTCCCATTTTCAGCCTGAAGTCGTGCTTATAGGCGAAGTCGAGCCGGTGCACCCACGGCGAATAGACGCTGTAAGCCTCGGCATAGCTGCCCTGGTGTCTGCTCAGATAGTTGTTGGCGTGGACAAAGTCCATAAAGCGCGTCTGGTCGTCGGGGGTGGCAAAGCGGAACAGTCTGCTGGCCACCTCTGCATCTGTGGGAATATAGACGACGTCATAGTTGTAGCCATCGCCATTCATGTCGTTGACCGTCAGGAATGAGGTGTTGAAGCCTCCATGCCAGCTCTCATAGATGAACGAAAAGTGGTTGCCGCCCTTGTCGCTGACGGTGGCGCTGGCCACGATACGGTCTGGAATGACGTACTGCGAATTGTGAAGCGCCACGTTGTTGGCTCCCTGATAGCTGGGTATATAAGTGAAGGCCGACGAGGCGTCGCTTCCGGGCATGCCCGTCTTCTCCTTGCTCACGGTGTGGGTGTAGGCGGCCATCAGGTTCAGCCAGTCGAAGGGCTGCGCATTCAGCGTGACATTGAATGTCCAGCCATAGCCCTTGCTGGTATTGCTCAGCACATAGGCTGTAGGCAGCGGGTGGCCCGTGGTGGGGTCGGTCAGCTTGAAGTCTTCGAAGAGTGGACGGTTGTCGGCGCCTTTCAGTCGGCTGAAGCTCTCCGGGTCCTTGGTGCTCCAGTCATACATGCACACGGCATTGATGGTCTTGTTGAAGATAAACTCCAAGGTGGCGGTGAAAGGGAATCCCACGGGAACCTGATAGTCGGCGGCGATGGACGTCTTCCACACCTGAGGCATCTTGAAGCTGGGGTCGACAGCATTGATAATCGATCCGGCCACACCCTGCTCGGGCGTAATGCTGGCCGGGCCTAAAGGCATCTGTGTGGCAGGGTCGGTATAGGGCTGCCCGTTGGGCTGATGGGTAGTGACGTAGTCGCGCAGTTCATTGCCAATCATTATCTTGCCTTGAAACTGTGTCATATCGGCCTGCACAGCGTTGTTGGTTCCCGTGGCATTCCAGATGCCGCGATATTGCAGCATATTGGAATTTGCGGGCATATTGGTGAAGAACACCAGAGGCAGGCGCCCGGAGAAGAGACCTGTGCCGCCACGCACCTTCAGCAGCTTGTTGCCGAAGACATCCCACGTGAAGCCCATTCGGGGTGAGAGCGTAAACTTGGTGGAGGGCCATCGGCCAGTGTCAATGTGCCTACCGTTGTAGTTATAGTTGTAAATGGCCTGGTTGGTCATCAAGTCGTCGTCGTCGAAGAAAAGGCCGTCGAGCCGCAGACCTGCAGTGACTTTCAGATTGTCGCGGATGTTCCATTCATCCTGCAGGTAGAGCCCCATTTTGCCCGACTGTACCCGCGAAGCCGGCTTGTCTTCGCCATTGTAGCCGTAGGTGATGGCCACTATCTCCGGCACACTGCCGAAGACGGCTGCCGGCTGGAGTCTTCCGTCGACATACATATCGTCGGTGATGGTGTAGCGGTAATAGCCCAATCCGTTGCGCATATACATATTGTCGGCCATTTGGTACTCATAGCTTGCGCCGGCCGTCAACTTGTGCGTGGCGAGATACCATGTCACATCGTCCTTCACGTTAAAGATGTCGTTGTGGATGGCGTTGTTCCAAGTGAACAGTTCGTAACCTAAAGAGATGTAGTTGTTGTTGTCTTTGAGGAGGTCGATGAAGGGGAACGAGCCAGACTTTGAAGCACGCACATCGTCAAGTTTCGAATAAGTGGCCAGGAACTGGTTCGACAGGTTGTCGGTGAAGCGGCTGTTCAGGTCGATGGAGAACGAGTGGACCAGATTGTCCTCAGCATACATGGAGTTGGCATAGGCCATAGCCATCTTTGACATTCGGCCATCGGTCATGCGAGGTCCGCCATCCATGGAGGCAGCATTCGGGCTTTTCCAGTTGCGGTTCTTGGTGTAGTTGTAGCGCAGGGCCAGATGATGGCGGTTGGTGATGTTCCAGTCCAGTCGGGCCAGCAGTTTATAGTTGTTCTCGTCGGCCGGGAACGAGGTGTAGCTGCCCGTGTCGTAGCCATAGTTACGGCCCACATATTCTGAAATGGCAGCCAAGTCGTATTGGGTGGTGCGTGAGACGTAGTTCTCGGCATTCTGTGGGTCGTCGAGAGTGGCACCGCGCCAGTGGTTCACCACCGTTGGCTTGGTCATCATCTCGCCATTGGCAAAGAAGAAAAGCCGGTCCTTCACGATAGGGCCTCCTAAGGTGAAGCCGTAGGTGGTGGTCTGGTCCTTGGCCCGTGCACCGCTGAATTGCTCGCGGTCTATGGCATCGCCCTGCATATTCTCGTTCTGGTGATAAACGTAGGCAGAACCGCGAAAGGTGTTGGTGCCACTCTTTGTGATGGCATTCATTCCGCCGCCGATAAAGTTGGTTTGGCGCACATCGTAGGGCGATATGACCACCTGTATCTCTTCAAGGGCTTCAATGCTGATGGGGTTGCCGCCCCCGGGGAGCTTCATGGTCAGGCCGAAATTGTTGTTGAAATTGGCACCGTCGACGGTGAAGTTGGCTGTACGCCCGTCGGAGCCGGCAAAGCCCATGCCGTTTCCGTCGTAGGGAGAGAGGCGTGCCAGATCAGTGATGGAGCGTGTCACCGTGGGCAAATTGACAATCTGCGACGAGGTGATGTTGGTGGAGGCTCCTGTCTTTTCGGCAGTAAACTTCGATGCTCTGCCACTTACCACAACTTCTTTAAGCAGAGTGGTGTTCTCGTTGATTTTCACGTCCAGCTGGTAGGTCTCAGCCAATTCCAAGACAATGCCCTTGACAGTATGCGAGTCGTACCCGATATAGCTTATGGTGACAGCATAGGGCCCGCCTGTGCGCATACCCTGTAGGGAGAAACGGCCACTGACGTTGGTGACGGCATTGTAGCACGTTCCGGAAGGCTCGTGTACGGCCTGGACCGTGGCACCTATGACATCCTCGTTGTTGTCCTCAAACGTGACATGGCCGGCCATACTCGATGTGGTGACTTGGGCCACCGACACCGCTGTCACCATGAGCAGCAGGGCAACAACAAGATTGAATTTCAACTGCATATTTGGTAGAATAAGATAATATATGGTAACTGTTTGGGGTGCAAAATTACACAATAATTTTTTAATAGGCAATCTGTTTTGACTTTTTTTTGAAACAGCCGGCGCAAAATACTGCTCATTTTGCAAATTATTCCAAAATATTTTGGTGGTATCAGAAAATTCACGTACATTTGCAGCGGCAATAGTTGCCAAAATGTACTGAAATTATTTAAACTTCAACCCTAAAAAGAAACAGCTATGAAAAAAATGATTCAAATGATGATGTGCCTCTTTCTGCTCAGCATGGGCACACCAGCCGTTGCTCAAGAAATCACCAAGGAGGTGAAGAAAGAAGCGAAGAGACTTAAGAAAGAGGGATGGACTGTCGTTCCGGGAGCACTGCCAATGGAGACCCAGCTTGCCAAGAGTTTCAAAATGCAGGCCGAAACCGACTCGCACTTCCAGCCCAAGTATGTTTTTGGTGAAGCACAGAGTATAGGCGAATTCTACGATGCAGCCAAGATGACGGCTTCGGCAGTTGCTAAGTCTGATTTGGCCAACAAGATATCTTCGCAGATTACCAGCCTTGTCGAGGCGCAGCTAAAGAACGAACAGCTTCCCAACGACCAAGCCGTTTCAGTATCGCAGGTCTGCGAGGAGTTCAAGAGCATCTGTGAGCAGAAACTTGGCACAATTATCCCCGTGATGGAGCTTCAGCGCACCAAGAAGAACGGCAACAAGGAAGTGCTGATGCGCGCAGCCTACGACATAGGCAAGGGCCTGAGCACTGGTAAAAGCTTCGTAGACAGCAAGTGCAAGGAGAAGGGCATCCCCTTCGTGGTCGCTATGGAACAATAAAAGCCGAAATCTATGGCAGAGGCTAATGTGAAAAAGAAATCGCCGCTGTGGCACATCGCAGGTGCCACAGTGACGACTTTTGTCGTGCTGTGGATTTACAAGACCATAGCCCTCAACCTGACGCTCTTCAGCCCGTTGGCGAAAGCCATTGGCGACTACTCGATGGACGATTTCTACTATCAGTTGCTTGCACAGGCCGACGAGGCCGACTCGAGCACAGTAGTGTCCATCGTCGACATTACCGATGTGTATGGCCGCGACGAGTTGGCCGACCTTATTGTGCAGGTAGAGGAGCAAGGGGCCAAAGTGGTCGGTATCGACTGCGTGTTTGAGGGCCTGAAGGAGGACAAACCATACGGCGACAGTCTCATAGCCGCCGTAGCCACAAGGTACGACAATATTGTCTTTGCCTATAAACTCATCAGCGATTCGTGGGACGGCGACCAATGGACCATCACCCGCAACTCGTTCTTTGCCGACAGCCTGGGCAAATACAACCAGGGGTTCATCGACTTTGAGCGAAGCATCTACGGAGACATGAAGCGCAATGTCATCGTGGCCGACAGCGTGATGGGCGAATTGCGGCCGTCGCTTTGCAAGATAGTGGCTGACAAATATGCCGGTCAGGAAACGGTCAAGCTGAAGAAAGGCGACATACGCGTCAACTTCTCGCCCACCGAGTATCAGGTCATCCCGCCCGACAGCATTTCGGAATATCGCAATTATATTGCAGACCGCGTGGTGTTTCTGGGGACGATGCGCGACGAGAGCGATATGCACTACACACCTCAGGGAAAGATTGCCGGCGTGAAATTGTTGGCCTACAGTGTGGAGACCCTGCTCGAACAGAAGGAGATAATAGAGGCTTCCGGATGGGTGCTTTGGCTCGCTTCGTTCCTGCTGGTTTTCGTCGTTATTTACTTCTTCGACCGCTATGCTGTGCTTGTAGCCAGGGTCGGCAATGAGTTGCTGGGTTATCTGCTCAGTTCCATTCTGGTGAAGGGTATCATCAAGTTCCTGCTGATGGCAGTCTTCGTGTGGGGGGCTTTCATCCTCTTCTGCCAGGAAAACATCAGCATCAATCTGGCATACGCCCTGGCGGCCATACCCTTCACCGTATCGGCTGAAAATCTATTTAATATTTTGGTCAAAAACTTTAAGAATAACAAGAAGCAATGATAAAGAGACTTTTACTGCTCCTGACATGCTTTGTTTGCTTGACGGCAGGGGCTCAGAAGGCTACCTACATCATCAAGGAGGTGACAGGATTGCCAGAAAAGACCACCAACGGAAAGAAAGTGGTGCTGCAGAAGGGCGACCAGCTGACCGATGCCGACCAGCTGAACATTCCATTCAACGCACGACTCACTCTGATTGACCAGGTGGCCAACAAGGAGTATATTGTGAGAACAAGTGGCACAGGCTCACTGAAGACGATGCTCAAGGACAGCAAAAACACTATCGTGAGCAGATCGAAAGAGTATATTGCCAGCGTGGCCAGCAGCCTTGTCAGAAAAGGCAAGACTGCCAGCAAGCGTGTGGTAGACCCCTGTACCGTAACCCGCGATGGGTTGGTCTATGACGAGAATGCCGTGGCTGAAGCCAGCGAGCCCGAACAGAATGAGGACAACTGGGGCTTCCGCAAGCGCTATCTGGAGTTCCGCGAAAAAGCCTGGAACACCTATCTCGAATTCACCAAAAACGCTTGGGCCGAGTACCGCTCGGAAGAGCCGATGCGTATGCCCAGCGAGAAAGAGCTGCCCCCCGTCATCCTCCTTGACGAAGATGATAGCGAAGGCGTGGTCTTGGACGATAACCTGATGGTGGAATTGCAGAAAGAACAGCAGGCCGAGGAAGATGCTACTGCTTCTGTCTTCTCTGTGTTCGACAAGCTGGTAGACAAGCTCAAGAAGAAAAAGAAGAACAAGGACAAGAGCGTCACCACCGTTGCCGCACGGCCCAAGACGGAGCCAAGCCGCCCCTTGCAGGTTGAGAAAGAAGCCTTGGCAATTCCGGCTCCTGTTGAGGAAAAACCAGACCCATTCATTCGTCAGGACTATCTGAAGAACGAAAAAGCCGCCACCAAGCAGGTCTATAAGTTCAAGGTGTTCGGTACGGAGTATCAGGTACACCTTGACGACAGCTATAAGTTCAAGATGAAGGGCACCAAGGAGTCCGATGTTGTCGATGCCCTGAAGATCGTGTCTACGGAGAAATACCGCAATCTGCTGTCCGAGTGTATGGAAATTCGCGACAGCCACGAACTTTCTGACTGGGCCTACTACAAAGTGCTGCAGAGCATGGCCAATCAGTTTATGGGAAAAAGCAATGAGGCCACGCTGCTCAGTGCCTTCCTCTATTCGTGGTCGGGCTACAAGATGCGCCTGGCTTTCGACAACGGCCGTTTGCTGATGCTTTTGGCTTGCCAGCACACCATCTACAACAAGAGCTACTTCGAGTTGGATGGTACCCGCTTCTATGTGATGGAAGACGGTGTGCGCAGCCTGAATATCTGCAAGGCCAATCTCCTGAACGAGCAGGGCCTCTCGCTCTTTATTCCCAAGGAGCAGAAGTTCGATATGGTGCAGACCCCCGAGCGCACCTTCAAATCAAGGAAATTCCCTGAGATGCAGTTCACCGTCCACAGCAACAAGAACCAGATTGACTTCTGCAATGACTACCCACAGTCTACCATCAACGACGACCTGATGACCAAGTGGGCCATCTATGCCAACGTCCCGATGGCGGCCAACATTCGCGACGAAATCTATCCGCAGCTGAAGCCTCTGCTTAGTGGGAAGAGTGAGTACGAACAGGTAAGGCGTCTCCTCGACCTCATACAGACTGGTTTCCAATATGAGCTTGACGACAAAATTTGGGGAGGCGACAGACCGTTCTTTGCCGAAGAGACGCTCTACTATCCCTATCAGGACTGTGAAGACCGTTCCATCCTCTTCTCACGTCTGGTACGCGACCTGGTGGGCCTGCCCATCATCCTGGTCTACTATCCTGGCCATCTGGCCACAGCCGTCGGTTTCAACGAAGAGGTTCCGGGCGACTACATCAAGTTTGGCGGACGACGCTACGTGGTGTGCGACCCAACGTACATCGGTGCAGCTGTCGGGCGCACAATGCCTCAGTGCGACAACAGCAGGGCCAAGGTCATCCTGCTTGACATTTAGGATTGTGTCGGCAAGTAATTAAAGTCAAATCTACACAGACCTCCCCTGACTTCTCTTAAGGGGAAAAGTCGGGGGAGGTCTGAAATAATAGAATAAACCTAACCTTTGATTGGAATGCTATGAATAAGGAGGAAAAATTTGTTATCACCATCAGCAGACAGTTTGGCACTGGTGGTCATGAGATTGGCGCCGAGCTGGCCCGTCGTCTGGGCGTGAAGTTGCTCGACAAGCAGATTATCAACGAGGTGGCCAGCCGCTTCGGTAGTGTTGAGGATGCAATTGAGCGCATTGAGGCCCGCAATCCCCTGTGGCGCGATGACTTCACTCAGTTCTACCGTTCCTATATGGCTGGAGCAGAGTACAACGGGCAGGAGCAGGACCAGACCTCTCATCAGCTTTTCGAGGCACAGGCCAAGGCCATCCGTAAAATCGCCTCAGAAGAGTCGTGCGTCATCATTGGCCGCTGCGGTTTTTACATCTTCCGTGACCATCCCAACGCCCTGAAGATTTTCATCCATGCCGATGACGATTGCCGGAAGCAGCGCATTGCACGCCGCTATGACCTTTCGGAATCGGATGCCGCTGCTATGATTGTAGACAACGACTACAGCCGTGAACTCTACACTAAGACCTTCACGGGCAGCGACTGGCAGGATGCACGCAACTACGACATTTCCCTGAATGTACGCAAGTTTGGGGTCAACGGAGCTGTAGACTTCCTGATTCACGCCATCGAATAAGCAGAGATTGGGGATGGCAAAGGTTGGAGCATGGATTGGTGGCATCCTCGGATGGATGGCCTCCGGCCCTATGGGGCTTTTTGTGGGCATGTGTGTGGGATTGCTCTTCGATGTGCTGTCCTCCAAATCTATTGAGGTGTCCTACGGGGAACAGCCGAATCCTATGCAGGGCGACCGCAACAGCTTCCTCTTCTCCCTGCTTGTCATGGCCAGCTATATCATCAAGGCCGATAGCAAAATTATGCATTCCGAGATGGAGGCTGTGCGCAACATGCTCCGCTCAAACTTCGGTGAGGCCGCCGTCGAACAAGGCAACGACATTCTGCTCCGCATCTTTGAAAAGTCAAAGGACATGAGCGACATGCAGTATCGGCAGGCCATCCAGGAGAGTTGTCGGCAAATAGCCCGAAACATGGACTACCCTGCCCGTCTGCAACTGCTCAACTTCCTGGTGCTCATTGCCCAGGCCGACGGACGTATAGACCAGGCTGAGATTGTCGCGTTGAAGGAGGCTGCCCAATGGATGGGCCTGTCGCCGACCGAAGTTGATGCCCTGCTCCATCTGGAGGGCGACTCCCTTGACGATGCCTACAAGGTGCTGGGTGTCAGTCCTCAGGCCACTGACGATGAGGTGCGCCGAGCCTATCGCCGTTTGGCCCTTGAGCACCACCCCGACCGTGTGGCCAAACTGGGCGATGACGTGCGTCGCGCTGCCGAAAAGAAATTTCAGGAAATCAATGCCGCCAAAGAGCGCATCTACAAGGCGCGTGGCCTCTGAGTCTTTAAGAAGGTTTTCAGGTAACATCCTCCATTAACACCTATTCCCGATGTTTCAAAGAACATTGCTGCTGACAAAGACCTACGCACTGACGGTGTTGTTCTTTCTGTTGGCAAAAGTGGCCTTTATGGTCTGCAATGCTGAAGGGCACGCCTTTACCGCTTCCGACGTTCTTGGTGTGCTTGGTCATGGACTCTCCCTTGATCTCAGCACCGCCCTCTATGTGCTGGCGGTGCCTTTTCTCTGTGTCACTGCTTCCATCTTCATCGGATGGCCAAAACTGCTGCGGTGGCTGCTCAACATCTGGTTTCTGCTTGCCTCTGTCGGCCTGTCGCTCGCTTTTGTGGCCGACACCAGTCTGTACCCCTTCTGGCAGTTCAAGCTTGACGCCAGCTGCCTGCAATACCTTGACACGCCAACTGACGCTATGGCCTCTGTATCGCCGGGCTACCTCATTCTCCGCATGGCCATCATCATTCTGCTGACAGCGGTGTTCTTTTTGGCCTACACGCTCCCTCAACCCCGCATCAAGACCAGCCGCCACCGTATTGCCGAAGCACTCTCTGCCCTCGTCTGCATCCCCTTGATTGTCATAGGCATCCGTGGCGGCGTCGACGAGTCGACCACCAATATCGGCCAGGTATATTTCTCGCAGAACCAGTTTCTCAACCATTCGGCCGTAAACCCCGTCTTCAGCTTCCTGTCATCGTTTGAGAAGACTGCCAGCGAAAATGCCACTTACAACTTTTACAGCAAAGAGGAGCTGGCGCAGCTCACCAATGGACTCTTTGACAGCCAGACTCTACCCGGCGACACATTGCTGACGACTCAACGTCCCAATGTTGTGGTTGTCCTGCTGGAGAGCTGTGGAAAAATGTTTTTAGAGGTGATGCCCAATCTGTGCAAAGCGGCAGAAGAGGGTGTCGATTTCACCAATTGCTTCGGCAACAGCTACCGCACCGACCGCGGTACGGTCTCGGCACTCAGCGGCTACCTCTCCTTCCCAACCATGTCGGTCATGAAAATGTCGAACAAGGTGGCCCACCTTTCAGCCATTGCCCGTAGCCTGCAGCGTGAAGGCTACTCCACGGAATACCTGTACGGCGGTGACATCAATTTCACTAAAATGAAAGGCTACCTCATCAGTACAGGCTTTCAGCAGCTCCACTGGAAACAAGACTACACGATAGAGGAGCAGCAGACAGCCAATTGGGGCGTCCGTGACGACATCACCTTTAAGACCCTCGGCGAACTGGTACAGCGCCACCGTGACGGCAAGCCCTTCCTCATCGGCTTCTCCACGTTGAGCAGCCACGAGCCGTGGGACGTTCCCGTCAACAAGTTTTCTGAGAAGCAGTTCAACGGGTTCTGGTATGTAGACCAGTGCATAGGCAGATTTCTTGCCGACATGAAGTCATCCCCCGTTTGGGACAATCTCCTGATAGTCTTCATGCCCGACCACAGCAGCGACTTCCGCGAATTTGACGAGCAGCATCCTGACCGCAACCGCATTCCGATGGTGTGGACAGGCGGTGCTGTCAGGCAGCCCCGCAGGCTGGACATGATTTGCAACCAGAGCGACTTTGCCGCCACCCTGCTGGGCCAGATGGGCATCAGCCATGCCGATTTCACGTTCAGCCGTGATGTCACCAGCAAGAGTTATCGCTATCCTTTCGCCACACACATGTTCAACAACGGCATTTCAATGACCGACAGTACCGGCTTCACGCTCTACGACTTGACAGCCGAGCGCGTCACCGTGACCACATCGGCCCAGTCAGAGCGAATGGCACGCACAGCCAGAGCCATTCTGCAGCTGGCATCTGAAGACTTGAGCTGCAAATAAGACCCTCATATATATATAAATGAAAGCAAAGACGCTATATCCCTATTTCCAACCGTTGACAGCGCTCTGCTGCAATCTGTTGTTGGCCTATGTCATCTACTTCTTGGCCCGAATGGTCTTCCTGCTGACGAACTATTCTTATTTTGAAGGCCATCTGGATGCCGGCCATCTGGCAGAAATTCTGCAAGGCGGACTGGTGTTCGACACGTCAGCCATCTTCGTCACCAACATTCCTTACATTGCGCTACTTCTGCTCACCCCGTGGCGAAAGCTGGCCAAGTGGGTGTTCGTCGTCGTCAATTCGCTGGCGCTGGCAGCCAGTCTGGCAGACTCCGTCTATTTCCCCTTCACCATGCGGCGCACCACGACCACCGTCTTCGGCGAGTTCCAGAACGAGAGCAACTTGACGGGCGTCATCGGCACCGAACTCGTCAACCATTGGTATCTGGTGCTGCTGTTCGCCCTGCTTGTTTATGGCATTTTGCGCTTTTACCGTACGCCGGTGAATGCCAATCCCGCCCGTCGCTGGTGGCTGTGGTACCCCTCTCAGCTGTTGCTGCTGGCTCTCGTTGCCCCCTTTGTGGTGGCTGGCATCCGCGGCGGCTTTACTACTGCGGTACGCCCCATCACCATCAGCAATGCCAACCAGTACGTAGACCGCCCCATCGACGCGGCCCTGGTGCTGAACACCCCTTTCTCGCTCTATCGCACCATTGGCAAGAATGTCTTCGTGGTGCCCGACTATTTTGATAGTGAGGAAGAGTTGGAGGCAGTCTTCACCCCTGTCCACACACCACCCACCTCCCGCCTCTCAACTCCCACAACCCAGAAGAATGTGGTGGTGCTGATTGTCGAAAGTTTCGGCCGTGAATACATCGGCGCCCTCAACAAAGACCTGGAGCATGGCCGGTACAAGGGCTACACCCCCTGCATCGACTCCATCATCGGCCTCTCCACCACTTTCAAGTATTCTTACTGCAATGGTCGTAAGAGCATCGACGGCATGCCCAGCATCCTCTCGTCCATTCCCATGTTTGTCGAGCCGTTCTTCCTCACCCCTGCCTCCATGAACCACGTCAGCGGCATTGCCTCGCTGCTGGCTGGGAAAGGCTATGAGACCGCATTCTTCCACGGGGCGCAGCGCGGCTCTATGGGCTTTATGGCCTTTGCCCGCAGCACCGGTTTCCAGAACTACTATGGTCGCGAAGACTATGATGACGACCCGCGCTTTGGCGGCGACGATGACTTCGACGGTTTGTGGGCCATCTGGGACGAGCCTTTCCTGCAATACTACTGCGCCAAGATGTCTGAAATGAAAGAACCGTTTATGACGGCAGTCTTCACGGCCTCCAGCCATCACCCCTACGAGATACCCGAGAAATACAAGGAGGTCTATCCCGAGGAAGGCATCGTCATGCACAAGTGCATCCGCTACACCGATATGGCCCTAGGCCGCTTCTTCCGCGAGGCCAGCCGCCAGCCATGGTTCCAGAACACCATCTTCGTGCTCACCAGCGACCACACTAACCAGAGCGACCACGACTACTACCAGACCGACCTGGGCGGTTTCTGCTCGCCCATCGTCATCTATGAGCCGTCCGACACCACGCGCACGCCGGGCCAGATGCAGGACAAGGTAGCCCAGCAGATAGACATTATGCCCACGTTGATGGGCATGCTTCATTACGACAAGCCTTTCTTCAGCTTTGGCATCGACCTCTTCAACACCCCGCCCGACAGCACGTGGGCAGTAAACTATCTGAACGGCATCTACCAATATGTGAAGCACGGCCACGTGCTGCAGTTCGACGGCATACAGACCCGTGCCGTCTACGCCCTGACCGACTCGCTGATGCAGCACAACTTGAAAGGCCAGCTGCCCCAGCAAGGGCAGATGGAGCGCGAAGTGAAGGCCATCATCCAGCAGTATATGGAGCGCATGACGCAGAACCGCCTGCTGCCTTAACAGTTTTATCCCTTTAAAAGCAATCAACGTATGACAGCCGTATTAGTGATTCACGCCAAGCACCTGACCGACAGGCTGCGACACATGGAGCAACAGCTCCAGGGGTGGCCGGGGCCGGTGGAGTATATCCTCGATTACGATAAAGACGAACTGACCGACGAGGTGATGAGGGCCTATATTCAGCCCGGCTGTGAACTGGACAATATTTCGGGGGCCACCAGCTGTGCCATAAAGCAGCTGATGGCCTGCAAATACATCGTTGACCACCAGTTGGAGGGTGCCTTGGTGCTCGAAGACGACATTGTGCTGCATCCCCACTTCCTGAAAGATTTTGAGCAGACGCTGCAGGAGTGCAGGCGCCATTACGCCGACATACCTGTCGTTATCTCTTACGAGGACTCGTCGTTGCAGTTTGTCCCGAGGTCCAAGCGCATAAAGGGCCAGTGGCTCTACCGGGCCCCGCAGGGCCGCGTCAGGTTCAACGGCTGCCTGTACGTGAGCCGTCGGGCTGCCCAGGCCATTTTTGACGATGCCAAGACCTACAAGTGCGACATCGCCGTAGACCATTACTACCAGGTCCATCTCTACCAGCGCGGTGTCATTCAGATGCTGTGGTGCCATCCGTGCCTGGCCACACAGGGCAGCTTCAGCGGAACCTTCGTCTCGTCAATGGGCCAGATACGGTCGTTTGAGGGATTCCGTTGGAAGCTGAAGTATTACTACAAGCGCCTGATATATTGGTTCCGTTGAGCCTTTGGCGGGTTAAAGCAGGTGGCGGAACAAGTAGTTGAAATGCTGAAACGCTTCAGGTGTGAGCGGTGCGCCGGCATCCTTTATCCAGTAGAGTGGGGTGTCGTGATACATCGCAGCCGTCAGCGAGAACGTGCTGGGCGGGCCTATCAGGTAGTCGCACTGTGACAGCAGGCAGAGGTCTTCGGCAGCCGAGCCGTTGGCAAACACCATCTTCGTGCCGCCCAGTTCGGTCTCGTAGCGCTGCTTGTTGAGCGACGGGTCGTTTCCGCAGATGAAGACCGTCGTTTTAGGATGCTGTTCCACGAACTGCCTGATGAGACTGATGAACACACCGTCGTCGAAAAGATATTTCCCGTCGTACCATGTGGCATAGTCGCCGCGCCTGATGTGCACCCCCAGCCGGCAGCTGCCTGCGGGAACGGCGGCCATCAGCGGCTCCACGGCCTTCACCACCGACTTCTTGAAGGCAAAGAGGTCGATGATTTCCGCCTTGTATTTCTCAAACAGGTCATACCAGCGGGCCTCCCATCCTGCCACCACCACATGCTTGTGCTTCAGCATCTCCTGCTCA
The DNA here is from genome assembly GCA_902786565.1 of uncultured Prevotellaceae bacterium. Taxonomy (GTDB): domain Bacteria; phylum Bacteroidota; class Bacteroidia; order Bacteroidales; family Bacteroidaceae; genus Prevotella. The sequence goes on along the minus strand of CADACW010000001.1, from coordinate 144,271 downwards.
CCGGCGGTGGTGTCGGCCCCCTCCTCGTTGAAGGCAATGGTGGGTATGAGCCCCCACTTGGCGGCATATTTGGCCACGACGTAGGTCAGGAAATGGTGGTTAGGCGTGTTGCAGATGCGGAAATGCTGGAACTTGAAGGCAAAGCGCATCGACATGGTCTTGCGGCCATGCTCTCTGCCCCAGGCGTAGAAGTGGCCGTACTGCAGGATGTTGTTGCACATCCATCCGGCACCTTTTACAAAAATCATAACTGTCTCTTTCCTTTTATAATTTAAGATTATTCGGCACCCTCGCGTGGAACCACCTTTCCGTTCACCACCTCGAAGCGCTCGTTGAACTCTTCGCGGGTGCGCTTCCATCGGTTGTGGCTCCAGAGCCAGAGTTCCGGCTGGCGCCGTATGGTCTGTTCGAGCATCTGGAAGTAGATGTCGACCGACTCAAACTCTTTGAGCTCCTTGGGGTTGCGGCTGATCAGTTTGAACTCGGCCTCGTAGTAGCCGCGCTTCACCCTGCTGACGTCCATATAGAATAGTGCCTGATTGTTTTTCACAGCTATGCGCTCGGCTCCCGTCATCACGGGCGTGTCGTGGTTCAGGAACCAGCACCAGTGGTGTATGTTGTTCCAATGGGGCACCTGGTCGCCAATGTAGCCTATGACCGTTGGCACGCCCTTCCTCTTGAACTCTACGGTCTTGCGCAGAATGTCCACCAGGGCGATGCACTCGGCCCCCCACCGCTGGCGCAGTGACAGGAGTAGCCTGTCGAACAGCGGGTTTTCCAGGGCGTGGTACAGTTGGCCACACTGCGCCTCCTTGGGCACCCAGAAGGGCAGCGATGTGATCCATTCCCAGTTGAACAGGTGGCCCAGATAGACGGCGCACGACTGGCCGTCGGCCACGCACTCTGCCACGGTGTCGGTGCCCTTGAACACCATGCGGCGGCGCATCTCCTCTCCACTCATCGTCATCATCTTGACCATCTCTACGAAGTAGTCGCACAGGCTGTGGTAGAACCGCCGCTCTATCTGGCGCAGTTCCTTGTCGCTTTTTTCTGGAAACGAACTCTGCAGATTGCTCCTCACCACCTTGACCCGATAGCCAATGAGCCGGTACAGGATGAGGTAGATGGCATCGCTCAGCAGATAGTGAACCCACCAGGGCAGGAGCGACAGCAGATACCAGACGCAGTAGAGTAGCTTATATGTCATAGATGGTCTTTATCTGGGCGTAGAAGTGTTCGTAGTTCAGGTGGTCGTCAAAGTCGGCCTTGGCCTGCTGTCCCAGGCGCTGGCGCAGGTCGGCGTCCTCCGTCAGCCGGCGCAGGGCATCGGCCAGTTGGCGGGCGTCGCCGGGTGTCACCAGCAGTCCGTTCTTGCCGTCGGCAATGTACTCCCGCTGTCCGCCATTGTTGGTAGCCACCACGGGGTGGCCTTGCGACATGTATTCCTGCGGCGAGAGTGGGCAGCCCTCCTGCACGGTCGAGGCCAGTATGCCGAAGTCGGCAGCGGCGACGCAGGGCAGCACGGGATGTCGGAATCCAGCCAAGACGACCTTGTCGGCAATGCCTTTGTCAGCTATGAGCTGCTGCAGGTGGGCCGTGTACTCATCGCTGCCCCGGCCCACCAGCACCAGGCGGAAGTGGCAGTCCTTCAGCATGCAGGCAGCCTCGACGAGCGTGTCGAGCCCCTTCTCCGGGTCCAGACGGCCATGAAACATGGCAATGGCGCAATCGGCCGGGATGTTGTACTCCTGGCGGAGGGGCGCAGGCGTGACGTTTTCGGGCACGACAATGCTGGTGTGCACCACGCGCAGCTTCTGCAGATTGATGGCTGGCGACGTGCTTAGGAACGTCGACTTCGACAGTTCGGAGTCCAGGCAGAGGCAGTCCAACTGGCCGTAGAGCCATTTGTAGAGCAGGGAGTTCTTGCCCTTGCGGGTCAGATGGCGGCACATCACCACGCGCACCTGCCTGTTTCCCGACAGTTTGCGGGCATAGCAGGCCGTGAAGGCATCCTTGAAGTTGTGGGCGTGGATGGTGCAGGGGCCGGCCTTGCTCACTGCCGAAGCCATCCGCCAGGCGCTTTTCAGGTCGAAGGCGCCGCCCAGCGGCAGGGGGGTCACCCTGATGCCGGCCTCTTCATATTTGTGCATCACATCCTCTGCCTGCTTGCAGAAGATGCTCACCGTCAGGCCGTCGGCACGCTGCCGCTGGCATAGGTCGTAGACATATTGCTCGCCGCCGCCCCATTCCTTGTTGCTGACGATATGGAATATTTTCTGGTTATGTGCCATAATTGGTGTGCAAAAATACTAAATTAATGGATATTCTGCAAATAAATAAGCATTTTATTTTGCCAATTCGCATTTTTGTGCTACCTTTGGCAGTCCATAAGCATCAGAAAAGAGACAGATGGCATCTTACGACATAGACGTTCTACACACTCACATCCTGCAGATCCTGCTTTCCGTCGACAGGGTCTGCCGCGAGCACCACTTGCGTTATTACTGCTGGGCAGGCACCATGCTTGGAGCCGTGCGCCACAAAGGGTTCATACCCTGGGACGACGACATGGACATCTGTATGCCCCGGCCCGACTACGACCGGCTGATGGCCCATGCCCGCGAGTGGCTGCCACAGCCGTTGGAGGCCCTGAGCATAGAGACCGACGCTAACTATCCGGGCGGCTTCGGCAAGATTGTAGATGGCAGCACCACCCTCATCGAGCGTGAGCACAGCGACTATGTGGGGGGCATCTACATCGACGTGTTTCCCATCGACGGCATTTCGCGCCACAGGCTGATGCAGCGTCTGGCCGTGGCCCGCTACAAGGCTACCGACAAGCTGCTCTATTTCCTCCACCGCGACCCCTACAAGCATGGCCACGGCCCCAGTTCGTGGCCCGTCCTGCTCATCCAGAAGCTGGTCAGCCACCAGTGGGCGCGGCGGCAGATGCGGGCCGCCTATCTGGCCTACGACTATCAAAGTTCGGAATACGTGCTCGACTATGACGACGGCGTCAGGGGCATCATCACCAAGGACATACTGGGAACGCCGCAGCCCGTCCTGTTTGAAGGCCATGAGGTGATGGGGGTCGAGCAGGCCGACACGTACCTGCGCCAGAAATATGGCGACTATATGGTGGTTCCGCCGCACGACAACCAGCGGCAGCACAATTTCTTCTATTTGGACTATAACTTGCCTTACAAGGAATATCACGACCGACGCTCGTTTGTCAGGCGCGATAACGTTTCTCAATGATTTTCGACACCAGCCAGTATTGGTATTGCGCGGCCATCAGCGAGCGGATGAGGCCACGGGTGCCCATGCGGAAACTGCCGTCCATCACGTAACTCTTGAAAAACCGCCAGGCGGGGCGCCACAGCAGCGCGCCCACGCCATAGCCTTTGTCACGCTTCTTGTCCACCTCGTTGTCGGTGTACTCGTTCATCTTGGCCATATATTCGTGCATCGTCTCGTCCATCAGATGCAGCAGACGGGCATCGCGGCCGGCCTTCAGCCGCTCCACCCGGCCCTGGACCTTCGGGAAGGTGTGGACGTAGGGGGGCCACTCCGTGCCCTCGCGGATGAAGAATCGCAGCTGGTAGTCGAAGTGGAAGTCGCGCACAAACATGCCCAGGAACATGTTCTGCCGCGGAATGTAGTAGCCGGCGGGGCCGTCGGGCGCCTTGACGACCTTGTAGAGCACGCGCCGCAGTTCGGGCGTGACCAGCTCGTCGGCATCGACCACGAGCACCCACTCGCTGCTGGCCGACTGTATGGCAAAGGTGCGGGCCGGCTCGGCGCTCTTGTGGTTGGCTTTGGGGAAGGTCACTATCTTGCAGCCATAGTGGGCGGCAATCTCGCGGGTGTCGTCGGTGCTCTCCATGTCGCACACCACAATCTCGTCGAAGTCCCTGACCGACTGCAGCACCTTCTCCAAGTGCTGGCTGGCGTTATAGGTGTTGATGACTACCGATATTCTGCTCATTGCGCCGTTTCTCCTATCACGGTTTCGTAGGCCTCGGTCACGGTCTTGACGACGAAGGCCACTTGCTCATCGGTCATCTGCGGATAGCTGGGCAGCGAAATCTCGTGGGCAAAGTTGCGGTAGGCCTGCGGATAGTCTTCCATCCTGTAGCCCATCCCGCTGAACAGCGTCAGCATGGGCAGGGGGATGAAGTGCACGTTGACGGCCACCTGGCGCTTCGAGATTTCGTCGATGATGGCGTCGCGCTGCGCTTCGCTGATGCCGTCGATGCGCAGGGCATAGACGTGGTAGCTGCTCTCGCGCCGCCCGTCGGCAGAGGGTGGCAGGATGGCCCACGGGTGCTTGCCCAGGGCGGCATCGTAGGCTTGGAATATCTGCTTACGGCGTGCCAGCAGCTGGTCGTACTGCCTGATCTGGGCCAGTCCGATGGCTGCATTGACGTCGGCCAGGTTGGCCTTCATGCCCATGCCCACGATGTCGTAGCGCCAGCCGCCGGCCTTGCTTTTGGTGAAGGCGTCTTTGGTCTGGCAGTTGAGCGACATCAGCCGCAAGTCCTTGTACAGCTGCTCGTTGTCGAAGGGTGCGGGCATGTTCAGGCAGATGGCTCCTCCCTCGGCCGTGGTGACGTTTTTCACGGCGTGTAGCGAGAAGATGGCAATGTCGGTCTCCGAACCTGAGAATCGCCCTTCATAGTGCGAGCCGATGCTGTGGGCAGAGTCGTTGATCACGGTGATGCGCCCCATCCGCTCCATGATGGGCGATGTGGGCTGGAACAGCTTCACAATGTCGGGCTCCTGCACCAGCTGCATGATGGCCCGATAGTCGCACGGCCATCCGGCAATGTCCACCGGGATGATGGCCTTGGTGCGGGGGGTGATGGCCCTGCGTATGGCTTCTATGGAGATGTTGAAGTCGGGGCCCACGTCGACCATCACGGGCTTGGCGCCGGCCCATATCACGGCAAGTGCCGTGGCACAGTAGGTATAGGCGGGCACGATGACCTCGTCGCCGGGCTTCACGCCCAGCCAGCGCAGGGTCATGATGGCGCCGATGGTCCACGAGCTGACGCCCAGCACGGCGCCGGCGCCTGTGCGCTGTTTGATTTCTTCCTCAAGTGCCTTCACTTTCGGGCCGGTGGTTATCCAGCCTGAGCGCAGCGAGTCGGTCACTTCGGCCACCACGCTGTCGTCAATATATGGTGGGGAAAAGGGTATCTTCATCTTCTTTCGTTTTTTTGAGGTGCAAAGTTATGCAAATTATTTGAGACAGCCAAATTATTTGCCGTTATTATGAGTTGCGATATACTCCATCAGCAGCTTCACGTCGTTCAGGTCCACCACGCCGTCGCCGTTCACGTCGGCCGTGCCGTCGGTCTCCGGCTCGTGAGGCATGGCCTCTTCGGATTGTTCGGTCATCAGTAGGCGCAAGTCGTCAATGTCACTTTGGGGCACGCCAAAACTCAGCATCAGCTGTTCTACGCTCTCTTTCAGCGTGGGGGCGGGGAATTTTCCCTTCACGTACTCCACCATGTCTCTGTAGTAGGCGGTGCGGTGGCGGCGGTACTCTCCTTCGCCCTCCAGGTAGAAGCAGGTCAGCTCGTACTCCTTGGCCAGGTCGCTCTCCGACACGCCCAGCAGGCTTTCTATCAGGAAGGCAAGCGTGCCCGCACGGTCGGCGCCGTCGCTGCAGTGCATCAGCACCTTCTTGCCCTCGCGCAGGCATTGCAGCACCCTGTCGAAGCAGTTCTTGGTCTCCTGATATTTCGAGCCTATAGCCCCCACGTATGCAGACATCTGGTATTCGGGTCCGTGGACATGCTCCAGCAGACCGGCCACCGGGCTGTAGTTGCTGTAGATGGTGTCGGCAAAGTCCAGCTCCACGTCGATGCCGACGAAGTCAATCAGTTCCTTGATGCCTTTTGCGGATATCAGGTTGCTGCTCTTGGCCAGCTCGGCACTGCGGAACACTTTGTCGTAGCTCACGCGGCGGCCGCCGGGCAGCGCCCATCCGCCTATGTCGCGGACATTGCGCATATTGTCAATGCGCAGCATCCTCAACCGCCCCTGGGTGGTGAAGGTGCCCTGCGCCAGTAGCTTCAGCCCGCCGTCGTCGGTCGGCAGGAGGAGCTTGTAGTCGTAGCGGGTCTTTGGTGTCAGGTTCCAGATGTCCAGTCCCTTCTGGCCCACATAGAAGGTGTCCGAGCGCACCAGCTGCCCGTCTTTCAGGGTCTGCAGCACCATCGTCTCGCCTTCAGTGGTCAGTGGTGCCTCAATCCTGACCGCCTGCGGCTGGTCTTTCCAGTAGTCGGTCTGCCGGTGGATGTAGTCGGTGATGCGGGTGAAGGAATAGTCGTCCGAGGGGTACTCAACCTCGTCCAGGAAACTTTTCACCACAGGGTTTTCCACACAGAAGTTGGTCTCCACATCGCCCTCCTCGGTCATGCTGCCGCCGAACACGTCGCGGGTCCATCCGTAGGAGATATAGCCCGTCAGCGTGCCCGGAGGGACGGCCAGCGAGCAGACGGGCGAGACCGAGAGAAACACTTCGGGCTCCAAGGGGAAGGGCCTGTAGATGTGCGAGATGACCCGCTGCAGCCCTTTGCACTGCTTGAAACAGCCGCTGGCTATAACGCCGATTGAGCTGGGCAGTACTATCTCGCTCAGCGACTGGCTGTTGTAAAAGGCGAAGCCCCCCAGACGGTAGAGCCCCTCGGGCAGCGTGACGCTGCTCAGGCTGGCACACCCGCTGAAGGCGTAGGAGTTGACACCCTCCACGCCGGGGGCCATCACCACCGAGAGCAGCGACGTGCAACCGTAGAAGGCATAGCTGCCCACCTGCTTCACGCTGCCGGGGATGGTGACCGTCTTGAAGCCGCATTGTGCAAAGGCGTATGAGCCGATGGCCGTCACGTCGTCGGGCACCACCAGGTCTGTCACCTCAATCCCGTCGCTGCCATACAGGTGTCGGGCGTAGAAGAGGGGATTGGCGAAGATGTTGGCAAAAGTCACCCGGCACCAGGCCGAGAGGTCGTGCACCACCACTCGTTTCAGGCCGGTGCAGTGGTAGAAAGCGTTTGAATTGACATATTGGATGGTGGCGGGCAGCTCGACGGCACTGAGGCCCGCGCAGCTGTTGAAGGCCAACTGCCCAATGCGTGTCACGCTGTAGGTCTTTTTCCCATTCATCACCGTGGCGGGAATGGTCAGACTGCCCTCATAGTCCTTCGCAATGGCCCTATCCATCCCCAAACCCAGTTGGGCTTCGGTCTCGTTCAAGGCCAGAAAGGTCATTGTCACGCCATTCACCGTGGTGGTGAAGGGTGTCGTCTCGCCACGTGCCACGGTGTTCAGCCAGATGGCAAGCAGCAAAGACAGAAAAAAGCATCGCTTTATCATAAAGTACTTGCAAAATTGAATGGTGCAAAGTTAGAAAATCTTTCTGAAATGGCCAAACATTTCACCTTTATTATTAAAGCGGTGGCCGGGTGAGACATGGGGCAGGCCGGTGAAGACAAGTGGGAGACCGGGCCAAGACTTAAATGGATTCTACAAGGAAAAAGTGTGAATAATTGTTGACAAAAAGTGTTGGGCTAAAAGTTAGCCCGGATGAAACTCAGAGATAAGTGCCACTTATCTCCAAGATAAAAGGCATTTATCTCCGAGATAAGTGGCACTTATCTCTAAGGGGGGTAAAATGCCCCCATCAGCAGGGCTTTCTTTTTTTATGACATTTGCCCAGGCAGATGCAGACTCAGACGATGGGGAGTGAGATGCCGCATATTTTCTGGTAGACATCGAGGGCATAGACATCGGTCATGCCGCTGATGTAGTCGATGACGGCCATCAGGCGTGCCTCCAGGTCGGGGTTCTCTATGTCGTACTGGCTGCTGACGCGCCATAGCAGTTGCTGGCTGTAGTAGCGGCTGGGGTGCTCGATGGCCTCGACCATCAGCTCCATCAGGGTGGCCATGATGCGATAACCAGACAGTTCGACGTCGAGCACGGGCTGGCTGCGGTAGATGCGCTCGCGGGCCACGCCCACACAGCGCTGGTAGGCGTCGTGCTGCAGGGGTGCAATGTTGTCGATGAGCGACCCTTGGAAGGTGCCCGCCAGAATCTCGTCCTCATGGTCGATGAAGGTCTTCACACACTCGTTTTCCAGTTTGCCTATGACGCAGGCGCGCAGGTACTGAATCTTCTCGTTGGGGTCGGTCAGCGCCTCTTCGTCAATGCGATGGCAGATGCGCTGGCGGGCCTCGTCGCCGAAGAATCCGAGCATCAGCTCCGATGTCTCTTCGAGCGAGAGCAGCTTCAGCTTGTAGGCATCCTCCAGGTCCATGATTTCATAGCAGATGTCGTCGGCAGCCTCCACCAGGTAGACCAGCGGGTAGCGTGCCCATCGGTCGGTGCCCGTCTGTGGTATGCCCAGCATCTGTGCCAGTGCCTCGTAGTGGCCGCGCTCGGTGGCGAAGAATCCGAACTTCTTCTTTGTGGCCTGGCCCGACGTGAAGGGGTATTTCACAATGCTGGCCAGCGTGGAGTAGGTCATGGCGAATCCGCCGGCGCGGCGCCCCTTGAAGCTGTGGGTCAGCAGTCGGAAGGCGTTGGCATTGCCGTCGAACCGGGTGATGTCGGTCCAGAAGTTCTCGCTCACCTTGGCTTGCAGATAGTCGCCCGGTCCCTCGGTGAAGAAGGTCTGTATGGCCTTCTCGCCGCTGTGCCCGAAGGGCGGGTTGCCCAGGTCGTGGGCCAGACAGGCGGTGGCCACTATCTGTCCTATTTCGGCGGCGAGGGGCGACAGGTCGGACGTATGGGCGGCCAGATGGGCTGCCACGTCGTTGCCCAGCGACATGCCCACGCTGGCCACCTCAAGCGAGTGGGTCAGTCGGTTGTGTACAAACACGCTGCCGGGCAGGGGAAACACTTGTGTCTTGTTCTGCAGGCGGCGGAAGGGTGCGGAGAAAATCAGGCGGTCGTAGTCGCGCTTGAACTCCGTGCGGTCGTCGTGGCGCTCCAGGTGGCGGTGCTCCTGGCCCAGACGGCAGTTGGATATCAGTTGGTTCCAGTTCATAACTGGCTGCAAAATTACATATTTCCGTCGAAACGGCCAAATATTACACCTTATTTTATATATTAGGGGTGAGAGATTAGGGGTGAGAGGTAAGAGGTCACCTCTAAAAAACTATCCTCTCACCTCTCACCCCTCACCTCTCACCTCTAAAAAACTATCCTCTCACCTCTCACCCCTCACCTCTCACCCCTGAAAACCACCCCCTTAAACCCTAAAAACAACTTAAAAACCAATTAAGAATAATATATTTTACTTAATTAAAACAACAAAATGGCGGTTTTTTGGAGAATTGTGCGTACATTTGCACCCAAAAAGCTATTAATAGGATGAAGAATACCATTGGAGCATTGTGCCTGTTGCTGGCTGGCCTCGGCCTGCTCTCCTCCTGCCTGAACAGCGACGAGAGCGACGTGACCCTCTATGAGGACACGGCCATCACCGCCGTCACGCTGGGAACGCTCAACCGCTATACCTACACCTACTCGTCGGTTACCGGCAACGACACCATCATCAAGACCACCCTCGTCGGCTCGGCCTACAAGATGACCATCGACCATATAGGGCGCAAGATTTACAACCAGACGGAACTGCCTTTGGGCACCGATCTGGAGCACGTGGTGATCAGTACGCTGTCGACGAAGAACGGGGGCTTGGCCCTCATCAAGTCGCCAACCAGCGACACCCTCTCGTATATCGGCACCACCGACTCTCTCGACTTCTCTATTCCCCGCACTCTGCGCGTCTATTCCAGCAGCGGCAGGACCTATCGCGACTACACGATGACGCTCACCGCCAGCGAGACCACGGGCGTCAACTTCCATTGGCTCATGCTGGGTGAGACTGACGAGCTGAAGGGATGGGCCGACAAGCGGCTCGTGACCTGTCTGGACACGGCGCTGATGTTAGACCGTGGAACCGTGATTTTAGGCAGCACCATCTACGACGTGATGGCCATGCGCATAGGCGACGACGGCCGGGTGGAGCACAGCTATCTGGGGAAAGACGGCCAGGGCGGCCAGCTATACATACCCCCCACCCACGAATGGCCATGGGAGAAACTGCCCGGCACCGAGGCCCCCGGCCTGGCCACGCTGATAGGTGCCACCGACCACGAGATATTCGCCCTCGGCACCGACGGACGGCTGAAGGTGTGCACCGACGGCGTCGGGCTGAACTGGCGTGACGAGCAGCTGGACAGCGATGCCAGTCTGCTGCCCACCAAAGAGCTGACGCTGGTGAGCTGGCCCTACGCCCCCGCCGACTCGATGGACTACGTGCTGCTGGCCGGACAGAGCCCGGGCAGCGACAATACCGTGCTGTGGCGCAAGATAAGCCGCTACTCGGCACAGACAGACAAGACGGAAGGCCGCTGGGTCTATATGCCCCTGGACGGTGCCAACCGCTACCCCCTGCCCAGCCAGGAGAGCCTCTCAATGGCCTACTACAAAGGCTCGGTGTTCGCCGTGGGCAGCCGGCTGGAGGTGCTCCAGTCGCGTGACCAGGGCATCACCTGGAAGAAGAACGGCGCCTACGCCCTGCCCGCCGCACTGAAGGGCACGCAGGTGGCCTTGTGCAGCGACGGCGACGGCCGGATGTGGCTGGTGACCGACGCCGGACAGGTGTGGCTCGGACAGCTGTGGTAAGCAACGTGGAAGAAAAATGATGGTCGTGCTTCGGAATAGGCAGGGAAGAAGTGGCGCAGACGCTGCCGTGAGGGTCGTGCGGATGGTGATACTACTGTTCACACTCCACCTCCCCCTTCTCGACTGTCTGGCCCAGGACCAGCCCGAATACCGGCTGGAGCTGGGCGGCGGTGTGGGGCTGATGAGCTATCAGGGCGACTTCAGCGGCAGTCTGCTCAAGAATATACAGCCCATGGGCGGGGCAGTGGCCAAATACAAGCTGAACCCCAGGATGGCGTGGGCGGCCGTACTGAACTACGGACAGCTGAAGGGGTCGTCGGCCAATGCGGAGACATGGTACCCGGCACTCACCGACAGCGTGGTCACGTTCTCGTCCAGCCTGGTCGACTTCAACGTGTGCTTCGAGTATAACTTCTGGCCCTTCGGCACAGGGCGCGAGTATTTCGGGGCAAAGCCGATAACGCCATTCATCGCCATCGGTGCCGGACTGGCCTTCGCCAAGCCTGACGGCACGTCGGCAGTGGGCTTTCAGGTGCCCATCGGCGTGGGCGTGAAATACAAACTGGCACAGCGGCTCAACCTCACAGCAGAGTTGCTGATGCACATCACAGGCAGCGACAGGCTGGACGGCATTGCCGACCCATACGGCATCAAGAGCACCGGCATGTTCAAGAACACCGACTGCTTCACCACCCTGCAGGTGTCGCTCACCTACGACCTGTGGGCCCGCTGCAAGACCTGCATGAACGATGAAGACTGAAACAACGAAGACTGATAATAATATATGTGAGCTATGAAATATGAGATAGACAAGACCCGCATCCCGCAGCACATTGCCATCATCATGGACGGCAATGGCCGCTGGGCCACACAGCGCGGATGGGACCGCACGCTGGGCCATAAGGCCGGCATCGACACGGTGAAGAAAATCACGGCAGAGTGCGCCCGACTGGGCGTGAAGTACCTGACGCTCTACACCTTCTCGACCGAGAACTGGAACCGCCCCGCCTACGAGATAGAGGCGCTGATGGGCCTCGTGCTCAGCTTCATCGAGATGGAACTCTTCACCGACAACAACGTGAAGTTCCGCATGGTGGGCGACTTCCAAAGACTGCCGGAAAGCGTGCAGAAGAAGATACGCTACATGGAAGACCTGACGGCTGCCAATACGGGCATGACCATGGTGGTGGCCATGAGCTACTCAGCCCGGTGGGAACTGACCAACGCCATGAGGCAGATAGCCAGCGAGGGCATCAAGCCGGAGGACATCAGCGAGGAGACCATCAACAGCCACCTCGTCACCAATTTCATGCCCGACCCGGAGCTGCTCATACGCACCGGCGGCGAGTTGCGCATCAGCAACTATCTGCTCTGGCAGATTGCCTATTCGGAACTCTACTTCTGCGACACCTTCTGGCCCGACTTCGACGAGGAGTGCCTGCACCAGGCCATTGCCAGCTATCAGGGACGCCAGCGCCGGTTCGGAAAGACTGAGGCACAGGTGGAAAATGAGAAGATTGAAGATTGAAAATTGATTGAAGATAATGAATGTTTTTTATAACAGATTGAGGAGCCTGAATTTGAAATTGCTATTGCTTGGCATTGCCCTGCAATATTCAATATTCAATTTTCAATCTTCAATGTGTCTGGCGCAAACCGACATCAGCTACGCCGGTACGCCGCGCCAGTGCGAAATCGGCGGCATCAACGTGAGGGGCGTCGAGGGCTACGAAGACTATGTGCTCATCAACCTCTCCGGACTCAGCGTGGGACAGATGGTGGATGTGCCCGGAAGCGAAATCACCGAGGCCGTGAAGCGCTACTGGAAGCACGGACTGTTCAGCGACGTGTCCATCACGGCTGACTCCATCATCGGCTCAAAGGTGTATCTGGGCATCAACCTCAAGCTGCGCCCCCGCATCACCGACATACGCTACTATGGCGTGAAGAAAAGCGAGCGCGAAGACCTGGAGAGCAAACTGGGCATGGCAAAGGGCAACAGTCTGACAAAGAACATCATTGACCGCGCAAAGATACTGGCCAAGAAGTATTTCGACGACAAGGGCTACCATAACGCCGAGATTGACATCAGGCAGAGCGACGACGTGACGGGAAAGAACCAGGTGGTGCTCGACGTCATGATTGACAAGAAGGACAAGATGAAGGTGCGCCAAATCATCTTCGACGGCAACGACAAGGTGAGCGACGCCAAAATCAAGGGCAACATCATTTCAAAGGGTGCCTTCGGAAAAATACACGAGGCAGGCAAACTGCGCTCGTTCCTCAAAGCCAAGAAATTCACTCCCGAACGCTACGAGGAGGCCAAGCAGCAGCTGATAGAGAAATATAACGAACTGGGATTCCGCGACGCCACCATCCTGGAAGACTCGGTGTGGAGTGTCGACGAGAAACACGTCAACGTCTACGTCAAAGTGGAGGAGGGCGACAAGTACTATCTCAGAAACGTCAACTGGGTGGGCAATACCGTGGCCAACACCGACTACCTGAACCGTCTGCTCGGAATGGAGCATGGCGACGTCTACAACCAGAAACTGCTCAACAAGCGTCTGCTGCAGGACGAGGACGGCGTGCACGACTATTATTATAACAACGGTTACGTCTTCTCGCAGATTGAACCCACCGAGGTGAACATCGTGGGCGACAGCATCGACCTGGAGATACGCATATCCGAAGGTCCGCAGGCACACCTCAACAATGTGAAAATCTTCGGCAACGACCGACTCTACGAGGAGGTGGTGCGACGCGAACTGCGCACCAAGCCCGGCGACCTCTTCTCGAAAGAGGCACTGATGCGCTCGGCACGTGAGATTGCTGCCATGGGATACTTCGACGCAGAGACCATCAACCCCGACGTGAAGCCCAACTACGACGACGGCACCGTAGACATCAACTGGATGCTGGAGCAGAAGAGCAACGACCAGCTGGAGCTCTCGATGGGTTGGGGACAGACGGGCATCATACTGCGCGCTGGCATCAAGTTCAACAACTTCTCGCTGCGCAACCTGCTCGGCAAGAACAAGCTGCACCGTGGATTCTTGCCTTCGGGCGACGGCGAGCAGATAGGCATCAATGCCCAGACCAACGGTCGATACTATGCATCGTTCTCAACCAACTACAGCACAGGATGGTTCGGAGGCAAGCGACCCAACGCCCTCAACGTGGGTGCATACTTCTCGCACCAGAGCGACGTGTCGAGCAACTACTACAACTCGGCCTACATGAACTCGTTGAGCTATCTCTACTCAGGCTATGGCACCATGACCAACGGCTACTACAACAACTATGAGAGCTATCTTGACGACGACAAATATGTCAACCTGCTCGGCATTTCGGTAGGGTGGGGCAAGCGCCTGCGCTGGCCAGACGACTACTTCCAGCTCTCGGCCACACTGGCCTACCAGCGCTATATGCTGAAGGACTGGCAGTACTTCCTCATCTCAAACGGCAACTCCAACAACATCAGCCTCTCGCTCTCGCTGACGCGCACATCGACCGACAACCCCCTCTTCCCGCGTCACGGCTCGGAGTTCTCGGCATCGGTGACACTCACGCCGCCCTGGTCGCTCTTCGACGGAAAGGACTACAAGAACCTGGCCACACAGAAGACCTACACCGAAGACTACAGCCGCTGGCAGAACGAGCAGGCAGAGAAATACAAGTGGGTGGAGTATCACAAGTGGAAGTTCAAGAGCCGCACCTTCACCGCACTCTCCAGCGCACAGAAGTGCTTCGTGCTGATGACCAGAATCGAGTTCGGATTGCTGGGCTCCTACAACAAGCACAAGCGCTCGCCCTTCGAGACCTTCTATGTGGGTGGCGACGGCATGAGCGGCTACAGCACCAGCTATGCCGAGGAGACCATCGGACTCAGAGGCTATGAGAACGGCTCTATCTCAGGCTCGGCCTACTATGTGGGCGGCGAGTGGACAGGCAGCCGGTACAGCGGCTACGATGCCTATGCCTACGACCGCTTCACGCTGGAGCTGCGCTACCCCTTCATGCTGGGCAACACCACAATCTACGGACTCGGATTCCTGGAGGGTGGTAACGCCTGGTACAAGACACGCGACTTCAACCCCTTCGACATGAAGCGCTCGGCTGGTGTGGGCGTGCGCATCTTCCTGCCGATGGTCGGACTGATGGGTATCGACTGGGCCTACGGCTTCGACAAGGTCTATCAGGGCAACAGCGGACTGCGGAAGGGCGGAAGCCAGTTCCACTTCGTGCTCGGACAGGAATTCTGATATTTTTCTAACTAATACAAAATGATTATGAACAACACATTTAGAACGATGATGAAAGTGGTGGCACTGCTTGTCACTTGCCACTTGTCACTTCTCACTTGCAACGCTCAGAAGTTTGCACTTATCGATATGGATTATGTCTTCAAGAACATCCCTGCATACGAGCGCGCCAACGAACAGCTGTCACAGGTGTCGAAGAAGTGGCAGGCAGAGGTCGATGCACTCACCACAGAGGCACAGACCATGTACAAGAACTACCAGAACGAGGTGGTGTTCCTCTCGGCAGAGCAGAAGAAGGACCGGCAGGACGCCATCATGCAGAAGGAGAAGAGCGCCAGCGACCTGAAACGCAAATACTTCGGACCAGAGGGCGAACTCTTCAAGAAGCGCACGGCACTGATGACGCCCATCCAGGACGAAATCTACAATGCCATCAAGGATGTGGCAGAGCAGCGAGGCTATCAGCTCATACTCGACCGTGCCAGCGACACAGGCATCATCTTCGGCAGCCCGAAGATTGACATCAGCGACGAGGTGCTCCGCAAGCTTGGCTACGCCATCTGAGCCCTCACGTCCCTGTCCCCCCCCAAAAAAAATAATCACTAAAAAATAAAACCAAACAAAACAATGAAAAAGATTATCATCTGCGCTATCTGCGCAATCTGCGGTTTCGTCACCGTCTCCGCACAGAAATTCGGTCACGTGAACTCACAGGAAATCATCCAGGCCATGCCTGAGTTCAACACCGCCAAGGCCGAAATAGAAAAGCTGACACAGCAGTATGAGGCCGACCTGAAGCAGATGCAGGAAGAGCTCCAGAAGAAAGGCGAAGCCTTTGAGAAGGAAGAGGCCACCCTGCCTGAGAATATCAAGCAGCGCCGCAACCAGGAGTTGCAGGACCTCTACCAGCGCATCCAGCAGACCTATCAGGACAACCAGCAGGCACTGGCAAAGGCACAGCAGGAGAAGATGGCTGCCATCACCACAAAGGTGGTTGACGCTATCAAGGCTATCGGACAGGAAGGCGGATTCGTCTACATCATGGAGACGGGCGCCGGCATCCCTTACATCAGCACCACGCTCTCTACCGACGTTACTGCCCAAGTGAAGACAAGACTCGGATTGAAGTAAACCGTTATGAAGCATCTGTTACTACTCTTTACCCTCCTCCTGGCGCTGCCTATGGCAGCACAGGAGGCACAGGACAACACGCAGCCTCAGCACCACCAGCCAACAGTGTGCATTGGCTACGTGAGCTACGACTCGGCTCTGGCCACCATGCCACAGCAGGCCATCGTCAAGCAGCACATGCAGCAGCTCAGGGAGGCCTACGACCAGGAACTGCAGCGCACAGAGAAGGAGTTCAACCAGAAGTACGAGGCTTTCCTTGAAGGCATGAAGGACTTCCCGCGCACCATCCTGCTCAAACGGCAGAACGAGTTGCAGCAGCTCCTGCAGCAGAACATCGACTTCAAGAAGAAGGGCCGCGCCGACCTGCGCAAGGCCGAGCAGGAGGCCATGGCACCGCTGCGCAAGCAGCTCAAGGAGGCCATCGCCAAGGTGGCTAAGAAGTATGCACTCACCCTCGTGGTCAACACCGACTCCAATGCCTGCCCCTTCATCGACACCGACCTCAGCGTCGACATCAACCGCGAGGTGGTGGAGATGCTCAATGCCGAGACTTCTAAATAATTACTGAAACAGTGTCTCCCATTGGAATCTTCGACAGTGGCTATGGCGGACTGACCATCCTGAACAGCATACGCCAGCAGCTGCCCGACTATGACTATCTCTATCTGGGCGACAACGCCCGGGCACCCTATGGACCACGTTCTTTCGACGTGGTCTATGGGTTTACGCGCCAGGCCGTCACAAAACTCTTCTCGATGGGCTGCAACCTCGTCATACTGGGCTGCAACACAGCATCGGCAAAGGCGCTGCGCACCATCCAGCAGAACGACCTGCCAAGGCTGGACCCCACACGCCGAGTCCTCGGCATCATCCGACCTACGGCGGAGGTCATCGGTACGCTCACTCATACACGCCATGTGGGCGTACTGGCCACCGAGGGAACCATCAAGAGCGAGAGCTACAACATGGAGATACGCAAACTGCACCCCGAACTGACGGTGACCGGCGTGGCCTGTCCTTTCTGGGTGCCGCTGGTGGAATATAACGAGGCCGACTCGCCCGGGGCCGACTATTTCGTGAAGAAATACCTGGACCAGCTGATGGAGCAGGATCCGCTCATCGACGCAGTCATTCTCGGCTGTACCCACTATCCGCTCCTGATGGCAAAAATCCAAAAATACATTCGCCCCGGCGTACAGGTCGTACCCCAGGGCGAATATGTGGCGCAGTCGCTGAAAGACTATCTGGAGCGCCATCCCGAAATGGAGGCCCGATGCTCAAAGGGCGCAACGGTCAGCTTCCTCACCACCGAAAACGCCGCTCGATTTGCCCAGCAGGCACAAGTGTTCCTCCACCAACCGGTAGTCGCCACCACCATCAATCTTGTTTAGATGTAGGCCGAACCGTAGCGGATGCCCACCTCGTTCACATACTTGCGGATGAGCGCCGACGAGTCACTCTTCTTGCAAATGAGCAGCACGTCGCCCTCCTCGGCCACGATGTAGCCCTCCAGACCGTTGATGACACCCACGTGGCCACGAGGCAGCTTGATGATGTTGCCCCGGCATCCCTCCAAAATCACTTCCGAGTCAATCACCACATTGTCGCCATCGCCTTTCTGCATGCACTCGTAGATAGCGTGCCATGTGCCGATGTCGGCCCAGCCGAAGTCGCAGCACATCACGTAGACATTGTCCGACAGCTCCAGAGCGGCCTTGTCCATAGACAGATTGGGATAGGCCGAGTAGTACTGTTTGACAAAAGCCTGCTCCTCGTCTTCCGAATGGATGTCGATAAGCTGTGACAGACGTTGAGGCAGGTCCTTGATGATGGTTTGGAAAAACTGGCGCAGATAGTTCAGGTTGGAGAGAAACATACCCGTGTTCCACAGAAACTCGCCACTCTCCATAAACAGCTGGGCAAACTGACGCTCAGGCTTCTCGGTGAATGACTGGACCTTGTTGATGCCGGAGAAGAGCGAAGGCTCGCCCATCTGGATATAGCCGTAGCCGGGCTCGGGGCGGCTGGGGCGGATGCCCATCGTCAGGATGATGTCGGTCTTGCCCACAAAGTCAAGACCATCCTCCAGACAGCGGCGGAAGGCTGAATCGTCGATAATGAGCTGGTCGGAGGGAACCACCACCACGCGGGCGTCACGACATTCGCGGTGGATGCGCACGCCTGCCCAAGCCACAGAGGGGGCCGTGTTGCGGTTGACGGGTTCCGACAGGATGTGGCGATGGTCAATGTCGGGAAGCTGCTCGTGAACCAGTTCTTCAAATTCCTTGCACGTACATATATAAATATGGTCAATGGGGATGAGGCCAGCGATGCGGTCGAAGGTGGACTGCAGCAACGTGCGGCCGGTTCCGAAGAAATCAACAAACTGTTTGGGGTGCTCGTGGCGGCTGGTGGGCCAAAGACGCTTGCCGCGACCGCCTGCCAAAATGATACAATAATTATTGCTTAAGTTAGCCATATATCAGATTTTAGGTTCTTTAGACGGGGCTAAATTACGTAAAACATTTCAAATAAACAAAGATTTTTCATATTTTTAGCAGAAACGTTTGCATATTTCATTTTTTATTCGTAACTTTGCACCCGCTTTCAGAGGCCCAGATGGCGGAATCGGTAGACGCGCTGGTCTCAAACACCAGTGGGGAAACCCGTGCCGGTTCGACCCCGGCTCTGGGTACGCTGAAGAAAGTTTATAAGTCTTAACGCACACGGGCTGTAGGGGTATCCATACAGCCCGTTCTATTTAAAGGTAATAATATATATAATGGTTATGGACATCAAGCAACTCTACAACCTCTACCGTCAGCACAACGGAATCACTACCGACAGCAGGGACTGTCCCGAGGGAAGCATCTTCCTGGCACTCAAGGGAGCATCGTTCGACGGCAACAAGTTTGCCGCAGCGGCACTGCAAAAAGGATGCGCTCTCGCCATCGTGGACGACCCCAATGCCGTCGCCGACAACTGTATACTCGTGGATGACTGCCTGCAGACACTCAAGGACTTGGCACGTGAGCACCGAAGGCAGTTCGACATACCTGTCATAGCCATCACCGGAACGAATGGCAAAACCACCACCAAGGAACTGGTAAAGGCTGTGCTCAGCGAGAAATATAACGTGTTGGCCACAGAGGGCAATCTGAACAACGATATCGGCGTACCCAAGACGTTGCTCAGACTGGACAAATCCCACCAGATTGCCATCATCGAAATGGGGGCCAGCCATCCGGGCGACATCAAGACACTGGCGCAGACGGCAGAGCCCACCTGTGGCATCATCACCAACGTGGGCCGAGCTCATCTGCAAGGGTTTGGCTCATTCGAGGGCGTCGTCAATACTAAATGTGAACTCTACGACTATCTCAGCACCAGGGAGGACGGACTGGTGTTCGTCAACGCCGACAACGACACGCTCGTTGACAGAATCGCCGACTCACTATGGGTCACACCGTACTCCACCGATCCCGACAAACAGTATCAGTGCATTTCAGGCGAAATCGTCAACGACGCCGACCAGCAGACTCCCTTCTTGAGGATACGATGGCGCAAACCTTTGATGGAGTTGGAGCAGACTGGTGCGTCGCAGAAGTGGCACAAGGTGCAGACACAACTCATAGGCGACTATAATATAGACAATGTGCTGGCAGCCATCGCCGTGGGCATCAATTTCGGCGTGGACAGAAAGCAAATCTGCCACGCATTGGAGAACTATGCACCCACAAACAGCCGCTCACAACTGATGAACACTGCCGACAACCGGCTCATAGTGGATGCCTATAACGCCAACCCGTCCAGCATGATGGCGGCATTGCAGAATTTCGCACGCATTGCCACAGTTCAGGGAGAGACCAAAATGGCCATTCTCGGGGATATGAAAGAACTGGGAGACGACAGTAGCAAGGAGCACCAGAAGATAGTAGACTTCCTACAGGCTACAGGATTGCAAGACGTGTGGCTCGTGGGAACCGAGTTTGCTGCCACCACTACAGGATACAGAAAATTCGCATCAGTAGAAGAGGTTAAGGATACCCTGCAAAGACAGAAGCCAAACCGAAAACTCATTCTTTTGAAGGGGTCGAATGCTACGAAATTGTATCAGCTTCCTTCATTGTTGTAAAATTGAAAAAAAATATTGCAAAAAAATTTGCGTGTTATTTTTTTTTTTCCTACCTTTGCACCCAAACTGATAATTTGTTTAATTGTATTTAAGCCAGAAAAGCAAACCCAAAATAACTTAACTAACAACAACTATGAAGAAAAAACTACTTTTTGCTGCACTTGCAATGTCGTGCGCAATGTCTTCCTTCGCTCTTGAGGAGGGAGATTATGTGTATACCAAGACTGGGCGAGTGCATGTCACGGGACAGAACCTCTTTGAAACCGGCAGTACAAACCTCGAAGGATGGACCGATGCTACAAGTAGCGCCGTAAACAATGAGGTGTGGGCTGTTGAACCAGGTGCAGGTCCAGAGGGCGAAGATGTCATTCAGAGCCAGAATGCTGCTACAGAAAACGCTGCTTTGGCACGTCTCTTCTCACTGGATCCGGGCCAATACGTGATTTCATATCAGATAAAGGCCGCTGGCGAAACAAATTCGGGCACCACTACCACAGGGACTACCGTGGGCAACAATTATATGGGAATTTTCCTCAATACGACTGGCGAATTAAATATGGCTGCCTCTACTGAAGAAGCTCCTGTCGTTGCAGTCTCTTCTACAGAGAACTTTACAGAAGATTGGAAAACCGTTAGTTATTTTATTACCGTCGAAGAGGGTAGCTTCCTCGTTTTCCATCTTGAGAAAATGTCTGTCGGCATGCAAGTGACCAATTTCTCAGTCAATGCGGCTGAAGAGGTCTACGATATCCGCATTGCCCAGAACAAGATTGCATTTGCAAAGCAACTGTTGAACGATCCTAACTTCAATACGCCTGCAGCAGCCGATGCTCGTGCCTATCTGAATGATGAAGTCATTCCTACAATTGAAGGAATGATAGCTGCTAATGGAATGGATGATGCCACCACGGCAGAGGATATTATGAATAGCCTTAATGAGGCTTTGAATGAATACTTGGATGCAAGTTCAGTTAACATTGCCAAAAACTCATACTTTAATTACGTAGAAGACATTAGGACTGTGCCAAGCAGCAATCGTGGCAACATTTCGAATGGTCAGAAGGTTGGCGGTTTCGTGCTCCGTGGAAACAACTGGTTCCACCAGAGAGGAAAGGACGAAAGTGGTCAGCGTACACTCCTTGACAATCCCTACTGGACTAAGTATATTGGTTATGGCCAAGATAACGGCCCTGGTTCAATCGGTCTGTGGAACGATTTGATGCCCGCTGGCAAATATTATATTTCTGCCACTATGCGCAACTGCACAGAGGTGAAGGCTGGCAAGGTTTGGGATTTGGAATGTGCCGTCAAAGCTTTCGTCGGAACCGATTCAATTGAATGTGGTACTATTAAGGGCGAGGACTTCGTTAAGTTCTATTTTGTTGGCGAGCTGAAAGAAGGTGAGCCCTTTGAGGCTGGCTTCTATTGGGATGGTCCTCATACTGGAAGTACTTTCCAGATTGGTGAATTTGAGATTCGCAGTTTCAATGAGGTCGAAGATGTTATTATTCGCAAAGATACCTGGAATAAATTTATTGCCCAGTATAATGCAATGGTTAGCGCTCGCGACAATGTCGTTAAACTGCAAGCTAAGAAAAAAGACTATCCTTGGGATCAGTCAGTCTTGGAGGCTGCCCTGAATAAGTATGACCCCTACTACAATGATATCATTAGCAAGGGTTGGATTACCGCCGATGGTCAAGATTCTGGCGTGGCTACAAATGATGAACTGGCTGATTGGACACTCTATCAGGGCGTAGAAGAGTACAGCGAACCCACTGAAGAGGGTGCTGAGCCCACCAGACTGACTTATCAGGTGGTGCGTGGCTATCAGAATGCTTATAACGCTGTCGTTGCTGCCAATAAGCCCATCGCTGACCTCTTGGCTGCTATCAATAATGCAAAGTCAGTACGAAACAATCCAAAGAATGTGAATGGTGACAAGTCGGTCATTGACCCAGTCATCAATGCTGTAACTGAGGTATACAAGGAAATCTATGCTAATACAAACGATGAACGTCGTCAGGCCGACGAGGCTACCATAGAAGCTCAAATTGCTGCTCTGGAAGAAGCTATTAAAGCGTTTGAGGCTACAACTGATGTCAAGCCTTTCGTTGATATCGACTTCTCACTGGGTGTACAGTCAGACGAAGCTGGAACTCCGTTTGCAATAGGTGCAGCAGGTCAGATGGCTCTCAATCCATATTCTGAGAATAATGATGAAGGTAGTAGTTTTGCACTTGGGTATACAGATGTCTTGACTGATGTACTTCGAGTAGGTAAGGGTACTGCCGTGGTAGAATTTGAGGCTCCTGCTGATGGCGATATTCTTGAATTCAATTTCGATATGTGGTGGGGCAATCTGATTAACCGTACAACTGGCATTGCGTTGCAGAATGCAAATGGTACGCGTGTGGCTGGTTTTACTCTGAACCGCTACAATGGTGTCGTAGGCTATAACGAATTCAATAATGAAGCTAATACCGGTATGGATATCAATGCTTATGTTACAGGTATAGGTTCCAGAGATGCTGCCAATGGCGCTATCTGTGTGGACAATAACAAGTCGACTTTCAAGTTGGTTGTTAATTATGCTGAAGGAACTGTCCAGGGTATTGTGACTAATGCTCAGAAAGGCACTTGCACTGGTGAGCCCATCAAGATTCAGGAAATGGAGGACAATAAGATCACACGATTCGTAATTACCTCTGACTATGACAACAAGGATCGCCGCTGCTGGTTCGATAATCTGAAGATCTTCAAGTTCTCTGGTGCTGCCGGTATTCAGGGTGACGTGAATGGTGACGATACTGTAGACGTATCTGATATTTCTGCTATCTTGACTGCTATGGCTAGTGGTAGTTCAGATCCTGCAGCTGATGTCAATGGTGATGGCACAGTGGATGTCGCTGACATCTCGGCTACGCTGACCATTATGGCTGGAGGTACAGTTGAGTAATAAAACTGACTGGCGTGTGCCCGGTTAAACGGGCGGGTACACGCACAGTTAAGTAAAAATATGAAGAAGAAATTTATTTATTAATCACTTATTTATTAACATTTTTAAAATTTTAAAAATTATGAAAGCATTTAGACTTATGATGATGGCCGGCCTGCTGGCTATCGCAGGTGCAGCTCACGCTGACGAAGTGACTGTTCTTACCGCTGCTGACGTGACCACTGATGCAAAGGGTAAGGCAAATCTTGTGGTGAAGATGGACTTTGACACTCAAGAGACTCTTGTTGGCCTTAACTTCTCATTGGTTCTTCCTGAGGGTGTAGTCATCTCCAACAATGGCAGACTCAGCAATGAGACTTTCGTTATTTACTCTGACGAGGATGCCTATAATGAACTTGTTGGAGAAGGCGACATTACAGGAGCAGCTGCCTATATCATTCCTTACACCACTGTTAAAGACAGGGCTGAAGGTGGCTATCTGTTCAACTTCATCGACCAGACCAAAAAGACTCCGTTTGTGGGCACTCACGGTACTGTGATTACCATCCCCTTGAAGGCTGATCCCGTTGACGTTAAGGGTACTGGTAAGATTTTCGACATTGGTCTGTCGAACAATATGGACCAGGGCTTTGCTACCTTCGGTAAGGGCAATACTATTGCTGAGGTTGTCTTTGGCATCAACGAGGACACTACTGGCATCAATGAAGTGAAGAACGCTTCTGAGGAGAACGGTGCTATCTACAACCTGGGTGGCCAGCGTGTTGAGAAGGCTGCTAAGGGCCTCTACATCCAGAACGGTAAGAAGTACGTGAAGTAATTTTTCTTAAACTTAATTTCTACACTGGGGAGGGTGGCAGTCTTTTCTGCACCCTCCCCATTCTTTTTGTTTGAAATATTTGGCACATTCGGAATTTGTTAGTACCTTTGCACAACTAAACAAATCTCTTTTTTTATGATGACCATTCCTTCCGCCTTTTGGCTTGTGCCTGTTGCCTCCATCGTGGCATTGGGTATGGCGTGGACCTTTTTCCGCTCCATGATGGGTGCCGATGAGGGTACGCCTCGTATGCGTGAGATTGCCGGCCATGTGCGCCGTGGTGCCATGGCTTATCTCCGTCAGCAATACAAAGTGGTGAGCATCGTGTTTGTGGTGCTTGCCTTGGTGTTCTCTTTTATGGCCTACGTGCTTCACTGGCAGAACCCGTGGGTACCCTTCGCCTTCCTCACCGGTGGATTTTTTAGTGGTCTGGCTGGCTTCTTCGGCATGAAGACCGCCACCTATGCTTCGGCACGCACGGCCAATGCCGCTCGTCAGAGCATGGACGGCGGACTGAAGATTGCTTTCCGCAGCGGTGCCGTGATGGGTCTGACGGTGGTTGGTCTCGGTCTGCTCGACATTGCCATCTGGTTTCTTGTGCTGAACTATTTCTACGAGGGCGAGCAAATGGCCCTTATTACCGTCACCACTACGATGCTCACGTTTGGCATGGGTGCCTCCACCCAGGCCCTCTTTGCCCGTGTCGGTGGTGGCATCTATACCAAGGCTGCCGACGTGGGTGCCGATATCGTGGGTAAGGTGGAAGCCGACATTCCTGAGGATGACCCGCGCAATCCCGCCACCATCGCCGACAACGTTGGCGATAATGTTGGCGACGTGGCCGGCATGGGTGCCGACCTTTACGAGAGCTACTGCGGCTCCATCCTTTCCACCGCTGCTCTTGGTGCCGTAGCCTTCGCTATGGTGCCCGATATGCAGTTGAAGGCTGTCGTTGCTCCTATGCTGATTGCTGCTGTGGGTGTCTTTCTCAGCATCTTCGGTATCTATCTGGTGCGCACCAAGGAGGGTGCCACTATGAAAGACCTGCTCCATTCCCTCGCTCTTGGCACCAATGTCTCTGCCGTGCTCATTGCTGTGGCCACTTTCGCCATCCTCTACCTGTTGCAGATTGACGGTTGGCTCGGCCTCTCCTTCTCAGTGATTACCGGTCTGGCAGCAGGCGTCATCATCGGACAGGCTACTGAGTATTACACCTCCCATTCCTATAAGCCGACGCAGCGTATCAGTGAAGCCGGCCTGACAGGTTCGGCCACCGTCATCATCAAGGGTATCGGCACAGGCATGATTTCCACCTGCATCCCTGTGGTTACCATTGGCGTGGCCATTATGCTGAGCTATCTTTGCGCCAATGGCTTCAACACTGACCTCTCTGCCGAGGCCCTTTCCCGTGGCCTTTATGGCATCGGCATCGCCGCCGTGGGCATGCTCTCCACTTTGGGCATCACTCTGGCCACCGACGCCTATGGCCCCATTGCCGACAATGCTGGCGGCAATGCAGAGATGAGCAATCTGGGCGAAGACGTGCGTCATCGCACCGACGCCCTCGACGCTCTGGGCAACACTACCGCCGCCACTGGCAAAGGTTTCGCCATCGGCTCGGCTGCCTTGACCGCTCTGGCCCTGCTCGCCTCCTATATTGAAGAGGTGAAGATTGCCATGGAGCGTGCCGGCATGACGCTTACCAACCTGAAGGGCGAGGTCATCAATGCCGCCCAGGCCACCATCCCCGACTTTATGAACTATTTCCAGGTGACGCTGATGAATCCCAAGGTGCTCGTTGGAACCTTCATCGGTGGCATGGCTGCCTTCCTGTTCTGCGGCCTCACGATGGAGGCTGTCGGCCGCGCCGCCCAGAAGATGGTGGAGGAAGTCCGCCGTCAGTTCCGCGAAATCAAAGGCATCCTTGAGGGTACCGGCACTCCCGACTACGGCTCCTGCGTGGAGATTTCCACCCGCGCCGCCCAGAAGGAGATGATATTCCCGTCGCTTCTCGCCATTGCCATCCCCATCGTTGTAGGCTGTGTCCTTGGTGTGGCCGGTGTGCTCGGTTTGCTTGTCGGCGGCCTTGCCTGCGGTTTCACCCTGGCCGTCTTTATGGCCAATGCCGGTGGTGCTTGGGACAATGCCAAGAAGATGGTTGAAGAGGGCAACTTCGGTGGCAAGGGCTCCTTCGCCCACAAAGCCACCATCGTCGGCGACACCGTGGGCGACCCGTTCAAGGACACCAGCGGCCCCTCGCTCAACATTCTCATCAAGCTGATGTCTATGGTCAGCATCGTGATGGCTGGTCTCACAGTCGCTTTATCCTAAACAATTAGACAGACGATATGAAAGTTGGAATCATTGTAGCTATGGACAAGGAGCTGCACCAGTTGCAGCAGGTGTTTAACGGCAGCGAAGTGCTGGTTCAGAAGTGTGGCATCGGCAAGGTGAATGCCGCCTTGGGTGCTCAGAGGATGATTTACGAGTTCCACCCCGACTGTATCATTTCCAGCGGTTGTGCCGGTGGCAATGGCGATGGCATCAACATCCAGGACGTGGTGGTGAGTCGTGAGCTGTGCTATCACGACGTCTATTGTGGCCGCGCCATCGACGACACTACGGTATATGGTCAGGTGCAGGGCTTGCCCGTCCGTTTCCAGGCCGACCCCTATCTGTTGCGCAAGAGCGAGCAGCTGACGTCTTCCGGCGCCACCATCCATCAGGGCCTCATCGTCACCGGCGACTGGTTTGTCGACTCCAAGGAGAAGATGCGCCAGATTGTTGACAAGTTTCCTGACGCCCTGGCCGTCGACATGGAGTCCTGTGCCATTGCCCAGACGTGCTACGTCCTCGGCGTGCCCTTCATCTCCTTCCGCACGGTGAGCGACATGCCTCTCCGCGACACCGATGCCTCTCAGTATCACGACTTTTGGAACACCATTGCCGACCGTTCCTTCCAGTTGACCCGCTCCTTTGTGGAGTCGCTCTGAGGGGGATTCCGTCGTGATAATGATAATCGTGATAACGCAATAACGTAATAACGCAAAAGAAACAACTATAAAAAACAATGATGACTGCAAAAGAAATCCGCGACTCATTTAAAAAGTTTTTTGAGTCGAAAGGACATGCCATCGTGCCCTCGGCACCGATGGTGATTAAGGACGACCCGACGCTGATGTTTACCAACGCCGGCATGAACCAGTGGAAAGACATTATCCTCGGCACACGCGACCCTGAGCCGCGCCGCCGTGCCGACACGCAGAAGTGCCTGCGCGTCAGCGGCAAGCACAACGACCTGGAGGAGGTGGGACATGACACCTACCACCACACCATGTTTGAGATGCTGGGCAACTGGTCGTTTGGCGACTACTTCAAGGAGGGCGCCATCGATATGGCCTGGGAGTATCTGGTCGATGTGCTGAAACTGAACCCCGAAGACCTCTACGTCACCGTGTTCGAGGGCTCGCCTGAAGAGAACATCCCCCGCGACGACGAGGCTGCCAAATATTGGGCCAAGCACGTGCCTGAGGACCATATCATCAACGGCAACAAGCACGACAACTTCTGGGAGATGGGCGATACAGGCCCCTGTGGTCCCTGCTCGGAAATCCACGTCGACAGCCGCACGCCCGAACAGCGCAAGGCCAGCGGCAAGAGCGGCCGCGAGCTGGTGAACCAGGACGACCCACAGGTCATCGAGATTTGGAACCTGGTCTTCATGCAGTTCAACCGCAAGGCCGACGGTTCGCTGGAGAAGCTCTCGATGAACGTCATCGACACGGGTATGGGCTTCGAGCGCCTTGTCCGCATGATGCAGGGCAAGCACTCCAATTACGACACCGACGTGTTCCAGCCCATCATCAAGGCCGAACAGCAGATTACAGGCTTAAAGTACGTCACCTTCGAGGAAGAAGTTGACTCATCGACCCAATCGTCAACTCAAGAACAAATCAATGTGGCCATGCGCGTCTGCGCCGACCATCTGCGTGCCGTGTCGTTTTCAATTGCCGATGGCCAGCTGCCCAGCAATGCCAAGGCCGGCTACGTTATCCGCCGCATTCTGCGCCGTGCCGTCCGCTATGCCTACACCTTCCTTGGCCAGAAAGAGGCCTTCCTCTACAAGCTTCTGCCCACCCTCGTCGAGGAGATGGGCGATGCCTTCCCCGAACTGAAGGCCCAGCAGCAGCTCATCGGCCGCGTCATCAAGGAAGAGGAGGACAGCTTCCTCCGCACCCTCGACAAAGGTATCTCCATGCTTGACAAGGCCATGGATGAGATGAGGAGCAAGGGCGTGAAGGAGTTGAGCGGTGTTGAGGCTTTCCGCCTGTTCGACACCTACGGCTTCCCTCTCGACCTGACGGAACTCATCTGTCGTGAAAACGGCTTCACCGTCAACGAAGAGCAGTTTAACGTCGAGATGCAGAAGCAGAAGGAGCGTGCCCGCAATGCCGCCGCCGTGGAGAACAGCGACTGGACAGAGCTGGCCACAGGCGAACAGCAGTTCGTGGGCTACGACTTCAGCGAGTATACCTGCCACATCCTGCGCTATCGCAAAGTGACGCAGAAGAAGAATGTGTTCTACGAACTGGTGCTCGACTATACGCCGTTCTATGGCGAGATGGGCGGCCAGGTGGGCGAACAGGGCGTTCTTGTCAGCGAGAACGAGACCGTTGAGATTGTCGACTCCAAGCGCGAGAACGGCCAGACTGTGCACATCGTCAAGGAGTTGCCCAAAGACCCGACGGCACAGTTTATGGCCTGCGTCGACACCGACAAGCGCGACGCCAGCGCTGCCAACCACACCGCCACCCATCTGTTGGACTACGCTCTGAAGCAGGTGCTCGGCGACCATGTGGAGCAGAAGGGCTCGTTTGTCAGCCCCGACGTTCTGCGCTTCGACTTCTCCCACTTCGAGAAGGTCAGCGACGAACAGCTGCGCGAGGTGGAGCGTATGGTCAACGATATGATTCGCCAAGACCTGCCCCGCGACGAGCATCGCGACATGCCTATGGACGAGGCCAAGAAGCTGGGTGCCATCGCCCTCTTTGGCGAGAAGTATGGCGACAAGGTGCGCGTCATGCGCTTTGGTCCGTCGTGCGAGTTGTGTGGTGGCATCCACGCCACCTCTACCGGTCGCATCGGCTTCTTCAAGATTGTCTCTGAGAGCAGCGTGGCCGCCGGCATCCGCCGCATCGAGGCCCGCACGGGCAAGCAGTGCGAGGAGTTGCTCTACAATATCGAGGACACGCTGAAGGCCGTGAAGTCGTTCTTCAACAATGCCAAGGACTTGCAGGGTGTCATCCAGAAGTATATTGAGGAGCACGATGCCATGAAGAAGCAGATAGACACGTTCCAGGCCCAGGCTGTGGAGCGTCTGGCCAAGCAGTTGGTCGAGAAAGCCCGCCTGATGAGTGGTGTCAAGGTGATCACCTCTGTTCTGCTCTTGGAGCCTCAGGCCGCCAAGGATTTGGCCTTTAAGATTCGTGCCAGTGTGGACGGTTCGCTACTCTGTGTGCTCGGCACTGAGGCCAACGATAAGCCCCAGCTCACCATCATGCTGAGCGACGATGTGGTGGCCGACCACGGTCTGAATGCCGGTCAGCTGGTGCGCGAGGCCGCCAAGCTCATCCAGGGTGGCGGTGGCGGTCAGCCTCACTTTGCCCAGGCTGGCGGTAAGAATGTCGACGGCCTGAGTGCCGCTGTAGACAAGGTGTTGGAACTGGCCAACCTGTAGTATATTTTCTTGAAGACAACCCGAACAACTTGGACAACTTTTCTGCTTGTGCAGTAAGTTGTCTTAGTTGTATTATATTGAAGACAACTTGAACAACTTTGACAACTTTTCTGCTTATGCAGTAACTTGTCTTAGTTGTATTATATTGAAGACAACCTGAACAACTTGGACAACTTTTATTCTGCTTTTGCAAGTAGGTTGTTTTAGTTGTTCTTGTTGTCTTTTTATTCTTGAAGACAACCTGAACAACTTGGACAACTTTTCTGCTTGTGCATTATGTTGTTTTAGTTGTTCAGGTTGTCTTTTGTTTTTTATTTCAGTCTCTCCATCAGGTCGGCCTCTACTATGCGGAGTTCGGTCTTGCCCTTGGCACTCTTCATGCGGTCCATTTCGTTGGCCACGCCACCGGCCAGTTCCTTCACCGTTCCGAATTTCTTGCTGTCCTGGGCCGGGCCTACCATCTTGATGGTCAGTTCCTTGGCGGGCACGGGCTGTGCAATGTTCAGGTGGACGTAGCCCAACGTGGCGGGGGTGATGCCCTCCCACACCTTCTTCTTGCCGGCATAGACCTCCAACGGATAGCACTTCTGCCGCCATCCCGTCAGCTTCAGCGTTATCTCGGCTATGGCCGCCTTGCGCTCCAGCTTGTAGGTCACCCAGGCGTTCTCGCGCTCGCCGTCGCTCTTCCATTCAGTCAGTTCGTTGTCGTCGATGCTGTTCTTTGCGTCGTCGGGGTTGCTGCCCGTCTTGATGCTGACTATGCCTACGCTCACCCGCGTGTCGGCGTATGAGGGCGTCGAGGGTGTCTCGCCGCGCACCAGACTGGGCTTCAGCGTCAGCGAGGGTAGGGGATTGGCCTCCGGAGCCCGCGTGTTGAGATTGAGGTAGGCAGGCTTCACGCCGTCGGCCTGCACGGCAATCTCTATGAGTCCGGGGGTGGTGGTAGAGCGCAGCAGCACGCGGTTGACGCCGCACTCCACGGGCAGCGACTCGTGGCCCACATAGTTGTCGGAGAGGTTCTTCTTGTTGGCCGAGTCGAGCAGTTTCTTGTCGGGGTTCGGGTCGTCTATCTGGAACTTCTTGTTGTCGCGTGTGGCTATGCCTCCCACCCAGCGCACCTCGCCGTTCACGTGGAAGTTCACCATGCGGTTGTCCAGGGGGCAGCGTCGGCCCTGCTTGTCTACCACCTCTACCTGTATGAGAGCCATGTCGGCCCCGTCGGCGCGGAAGCCCTCCGGGTTTTGCATGGCGGTGAGTTTCAGTTCGTAAGGTTCGCCGGCGGTGACGAGCGTGTCGGTGCTGGCAGCTACGGAGCCGTTGCCTGCCCGGAAGGCTTTCGCCACAAGGGTGCCAGGCTCGAACTTCACTTTGGGCCAGGTGAAGAGCCACTGGAATGTGCGCTCGCCCTTGCCCAGGCTCTTGCCGTTGAGAAACAGTTCCACCTCGTCGCCTGTCGACACCACGTAGACGGGCTTTTCTATGGTTGCCGACTTGTCACCTTCTCCATAGTTCCAGTGGCCTATGATGTGTGTGCGCTCTTTTTCGGGCGACACCCATCCGTCCCACATCACCTGGTGGGCATAGAAGGCATCTTTCGGAATACGCATGGCATCCACCACGCCGCTGGTGCGGTAGTTGGACTCGCCGCGGTGGTGCGTGTTGGTGTCGGAGAAGACTATCTTCACGCCGCCCGACGAGACGCGCCTTCCGGTGCCTGGGCGCTCCAGCCAGTACTCATGCCATCGCTCCACCATGCCGCAGGCCAGCCGGTCCATGTTGTGGTTGTAGTCCAGGGCCGGTGCTCCTCGGTAGAGTGGGCCGTCGCCCTCCTTGTGGAAGGGGTAGCTGTATTCGTCCCAGTACTTGCGAAGGCCCTCGTCGCGATAGTACTCCATCGACCACATAGGCTTTGTGGCGCTCTTGTTTATGTAGAGCATTTCGCCGCCATACTCTGCCTCCGGGCGGTCCAGCATCTCGCGGCTGCCTATGGCGCGCCCACCGTAGGGGTCGTACTGGTTGCGAATCTTCTTCATCTCCTCCATGTGCTCCTTCGAGATACGGAAGTTGCCGCACTCGTAGAAGATGATGCTGGGGTTGTTGCGGTTGTAGATGATAGCGTCGCGCATCAGCTGTGTGCGCTGCTGCCAGCGTGCGCCGTCCACGTCCTTCTCGGCATCGCCGGCAGGCATGGCCTGAATCAGTCCCACGCGGTCACAGCTCTCAATGTCCTGTTTCCACGGGCATACGTGCATCCATCGCACCAGGTTGCCGCCGCTCTCCACCATCAGCGCGTTGCTGTAGTCGCTCAGCCATGCGGGCACGCTCAGTCCGGTGCCGGGCCACTCGTTGCTGGTGCGCTGTGCATAGCCGTGCACCATCAGGCAGCGGTCGTTCAGATAGAACTTGCCGTCGCGGAACTCCGTCTTGCGGAAACCAGTGCGGGTGACGACCTTGTCGGCGGGCGAACCGCCGACCGCAAGACAGGTCTCCACGGTGTACAGGTAGCCGTAGCCCCACGACCAGAAGTGCAGGCCTTCTACGGCCTTTTGGGCGGTGACGGTGGCGGTTTGGCCGGGTTGCAGGGTGGTGGGCTGGCTGTCAAAAACAGCCAGCACAGTGCCGTCGAGGTCTTTCACCACTGTCTGCAGGGTGAATGTGCGGGCCTTCGTGTCCTCGTTTTTCACTTGGCTCTCGGTATGGATGGTAGCCTTTCGGGCGGCTATGTCGAAATTGGTGGCATAGACGTAGGTTCCCGTGGTGCCCAGGTTGGAGTAGAGGGGCAGCGTCTGGTAGAGCTTGCCGGTGATGTGCAGAAATACATTCTTCGGCAGCCCGCCGTAGTTGGCGTTGAAGTTCTTGTCGTTCCACTGGTAGCGGCTGTTCAGCGTGCGGTCGCGGTACTGCCACGAGTTGTCGCATCGCACGGCCATCACGTTCCGTCCTTTTATTAAATAAGGTGTCAAGTCGAATCCGAAGGCCATAACGCCATTGTCGCTGAATCCCACCTTCTGGCCGTTCAGCCACACGTCGGCTCCCTGTCGGGCTCCCTCAAACTCAACAAACACCTTGCCTTGCAGCTGGCTGGCGGTCAGGTTGAATGTCTTGCGATACCATACGATGGTGTCGGTCAGGTCTACAATGTCTTTCTTGAAAGCCTCGTCGCCGTTGAAGGCGTAGGGTAGGGTGACCTGCTGCCAGCGCCGGTCGTCGAAGTCAGGCTTGCTGGCATCGGCCATGTCGCCCACCGCCAGTCGCCATCCGGCATTGAAGTTCAACTTTTGGCGCTCTGTGGCCCACACCGCTGTAAGCGATAGTAGCATCGTTATCAAAAACAGTAGTTTCTTCATAATTTAATTGTTATGTGTAGTTTGGTAAATTCTGCCTGCAAAATTACAAAATACAACCGACTTGGCCAAGTTTTTTTGCAATTATGTTCACAACCCCGCTTTACCCCCCCTTAGAGATAAGTGCCACTTATCTCGGAGATAAAAGGCACTTATCTCGGAGATAAAAGGCACTTATCTATTTTGGGGGTCTGGGCGGAATACATTTTTTTGTCCCCTCATCAGCAATTTTTTCCGTATTTTCTTTCATGTTTAAAGGAAAAAGACTAACTTTGCAGTCTGTTGTTAAACTTATAATCTGAACATCTGTGGTGAAAGCCATCCCAGTCCTGCCTCCGGGCGGGCAGGAATTGACCTGACCGTACTGACGAATGACCAACGAGGAATTTCTGAAACGATGCACCGACGTGGTGGAAGCCAACCTGACGAACCCCGATTTCAAGGTTGGCACGATGGCCTATGCGCTCGCCATGAGCCATTCCAGTCTGTACAAGCGGCTGAGGGAAGTCACGGGAATGTCCGTTCAGGAGTTTGTCAACGACTATAAGATAAGCCTGTCCATTGCCAAATTCACCGCCGGCGCCGGCACCGTGAGGGCAGTGGCCGAGAGTTGCGGCATTGGCGACCCCAAGCATTTCCGCACGCTCTTCCGCCGAAAGACGGGTATGCTGCCAACGGAATTTTTGGCGAAAATGAACACTACCGACCAAGATGCGTCAGGAGGGGAATTTTCAGGGGGATAGCAAGAAATACGAATTTCACCCCCTGCCCTTTTGTGAAAAAGTAGTAATTTTGACGCGCTATTTACAGATGCTAACTAAAATACATATATATTTATTTACTAACTTAATTTCTTTTTCAACATGAAGAGACTATTACTATTTGCAGTCAGTGCGTTTATGGCAGTTCCTATGCTGGCACAGACTGAAGAGGACGTGACCCACCTCATTGCCAATGCGGGTTTCGACCAGGACCTCACCTTCCAGGCGGATGGCTCGATGAAGGAAATTGTGAAAAATACGACCAAAATAGGCCGTAGTTTTGCGTGGGAAGCAGAAGACAAGACTGTATATGCCCACCCCGATGGCACATGTGATGGCAAGCCCAGAGCTGACGGTCTGTGGGAAAAAGCTGTCAACGGCTTTATCGGACAAGTCAGTGGATGGACCATCGAGACCAATCAGGACTATCCTAAGTGCGAATGGGTGTATTTTGGAACGATACCCTATGATTTGGAGTCACAGGCAATACCCATTGCCGACAATGGTACCACCTTCCTTGAGACCCCCTCTCGCCCTGATGTGGCCAGCGGCTCTGACAATGTCGGCTTTGTCTATATGCGTGCCGGTTGGGGCGGACGTGCTGTCTACAAGCAGACGGTCGACCTGCCCTGCGCACAGTATCGTCTGGAGTATTGGGCCATCAACGTCAACCCCTCTGGAACCAACGGTAAGAACCTCTCAAAGGTGACCTGCCGCAAGGATGTCTGGGCCGATGAGACAGGTTTTAGCAACACTGAGTGGACCAAGCATACCATCGAGTTCACCCCCACGGCCGACTTTACCATGGAGTTCGGCTTTGAGTCGTCTGGCGGTTCGGGCAGCAACCCCTTCCTCTGCATCGACGGCATCAAGCTCTACAAGATTGGTGAGGCTGACGAGGAGGAACTGCTCAGCAGCGACCTCTCTGCCGCTATTGGCGACATCAACGAACTCATCACCCAGGCCTCTGACCTGGGTCTGAGCGGACTCGTGTCGGAAATGAGCGACTGCATCACCGAGATTGACGGCGAGATTGGCGGCACCGTGGAAAGCATGACCACAGCACTGAAGAAGGCCAATGCCGACATTGCTAAATTCCAGCAGGCCATTGCCCAGGTGGACGCCATCGATGCCGCCCTGGCCAAGATTGACAACCTGTTGAGCACTACCAACTTCCCCGGCCTGAATGACCTTATGACCAAATACGAGGAGCTCACTGGCTCAAGGGGAAATGGCAATGCCGACACCCTGATGGGGCTTGTCGCACAGATTGAGGCAGCCATCCTGGCCTACTATCAGTCGCAGACGGCAAGCGAGGAGAGTCCCGCCGACTGGACCTACCTCGTGAAGAACCCGTGGTTCATCCAGCCTCAGTACGAGCCTAAGGGCAATGCCGCAGAAGGCTACACCTACGATGTGGAAGATCCCAGCCAGTACCTGACCAGTGACGGATGGTACATGGGCAGCTTCACCAGCGGCGACCAGCGCACCAACTACACTCAGGGCCTGACCTGCTGGAACGCTTGGGCCAGCGGCTTCACCCAGACCGTGAGCATCAGCCAGGACCTCACCGGCCTGCCTAACGGTCTCTATAAGGTGTCGGCCGACATGATCACCCAGGCTGGCTACATCACCAACCAGCACACCTTCGCCAAGAGTACTGTCCAGAAGAGCGAGTCGCCCGTGATGACCATTGAGGGATGGGATGCTGACGGCTGGGAGACGCTGACCAGCGACAAGGTGCTCGTCATCGACGGCAAGCTCACCATCGGTGCCGAGGGTACCGGCAATGGCAATGCTTCTGCCGGATGGTTCTGCGCCACCAATTTCAAACTGTGGTATCTCGGCGAGGCCGCTCCCGGTGCACTCGACCAGGTTGTCAACCAGACCGTTGCCGATGCCAAGGCTCTGGCCGCCACTATGCACTTTGCTGCCGACAAGGCCGCTCTGGAGGCCGCAGCCAATGCCGCCAACAGCTCTGACATCGAGTCGCTCACAGCTCTGAGCAACGCTATGGACGAGGCAAAGGCCAGTGAGGCTAAGTACGAGGAGTATATGATGGACGGCAAGACCCTGCCCACCGTGGCCGCCGCCCTTGAGGGCGACGAGTATGGCGCCGCCAAGGAGATTGTCCAGTATGCCTATGAGCAGACCTACATCTGGCTCACCGGCTCTGAGGCTACCTACAAGGATATTGATGCTCGCGTGAACCTGCTGAAGAACTACGTCAACACATACGTTCCCGCTTACAACAATGCCGCCGCCGTGGCCGCCGCTTCTGAAGGCACCGCCAAGACCAGCATTGAGGAGCTGATGGCCAAGCAGAAGGAAGCCCTGATGAGCGAGATGAAGGACGCTGAAACTGTGAACGCTTTTGTTGCCGAACTGACGGCTGTCATCTTCGACGCCAACAAGCAGCTCATCTGGGAGACTGAGGGCGCTACCGACTATACTGCCTTCATCAAGAACCCCAATGCCGAGGCTGAGGATGGATGGACCTTCAACAAGGGTAACGGTAACACCAACACTGGCGGCGGACAGTGGTTCGACGGCAGCGGCACACGCTATTTCGACAGCTACAATGCCAACGGCCTCGTGGGCTATATCGCCACGCAGCTCGTGACTGGTCTGCCCAACGGAACCTACACCGTGGGCGTCTATACCCGCACACCGGCCGAGGGTGCCTACGTGTTCACCGCTCCCGCAGAGGACGGCGTGAAGACCTTCACCGAGATTCCTATGAACACATGGATTGACGACGAAGGCGTAGAGCAGGTGGCCAGCGACACTCATGGTCCCATCTGGGAAGAGGCAAAGGCAAAGATTGAAGGCGGACTGGCTGAAGACGATCCCACTTATGCCTACTATTCCAGCATCTATGGTGCCAACAGCGGCAATGGCCGTGGCTTCCAGCACCAGGAGCTCGTCAATGTAGTGGTGGACAACCATCAGCTGCTTATCGGAACCGCCACTGGTAGCGAGGAGCTGCAGACCGAGAAGGTGTTTGCCGGCAACTGGTACAGCGTGGGTGGCTGGACCCTCACCCTTGTCGAGCTTGGCAACAACGAGGGTTGGCCCGGACCGCTTGGCGAGGGCGAGATGAATGGTGACGTCAATGGCGACGGCAGTACTGATGTGGCCGATATCTCGAGCATCCTGACGGTGATGTCTGGCGACACCTCGAAAACCAGTATTGAGCAGGCCGACGTGAACAATGACAATACTGTCGACGTAGCCGACATCTCTGCCGTTCTCACCATCATGGCTTCCAAATCAAGAAGAGCAAATTTCTAATGTTAACATTCAAATCTGAAACTACTTAGAGAATGAAGACGGATTCCAATCAGGTCAACTCGCCAACGCATCTGTTTGTCGATGACTCTATTGGAATCCGCCTTCTTCTTTTCCTGCCACGCAATTGCCTTGACGATTAATGGCGATACGTGTTGACAGGTCATTTGCCGGCACACTGGGTCGGCCCCAAAATCGAAATCACTGAAAGTCATACTGGCTTCACCATTATATATATGTTAACTTTAAATGGAGTAGAAATAAAACATACCTTATGAATAGACATTATCTTTGTTTGGCACGAGAGAGACTGCTAACCTCTATAGCAGCCGTTGCCCTCTGCGGTGTCACTGCCTGCACCGACGACTACCATCTGGACGACGAGGACAACTATCCCGCCTGGCTCGGAGGCAGCATCTACGAGGCCCTCAGCACTCCGGAGGGCTTGAACAGCGATGCTGGCGAAGTGCTGGAGGGAACCTTCAAAAACTATGTACGCCTCATTGACGACCTGAACTACGCCGAAACCCTCGGAAAGACTGGTTCGAAGACGGTGTTCCCCGCCAACGACGAAGCCTTCGAGCGATTCTTCCAAAACAACTCCTGGGGCGTCACTAAGTACGAGGACCTCACTCCGGCCATGAAACGCCAGTTGCTCTATGGCTCCATGCTCGACAACGCACTCCTTGTGGAGATGCTCTCGAACATCAGCAACGGAAGCACCGCCGTGACCCAGGGCCAAGCCCTGAAACACACCACCGGTGCCAACGTCATCGACACCATCACCCATATGCGGGGCATCGACCAGCTGCCGCAGAACAACAGCTACTGGGCCAAGTATGCCGACAAGGGCATACATTTCGTGATGGATGCCACCAGGCCCATGATGGTGCACTTCACCGAGGAGCAAATGACGGCCAACAACATTTCCACCCAGGTGGCCACCGAGGGTGGCGTCAGCGACTTCGAGGTGCTCACCGGCTCGCCCTACGACGCCACGCAGCACTCGGCCTACATCTTCCGCAACAAGATCATCCACGCCGACGTGACCTGCAAGAACGGCTACATTCATCAGATGCAGGATGTGTTGCTGTCTCCCGGAAACCTGGCCGAGGTCATTCGCACCAGTGGTGAGAGCAACCTCTTCAGCCGTATGATCGACCGATTCTCTGCACCTTATTATAATGCTGCAACTACCAATAACTATAATGACTACGCACAAGCCAACGGTTTGGAACTGATTGACAGCATCTTCCAGAAACGCTATATGAGCGAACTGTCGCAAGGACAGGCAGCCCTGTCATACGACCCCAACGGCACACCGGCACAGTACAAGCTGAAGTTCGACCCAGGATGGAACACCTTCGGACAGAACGGTACGGCCAGTGCCAGCACCGACATTGCTGCCATCTTCGTGCCCACCGACGAGGCTCTGCAGCACTATTTCCTGCCCGGTGGCGAGGGAGAGTTCCTGATCAACACCTTCGGCAAACAACCCAACACCGCCGACCATCTGGCCGAAAACATCGACTCCATCCCCCTGCAGAACGTGCAGCAGCTGGTGAACAACCTCATGCAGACCTCGTTTGTGGGAACGGTGCCCTCAAAGTTCGGCCATGTGATGGACGAGGCCAGCGATCCCATGGGCCTTTCACTTGACGTGCTCAACCGCAAGAGCGATGGCACCTACGATGTGAAGATAGCCAACAACGGCGTGGCTTATATGCTCAACAAGATGTTCGCACCGCCTTCGCTCATCGCCGTCTCAGCCCCGGTGACACTGAGCAGCAACATGCGTGTGATGAACGTGGCTGTGCACGACGGCAGCGCCTCGTCGTCGCCCTTGAGCCTGGGTCTGAACTACTATGCCTACCTGCTGGCCATGAGCGCCAACTACGCTTTCTTCATCCCCACCGACGATGCTTTCCAGCGCTTCTATGTAGACCCGGCATATTTGGGAGAAGACCAGCCCCGAGCCCTGAAGTTCTACTACTCGCCGCGCTCTCCATACGTCTACTGTTCGCAATGGAAGTACGACCCGCTGACCGGTGAGGTGGGCGATTCCATCGGCATGGTGCCGACGGCCAGTTTCCGCTCGCAGCTCACCGATATCCTTAACTACCATACCATAGTGCTCCCCAAGGGAGAGAAACTCGGTGCCAACCGCTATTACAAGACCAAGCATGGCGGCGAGGTCTACTTCAACGGTGGTGTCGTGGCCAGCGGTGCCCAGATAGCCGTAGGCGGCGAGTCGCAAATCCCGATGTCGAACATCACCCAGGTCTATAACCAGAAGAACGGCACTGCCTATGCCATTGACCGTGTGATACAGGCCCCGCAGCAGTCGGTGCTCAGTGTGCTCCAGGCAGACGAAGACCGCTTCTCGGAGTTCCTCGCCCTCTGCAGCGACTTTGACATGGACGACATTATGGGATTCGCCAGCGACAAGTTGGCCGAGGTGAACAGCGTGACCAACAAGAAACGCATGGATGCCTATCACACCTTCGCTGCAAAGGGAGGACTCACCGACAACGTGAACTACTTCAACTCCTACAACTATACAGTCTATGCTCCCGACAACGACGCCATGAAGCTGGCCTACGACCGCGGACTGCCCCGCTGGAGCGACATCAAGGCGCTCTACGACCAGTACAACGATTTGCTTGAGGAGCAGCGTGCCGCCGGCAGCATCAGCGAGGAGGTTGAGGCTGCCCGCAACAAGGCCCTTGCCATGGTGGAGGAAATCAATGCCTTCATACGTTACCATTTCCAGGACAACAGCGTATATGCCGACAATGTCGTCGATGCCGGCGCCTATCCCACAGCCTGCAGCGACACCCTCGGCATACGAGTGAAACTCAATGTAGGTGGTGGCAGCGGGCGGATTACCGTGACCGACAAGCGCGGCCACCAGATAGAGATTGATGCCGCCAGCACGACGAAAGTGGTGAACAGGATGGCACGTGACTATGTGCTCAACAAGAGCACCCACGCCATCAACACCTCTTCCTTCGCTGTGGTGCACCAAATCAGCACGCCCTTCTCCACACATAGCGACACCGACCGTTACGACGCCCTCTGGACTGGCAGCAACGCCCGTCAGAAGCTGGCTGCCTACCGTCGGCTGTACGACGAGAAGCTCTACCGTCGTTACGACCCAATTGCTGAATCGGGCGAATGAACCATTTTACTATTAGACGATGGTTACGGCTAATAGAATGATAGTAAAATGGCATAATAGTAAAATAGTATAATAGTAAAAAGTCAATTAGTCAAATGCGAATACTACTAAGTATATTGTTCCTTTGCAGTTCCTGGCTGGTAAGCGTAGCGCAGACAGCCCGCGTGTCGGGAACCGTCACCGACGAGATGGGGCCGGTGATGATGTGTAACGTGGTGGAGATAGACGGCAACAATCGTATTGTTTCCAACGCGCAGACAGACTTCAACGGAAACTTCACCATGTCGGTGAAGAACACTAAGAACAAGCTCCGCGTCAGTTACGTGGGCTACAAGACCGTGACACTGCCCATCGGCACCCGCACCTCCTTCAATGTGAAGCTGCAGGATGCCACCCAGATAAAGGAGGTCACCGTCACCGCCAAGAAAAAGTTCAACAGTGGTGGCCTCGCCATTCCCGAGCGTGAGGTGTCGGTGGCAGCACAGACATTCAATATGTCGCAGGTGGAAGGTCTCGCCTTCACCTCTGCCGACGAAGCCCTGCAGGGCCAGATAGCCGGTCTTGACATTGTGTCCAACTCAGGTAACCTCGGTGCCGGAACGTCGATGCGCCTCCGTGGTGTCACCAGTATCAACGGCAGTGCAGAGCCGCTCATCGTCGTCGATGGCAATATCTTTGACAACCCCGACGAGAACTTCGACTTCCAGAACGCCAACGAGGAGACATACGCCTCGCTGCTCTCCGTCAACCCTTCCGACATCGAGGCCATCGACGTGCTGAAGGATGCTGCTGCCACAGCCATCTGGGGTTCGCGTGGTGCTAACGGTGTCATCTCCATCCGCACCAAGCGCGGCGCACGCGGTGCCACCCGTGTGGACTACTCGCTGCGCCTGCAGGCATCGTGGCAGCCAAAGGGCTACAATCTGCTGAACGGCGACGACTACACCATGATGCTGAAGGAGATGTATTACAATCCCGCACAGGCAGTATCGGCAACGACCAACATCAACGAGATCAACTACAACCGCTCCTGGGCCGAGTTTGAAAACTGGAACAACAACACCGACTGGGTGGACGAAGTGCAGCAGCTGGGCATCTCGCAGTACCACTACGTCACAATCACCGGTGGTGGCGAGAAGGCCAACTTCCGCGTCTCCGCCGGTTATGACCACCAGAACGGCACCATCATCAAGCAGACCCTGGACCGCTTCTCCACAAAGCTGGCCTTGGACTACTTTGTGTCCGACCGCATCACCTTCCGCACCACCTTCCCGCTGACCTATACCAGCAACAACCGCAACTACGACGACAGAATCCTGGGCCGCGCCCAGCAGATGGCTCCGAACATGAGCGTCTATCGGCAGAACGCCGACGGTTCGAACACCGGCGAGTATTACATCATGCTCCCCGAAGGTGCCAGCAATGAGGCAGGTTCGTCGGCAGCAGGCACCTCGTCTAAGCAGTTGGGCAGCATCCGGTCTTTGGGCAACCCCGTGGCCATTGCCGAGTTGGCGTGGCGTAAGGAGCATACCTACCGTATCTCGCCCGAAATGCGTATCGACTACTATCTCCTGGGCAAGGATGACCATAAGACACAGCTCAACTACACAGGACTGGTCTATATGGACATCTTCTCAAAGAGCGAGCCTAAGTACTGGCCGGGCTCTCTGGCTACCGATGGCTGGCAGAACGAGAATTATAACCGCTCGCAGGTCTACGACTACAACTCGCTCGCCTTCACCACTCGCCACACTTTGACGTTTAATCCCCATTTTAAAAATGAGGATTTCTATGCCACCATGCTGGCCCGATGGGAGATGACCACCGGCAACGACAACAGCCAGACCGTGGCCAACAAGAATGCGCCCAGCGGCACCACGTCGCCTACCGTCGACACGCAGCTCGAAACCATGAGCACGGGCAACGGGCAGTGGCGCAACATGTCGATGACCTATTCCGGCCACTTCTCCTACAAGTCAAAATATGCCCTTGACTTCTCCATGCGCGCTGACGGTACCACTAAGTTCGGCGACTCTAAGAAATGGGGATGGTTCCCCGGCGTCTCCGCTCGATGGAACATCAGCGACGAGCCTTTCATGAATTGGTCGAAGAAATGGCTGTCTATGCTCTCCTTCCGTCCATCGTGGGGTATTGTAGGCCGTCAGCCCGGCTCGCAGTATCTGCAGTATGCCAAGTACAACACCAGCGGTGTCTACGGCAGCATCTCCGACACCAAGAGCGTCACCTATTTGGAGGGTCTGCAGCTGAACGAACTGAAATGGGAACGTACCACACAGTATAATATTGGTGGTGACTTCGGATTCCTCAACGACCGCATCACCGGCGACTTCAACTACTATTTCAAGCGCACCAAAGACCTGCTGATGTCGGGTGTACGCATCCCCTCCACGGCAGGATTCTCGTCGCTCTCATGGGCCAATGTGGGCGAGATGACCAACAAGGGTTGGGAGCTGAATGTGAACCTCAACAAGCTCATCAAGATAGGCAAGTTCTCACTGAGCGCCAACTTCAACATCTCGCAAAACTTCAACGAGATTGTCGATATGGACGAAAGCACCCTCGAAAGCATCAACAGCGAGTGGGACTCCAGCAAGCGCGGCCAGTATCTGAACCGTATTCAGAAGGGCAACCCCCTCGGCTCCATCTACGGATTGCGCTACAAGGGCGTCTACCAGTACACCTACGAATACCTGACTAATATGAAGAACCGCAACAACTGGACCGGCGAACAGCTGCGTGACTATATCAACAACACCTTCCTCGCCTCTGGCAAGACGGCTCCCATCGCCATCGACAACGAGGGAAATGTGATGATGGACTCCAAGGGAATGCCCATCCGCATGGTCTACAACTTCAATAGTGCCAGCGGCTCTTCCACCTACAGGTTCCAGGGCGGTGATGCCATCTATGACGACGTGAACAACGACGGACAGATCAACTCGCTCGACATTGTCTACCTCGGCAACTCCAACCCCCATCTGAATGGAGGCTTCGGCTTCAACCTGCAGTATTCCGACTGGTCTCTCAGAACCAGCTTCAGCTACCGTCAGGGCATCAAGATTGTCAACGCGGCAAAGATGGGCCTCGAAGAGATGTTCAATGCCTACAACCAA
The DNA here is from genome assembly GCA_902786565.1 of uncultured Prevotellaceae bacterium. Classification (GTDB taxonomy): domain Bacteria; phylum Bacteroidota; class Bacteroidia; order Bacteroidales; family Bacteroidaceae; genus Prevotella. Next base: position 100,815 of record CADACW010000001.1, on the reverse strand, counting down.
AGCTCTGCCGTCAACTGGCGCTGGCGCAAGAACGGCGACGTCACCGAGATACCACGTGCCATGTTCGACACTGGCTACAACTGGCTCGGCAGCGACCGCTACGTGGAGGATGCCTCCTTTGTGCGCATGAGCTACATCCAGCTGTCCTACTCGTTCAAGCAGAAGATGCTCAAGCCCCTCGGGCTTCGACGGCTCACGCTGAGCCTCTCCGGCCAGAACCTCTTCGTCTGGAGCACCTATAGCGGCACCGACCCCGAGCACGCACCCGGTTCCTGGGGCATTGCCTACGACAACTCGCAGACGCCACGCTCCAAGTCAATGACGCTCAATATCCAAGTGGGATTCTAACCGAGTCATGAGTGACACATCAAATCTCAACTTACAACACTCAAATCTTATGAATATGATAACTATGGCTAATAAGATAAGAAAAAGCTTCACTGCCAGTCTGATTCCCTGCAGCATCCTTGCAGCCGCAATCACCCTGAACAGCTGTACCGACTTCCTAACCATCTATCCCACCGACCGCACCGTAGGCACCGACTTCTGGAAGAAAAAGGCAGACGTCGACGAGATGGTCAACGGCTGCTACCTGAGCATGCTCAGCGGCGACATTCAGGAGAGGTCTATCATTTGGGGAGCCTACCGCAGCGACGAGCTGGTGAAGCTCACCGACTACAGCGACTATACGCTCGACAACATCAGCGCCGTCAACCTGCTGCCTACAAACCGATTCAATTCGTGGGCCTCGTTCTACAAGGTCATCAACAACTGCAACATCGTTCTTAACCATGCCACCGACGTGATGGCCGAAGACCCAGAGTTTACCGAGGGCGACTATCAGACCGTCCGCGCACAGATGTTGGCACTTCGCTCTCTGTGCTATTTCTACCTCGTACGCGCCTTCCGCGACGTGCCCTTCACCGAGCAGTCTTTCGAGGACGACAGCCAGGATATGACCGTTGCCCAAAGCGCTCCCGGCGTGGTGCTGCAGCAGTGCATCGACGACCTCCAAGAGGCCGAGAAGTACGTCATGAAGTCGGGAGCCTACGGCTACAACGACTGGCGCAACTGGGGATATATCACCCGCGATGCCGTCGATGCCATCCTGGCCGACATCTATCTGTGGAGAGCCTCGATGACCCATAGCAGCAGCGACTACGAGCAGGTGGTCAACTATGTGGACAAGGTGGTCGAGGCCAAAGACAACTATTATAATCTGAACCACAGCGCCGGCGTGAGCAGCAGCAGAGAGACAGACAAATATCATCTCGAAGACGGTGACATGGCCTTTACCACCATCTTCTCCACCAATCAAGGCAACTCACATGAGAGCATTCTGGAGTGGCAGTATAACGGCAAGAACAACTCCAACACCACGTTGGAGAACTACTACTACCAGTCTGGTACCAAGGACGACCATAAGACCACGTCCATCCTGATGGCCTCGCAGATTTTCAACACGGTGGCTGAAAATGCCAACACCACCCAGGGGCAGAAGGTCTACGTCTCGCGCAACGACTATCGGTTCTGGAACAATGTCTACGAGGCCAACAACGAGGAGGCCCAGCAACTCAGCGTGCGCAAGATGATTTCCACGGGCGTCATCACCGACATCTTGACACGCACCACTGGCGACACAAAGTCCAACTCGCGTGCCTTCGAAGAATTCCGGCAGAACTGGATTGTCTACCGCCTTACCGATCTGCTTCTGATGAAGGCCGAGGCTTTGGAAGCCCTTTCCTCCGGCGACGAAGACCAAGACCGCCTCAAGCAGGCTTTCGACCTGGTTCAGGCTGTCAACAAGCGCTCGATGATTATGACTGCCAAGGACACACTGAAGTATGAAGACTACAACACCAAGAGTGCCATCGAACTGCTTGTCCTGGCAGAGCGTGAACGCGAGCTCTGCTTTGAGGGCAAACGCTGGTTCGACCTTATGCGCTACAGCTACCGGCACATGCAGGGCGTGGACATCAACCAGCTGCTGGCTGACTCCAACAGTTGGCCTGAACTCTACCCCCAGATGCTCAAGTTCATCATCAGGAAATATGGCGAAGGCGGAGAGGGCGATGCCGTCAGCTACAAACTCAAGTCAGAGCCTTACCTCTATTGGCCCATCCTCGAAAGCGAGACCAAGGTCAATCGTCTCCTGAAGCAGAACCCCGTCTATGTGCAGGAGAAGAGCACCTCAAAGAATTAATAGTTTACAGTTAATAGTTCATTGTTATGATTACCAAGATAAACCAAAGAGTGAAATGGAGTGTGGCGTGCGCGGCATTTCTCATTTCTCATTTCTCGTTTCTCGTTTCTTCCTGCTCCGAGGACATTGACGAGTCCAACCTGTACACCTTCACCGGTGAGACCATCGAGGACTATCTCTCCAACCGCAGCGAGCAGTTCAGCTCTTTCAACTACATCCTCTCGCGCATAGGCTACGACAAGATTCTTTCCGCCTATGGCACCTACACCTGCTTCGCACCGACCAACGATGCCGTGACCAACTACATAGACAGCCTCTACGATGATAACACCAACATAGACCTGCCCCACAACGGCATGACGGCACGGGGACTGGAGGGGCTCACCGACTCGCTCTGCGAAGACATTGCACTCTTCCATCTGCTCAACACAAAGGTGATGGGCGTGAATATGGGCAATGGCATGACCATCAAGACGCTGCTGGGCCGCGACATCAACACCAGTATCGACTCCGTCTCCGGACAGGTCGTCATTAGCCGTGCCGCACTCGTCACCAGCATGGACAACGAGCTTGAGAACGGCGTGCTGCACGAGTTGAACCACGTCATCACACGCTCCAATCTCCTCGTGGCTGGCGAGATGGAGAGCCATCCCGACCTCTTCACCATTTTCTCAAACGCCCTGAAAGTCACCGGGCTGGCCGACTCACTCACCCTCCAGCAGAAGACCGACATCAAGGAGGTGACCAATGAGACCACCTACTGGGTGCCTGAAAAGTGCGAGCTGGGCTACACCGTCTTTGCCGAGACCGACGAAGTGTTCAAAGCCAACGGCATCAATGGCATTGACGATTTGGCAAAATATGCCGCCGAGCAATATGCCGCCTGTGCCGACGAGGGCAGCGGATGGTACGACTATGCACGCCGTAACAATATCGAAGTCAGCACCGGCCGCGACTACGAGAACCCCTGGAACGTGCTCAACATGTTCGTGCGATATCACCTCGTGCAGTACAAGGTGCCCTGGAACAAGCTCGTCTACGACTACAACCAGGTGTCGAAGGTCACACTCTGCGAGTATTATGAGACCATGCTTCCCTATACCTTGATAAAGCTGACCCGCAACAGCGGCAAGCGTCTGCTCAACCGCTGGACGGCCAACAACTCGCTCACTGACCGTGTGGCCGAGCTCGGAACCAACGCCATGCACACCGTGCTCTTCGAGGGTGTCGAACTTGCCGGGCAGAACAGTCAGGTGGCCGCCGCCAATGGCTATATCCATCCGCTCAACGGCCTCCTCGTCTATAACGCCGACGTGCCCCAGGGAGCGCTCAACGAGCGGCTCCGCTTCGACGACACATCGCTCCTCGGTGAGATGATGTCCAATGGCATACGCGGCATGACCGTTGCCGAAATCAAGGCCCACGTCGATGGCGGCGACTTCAGCCGAGTGCGCTTCCCCAGCAACTACTTCGACCACCTCACCGTCTATAACGGCGACGACACACAGCTCCGTTACCTCGCTCCCGACGATGGTGCTTGGTCCAACTACGAGGGCGACGAGTTCCTCTGCGTCGGAGCCTACGACTTCGCCATGCGCCTGCCGCCAGTGCCCGACGGCACCTACGAGCTGCGAATCGGCTATACTGCCAACGGCGCACGCGGCATGCTGCAGTTCTACCTCGGACGCAGCAATGACCAGACCACGATGGAGGCCCTTGACATCCCGCTCGACATGCGATTCGTCCCGGCCAACAACAGCGACGGAACACCCGACACCCGCACCGGATGGTGCCTCTGGACCGTTACTGACGACCGTGGTGTGGAGAGCGACAACAATATGCACAACCTCGGCTATATGCGTGGCCCGCTCTACTACACCCTCGGCCCCAACGGCTCCACTGTGGCCCGCTCCAACCGCGAGGACCTGCGGCGAATCATTGCCAAGCAGAACTTTGAGCAGGGAGAATACTGGCTCCGCTTCAAGACCGTGCTGCCCGACAACACTGGAGCACAGTTCCACCTCGACTACATAGAGTTCTGCCCTGAGAACATCTACAATAACACCATCTATGCTGAAGACATGTATTAAGATGCTTACGAAAATATAGAATCAAGAACTAAGGATTATGATTACTAAGATAAACAAGAATGTGACTGGTGTGCTGTGCACTGCACTTCTCACTTCACTTCTCACCTCTTCCTGCTCCGATTGGGACGACCACTTCGATGCTGACACGCATGTGACGGCCACCCAGCAGCAGACGTTGTGGGAGAATATTGAAAACAACGGCCAGCTGTCGCAGTTTGCAAACCTGCTCCGTCAGACAGACTATGACGCGGTGCTCTCTGCCTCGCAGACCTACACCGTCTGGGCTCCACTCGACGGCACCTTCGACTACGATGCCTTGCGCACCGAAAACAGCGAGCGGCTGCAGAAGCAGTTCGTCCAGAACCACATTGCGCGCAGCAACTACCCGGCATCCGGCGCCCTGCAGGAGAACATCTATATGCTCAACGAGAAGCTGATGAACTTCCGCGGCAACGGCTCCTATCAGATGCAGGACATCGATGTCACTCAGCCCAACCTGGCTGCGAAAAACGGCACCATACATGTCCTGAGAGGTAAAATCCCCTTCCTGCCCAACATCTACGAGTCGCTCAATAGCGAGACCTATCCCCTCGACTCCATCAGCGACTATTTCCACAGCTTCGACACCCGCGAACTCAACGAGCAGAAGAGTGTGCCGGGGCCGGTGCTTAATGGCGAGCAGACTTACCTCGATTCTGTGTTCTACGAGCACAACGAACTCTACATACGCAACAGGGCCTATATCAATCGCGAGGACAGCAACTACACTATGATACTGCCCACCAACGAGGCCTGGGCCAAGGCCCGCAATCAAATCAAGGCTTTCTATAATTACGCGCCTCAGTTTGAGTTTATGGAGAATACCTCCACCACCGTCGGCGAAAAGAAAGTCACCGTTGTCTATCTGAAGGATGCTGAGCGGCTGCAGGACTCATTGGTGAATGTCATGCTTCTGCGCGACCTGTTCTACAGCAACAATGTTTACGACAATTCCCGGCTGGGCGCTTTGGCTGAAGGCCAGCGCCTGCAGTGCGACTCTCTCGTCAGCACCACCAATTCCAAGGTTTATGCTGAAGATGCTGCCCTGCTCTTTGAGGGTGCCCGTCGTGTCGACAAGAGCAATGGCGCTGTGTGGGTCACCGACAGCTTGCGCATGCGTCCCTGGACATCGTGGAATCCCGAGCTTCGCCAAGAGGCCGAAGGCTCGATGGTGGCCAACTATTTCAACACCGCCGGCGAGCCTGTCAGCGTCCGCGTCTCGGAGAGTGCGCAGAACCCAGCCATTGCTGGCATCATTTCCAAAGGGCGCTATCTGCAGGTACAGCCCAGCGCGTCGAACACCAATCCTGAGGTGGATTTCTACCTCTCAGGCGTGCGCTCTGCCACCTACAACGTCTATGCCGTCTTCGTGCCTGCCAATATCACCAATCCCAATGCCGTGGCCCTGCCCAACCGCATGGTTGTCGATATCGGCTATGCCGATGCCAAAGGCAAGAGCCAGGAGAAACGTATGCGCAATACGGCCGCCAACAGTAACTTCTTTGAAAACGACCCAACGCGCATCGACACCCTCTTTCTCGGCGAATTCACTTTCCCCGTTGCTTTCGTCGAGACTGGTCGCTATTATCCCTATATGCGTTTCCGCAGCAATGTCACCAATGCACTGTCCAGTCAGTATGACCGCACACTTCGCATAGACTGCATCATTCTCAGGCCAAAGGAGCTTGACGACCACCTGAAGGAGCATCCTGACTACAAATACGACCGCGAATAGCTTCGATTCCTGAAGTTTATCATTTATCAATTGTCATTTATCATTTCAATCGAATATGAGGATAAGTTTATTATTTGTCATTTTGTCTCTCTCGTTCAGCTCCACGGTTTTGGCGCAGGACGATGAAGAGGAAACTATAGTAGCAAGAAAGCTGCCAGTTAAGAGAGGCCCTGTCTATCCCACCATGGAAGTCAGCGGAACGTGCATCGACGCTGCCACGAAGGCTCCTCTGCCCGGCGTCATTGTGCAAGCCTTAGGCTACGACAACTATACGGCGATGACTGGCGACGACGGCTCGTTCATCATCAAGGTGCCCACAGCAGCTACTGCGCTGTATGTCCATGCCCCTGAGTTCTTGTCGTTGCAAGTGGCCATCCCTTCGGCCCTCACTGCTCACCCCTCATCACTGAGCATTGAGATGCTGCCCGACAAGTTCCGCTCCATGTACGACAAAGGCACAGATGTCACCGCTGCAGCCACAGCCACCATGCGCAAAACCACGTCGCAGACCATCGAGACCGATATTGAGAGCGAACTGGGTGGCGATGTGAGGGCCATCACCCGCAGCGGAGGCCCCGGCTATGGCGCTGCCATGTTTGTGCGTGGCCTGAACTCACTCACGGCCAACGCCCAGCCGCTGATTGTCATCGACGGCGTGATTCAGGACATGCAGCAGACACGCACTGCCCTGCACTATGGCGACTACACCAACCTGTTGCTCAACATCAACCCGGAAGACATCGAGAAGGTCACCGTGCTGAAAAACGCCACTGCCCTCTACGGTGCCAAGGGTGGCAACGGTGTGGTGCTCATTGAGACGAAACGAGGCCGCTCCATGGCTACCCGCATCGATGCCAACATCGGCATCGGTGTCTCGCTAAAGCCCACTCTGCCCTCAGTGATGGATGCAGCACAGTATCGCCTGTATGCTTCAGAGATGCTGGGCACCTATCCCGGCATCAGCAACTACACCGACCCGCAGACATTCAAGTTCCTGGTGGACGACCCTCAGAAGTACTATTACACAAAGTTCCATAACGAGACCGACTGGGGCAAGCAAGTCTACCACACCGCCATGACGCAGAACTACAACATCAATGTGCAGGGTGGCGACAACGTGGGCATGTACAATCTCTCTTTGGGCTATACCGACGGCCAGAGCACGGCACGCAAGAATGGATTCGACCGTCTGAACGTGCGCTTCAACACAGATATCAACGTGATCAGGCGCCTCACCACACGCTTCGACATGAGCTATACGAAGGTGAATCGCGACGTCTTCGACAACGGTGCACCTGAGAATTTCAACTCGGCTCCCGTCTCGTCGCCAACTCTGCTGGCCCTCATCAAGGCACCGTTCCTCAATCCTTATACATATAACAATGTGACACAGCAGCTGTCGTCAACCCTCTCCGAGGCCGATGACTTCCTGACCGTACTCAACGAGGACCTCACCCTGGGCAATCCCACGGCACTTCTGGCCAATGGCTCAGCCATCAACAAGAACCGTGCCGAGATGACCCATTTCAATGCCGTCATCGCACCGCGCTTCGAGTTCAACGACAACCTGTCGCTCACCGAGACATTCAGCTACACTCTCGACCGCATCTCGCAGCGCTACTATCGTCCCACCGATGGCATGCCCACCTTCCTCATCGATGGCGTAGGCCGTGTGCAGAACCTGGCCATGTCCATGTTCTCCAAGGAGACGAGCATCTCTTCCGACACCCGTCTCAACTGGAGCCTGAAGACGGAACGCTCATCCCTCAACCTCTTCGGGGGCATGCGCTACACCTCTTTTGCCTACGACGACAATGAGCCGCAGGGACAATACGCCACTGCTGCCAACGACAAGACACCAAACATTTCGGCCAACATGGACTTCATCGAGGCTACTGGCGCCGACGACTCATGGCGCAATATGGCCTGGTATGCCAATGCCGACTACAACTACCGCAACCGCTATTTCCTCCAGGCATCGCTCGCCATGGAGACCAGCAGCCGCTTCGGCAAGGAGGCCAAGGGCGGCATCAAGCTCGCAGGGGTGCAGTGGGGACTCTTCCCCAGTGTGCAGGTGGGATGGGTGCTTACCAACGAGCCTTGGTTCCAGAAGCTCATCGGTGTCAACCCGCAGACCATCAACTATCTGCTCATCAGGGGCGGATGGGACCTCAGTGGCAACGACGACATCAACAACTACGCTGCCCGCACTTCATTCGGAGTGTCCAAGTACCTCTATAAGTCTACGGCGGCACAGCTCAACAACATCGGCAACGAGGAAATCACCTGGGAGCACACCAACAAGTTCAACGTGGGCCTGAAGAGCTTCATGCTCAACAACCGGCTGGGCCTCGACTTCAATTTCTTCTGGCACCACACTTCCAACCTGCTGACGTTGAAGAGTTTCGACAACCCCGTGGCTGGCATCAACAACTACTGGAGCAACGGCGGTTCGCTCACCAACACCGGTTTCGAACTGACCGTCACCGCCAAGCCCCTCGTCACCCGTAACGTCACGCTTGAGGTGGGTGCCTCTATGGGCCACTACAAGAACAAGGTGACGTCGCTGCCCAACGACAGCCGAATCTATTACGACGGAAAGCCCACGGCACAGGGCTACACCTCGTCCATCTATGGCACCGATAATGTCGCCACCATCGTTGGTCGGCCCGTAGGCCTGTTCTATGGCTATAAGACCGATGGCGTCTTTGCCTCCGATGCCGAGGCTTCTCAAGCCTCACGCCTTTACCTCATAGATGAGACGGGTGCCAGACAGTATTTCCGTGCCGGAGACATCCGCTTTGTCGACCTCAACAACGACGGTGAGATTGGCATTGCCGACCGTACCGTCATTGGCGACCCCAACCCAGACATCTACGGCAACATTTTTGCAACTCTCACCTACAAGCGGCTGACCCTGCACATCGGCTTCAACTACTCTTTGGGCAACGATGTGTTCAACTATCAGCGCAGCGTGCTCGAAGGCGGCAACAACTTCTACAACCAGACCACCGCCATGACCAACCGTTGGCGCACAGAGGGCCAGCACACCGACATGCCGCGCATCAGCTACGGCGACCCCATGGGCAACTCGCGCTTCAGCGACCGTTGGATTGAGGATGGCTCCTATCTGCGCCTTAAGACCCTCCGTCTGAACTACGACCTGCCTGTAAACCTTTCATGGCTGCCCGGACTGGCCGTGTGGGCCGAGGCCAACAACCTCTTCACCGTGACCCACTATCTCGGTGCCGACCCGGAGTTCTCCGTGGCCAACAGTGTGCTCTCTCAGGGCATCGATGCCGGCAATGTGGCCCAGGGCCGTGCCTTCACCCTCGGTGTGAAAATCAATCTATAATTCATAGTTTTTAGTTAATAGATAACAGTTATGATTACCAAAACAAATAAGACTGTGAAGCGGATGCTGTGTGCAGCATTTCTCATTTCTCATTTCTCATTTCTCATTTCTTCCTGTTCCGACATGTTCGAGACCGACAGCGACCGTCAGATCTTCGACCCCTCACTCAGCGAGAAGACCGACTCCATGTTCTATACGCTCGGCATACTGAAGGGACTCCAGCAGGTGGCCGACCAGTATGTGCTTCAGGGAGAGATGCGTGGCGACCTTACCGCCACCAACGAATATACGGAGACCGACCTGCGCCGGCTGGCCGACTTCTCGGCCGATGCCACCTGCAAGTACGACTCTGCCTATCTCTACTATCGCATCATCAACAACTGCAATTACTATCTGGCACATCGCGACACCACCCTGCTCACCGGTAGCCGCAAGGTGGCCATACCCGAATATGCCGAGGCACTCGCTGTGCGCGCTTGGGCTTACCTTCAGCTCTGCAAGAACTATGGCACCGTGCCTTTCTATACCGACCCGCTCGTCTCCATAGGCGATGCCAACAGCGTCACCGAGCAGAAGGACCTGCAGGGCATCTGCGACGCACTAGTGCCAGAGCTCATCAAGTATAGCGGCACCCCCGTTCCCACCTATGGCAACATCTCGGCCGGTGTGCTCAACAGCAGCGATAGCGACAACCCCGTCGAAAAGACGGTCACCTCGCGCTATGCCATGATTCCTGTCGATGTGGTTCTCGGCGACCTCTTTCTGGAGACCCATCAGTATGAGCGCGCTGCACGCAGCTACTTCAATTTCCTGCGCAACAACCAGTGGCAGGTGCGTCAGGCTTACATTCTCCCGATGAATTACATCGACCAGCTGGGCGACCGTCTGCCCACCTCCCTCAACTTCACCATCGGCAGCAACAGCTTCTCCTGGACCTCCATCTTCAGCACCACCTCCACCAACGACATCGTGACCTATATCCCCCTGGCCGCCAACCGCCTGCGCGGCGTCGTCACCGACCTGCCACGCATCTTCGGCTACGACTTCTACAGCACCACCAGTGGCGGAGCCTCGTCGGATGCACGTTATCTGTTGGAGCGGCAGGTCGATGCCTCGCCCTCATATGTCGCCCTCTCTGACCGCCAGGACTATTATTACACCCCCACTGGGCAGACCGACGCCCAGACCGAGGTGCGCATTGCCGAGATTGGCGACATGCGCCGGCTGGCCTCCATGCACCAGGTGACCACCGCCGCCACCGCCGCACAGGCAGCGCAGACCTACGCCGTGCTCACCAAGTTCAGCTCGGCCAATATCCCCATCTACCGCACGGCCACCGTCTATCTGCGCCTGGCCGAGGCCCTCAACCGCATGGGCTATCCCGATGCTGCCTTTGCCATACTGAAGGATGGCATCAACGAAGACCTCACTGCCTACGTCATTCAGGGCGACTCCACCGACCTCGCCGTGCCTGGACGCTACATCAAGCCCGCCACCTACCAGATGCTACGCACCACCATACCCTTCCTCAGCGACGAGAACAAGGAAGGCTTCGCTCAGAACTGGGGCATCCATTCGCGTGGCACGTACTACACGCAGGGCGCTTTCTCGCCCTATCAGCTGGACAGCATCGTGGCGAAGAAGTTTGACGAACTGAACGCTCAATTCTCAATTCTCAATTCTCAATTCTCCAAACAGGACACCATCAATGCCGTCGAGGACATCATCTGCGACGAGATGGCTCTTGAGTTGGCCTTCGAGGGCAACCGCTTTGGCGACCTCACCCGCATTGCCCGCCACAAAAATGTCGCCGGTACCTATGGTGCCAACTTCGGTTCTCGGTGGCTCGCCGCCAAGCTGGCCTACAAGAATCCACAGGTCAGTCTGCTCGACGAGAAGAATTGGTATTTGCCAATGAAGTAAAAGCGATGTGCGGCACCCCTCCAAGGGTGCCGCACATCGCTTAAGCCATCAACTATAGTCTCTATAGCTTCTATAGTCTCTATAGCTTCTATAGTCTCTATAGCCCCCCTACACCCCTAATTGCTGCTTCAGGGCCTTTATCTCCTCCTGCTGCCGGTAATAAGCCTTCAGGGCACGCTGCTTCAGGTCCTCGTAGGCTGCTTTCCATTGAGCGGCCTCTGTTTGGGCCGCCTGCAATTGCTGCTCTAACTGAGGAACCCTCCGCTCCAGCTCTGCCAGACGCTCGTCCTGCTGCTTGCGGTATTCTGTGCGTGCTCTATGCATACGCTCTTTCACACCACCTTCCTTCACGAATATCTCTTCCACCTTCTTCAGATACTTGTTCATCATGGTGTCCACCTGAAAGCATAGCGTCAGAGCCACGTTGGCCATCTCTTCGGCTGTCCACTGGTGGAAGTAAGGCTTGTAGTCGGCCAGTTGATTGTGACTTTTGGTGAAATTCTGCATTGGCTGGAAACGCTGATCGGCAGGTGTCCACTGTGGCAACTTCCGCGACACCAGGAAGTCCTCGTAGTCCTGCCGCAACTCGCCTATGCTGGAGCGAGCCACGTTCAGCAGGTTCAGCTCCATGGCTGTAGAAGTCTTGCCGTCCTCAGAGCCTTCCACAATGTTCTGCTTGCCTGAGCGGGCGGCCTGCACCATCTGGTCCACAGTACGGTCGCCGTGCTTAGGCAGAAAGCGTTCACAGAAGCAATAAGTCAGCTGATAGAGCACCACCGACTTCTGGTAGAAACGCAAATCTTGCCACTTGGGTACGCTTCTGAAGATGCTGGGCATCTCATTCTCCTTATTGCCGTCAACAGCGTTTGTCATATCGACGTGTTTTTTTGAATTTGACGCTAAAGGTAAGTATTTCTTTTGAATAGGCAAAAGAGTGGAATGTAGTTTTATGTTTTTTTAGTGAGACAAGCCGCTTTATGAGCAGAATCCTCCGTTTTGATGGCATGACAGCTATTTTTCTTTGAAAATTCTCTTTCGTTTATTGGAAAATGATTATCTTTGCACTTTCTTCAGAACAGCAAGTCAGCAACATCTAATAATAATCATTTATGAAAAGACTACTATTAATCCTTGTCGCAGTGGCCTTGTTCCTTTTGCCCGCCGCCGCAGCAAACACCAAGACCACTGTGAGCCAGGTGGCCGAGAGCGTTACCCTTACCGACGATGTAGACTACATCGTGAACACCGATACGCCCTTTGACCGTGAAGGACTGGTGGACATCGTCAACACCGACCATGCCGTGCTCATCCTGGAGCGCACCAAGCCCTCGGTGGCCATCGCCTCGCTGCTGCCCACACGAGTCAGGATCAAGGGCGCTGTAGCGCGCAATGGCGTCAACTGCCAGGTGCGCCTCTACGGCTCCCACGGCTGTATCATCCTCCCTTACGCCTCGACCGACAAGCCCCTCACCGTCTATAGCGAGCAGAACTTTGGCGGAGAGCAGAGCAGCGACTTCGGACTGGAGAACGATGGCGGCTACATGGTCACCCTCACCGACCAGAAACTGAACAACCGCATACGCTCCTTCCGCCTGAAGCGCGGCTATATGGTGACCTTCGCCACACAGAAGAGCGGCTATGGCTATCAGCGTTGCTTCATTGCCAACAATGCCGACCTCGAGATGGCCACGCTGCCACAGCTGCTCGACGGCACCATCTCGTCCTACCGCATCTTCAAGTGGAACACCGCAGGCAAGGCAGGCCTGGCCAGCAGCACAAATGCAGATGCCGTCAAGGCGCTCGGCGTCATCAGCTGCTACGGCTGGGACCAAGGGCAGGACATGGGGCCCGATGTAGAGTGTGTGGCCAACCACCTCTATGAGGACTACCCCTCGTCGGCCAAATGCGGACAGGCCACCTGGACCTGCCACCTGAAGACCAACAACGAGCCCCGCAACTCGTCAGACGACAAACCCCAGTCGCTGGCCACCATCCTCGACAACTGGCAGAACCTCATGCGCACCGGTATGCGCCTCTGCTCGCCATCGTCGTGGGACGGCAGCGACTACAGCGACGGCTCCGGGTTCATCAAGACCTTCCTCGACAGCATCGACGCCCGCGGATGGCGGTGCGACATCGTCGACCTGCACTGCTACTGGGTGGTCGACGCCTTCAGCAACATTGCGGCCATGCAGGCCAAGTACAAGCGCCCCATCTGGATTTCAGAGTGGATATGGGGTGCATCGTGGAACAGCAATGGCATCTTCGAGAGCGGCAAGACGAAGTGGGACAACGAGTGGGCCGTCAAGACCATTTGCACCAAGCTCAACGACTGGGGCTACATAGAGCGCTATTTCTACTGGAACAGCGAGGGTAGCGAAAAGTCGAAGCTCTACGTCAATGATGCGCTGACACCCGCTGGCGAGTGGTATTCCAAGCAGCTCACCGGCATGGGCTACAACGCCAGCTACGGCAAGGTGCCCAACACGCCGCCCATGCGCGGCGGGTTCCGCGACTTCCGCGTCAGCACCGACGGCGGCAAGGCCACCATCACCTGGCACGACTACGATGGCGAGTACAACCAGCTCATGGAAGTGCTGCGCAAGGAGCACGGCGGCGGATGGCAGACCTGGCAGACTATACGCCCGCAGGATGCCGAGGCCGACTACATCATCACCGACGATGACTACACCGAGGGCACACGCTATCGTCTGCACATACGCAGCTTCAGCGGACGCGACTACTACAGCAGCGAAGACCTGGAGGCCGGCGAGGCCGTGGTCACCGAGGCCGGCACACGCTACGTCGGCGGCAATATCATTGCCAACGGCAACTTCGAGATGGGCTTCCACGGATGGACCAACGGTCAGGGCAACCCACTCGCGCAGCCCTGGTTCGAGGTGTTCCCCAAGCGGCTCACCGACGGCTATTTCCTGCAGGCCTTCTCCAATCACGGCAAGGACAATGTTGGGGCGCTCAAGACCGCCTTCGACATAGAGCCCGGGCAGGACTACCTATTCCAGGTGGCTGGACAGAACTTCGGCGACTATGTCAAGGTGGATGTCCGCACCAAGGGCAACACCACCGACGAAAACCGGCTCACGCTGAAGAACAGCTCATATTGGGCCACCCGTCAGGGCATCTTCAACAGCGGCACCAACAACGAGGCACTGCTGGCCTTCAGATGGCTGGCTGCCACGGCACAGATAGGCGACATTGAGCTGCACCGACTCTTCGACACCCGCCAGGAAGCCATTGCCGACGGTGTGGCACAGGCTCGCCGACGGGCCCAAGTGTTCACACAATACAACACCGGCCTGCCTGCGCTCAACACCGAACTGATGCAGACCGTCTCTGGGCAGACGGGCACCGACGAGGCTGCGCTCAAGGCCATCGAGCTGGCCACCAACGCTGCCCTGACGGCCCTGCGGCAGAAGTCCGTCATCGACTCGCTGCTCACCGTGGCTGCCGCCGTCGACGGCATGCTCTTCGAGGGGCGCGAAGACCTGCTGGCCGCCGAGCAGCAGGCCGCCACGGCCGGCACCGCAGCCGACATAGCCCGTGCCCTGACGCTGCTGCAGCAGGCTCTCGGCAACTTCTTGACCATGGCCGAGGCCGCCAAGCAGCCCCTCGCGCCCGCCTTCGATGACGAGACCGCCTGGCAGACCAAGGTGGGCTCCTACACCGGCGGCGACCAGCGCACGGCCACGCAGCAGGACCTCACCTGCTGGAACGCCTGGTGGAGCGGACTGAGCAGCAGCGAGGGCACAGCACAGACCATGACCGTCACGCAGCAGGTCACAGGCATGGCCGAGGGCCTCTACTCGCTTGAGTGCAAAGGCTCCACGCAGCACTATTGCCTGAGCGACCAGCATGCCTTCATCACCGCTGGCGAGGGCGACGAGACAACAGCCGTCAGCCCCGCCTTGACCCGCGACTATCTCGACATTCCCAACACGCTGTCAGCATGGCAGACGCTCACCACCACACCCGTCTATGTGCCCGAGGGTGGCGCACTGACCATCGGGTTCACGGGCTCCAAAGCCGGGGCCACCGACAATGCTTGGCGCCGCTATGGCAACAACGACACCGCCAACAACACCGGCGACCGGCGCGAAGGCTGGTGGTGCGCCACCGACTTCCGGCTGCTCTACCACCCCTTGTTCAAGAAGTCGCCCACGCCGTCGGGCTGGACCACCGTCTGTCTGCCATACGCTTTCCGCGTGCCAGAGGGCGTGAACGTCTATCGCATAGCTGGCCTCACAAGCGACTACAGCCGTGTCTGCCTTGAGCAGGTGACGGAGACCGTAGCCGGCCATCCCTACGTCGTCTCCTCCGCACTGCCGCAGGCCACATTCTACACCTCAGGCCAGGCCGCCACGATTCCATCGCACGATGATGGCTGTCTGCGCGGCTATTTCAAGTACATCGGATGGGCATCGGCTGGCACCTACCAGCTGTTCGACGACGGCGAATGGCACCGCATAGCCTCTGCCGACGAGCGTTACAAACCCGGCAACTACTGTGCTTATATCATCAGGGCCGAGGGCATGACCATCTTCGACGCATGGGAAGGCCCCACAATGGTCATCCACGGCGTACAGGACGAGCTGGGCACCACCGAGACGCTTGGCGACGTGAACGGCGACGGACGCGTCGACGTGGCCGACATCGCAGCCATCATCACCGTCATGGCCGGGTTGAACCATAGCCCTCACTATAAAGCCGACGTCAACGGCGACATCCGCGTCGATGTGGCCGACATAGCAACCGTTATCGACATCATCGCCGGAAAGACAGGGTACCGCCCAGAAATAAAGACAGAATAACAGAAGAACGAACTTATTTAACCTACATTATTCATAGAAAATGCATCTCTTTTTGTAAAAACGCGAATTACCAATAATTAATCGCGAATGAATCATTAATATTTTATTTATGAAAAATTCGTGGTTAATTCATGGTAATTCGCGTAAAAAAGAAAGACTTGGCGGCATACAGATTAATTGCCGTGAATAATTCAGGCTAATTATTCCAATTCCTTTCAGTTAAGAAAGTAGGGCATACACTCAGGGCGCAGACTCCACCAACGGAGCTGCGCCCTGAAAGTATATGGAGAAGTTTAAGGCTGGGTAAAAATTTTCTTATACTCTTTAATAACACTCCTGTCAGTAATACAGACCTGAACTGCTGGCAGCATTACCATAAAACTCCTGTCATAATCGACAAACCGAAGATGCATACTTCCTGGTATCCAATGCTCAGACCGAGCACGGATTACCGTATTGGAAAAACTTGTGCGTTTCCGCATTTCATTGAGAACGGCAGATACTGTCAGTTGCGGATAGTTGAATTTTTCTTGAAGCATCTTGGTTACATCACGAAACGACAAGCGTCATCCGTGTATTCAGAAGCAATCGGCCCGTCCTTAAGGGCCTTCATCTCCTCAAAGTCTTCCAGCAACTGCTCAGAAGTTGCAGAGTCAAGATAGGAATTCATTTCCTCAAAAATCTTTTCCTTCATAGCAAAAACAGTTTATTCGCTTGCAAAGATACGAACTATTTCCCGAACCGCCAAATTTTAGGGCGGGAAAGTTATGCATACACTCAGGGCGCAGACTCCACCAACGGAGCTGCGCCCTGAAAGTTGTTTGTCAGCACACGGCTGATAGCTCTATGTAGCTGCCTGATTAGAAGTCTTCTTCGTCATCCCAGAGAGAGTGGCGTGAGGCTGCATCGCCACCATTGCCTTCTTCCATTTTCTCTGTGTCAAGAATTGTGTTCTCAGCATCACCCTTAATTGTATTGGGTGAGGCATCAAGCAGATGGGTGTTTGTCTTTATCAGTACCACTTCGGTTTGTGGCTGAAGATATTGCATCTTTTTCATAATTCTATATTTGATTTTAAATGGGTTATTACTTCACGACTTTCTTGCCATTGACGATGTACAGGCCCTTCTTCATGGCCTTCACGCTGCGGCCCTGCAGGTCGTAGACACCGTTCTCGGCCTTTTGGTTTTCGCTTGCCACGCTCTCAATGCCTGTGGTGCTGCCGCCGTCGATGAAGACGATACGGGCAGGTGCAGCAGTTGCGGGAACGATGAAGTAAGCACGCAGACCCTTGATGCTACCACCAGAAGCGAGCTTTTTAATAGTGCCGTCGGTAGCCAGATAAGCCACGGTGCCGTCGGTAGCCAGAGACTTGTTGAAGATCTGGGCAGCAAACTTGTAGTCACCCGTGCCCATGGTCTCACCCTCGGTAGCCTTCACAATCACACCATTGAAGATGGGGTTAGCTACGTTAGCTGTAGTCTTCACCAGATAGGGAACGCCAGCCTTGATCTCGGATGCATCTTTGAAGTTCAGCGTATTGTCAGTTGCACTGTTGAACTCCTTCACCGTCCATCCAGTAGGAATAGCGGCGTCGAAGGGAACCGAGAATGTGTTCCAAATGTCAGCCTTCAGCGTGCGGGTCAGCGTCACGTTGGCGTAATTCTCGGCGGGAGCAGCTGTAGCGTTCTCAGAAATAGTGATGTCTTCAGCCACGGCCTTGAGGATGGTCACACCGCCGAAGGTGGGGCGACCTTTCGGAGCATTGAGCGTGAACACATAGTTACCAGCAGCACCGGTCTTGAAGTAGAAGGTCTCGGTCTTAGGTGTAGTATTTGTTCCTTGGCCAGTGAAAGATGTTGCGGCAAGGCCGTCCTCTCCACAAAGCACAGACACTGTACCGCCGTTCTCAGCGTTGCTTCCATCCCATGCTCTGTGATTGAATGTAAGCTTGTAAACTGTATTGGCTTTCAGAGGCATTTCAAAGCCTGCAACCTCACCGTAGGTGAAGGTGCCGTTGCTGGTAGAGTACACATCTTCCTTGACTTGGCCCCAAGTCTGGGTTTGCGTCCAGCCGGTGCCAGTGACATCGCCAGAGGTAAAGAGTGCAGTATTTACAGCATTAACCTCTGCGGTGTTTGCTGTCAAGGTCTTAATGGCCTCAACAAGCGAGGCGATGGTTGTTTTAAGATTGGTGTTTTGGGCATCTTGGTCTATTTTCTTGGCCTCGGCCAGAGCCTTCAGGGCTTCAACGTTCAGGTATGGGGCATATTCACCTGCCTCGAAACCGAGCGTTTTTGACTCGGCGTTGGTGATGGCTGTGTTCATGTCGGCATAGTCAGTTGCCGAAGAAGCGTATGCATCGCTGTTGAACTCCAACTGTACGAGACGGAAGTCACAAACAGAGAACCACTCATGAGTAGGTTCAGCAGTAGCAGTTACCTTTATAGTAGCAGCAGTTCCATCGGTGGTAAATTCAAGAGAAGCGTCACCCCATCCACGGTCGAACACGTTGCCGGTACTTCCGATATGGGGCAGAGCTACATTTACTTCGCCAACTGAAAGCGTAAGCGTGGTGCTGGTCATGGCTCGTCCTTTGGCGGTGAGCAGGTACTTACCTGCGGGAAGTTCAATAGTCTGCTCCATGGTCGTTGTCCATGAAGTACCGTTCCAGTTGCCACCGTCGAAGTAAGAATGGTCGTTAGTACCGTTGGCATCAGTCCAAGACTCATTGCTGGCAGGATTATTCTTGTTGCCTGTCCATGTCCATCCTTCATTGTCCTTAGGATCGTTGGCATTGACAATTTTATCGGTCATGTTTACAGCACCAGCAACACCCTCAGCCAAAGCGTGGCTCTCGTAGTAGGCGCGAAGGTCGGTAGTGATGGCAGCAGCCTTCGTGTTAGCATCAGCTGCAGTGGTGGCAGTAGCTGCAATGGCCTCTTCAAGAGCAGTCTTCTTAGCGGTTGCTGCATAGGCCAGGTCGGGAACGGTAGTTGCTTTTGCAGCAACAAAGGCATCGTATGCACTCTTGGCGTTTGTAAAGGTCTCACGAGCTGCGTCGAGAGCATCAGCGGCATTGTTATAGCCCTCCTTTGTGGTCTCAGGTGTTGCATCAATGGCATTCTGCAGAGCGGTGCGCTCATCGCCAGTAACATTGTCGTAGTCAGTATTGGCAATGGCTGCCTGAGCTGCTGCCAAGGCAACTTGATACTTCTGATATGCTGCTGCTATAGGCGAGGTGTAAGTCACCTTCACGTTGTCAATAAACAGGTGGGGCATGTCTCCAGAACCTTTGTTATCAGAAGTATAACCCAGAGACATGTAGCCCGATGTCTCGTTTTCGAGCTCAAAAATAACTTTTTCTGTTATCCAGCTGCCTGTAGCGTATGTTTTGGCAGAAGCCAGATGCTCGGTTCCGCCATTCTCCACAAAGCCTATCAAGTTCTTTTTAAATGCTGCGGTACCAGCGGTGTTGTAAACAGGCACTTCGATAATATAGCTGCCTGCAGGCAGAGTGACGTTCTGCTTATATTGTGCCGAAGCTTGCCATACTGCTACGATACCAAGAGCCTTTTCCTCTCCGCTAGCAGAGCCAGATGCGGGAGCTTGATATTGTGTGCCCACACTACCCAAGAAAGAATTCTCTCCAAACTTGAATATACCGGCAGACCTGCCATTGCCATTCTCAGCAATCGTCCAGCCTTCAACTATCTGCATACGGCTGAAGGATGTACCGTTCGTGGCTGCATCGTAGTCGTATGTGGTGATGCCAACAGTAACGGGTGTGCTGCTCTCGAAGTCAGCATTCTCTAATATGAACGTGATATTTTCTCCTTCGAGCAGGACGACTTTGGCCTGTGCGGTGCTGATAGCTGCACGCAACGTTGTTACTGCTTCATCAATGTTTGCCTGATAAGCTACGGTGTTATCAGCTCCATCGAGAACACCCTGAGCCGTGGTAATGGCAGCAGCAAGGTCGCTGTCAGAGGCACGTGCGTTAAGAATTGTAGCACGGTCGATGGTCGACTGGAGGGTTTCCTTATAGTTTGAGTTGTAAAAAGCCTTTACATAGTCAACCACAAGTTTCGGAGTGTTGCCCGACCCCGTGTTGGTAGACTTATAACCAATTTTAATTGTACCTTCTGTTTCGGTAGCCAGGGCGAAGTTAATAGTCTGTTCTGTCCAAGTATTGACAGGATAAGAGTGAACGTTACCAGAAAAACTTGCTCCAGTTGTTGTCGTGAACGAGAACATAACTGGGTCTTTTTCAAATTGTTCGTTCTTTCCTACATTGTTCACCATAAACTTCATGGCATAGTTACCTGCAGGAAAAGTTACGTTTTGTGAGTACCATACTTGAGACTTCCATGCTGCATTGAGACACAGAGCACCGCCAGTAGTTGCACCATCTGCATTGTTACTGGGTAGATTGGCACCATTAATCTGTCCTGATGTACCGAAACCAATAGCAGCACCAGTAGAATAGGTGTTACCACCAGTATTGCTCCAACTCGTAACTGCCTTACGTTGGTTACTATCGCCAGTTGCAACATTTCCTGTCTGGAAATCGCTTTCAGTGTCAAACCCGGCATTCGTGATGTACGTGCTTGTCACGTCTGTTTGCGCAAGCACAAAGTTACCCCACCCCGTTAGGGCAAGGGCAGCCATAATAGTTTAAGTTTTCTCATAATAAAAAAATTTAGTTAGTAAAATAAAAGAGGTTATATATTTCTATAGCGTACAAAGGTAATATTATTTTTGAACACAGCCAAACTTTTCACATTTTTTTTATATTCCGCTTTTCGGAATAATGGCGTCCAAACCCAGCCAAACAAAGGGTGCCGGCGGCACCCCCCTAAAAGGGGTCTCAGAGATAAGTGCCTTTTATCTCCGAGATAAGTGCCTTTTATCTCCGAGATAAGTGGCACTTATCTCTAAGGGGGGGTAAACGTAGGGTTGACTATGCTTCCCGTTTATGGGGGTCAAAGGTGCTTATGACAAATGTTGAAAGAATCTAAAATAGTCTTAAAATTATCTTCTGCCGTGAGGCCGAAATCTATTGCCATCTGCTGCTGGCGATTATAGGGTCCGCTTTTCGTTTGTTAATTCCTGTCATGACAATTGGCTTTTGTCATCGAATAGTCCGTTCTCACGCCACTTTTTGATTGCCTGGTCAAAAGTCAGAAAGATATTCACGGTCTTGTGCTATACGGAATTCTATTATTGTGTCAGATTTCTGAACGCTTCCATCAGGGGCATTCTTCCATGAGGTCAAACCCATGTGTGGCATCTCCGCGTCTGCTCTGGTGTAGATGATTTCTGTACAATCTTAAAGAATAGCTTTGAGGTGTCAGAGCGAGGATCGTAATCAACGGCGGTGGCATAGAGGTCAAGCACCTGACGATAAAGTACCTTTTCAGAGGAACGGATATCGCGAATGCGGTCAAGCAGTTCCTTCCAGTAGCTGCCACCGCCCAAGTTCTTCAATCGTTCATCGTCGAGTGCAAAGCCTTTCACGATATACTCATGCAGCCGTTCTGTCGCCCATTGGCGGAAACGGGTACCTTGAATAGACTTCACCCGATAGCCGACAGAGATAATCACGTCGAGGTTATATAAGTTTGTTGGTTTCGTAGAAAAATCGGAATTTCCGATTTTTCTCTTCGAGCCCATTGGCGGAAACGTGTTGCTACCTGTGACTTCACACGATAGCCCACGGCGATAATCATGTCCAGATTATAGTGGCTCATCTGTCTGCGTACACTCCTGTTTCCCTCCTGTCGAACTAACAAAAATTTTTTGTGAGTTCGTTCTGGGTCCTGTTCCCCCTCTGCGTATATCTGCTTGATGTGATAGCTCACATCCTGCTGCGATGCGTCGAATAGCTCCATCAGTTGTTCCGCTGTCAGCCACACATCCTCTCCCTCGAACCGCACATTGACCCGTGCTATGCCGTTGTCGTCCTGATAAATCAGGAAAGCCTCATTTCTTTTCTCTATCTCGTTTGCCATACCAATTTATAAGCTTCTTTTTCCTGCCATGCGTAAGGACGTTGATAGTCAGGAATAAGAAAATCTGCCTTGTTGTCACTAAATAGATCTTTGATAGATTTCTGGTCGATATTAAGTTTTGACACAGTTATAAGTTATTGATTATTTACTTTTCCTTTATATCCCTCTCTCTGCCCAGTCGCCGCGGTCGAGGTTGCGGTAGCCGATGGCCTCGGCGATGTGCATCGTCTCGACCTTCTCGCTGCCGGCGAGGTCGGCAATGGTGCGGGCCACCTTGAGGATGCGGCTGTAGGCGCGGGCACTTAACTTTAATCGCTCCATAGCCATGCGTAACATGTCCATTGATGCTTCGTCAGGTTCAGCAAATTGATGGAGCATCCTTTCTGTCATCTGGGCGTTGCAGTGGATGCCCTTGAAGTCCTTGAAGCGGGCTTCCTGTATCTGTCTTGCTTTTATAACCCTTTCACGTATTACAGCACTTGGCTCTCCCGGCTGCATCTTGCTTAAATCGGCAAATGGCACAGCCTGTATCTCGCAGTGGATGTCGATGCGGTCGAGTAGGGGGCCGCTGATCTTGTTCATGTAGCGCTGGATTTGGCCGGGGGTACAGACGCAGTGGTGTGTGGGGTCGCCATAGTAGCCGCAGGGACAGGGGTTCATCGAGGCCACCAGCATGAAGGAACAGGGATATTCGACGTTGTATTTGGCACGGCTGATGCAGATTTTGCGGTCTTCAAGAGGTTGGCGAAGCACTTCGAGTACAGAGCGACTCAGCTCTGGCATCTCGTCAAGAAAAAGCACGCCATTGTGGGCAAGGCTGATTTCGCCGGGCTGGGGATTGGTGCCGCCGCCGACGAGTGCTACTTGCGAGATGGTGTGATGGGGTGCGCGGAAGGGGCGCTGGCTGATGAGGCTGGTGTCGCGGTCCAGTTTGCCGGCCACGCTGTGTATCTGGGTGGTCTCAAGGCTTTCGGCCAGCGAGAGGGGCGGCAGGATGGAGGGCAGCCGCTTGGCCAGCATGGACTTGCCGCTCCCCGGCGGGCCAATCATGATGAGGTTGTGGCCTCCGGCGGCAGCCACTTCCAGTGCCCGCTTGACGCTCTCCTGGCCACGGACGTCGGAGAAGTCGGACTCAAACTGGTTCTGCTGCTCGTAGAACTCCTTGCGGGTGTCAATGTGTGTGGGCTGATAGCTGGTGTCGCCGTTGAGAAACCTGATGACGTCGACGATAGACTCCATGCCATACACCTCCAGCTGGTTGACGACGGCGGCTTCGCGTATGTTCTGCTGCGGCACGATCAGCCCCTTGAACTTCTCCTTCCGGGCACGGATGGCGATGGGCAGGGCGCCACGTATGGGCTGAAGCTGACCGTCGAGGCTCAACTCTCCCACCAGCATATACTTGTCGAGTGCACTGCAATCCATCTTGTCGCAAGCGGCAAGTAGGGCGATGGCGATGGGCAGGTCGTAGCCGGAGCCTTCTTTCTTGATGTCGGCAGGCGAGAGGTTGACGGTGATGTCGACCACAGGTATGGTGTTGCCGGTGTTGGCCAGTGCAGCCTTGATGCGGTCGTAGCTCTCCTTGACGGCGGTGTCTGCCAGTCCCGTCAGGTGGAAGTATGTGCCGTGGGATATGCTGACCTCCACGGTCACTGTGGTCACTTCCAGTCCATTGACGGCTGCGCAATATGATTTTACGAGCATAACAGTTGCGGTTTATGCTGTCAAGAGGTCACACCAGTTCTACTTTGCTGATGTCTTGCTCGCGCTCGCAGTAGTGGCAGGTGAGTGTGCTGCCGTTAACGTGGAAGAGGGTCTGCATCGGTTCGTTGTTGGTGATGCACTTGGGGTTGTTGCACTTCACTATGCCTTTTATTTCGGCAGGTGTCTCTACGGTTTTCTTCTCCACCACTTCGTAGTCGCGTATGATGTTGAGGATGACGTTTGGCGCCACCACCGACAGCCGCGATATTTCGTCGTCGGTGAAGAACTTGTCCGAGACCTTGATGATGCCTTTGTTTCCCACCTTCATTGAGGGGTAGTTGATGCCGATGGTGACAGGTGTCTTCAGGTCGAAGAGTCCCAGCAGCTGTGCCACCTGATAGGTTTTGGCGGCGGGTATATGGTCTATCACTGTGCCGTGCTCGATGGCGGCAACGAGTCGTTCTTTCTTGTTCATGGGATGATGGTTTTGTCGGCTTTGACTTCGTTGAGCGTAATGCCGAGTACGTCGGCGAAGATGGCCTCGCGGGCAAAGAGTCCGTTGGCGGCCTGCTGGATGTAGTAGGCGTGTGGGTTGTCGTCCACCTCGTATGAGATTTCGTTGACGCGTGGCAGCGGGTGCAATATCTTCATGTTGGGCTTCGACAGTCGCAGCATGTCGTTGTTGAGGATGTAGACATTCTTCACGCGCTCGTATTCCATCAGGTCGGAGAAGCGCTCTTTCTGCACACGTGTCATATAGACGATGTCGGCGTCCTGTATGACCTTCTCGTTGAAGGCGGTGTGCTCCTGGTACTTGATGCCGTGCTCCTTGCAGTAGAGCTTGTACTCGTTGGGCATGGCCAGCTCTTTGGGTGCGACGAAGTGGAACGTGGGGTTGAAGTGGCGCATGGCCATCAGCAGCGAGTGGACGGTGCGTCCGTACTTCAGGTCGCCCACCATATATATATTCAGGTTTTCCAGTGTGCCCTGGGTCTTGTATATGCTGTAGAGGTCGAGCATGCACTGCGAGGGGTGCTGGTGGGCGCCGTCTCCGGCATTGACGATGGGCACTGGCGACACTTCGGCGGCATACTGTGCTGCACCCTCGATGAAGTGGCGCATCACGATGACGTCGGCATAGTTGGCCACCATCATGATGGTGTCCTTCAGCGTTTCGCCTTTGGTGCCGCTGGTGATTTTCGGGTCGGCAAATCCGATGACGCGTGCGCCGAGGCGGTTGGCGGCGGTCTCGAATGAGAGTCGGGTGCGGGTGGAGGGCTCGAAGAAGAGCGTGGCCACGACCTTGCCTTTGAGCAGTTCGCGATTGGGATGGCGCTCAAACTCTTGGGCCATCTCAATCATATAGAGTATCTTTTCACGGGTGAGGTTGGCGATGGTGACGAAATTCATAATTCACAATTTGCAATTCGCAATTAGTAATTAATATTTTTTTCCAAGTAGCGCATGTTCTTCAGTATTTGGCTTTGGCGCTTCAGCATGTATTTGCTTGGATGCTTCGAGCTGAACTTGCGCGGATTGGGCAGTGTGGCAGCTATCAGGGCACAGTTTTCGGCGGTGAGTTCGCTGGCCTTGCAGTCGAAGTGCTCGTGGGCCACGGCTTCCACGCCATAGATGCCCGTTCCCATCTCGATGGAGTTGAGGTAGACCTCGATGATGCGGTCCTTGGTCCAAAACAGTTCGATGAGTACGGTGAAGTAGGTCTCCAGTCCTTTCCTCAACCATGAGCGTCCTGGCCACAGGAAGACGTTCTTTGCCGTCTGCTGCGAGATGGTCGAGGCCCCCAGCTTGTTCTTCTCCGGATGTTCGCGGTTGCGCTTGGCCGCACTCTGTATGGCCCCGAAGTCGAATCCGTGGTGCTCCAGGAACTTGGCATCCTCGCTGGCCATCACGGCCAATGGCATCTTGGCCGACATTTCCTCCAGAGGCACCCAGGTGTGGCTCAGTTTGACCTCGTCGTTCTGGAAGAGCCTGATGAACATGAGCGGTGTGAAGTAGACAGGCAAGAAACGCAGCACGATAACTGCTATGACGGTGGAGCCGAAAAACAGCCCCACCGTCCAGCGTATGAATAATAGGAAACGTCGCAACACAATCCTACTTCAGTGTGCCCTGCTCGGCAGCGTTGATCATGGCCTGACCGGCATACATGTAGATTTCCACGCGGCGGTTCTGGGCCTTGCCGGCAACCGTCGAGTTGTCAGCCACGGGGTTGGCCTCGCCAAAGCCTGTGGTGGCACGTATCTGTGTGGCGGGAACGCCCAGGGCGAGCAGCTGGTTGGTCACGGCCTGTGCCCTCTGCTGCGAGAGGTTCAGGTTCTTCTGTGCGCTCTGCTCGGCGGTGGAGTTCTTCCATGGGTCGTTGTCGGTATATCCCTGAATGGCCACGTCGCAGTCGGTGTTGGTCTTCAGCAGTTCAGCACATTGGCTCAGAGCAGCCTTTGAGCTGGTGGTCAGCGTCGACTTGCCCGATGCGAAGAGGATGCCCGAATCGAAGGTCAGCTTGACGGCAGCCAGTCCGTTGGCGTCGGTCACGCCCTCCACCTGTGCGTTCTGCACGGCTTGGGCCTGAGCTTTCACCTTGTCCATGTGCTTGCCAATGAGCGCACCGGCTCCAGCACCAACAGCAGTACCGATGGCAGCGCCAACGGCCGTGTTGCCGGCAATCTTGCCTATCACTGCTCCCAGCACTGCGCCACCACCGGCACCGATAGCTGTGCCCTTGGCCAGATTGTTGCAGCCGGCCATCACGATTCCTGCGCAGAGCGACAGGATAACAACTTTCATTTTCATCATGATTTCAGTTTTTAAATTGGTTAAACGTTTTAAAATCGCTGCAAAGTTACAAAATAATTGCGAATAATGAATAATGAATTATGATTTATTTTGTACCTTTGCACCAAATTTGGATTAAGAACAATAAAAATTGTTAATTACAATGGCAAAAGAACTGAAAGATTTGACAAAGAGAGCTGACAATTACAGTCAGTGGTACAACGACCTGGTGGTCAAGGCCGACCTGGCCGAGCAGTCGGCCGTGCGTGGTTGCATGGTCATCAAGCCCTACGGCTATGCCATCTGGGAGAAGATGCAGCACGAGCTGGACCGCATGTTCAAGGAGACGGGCGCGCAGAATGCCTATTTTCCCCTGCTCATCCCCAAGTCGTTTCTCTCAAGGGAGGCCGAGCACGTTGAGGGCTTTGCCAAGGAGTGTGCTGTGGTGACCCACTACCGGCTGAAGGCTGCCGACGGCGGCGTGGTGGTAGACCCTGCCGCCAAGTTGGAGGAGGAGCTCATCATCCGCCCCACCAGCGAGACCATCATCTGGAACACCTATAAGAACTGGATTCACTCCTGGCGCGACCTGCCCCTGATGTGCAACCAGTGGTGCAACGTGATGCGCTGGGAGATGCGCACGCGCCCCTTCCTGCGCACCAGCGAATTTCTCTGGCAGGAGGGACACACCGCCCATGCCACCCGCGAGGAGGCCGAGCAGGAGGCACAGAAGATGCTGAAGGTCTATGCCGACTTTGCCGAGAACTGGATGGCCGTGCCCGTGTTGCAGGGCGTGAAGAGCGAGACCGAGCGCTTTGCCGGTGCTCTCGACACCTACACCATCGAGGCCATGATGCAGGACGGCAAGGCACTGCAGAGCGGCACCAGCCACTTCCTCGGACAGAATTTTGCCAAGGCTTTCGACGTCACCTATCTTAACAAGGAGAACAAGCCGGAGTATGTCTGGGCCACCAGCTGGGGCGTGTCCACACGTCTGATTGGTGCCCTGATCATGACCCACAGCGACGACAACGGACTGGTGCTGCCCCCGCGTCTCGCCCCCATACAGGTGGTCATCATCCCCATTGCCAACAAGCCGGAGCAGATTGAGATTGTCAACCGCGAGGTGGCTCCCATCATCGAGGGCCTGCGCAAGAAGGGCATCAGCGTGAAGTTCGACGATGCCGACAACAAGCGGCCGGGCTTCAAGTTTGCCGACTACGAGCTGAAGGGTGTGCCCGTGCGCCTCGTCCTCGGTGCCCGCGACCTGGAGAACGGCACCATCGAGCTGATGCGCCGCGACACCCTGGAGAAGGAGACACTCCCCTTGGAGGGCATTGTGGACCATGTGGAGAAACTGCTCGACGACATCCAGCAGAACATCTTCGAGAAGGCCCGCAAGTATCGCGACGAGCACGTCTACGAGTGCGACAACTACGAGGAGTTCAAGGAGCGCGTCAAGGACGGAGGCTTCTTCCTCTGCCACTGGGACGGCACTGCCGAGACCGAGGCTCAGATCAAGGAGGAGACGCAAGCCACCATCCGCTGCGTGCCCTTCGCCTACGAGCAGACCCCCGGTGTTGACATGGTCAGCGGCAAGCCCGCCAAGTACCGCGTCATCATTGCCCGCAGCTACTAAATCACTTTAAAAACATTGTAATTATGACTGCACTACAACTCAACGCAATGAACACTGAGCTTTGGCAGAGCATTGGCGCCATAGCCGACAATGAGTCGCTGATGAAGCGGCTGACCCGATTTGCCAAGAAGCTGGTGAAAGAGAAAGAAGACGCTACACTGATGAGTAAGGAAGAATTCTTTCGTCGCATAGACGAATCGAAAAAGCAGTATGAGCAAGGTGAATACACCCGTTTCTCTGACAAAGATAAGATGAACAGATGGCTTAACTCGCTCTGATTATGTATGATATTTCTTTCACAAAACAGGCGGAAGAAGACATTGCGCGACTTCGCCGTGACGAGCCTGCTGCCCACAAGAAACTGGTCAAACTTGTAGGTGAACTGATGGACCATCCAAAAACAGGCACAGGCAAGCCCAAGCAACTCTCAGGCGATAGGGCAGGCCAGTGGCGACGCAAGATTACAGACAAACACCGGCTGGTCTATGAGATTCACGACTCAGAGGTAGTGGTTCTTGTGCTTATGGCCTACGGCCATTACGATGACAAGTAGTTTCGCTGCATCATCGGGGGGACTAAGCAGTGCTTACTCCTCGATGTTGGTCAGCGACTGGGCCAGTGAGGTGAAGAAGGTGGCCATGCTCTCTGAGGGGTAATACTTCATGTAGCGGGCGGAGTGGCGGGCCTGCCAGAACATGGCCGAAGCATTACTGTTATGGACGAAGATGCGATGCTGCACATTGCCTGCGGCATCGCTTTCTTCTGTGTAGAACTGCCACTGGTGTCGTGTGGCGGAGATAGTTGCCGCCACTTCTTCCACCATACGCTCGCGGCGGGGTAGGGTGGTGGTCAGGTCGAAGGGCAGCCGCTGCTCGTCGATGCCGAGCAGGGCCACCAGCAGGGCACCCTCCAACTGGAGCATGCGCTGAAGACGGAGCTGTGCCGTCCATGCCAGCAGCTGGTCGCGGTCTATGCGACTGCCGTCCTCAAGCATCAGACCGAGAGCCAGCAGGGGGCGTACCCAGCGGTCGGCCGACAGGAGGCAGAGGGCCACGTCGACCATCTGGTGCAGCAGGGCGTAGGTGGGCGTGGTGGCCGCTTCCTCTTCCATCTTTTTCAGTTTGCGGGCCAGCAGGGGGTTGGCAATGTGCCGGTTTTCGGCAGCCTGGTGGTGAGTGTCGTGTGCGCTCTGCTCCCACTGCCGGTGCAGATGGTCGGTCAGGTGCATCGTAGGCTGGCTTTCCGTCAATTTCACGCCCTCCCACGTCTCGGCCTCCACGCCGTGCAGCAGGGCCAGCTCGAGCGCCTTGTCCCATTTCCATGCCGACATTGGCTCCACCTGCTCCTGCCGGTGGAACACCCCTGCACGCAGCAGGCGGAAGAGATTGCGAGTGATGATATTCATTGCTTTGGAGGTTTATGAATAACGGCGTGGATAGCGCAGCAGGATGGCCAGGGTGGCGGCGATGCCGATGGCCCAGGGGTAGAAGAGCCAGGGCACAATGCTCACGGGGTTGAGCTGCGCCAGTCCGGCTGCCATCAGCACCTGTGCGCCGTAGGGGATGAGCCCCTGCACGGTGCATGAGAATGTGTCGAGCAGCGAGGCGCACTTGCGCGGGTCCAGCTGGAACCGCTCGCCTATCTGCCGGGCAATGCCGCCCACGGTGATGATGGCCACGGTGTTGTTGGCAGTGCAGAGGTTGACCACGGCCACCAGCATGCCGATGGCCAGTTCGGCCCCGCGCTTGCCGTGCAGATGGCGCGTCAGGCGGGTGATGATGAAGTCGATGCCGCCCTGCTCCTTGACCGTCTCCAGCAGTCCGCCGGCCATCATGGTGATGATGATGAGCTCGCCCATCGAGACGATGCCGTCGCCCATGGCCTGCATCCATGCGAACACGTCGGCGAAGGCACCGGTGGAGAGGCCCACGATGCCCGTCAGCACAATGCCCAGCGTGAGCACGCCCATCACGTGGAGGCCCAGGATGGCGGTGGCGAGCACGGCCAGATAGGGCAGCACGAGCCAGAACTGCACCTGGCCGGTGTCGGTGGGCACGCTGATGCCACGCCCCATCCACACATAGACCAGCAGGATGATGACGGCGGCGGGAATGACGATGAACGAGTTGACGCGGAACTTGTCGCTCTGACGGCAGCCCTGCGTCTGCGTGGCAATGATGGTGGTGTCGCTGATGAACGAGAGGTTGTCGCCGAAGAACGAGCCGCCCACCACCACGGCGGCCACCAGTGCCGCCTCGGCGCCCGTCTGCTGGGCCACGCCGGCGGCTATCGGGGTGAGTGCCACGATGGTGCCCACCGATGTGCCGATGCTGAGCGATATGAAGCAGGCGGCGGCAAAGAGGCCCGCCAGCAGCATCTGTGGCGGGATGACGGCCAGCGTGAGGCTGACCGTGGCGTCGACGCTGCCCATGGCGCGGGCAGTGTTGGCGAAGGCGCCGGCCAGCACGAATATCCACACCATCAGCATCATCTGTAGGTTGCCAGCCCCACGGCTGAACACGTCGAGCCGTTGGCGCAGGGCAGTCCAGCGCGTGCGCTTCCGTCCCGGCAGCAGAGCCGGCAGCAGGGGCAGCACGATGGCATAGACCGAGGCGGCCAGAAACGCCACCGTGATGGGCACCCGGTAGAAGTCGCCCGCCACTATGCTGGTCAGCAAATAGAGGACGACAAACACCAACAAAGGTGACAAAGCCAACAAACCACCTTTCATGTTTTTATCTCTGAACAAAAGTCGCCCCTTCGCGCAAGACGAACTTGATGCGGCTCTTCTTGGGCAGCTGGGGCTTTGTCCACTGTCCGCCCAGAATCTGGATGGTGGTTTCGGCGTTGGAGCGCAACAGGGCGGCATCTACGGCCTGCTGCAGGTCCATATAGTCGCCGCGCCCCTGACGGTCTACGGTGAAATCGGCCTCGGTGCGGTATTTGCGCAGCACAGGAATCTCGTTGCAGAGAGCGTCGGCCAGCAGCCGTGCCACCACGTGGGCACCATAGACATTGTAGTGGGTGTTGTCCTGGCGGCCGTCGGGCACGCTGGGCTCCTGGCCGGGCAGGAACCACATGTGCAGACCCTTCGACGCCTCGGTGCCCAGGCCCTGCTCCAGGTCGTGGGTTATCTGGTTGGCGTCGATGAAATGGACGTTCATGCGGCGGGCCACGTCGCGGGGAGCCACCCGGTAGAGTCCGTGGGTGTCGATGAGTGAGTCGCCCTCCACCATCTTCACACCGTCCTTGAAGGTCGTGGTGCGCAGCTTCTCGTCGTCATCGTTCTCAGGGGCTCTGACGAAGAAGTTGCGGCGCACCACACAGTTCATCAGCACCGGTATGCCGCCCTTTTCGCGGGTCTCGCGCACATATTTTGCCAGGTTGTAGTCGAAGGTCGAGCCGGGGTCGGTGTGCCGGTCGGCCTTGGGCTTCTCGTCGTTGTGGCCAAACTGTATGATGACGTAGTCGCCGGGGCGCAGGCGCTCCAGCACCTTGTCCCACCGGCCCTCGTTGATGAAACTCAGCGACGAGCGACCGTTCACGGCATGGTTGTCCACGCGGATGTTGTCGTCGAAGTAGCATTGCAGCGCCATGCCCCATCCGCGCTCCTGCTTGCCGTTGGAAATGTCTTTGTTGGCAGCCGTAGAGTCGCCGATGATGAAGATGGTTGTAGTCTTCTCGGTAGTAGCCGCTGTGCACAGCAGCACGACGGCCATTGCCGCCATCAGTCTCAGTAGTTTCATATCTTTTTCAATTTTCAATTCTCAATTTTCAATTTTCAATTTTCGATTTTCGATTTTCAATTTTCAATTTTCAATTTTCAATTCTCTGTAGTTGCTCCAGCCGGATGGCTCGCAACTGCCGCAGGAAGTCCGAGCGCAGCTGTATGGCCTTGGCCCATTCGGCGGTCATCAGTCCGGCCACGGGCAGCTCCAGCTGCCAGCGGCCCTGCGCCTCCAGGCGGTCAATCATTACGCCCACGTTCAGGTTGTCCAAACTTTCAGCTGGCACGAAGGTCGATGCGTCGCCCTTCTCGTCGGGCGACACCTCAATGAGCATGCGGGCCTCCATCAGCCGGAAGAGCAGGTCGTTGACTATGCGGATGGGCACGCCCGTCTCCTGTCGCAGGTCGTCGGCGGTGGGCGCCTTGCGCCCGTCGGCAAACCGGCGGCAGATGCGCGACATCAGCAGGGCGCTGATCATCAGCTGGTAGCGGTGGCTGATGTCGTCGGTTGTGGCGTTATAGTCGTAGTAGTCAAGGTTTTGCGACGTGTAGGTCAGCTCGGCACCGAAGAGGCAGATGGTCCACGACAGCTGCAGCCACAGCATGAACAGCGGCAGGGCTGCAAACGAGCCGTAGATGGCGTTGTAGCCCGTCACCCATATCTGCGAGTGGATGTAGACAAACTGCAGCAGCTGCATGGCGATGCCCGACAGGATGCCCGGCACGATGGCGTTGCGCACCCGCACATGGGTGTTGGGCATGAAGACGTAGAGGCCGATGAAGAGCAGCGACATGAGCACGTAGGGCGACAGGTCGATGAGCTTCCTCACTGCCGGCCCCAGCAGCAGAAAGTCGGGCAGCGACTTGGCCACCGTGGCCAGAAACAGGCTGATGCCCGACGAGACGACTATCAGGATGGGGAAGAGGAAGAACATGGCCAGATAGTCGGTGATGGTGCGGAAGATGCTGCGCTTCTTCTTCACCTGCCATATCTCGTTGAAGGTCAGCTCGATATTGTTCACCAGCATCAGCACCGTGTAGAGCATGAACACCAGGCCCACGCCCAGGAAGATGCCGCTCCGCGTGTGGACCAGATAGCTGTTGACGAAGCCAATCATCACCTCGGCCACCTGGGGCTGCGACGAGAAGGCGTCGCGAAACCATACCTCTATATATTTATTATAGCCGAAGCCGCGGGCAATGGCAAACACCACGGCCAGGATGGGCACGATGGCCAGCAGTGTGCTGTAGGTCAGGGCCGAGGCCTGCGTCAGCACCCGCTTGGTGGTGAAGAAGCGAATGGCCAGATAGGCCGTCTTCACAACGGCATACAGCAGTCGGCGCACGGGCGGCAGCTCGTCGTCGTCCACCCGCCAGATGCCCACCTGGAAAAACTCTTTCAGCTCCTTAACCTTCAATCTTCAATCCTCAAATATCAATTTAAAAAAAGGAAAGCACTGCCCCTGTAAGCCGGGTTCTGTGCTGGCATTGCTGCCAGTGTCTGCCATTTATCTACTACGTGCGTCGCCGCACGTCTCCAGCGTTCTACCCTCCATCGCAACCGCCGGGGCGGAATCGGGCGGGCAACCCTTGCATGGCGATGGTTTACATGAACTTGCAGCCTCCAGATGGAACAGCCCGACGATCACCCGCCGGCTGGTGGTCTCTTACACCACCTTCTCACCCTTACCCGGACTGGCCGGGCGGTCGTTCTCTTCTCCCATATCCAGCTGTCGCCAACTGCTTCTATTTTCGGAAGTGGAGCGCCCTCTGCTGCCCGGACTTTCCTCCCGCCCCTCCCCGTAGGCATAAGAATTCATGCACGGAGCGGGGCCAGCGGCAGACCGTGGCAGTGCTTTCCAGTCTGCAAAGGTAAGCATTTTTGCCGAAATGAGGAAACTTTTCATCCTTTTTTTTCCGCCGACCCAATTCGGCTCCTTCGCCATTTCTTTCATAAACACGCCGGGGGTTTCTCTGAGGAAGGGCCGTGCAAACTTGACAACACCTCCGACCATACGCTGAGAAAGAACCGTCCAAACTCTTAAATTCTCTCGAGAATTTGCGAGATAAGTGGCACTTATCTCCAGCTTAGGCTGGAAGGCCTGTCAAGTTTGGCCGGACCTGTCTTCACGACTTAACGGCAGAATTTGAAAAGAATTTCTGTGTTTGGCGTGAAAATTTGTTCATCAGAGGTCAAAATGTGCAGGAAAATTTGTAATTTTGCAGTTCAGAGGACTTATGTCTTTATGTGACCATATTTAAAATATGTTAAACATTGGGGTTGTGATGCAGTATTTTGACTGCTTTGGTATTCATAAGAATAGAAGAACTTGAAAACAACTAAACGGATAAATGCTATGAAAAAGTTATTGGTTTTGGCCCTGCTGGCAGCCACGATGAACGCCAGCGCAGAGAGTGCACGACAGCCCATGCTGGTGCAAGGGAAGATGTGGGAGTATGTCTATCACCACTTTGAAGATCAGGAGAGCGACTCGCCCAAGGAGACGCAATGGATGGTCTATTACAAGTTGCAGGGCGACACGGTCATTGACGGCAGACAGTATATGAAGATGTACCGTGGCGACTGGAATGGCAACCACCGCTACTACGGTGCCTTCCGCGAGGACGAGGAAGGGCTGGTGTGGCAGTACGACTACGAGGGCGACAAGAAAGACTTTATGATTTGCGACTATACCTGTATGCACTACCCAGGCCCGTGGCCGGAAATCGCGGCTTTCGTCGATGTGGTCAACATTAACGGACGGCTGCTACACCGCCACAACTGGAACGGGATGCTTGGCGTAGAGGGCGTGGGGATGGCCGGAAAGGGGCTGGTGCACTATCAGCTGGAGACGGTACCCCCCTGCATCTGCGACTACGAGTCGTTTGCGGGGGTGAGCGGCGGCGGCATCTGGTTTGAGGCCAGCCAGTTCTTTGACCCCAAGTACATAGAGCTGACGCAGAAGGAGAAGCAGCTGGTGGAGCAGAACAACGACTTCGCCTTCGACCTCTTCCGCAAGACACGCGGCGAGTCAAGCCTCGTCCTGTCGCCACTCAGCGTCACCTACGCACTGGGCATGCTCAACAATGGCGCGGCGGGGCAGACGCAGCAGGAGATAGGCCAGGTGCTGGGCTTCGGCGATGTGGACGGCCAGAACGCCTTCTGCCAGAAACTGAAGCAGGAACTGGCAGGAACCCGCCTTTACGACCAGACCACCAATGTGCTCATTTCCAACACCATGTTCGTCAATGAGGGCTTGGGGTGGCAGCTCAAGCCAGAGTTCACTCAAAAGGCCAGCCAGTACTATACTGCCAACCCGCAGGCCCGCGACTTCCGCGACGGACAGACGCGCAACGTCATCAACAAATGGGCCAGCGACCACACCGCAGGCATGATCAAGGAGGTGCTCAGTGAGAATGATTTCAACCCACTGGCCGTGAGCTATCTGCTCAACGCCATCTATTTCAAGGGCGCGTGGACCGACCCCTTCAAGCCTGAAAACACGCACGAGGCGCCCTTCAATGGCGGCGAGCTCGTGCCGATGATGAGCAAGAACGAGATGTTGGTCTATGCCGAGAACGAACTCTGCCAGTCTGTCACCCTGCCATACGGCAATCGCACCTACAATATGCAGGTGCTCCTGCCCCGCGAAGGCAAGACACTGGCCGATCTGGTAGGGAGCCTGGACGGGAAGAACTGGCAGATGTGGGGCACGACTTGCGACGTAGACTTGATGCTGCCCCGCTTCAAGACCGATTCCAGCATCGATTTGAGGACGACTATGATGGAACTGGGCATGCCAACGGCCTTCAGTCCGTATGAGGCCGACTTCACCAATCTCGTAGAGGATATTCAGGGCGCGAACATCTACATCGAAATGATGAAGCAAGTGGCCAAGATTGAAGTCAACGAGCAGGGCACCGAGGCCGCCGCTGTCACCATCGTAGGCGAGGCGACTGGGGCCATGCCGCGGCAGGTCACCTTCCGTGCCGACCGTCCTTTCCTTTACATCATCAGCGAGCAGTCGACGGGCGTCATCCTGTTCATAGGCCAGTACACCGGCGCGACCACGACAAGTATTGCCGGCAACAAGCTTGCCTCGACTGGCAGTGATGCTTACGTCTACGACCTGCAGGGCCGCCGGGTGACGCACCCCCAGAAGGGCCTCTACATCGTGAACGGCAGGAAGGTCGTCAGATAGCCTGACACAAATTTTTTCCGCCCAACAGGCTTGTATGTCGGGAAAAATGCCTAATTTTGCAGCTCCTAATGATTTAAGAGTTGTATGAAGGAATTTATCATATCCGAAGCAAAGGCCGAGACGGCGGTGCTCGTTGGCCTGATAACGCCCAACCAGGACGAGGCGAAGACGAAGGAGTATCTGGACGAACTGGAGTTTCTGGCCGACACAGCCGGGGCTCACACCGTGAGGCGGTTCACCCAGCGCGTGGGCGGACCCAGCAGTGTGACCTATGTGGGTAGCGGCAAACTGCAGGAAATCAGAGAGTACATCAAGCAGTGTGAAGACGCTGAAGAGCCTGTGGGCATGGTCATCTTCGACGATGAGCTGACGGCCAAGCAGTTGCGCAACATCGAGAAGGAACTGCAAGTGAAGATACTGGACCGCACCAGCCTGATTCTCGACATCTTTGCCATGCGGGCGCAGACAGCCGAGGCCAAAGCCCAAGTGGAGCTGGCCCAGCACCGCTACATGCTGCCGCGCCTGCAACGGCTGTGGACCCACTTGGAGCGCCAAGGTGGCGGCAGCGGCGGTGGTGGCGGCAAGGGCACCGTGGGTCTGCGCGGACCCGGCGAGACGCAGTTGGAGATGGACCGCCGTATCATCCTGCACCGCATCACCCTGCTCAAGCAGCGACTGGCCGAGATTGACCAGCAGAAGACCACGCAGCGCAAGAGCCGCGGCAGACTGATCCGCGTGGCGCTGGTGGGCTATACCAACGTGGGCAAGTCGACGCTGATGAACCTGCTCTCGAAGAGCAATGTCTTTGCCGAAAACAAACTTTTTGCCACTCTCGACACCACCGTGCGCAAGGTGACCATCGAGAACCTGCCTTTCCTGCTGGCAGACACCGTGGGCTTCATCCGCAAGCTGCCCTCAGACCTCGTGGAGTCGTTTAAAAGCACGCTCGACGAGGTGCGCGAGGCCGACATGCTGGTGCACGTGGTGGACATCAGCCATCCCGACTTTGAGGAACAAATCAGGGTGGTGGAGCAGACACTGGCCGAACTGGGCTGCCAGGAGACACCGTCGATGGTGGTCTTCAACAAGATAGACGCCTACCGATGGACGCCCCAGGACGAGGACGACCTGACCGCTCCCACGAAAGAGAATATCTCGCTGGACGACCTGAAGCAGACGTGGATGGCAAGGATGAACGGCGACTGTCTCTTTATTTCCGCACGTGAACGGCAGAACATAGACGAGTTGCGCACCACACTTTACAGCATGGTGCGCAAACTTCACGTCCAAAAATATCCTTACAACGACTTCCTCTACACAATAGAGGATTAAGAATTTAGAGTTATGCTGCGCAGGGTGATTCTTAATTCTTACTCGCCGCAGGCGATAACTCTAAATTCTTCATTTTAAATTGCTAATCAGTGAGCTGCACTACGAAGTAGCCTGTCTTGCCGGTGGGGAATATGCCGCGGATGATGAGCACCGGCTCCTTCGACGTGCTGGCATCCTTGACGGCCTGCTGCAGGTCTTCCACGGTCTTCATGGACTCGTCGTTCACACGCTGGATGATGAATCCCTTGGGCACACCAGCCTCCTTCATCTTGCCGGCATTCACCTTGATGACCTCCAATCCATAGTTGATTTCCAATTGCTCCTTTTGGGCCTTGGTCACCTCGCGGAAGTCAGCTCCCAGCACGTCGAGGTCGGCGTTCTTCACCACCTTGGTGTTGCCCTGCTCGTTGCGCAGCATCACCTCCTTGGTCTGCTTCTTCTTGTTGTGCAGGTAGGTCAGTTTCACCTTGTCGCCAGGACGCTTCTGGGCAATGATGCCTGAGAGGTCGCCAAACTTCTGTACCTTCTGGCCATCAACCTCGGTGATGACGTCGCCCTTCTCGATGCCGGCATCTTCGGCGGCGCTGTTCTCAACAATCTCGGCCACATAGATGCCCTCCATGGTGCCCAGGTCCACCTCGTTGCCCTTGTCCTTCTCGCTGTCCACATAGTTCTTCACGTCGGTGCCGCTGATGCCGATCATGGCGCGCTGCACGGTGCCGTACTGCTTCAGGTCATCCACCACCTTGTTCATCATGGCCGTGGGGATGGCAAAGCCGTAGCCGCTGTAGGAGCCTGTCTGCGAGTAGAGCATAGCGTTGATGCCCACCAGCTCGCCGTTGGCATTGACCAGTGCGCCGCCCGAGTTACCGGCGTTGATGGCGGCATCGGTCTGGATGAAACTCTCCACGCCATTGGCGCCCAGTGTGCGGGCCTTGGCCGAGATGATGCCAGCTGTCACGGTATTGTTCAGTCCGAGCGGGTTGCCGATGGCCAGCACCCATTCGCCCACCTTCACATCGTCGGAGTTGGCAATCTTGATGGCGGGCAGCTGCTTGCCGTCAATCTTGATGAGGGCCAGGTCGGTGGTCTTGTCGGCACCGATGATGCGGGCGGAGTATTCCTTGTTGTCTGACAATGTGACAGTCAGCTCGTCAGCGCCGTCCACCACGTGGTTGTTGGTCACGATGTAGCCGTCGGTCGAGATAATCACGCCACTGCCTGTAGCCGTGCGCTTAGGGGTCTGCACCTGCTGCTTGCGGGTGCCACCCTGACCGCGCTGTCCACGGCCGAAGAAGCCGCCGAAGGGGTCGCTGAAGAAATCCTCGAAGGGGTCGGTCTGAACCTCTACGGTCTGTATTTTCGAGTTCTGTACATATTTAATATGAACGACAGAGGGCAGGGCCTTGTCGGCGGCAGATGTCAGGTCGACAGGCTGCACGGCGGGCATAGAGGCCACGGCGGCTGTCTCAGGAGCCGACGACGGCGAGTGGGTGGCAGCACAAGTGGTGTTGAAGGCTGCAACGGAGAAAACGATAGCGGCCACGCTGAGGGCCGGTGTCACGAAATTTACAATCTTTTTCATATCCATACTGTGTTTGTTAATGATTCTGATACGTTTGGAAATCGTTGTTGCAAATATAAAGGCAAAATTCCTAATACTGACAATTTGTCGGCTATTTTTCTTTCATTTTAACACTTGGGGAATCCCCTTTAAATTCCGTTTGCGAGTGGTGCTGGCAAATTTACATTCGTTTAATGAGTGAAGATTAATTAATTTTTCAGTACCTGGTAATGTTATTTAAACCTAAAATATGGTGGCAGCAAATGAATTGTGGGAGGTTTTTTATTAATTTTGCAGCAAAATAAGGAAACAGAAGCAATGGAAGAGATACAGAACACACCCGCCGAAGAGAGCATTGTGCTGCGCAGTGAAGGACTGGTGAAACGCTATGGCAAGCGCACAGTGGTGAACGACGTGAGTTTCAACGTGCGCCAAGGTGAGATTGTAGGACTGCTTGGGCCTAACGGTGCCGGCAAGACCACATCGTTCTATATGACCACGGGCCTGGTGCTGCCCAATGGCGGACATATCTATCTGGGCGACCAAGAGGTGACCGACTATCCCGTCTACAAGCGGGCAAGGGCCGGCATTGGCTATCTGGCACAGGAGGCCTCGGTCTTCCGCAAGATGAGTGTTGAGGACAATATCCTTTCGGTGCTGGAGATGACGGGCAAGCCACGCCAGTATCAGCTGGAGAAGCTGGAGAGCCTGATAAGTGAGTTCCGACTGCAGAAGGTGCGCAAGAACAAGGGTGACCAGCTCTCGGGCGGTGAGCGCCGGCGTACGGAGATAGCACGCTGTCTGGCCATCGAGCCGAAGTTCATCATGCTCGACGAGCCTTTTGCCGGTGTGGACCCCATTGCCGTAGAAGACATTCAGCAGATTGTGTGGAGGCTGAAATACCGCAATATTGGCATTCTGATTACCGACCACAACGTGCAAGAGACGCTCTGCATCACCGACCGTGCCTATCTGCTATTTGAAGGGCGCATCCTCTTTGAGGGTACGCCCGAACAATTAGCTGAGAATAAGATAGTCAGGGAAAAGTATCTTTCCAATTCGTTTGTGTTGAAGAAGAAAGACTTCCAGCTGATGGAAGAAGAGCGCAGCCGCAAGGAAGAAGATGCGGCTGACGCTTCTTGACAGATTTCTACGACAGGAAGCCGAGCAAAGCACCGGCGGCCACTGCCGAACCGATGACGCCTGCCACATTGGGGCCCATGGCGTGCATGAGGAGGAAGTTGTGGCGGTCGTACTCCAATCCCATATTATGACTGATACGGGCGGCCATTGGCACGGCGGAGACGCCGGCATTGCCGATGAGCGGGTTGATTTTCTTGTCTTTGGGAAGGAACAAATTCATAATCTTAACGAACAGCACGCCGCTGGCCGTGGCAATGGCAAAGGCGAAGGCACCGATGGCAAAGATGAACACGGTGTTGAGCGTGAGGAACTCGCTGGCCTGAGTGGAGCAGCCCACGGTGAGACCCAGCAGCATCACCACAATGTCGTTCAGCGCAGCACCGGCAGTCTTGGCCAGTCGGGTGGTCTTACCACTCTCTTTCAGCAGATTGCCAAAGAACAGCATGCCCAGCAAGGGTAGGGCAGAGGGCACGATGAAGGTCGTGATGAGCAGTCCGATGATGGGGAAGAGGATGCGCTCGGTCTGGCTGACCTGACGCGAGGGCTTCATCTTGATGACACGCTCCTTCTCGGTGGTGAGCAGTCGCATGATGGGGGGCTGGATGAGCGGCACAAGGGCCATGTAGCTGTAGGCACACACGGCAATGGCACCCATCAGGTTTGGCGACAGCTTCGACGAGAGGAAGATGGCCGTGGGGCCGTCGGCACCACCGATGATGGCGATACCGGCTGCCTGGTTGGGCTCAAAGCCTAATGCCAGTGCTATCATGTAGGCACCGAAGATACCGAACTGGGCGGCAGCACCGATAAGCATCAGCTTAGGGTTGGCCAGCAGGGCGGTGAAGTCGGTCATGGCACCAATGCCAAGGAATATGAGCGGAGGGTACCAGCCTTGGCGCACACCTTGATAGAAAATGTTCAGCACGGAGTTGTCCTCGTAGAGGCCAATCTCCAGGCCGGCGTCGCCACGGAAGGGGATATTGCCCAGGATGATGCCCAGTCCGATGGGCACAAGCAGGAGCGGCTCAAAGTCTTTCTTGATGGCAAGATAGATGAACAGGCCTCCCACCAAAATCATAATGAGGTTTCCCACCTCGGCATTGGCAAAACCGGTGTAGGTAAGAAACTCGTTGAAATTATTTATAATGAATTGCCACATAACGTCAATCTTCATTTATCAATCTTCAATTATGCGATAGTCAGCAGCACAGCACCCTCCATGACGGTGTCGCCTGGCTTGACGAGGACAGAGGTGACCTGACCGGCATAGTCAGACTCGATGTTGTTCTGCATCTTCATGGCCTCAAGCACCAGCACGGTGTCGCCTACGGCTATGGTCTGACCCACCTGGACCTTCACTTCTGTGACGGTGCCGGGCAGCGGGGCCTTCAGGGCATTGCCGGCACCAGCGGCTGCGGCTGCGGCGGGAGCGGCAGCGGGGGCTGGACTGGCGGGTGCGGGTGCAGCTGCGGCGGGGCGGGGAATTTCCACCTTGGGCTTGTTCATTGTCGGATGCTTGGCAGCGTTGATGGGCTTCTGCAGCTCCAGCTCAAACGGAATGCCGTTGACGTTCACTTTGGCAATGTTGCCTTCTACTTCGGCGATTTCCACTTCGTAGTCCACGCCTTTCACTTTATATTTATAGGTATTCATCTCGATTTTTTTTTCGTTATCTCGTTATCACATTCTTCATTTAATGAAGTTCTGGGGTTGTGGGGATGCGCGGGGCATTGTGGTCGCTGGGGAGGAACGGGTCGTGCAGATGCGTCATCTGACTGTATTCATCGTCCCAGCCGGTGTCTTTGGGCTTGATGGTTATGACACCGCTCTCCACGTCGTGCACGTCGTCCTCGTACTGTTTCAGGGCCATGCCGATGACGGCCATATAGACCTCCAGGTCGATACCCTTCTTGTCAAGTCCCTCTTGCATGATGTTGCCCGTTTTGTGTGCCATCTCGACTGTCTTCTCCACCGTTTTGGTGATGGGCTTGATGGGCTGTGCGTTGGCCACTTTCTTGGCGGTGTCAAGATGGCGCATCACCATACCGAAGAGTGTGAAGAAAATCCAGAGCAGAGCCAAACAGAGGAACACAATGCCCATAGCCATCAGGGCCATGGCAAACCCGTAGGGGTCGCGCTCCTTGAACTGGTCAATCTTGGATGCACTGGCTTCGATGGTGTTCTCGATGCAGGGGGTGACGGCTTCAGGGGCTTTCACGCTCCAGCTGCCTTTCACGCGGGCATACGAATGGTCGGCCGACAGGGCGGGGACCGTCACTGAGTCAATCAGCTCGACACCATTGCCGTTGTAGAGAGCAATCCAAACGGGTTCCGACATCGGAATGTTGAGGGCAAGATGCAACTTGCCGTCAGCGGGGTTGCTGTTGGCGAAGAGCAGCAGATGGTGGCGGCCGCCAATTTGTGTCCGGTCTTCGCCACTGGGAATCATACGCATGAGTTTGATGCGGTCGGGAGCACTGAGGCTCTTGTCGAGCACGCGACGGTCGGTCGTGATGAACATACCGCGCACGTTGTAGGTGGTGAACGAGACGTTCTCCAACTCTATCCATGCCTCGCGCCGTCCAAACTCATCCTGGATACTGGCGGTGTTGTTGGTCAGCACCTCACTGATGACGATGTTTTTGGCACCTTGGCCGAACATCGTGCCCGAGGCGGTTAGCAGCAGTCCTGCCAGCAGGGGTTTTAGGTGGTTCATTGTTTAAATTACGTGTATTAATAATATTTTATAGAGTGTTTATCCGCAGAAGAACAGCACGATGAGCTGTGCGGTCAGGATGCGTAGGAACATCGAGAACGGGTACACAGTGGAGTAGCCCAAGGCCGGTGCCTCACGCGAGCAGATGCTGTTTGAATAGGCCAGTGCGGGCGGGTCGGTGTAGGTGCCTGCCAGCATACCAGCGATGGTGAAATAGTTGAAATTGAACTTCCAGCGAGCCAATGGGCCTATTATAAGAATAGGTATGACGGTGATGAGGAAGCCCGTCAGCACATAGAGCAGGCCGTCGCCTTCCATCACGGTTTCGAAGAAGCCCGCACCCGCCTTGATGCCCACCGAGGCAAGGAATAGCGCCAGTCCTATCTCGCGCAACATCATGTTGGCCGAGGTGGTGGTGTAGGTGACGAGGCGGAGCTTATAGCCATAGCGGCCAATGAGGATGGCCACGATGAGCGGACCGCCGGCAATGCCCAGTTTCATCAGAGGCATGCCCGGAATGAAGGGAAGCGAGCCGAAGATGATGCCGAGGAAAATGCCCACGAAGATGGTGGCGATGTTGGGAGCATTCAGGCGCTTCACGCTGTTGCCCATCTTGGTGGCCACACGGTCAACGGCATCCTCAGGGCCCACAACCATAATCTTGTCGCCCACCTGGAGGGGCAGGCCGGCAGAGGCAAAGAGGTCGATGCCATGGCGGGTGAGGCGGGTGACGTTCACACCGTAGACGCTGGAGAAGTGCATCGAAGCCATCGACTTACCGTTGATTTCAGGGTTGGTTATGAGGATGCGCTTCGACACGAGCGGCTGGTCCTGCTGCTCAAAGTCAATGTCAATCATCGGGCCGATGAAAGCCATGATGGCCTCGTGGTCGGCCTCGGCACACACTATAAGCATCTGGTCGCCCAAATGGAAAATGGTGTCGCGGTTAGGGATGCACAACTCGCCGTTGTGGACCAAGCGTGACACGACAAAGTCGCGGTTCAGGAAGTTGTGCACCTGCAGCAGCGTCTTGCCTTCAAGGTACTTGTTGGTTACCTCCAAGTGCATCTTGAAGGGCTTCTTGTTGGCTTTTGTTTCCTCCATGGCCGTCAGGCGCTCTTCCTCCTTCTCCAGCTGGACTTTGCAGATGTAGCGGGTCAGGATGATGGCACCGATAATGCCCAGCACACCGAGCGGATAGGCGCAGGCGTAGGCCGAGGCAATCTGTGGGGCGTTGGTCCCGAAGACCGATGTCAGGGCCTCGTTGGCAGCACCCAGACCGGGCGTGTTGGTCACTGCGCCGTAGAGCGTGCCCACCATCATGGGCAGCGTTGTCGGGTCGCTGGTATCGAAGAAGATGTAATAGCAGGCGAACATCACGAGGATATTGAGCATGATGGCTGAGGCGGCCAGGCCGTTGAGCTTGATGCCCGCCTTGCCGAAGCTCTCAAAGAAGCCAGGAC
The DNA here is from genome assembly GCA_902786565.1 of uncultured Prevotellaceae bacterium. Taxonomy (GTDB): domain Bacteria; phylum Bacteroidota; class Bacteroidia; order Bacteroidales; family Bacteroidaceae; genus Prevotella. The sequence continues at coordinate 56,344 of CADACW010000001.1, read as the reverse complement.
CCACCTGCAAACCAATCATAAAGACAAAGAGGATGAGGCCGAAGTCCTGAATAAACGTCAGAATGTTGGTCGGGGCAGCCTCCATTCCGTAGAAATGGAAGATGTGGCCGACGACAATGCCCGCAAAGAGCACAAAGGTAACGCCAAGTGAAATGCCCAGTATCTTGATTTTACCCAAATAGACGCCGACGGCAATCACAATGGCGTAGAGAAGCGCTATGTGTGCCACCGACGTGGTATTGGTGAAGAGGGCAGAAAGCCATTGGAATGATCCCATCGTATAGTATTATTTTTTAAGGGCTGCCAGACTTTCGCGGAGCGAGGCTATCTTTTCCTCGGCGTCGCTTCGTTTCTTACGTTCCAAAGCTACAACTGCTTCAGGGGCATTGGCCACGAAACGCTCGTTGGAGAGCTTCTTTTGCACACCCATCAGGAAACCTTCAAGGTGCTTAAGCTGGGCCTCCATCTTCTCAATTTCGGCCTTCACGTCGATGAGGTCGCCAAGGGGAACGGCAAACTCGTCGGTGCCCACCATAAAGGTACTGGCGGTGGGGTCTTTCTGCTCTACAACGTTGATGGCTGAGAGTCCGGCCATCTTCAGAATGATGTCGTTGTATTGCTCGAAGCAGTTGCGGCTAATGGCCTGTAACTGAAGGCGTTCCTTCGGAGCGATATTTTTTTGGCTACGCACTGTGCGCACACCGCCAACCACCTGCTTCACCTGCTCAATGTCGGCAATGAGCTGCTCTTCGGCGGCGGTCAGTTGGCCCAGCGCCAGCTGGTCGCGCATGATGCTCTCGCCGGCCTTGCGTTCGTAGAGTGCCTGCCACAACTCCTCGGTGATGAAGGGCATGAAGGGGTGGAGCATCTTCAGCAGCGTCTCGAAGAAGCGCAGTGTGGCATCATAGGTCTCGCGGTCGAGGGGCTGTTGCTTGCCGTCGATGTATGCCGGCTTGACCATTTCCAAGTACCACTGCGAGAACTCGTCCCAAAACAGTTTGTAGACGGTCATCAGGGCGTCGTTGATGCGGTATTTCGAGAAGTGATCTTTCAGTTCGGCGTCGGCCTGTCGCAGTTTGGCGTCCATCCAGGCGATGGCGGTCTTGTTTGTTGCGATGGTATCGCAACATACGGAACCGTCGGCTACCTGCCAGCCCTTGACAAGGCGGAAAGCGTTCCAGATTTTGTTGTTGAAGTTGCGGCCCTGCTCGCAGAGTGCCTCGTCGAAGAGGATGTCGTTGCCGGCAGGGGCGGAGAGCATCATGCCCATGCGCACACCGTCTGCGCCAAATTTCTCAATTAGTTCGATGGGGTCGGGACTGTTGCCCAAGCTCTTCGACATCTTGCGGCCCAGCTTGTCGCGTACGATGCCGGTGAAGTAGACGTTCTTGAAGGGGTACTTGCCCATATACTCCTCGCCAGCCATAATCATGCGGGCCACCCAGAAGAAAATGATGTCGGGGGCGGTGACGAGGTCGCTTGTGGGGTAGTAGTAGTTGATTTCATCATTGCCGGGATTACGGATGCCGTCGAAGAGGCTGATGGGCCAGAGCCAGCTGGAAAACCAAGTGTCGAGTGCGTCCTCATCCTGCCTTAAATCAGACAGTTGCAGATTTTCGTTTCCGCTTTCCTTTCGGGCCAGGGCGAGGGCTTCCTCGGCAGTCTCGGCCACGACGAAGCGCTCTTCTGCATCGGTGGAACCGACACCAGCACTATAGTAGTAGGCGGGTATGCGGTGGCCCCACCACAGCTGGCGGCTGATGCACCAGTCCTGGATGTTCTCCAGCCAGTTCTTGTAGGTGTTTACATATTTCTGCGGATAGAAGTGCATTTCGCCCTCCATCACCGGTTTCAGGGCAATCTGTGCGAAGTGTTCCATCTTCAGGAACCACTGCAGCGAGAGACGTGGCTCGATGGGCGTGTCGGGGTTGCGCTCCGAGTAGCCCACCTTGTTGGTGTAGTCCTCAACCTTCTCCATCAGTCCGGCCTCTTGCAGGTCTTTGGCAATCTGCTTGCGGCAGTCCATGCGGTCCATGCCAACGTAGAGAGGCGACTGCTCTGAGATGGTGCCGTCGGGGTTGAAGATGTCGATGGTCTCCAGATTGTGGGTCTTGCCCAGCATATAGTCGTTGGTATCGTGTGCGGGCGTCACCTTCAGACAGCCCGTTCCGAACTCGATGTCCACGTAGCGGTCCTCAATGACGGGAATGACACGGCCCACCAGCGGCACGATGACCTTGCGGCCCTTGAGCCACTGGTTCTTCGGGTCCTTGGGGTTGATGCACATGGCCGTGTCGCCCATGATGGTCTCAGGGCGCGTGGTGGCCACTACTGCATAATAGCCCTTGGCGTCTTTGTGGATAATGTTGCCTTCAGCCTTCAGGGCTTCTTCATTGTCGAGCGTTGTCAGCCCGTCGACGTAGTACTTCAGGTGGAAGAGATGGCTCTGCTCCTCGCGGTAGATGACTTCCTCGGTCGAGAGGGCGGTGAGGGCCTTGGGGTCCCAGTTCACCATCCGGAGGCCGCGATAGATGTACCCCTTGCGGTAGAGGTCTACAAAGACCTTGATGACGCTCTCGGAGCGCACGGGGTCCATGGTGAAGGCGGTGCGGTCCCAGTCGCACGAGGCACCCAGTCGGCGCAGCTGCTTCAGGATGATGCCGCCGTGCTCGTCGGTCCAGGCCCAGGCGTGCTTGAGGAACTCGTCGCGAGTGAGGTCACGCTTCTTGATGCCCTGCTCGGCCAACTTCTTCACCACCTTGGCCTCCGTGGCAATCGACGCGTGGTCGGTGCCCGGCACCCAGCAGGCGTTCTTGCCCTCCATGCGTGCACGGCGGATGAGAATGTCCTGAATGGTGTTGTTGAGCATGTGCCCCATGTGGAGCACGCCAGTCACGTTGGGCGGCGGAATGACGATAGTGTAAGGTTCGCGACCATCTGGTTTCGAGCTGAAGAGCTTGTTATCCAGCCAATACTGATACCACTTACCCTCTACTTCACGAGGGTCGTACTTGCTAGCTATTTCCATACCTATTTAAAATGCTTTCTCTATTTGGGGTGCAAAGGTACAAAGAAAATCTGAAACAGGAAAAAAATAGCCGCTTCTTTGTGCGTTAAGCGGTGTTAAATACACACCTTTGCACCAAGAAGTGGCTTCCTGTCTGACAATGGGCGGCTGTTATGGCCTGTATTTTATTTCCTGAAAACCGAGCAGACGCCAAGCGCGGGCTCCCGTTCCCCTGTAGTAGACGAATGCCTGGTAGCAGTTCTCTGTCTGGAAGAAAGAGCCCTCTTCAGGCAGCGGGTGTGTGGTGCCGTCGGCGTCGGCCAGCAGGAGCATGTAGTTGTAATAGCCCATTTTCTGCAGCACGGTGAGCGAATAGGAGCGGTTCTCCTCGTCGTACTCCATGGCGTAGGAGGTGCAGTCCTCGTTGGCCCATCGTCCACTGACTATCACGTCGGCGTTGTCATAGCGTGGCGCATTGAGCAGTTGGTAGTGCACATTGATGTATTCTGAGGTGCGGTTGAAGTCGTAGTTGTCGCTGTTGCGCTGTAGCGAGGCGCCGTTGGCGTCTTCGTCGTATGAGTAGTTGCGGCGCTGCTCGCAGGGGAAAGGCGTGGCGTGCCAGGTGCGGGTGTTTTCGTCCCATGCTGTCGACGCCAGGCCCATTGTGGTGTGGCTGGGGTCGAGCATTTCAAACTTGTGGTATTCGTTGCCGGCGTCGAAGATGAGTTCCCGTTGGTGTTCCCATTTCAGCTGCGTAGGCGTGATGTAGGTGGGGCGGACGTTTGTTTTCATGTTGTCCTCCCGTCCGTTCTGCATGACGATGGTTTGTATTTGCTCGTCGGGCCGGGTCACTCGCACATTGTTGAAATTGACAGTCATGTTCACCTGCTGGTATCTGGTGTTCAGCGCGATGTCGGTGTTGGTGGTGGCACTCAGCCCCACGTTCATTACCGGTTCTACCACCCTGAATTCTATGGTGATGGCCTCGTCGCCGCTGTCGTCGTCGACGATGTGCAGCCTGTAGTTGCCACTGGCCCTTGGCCGACAGTCGCGGTTGGGGAAGTCAAACGCATAGTGGTTGTAGAGCGTGACGGTGTTGATAGAGTTCTCGTAGTTGTCGATGGGCAGTCCGTTGATGCCCGCCAGCCAGTCGCTGTCGAAGAGTCCTCCCGCCGGGGTCCAGTCGGGGTTGCAGGGCTCCAGAGTGCAGGTGAAGCGGTGGTATTCGTGCGACATCTCGTCGAATCCGATATGCAGCACATCGCTGCTGCCCAGTCTGAGCACCGGCAGCGCTTCGAAGTCGTCGTTGAGCACCACTTGCAAGCCCTTCACATTGGGCACTTTCACGCTGTGCCAGGCCATTGCCGCCAAGGGTGCTGCGGCTATCAGGCAGGCCGCGGCCATCGGTCTAAAGTTCATCATTCTTCGGTCGTTTTGCAGTCAAAAGCCTTCAGTTCGGTATATATGCGCTGGATGGGCAGCCCCATCACGTTGTAGTAGCTTCCCTCCAAACCTGTCACCCCAATGTAGCCAATCCATTCCTGTATGCCGTAGGCCCCGGCCTTGTCGAATGGTTTGTATTTGGTCACGTAATGGTGGATTTCCTCTTCAGTGAGTGTGCCGAAGGTCACATTGGTGGTGACGGAGAAGCGCTTCTGCCGTTCCTTCGTGGTCAGGCAGACGCCCGTGGTGACCTGATGGGTGCGGCCGCTCAACATTCTGAGCATCCTGCATGCATCGTCGGGGTCGGTCGGTTTGCCGAGTGCCTCTTGCCCCAGGATGACCACGGTGTCGGCGGTGATAATCAGTTCGTCGTCAGCCATCTGTGCCCTGTAGGCATCGGCTTTCTCGGCTGCAATATATTCTGGTATTTCGTTGACCGACAAACCTTTTGGGTAATTCTCTTCAATGTCTGGGAGAACCCTCACCTCGAAAGGAATGTCAAGCCCTGCCAGTAGGTCGCGTCGGCGTGGCGAGTTGCTCGCCAGGATGATATGGTATTGTTTCATCATAGTTTTCTGTTTCGTTGTCTGGCTACCATCCGAAGGCGGTGGCATCCATTTTCCACAGTCTCTGGGCGCGGAGCGTCTGTTCGATGACGTCGCGTGCGCAGCCCTGTCCGCCATTTAAGTGACTGATGTAGATGGCGGCCTCGCGCACCTCCACACAGGCATCCTTGGGGCAGACGGGGCATCCCGCCCGTCGCATCACCTCCAGGTCGGGCACATCGTCGCCCATATACATCACCTCTTCGTCGGCGAGGTGGTATTTGCTTAGAAACCGTTCGTAGGTGTTTATCTTCACGGCGCAGCCCGTGTAGACATCGGTCATGCCGAGTGCTTCGTAACGTCGGCGGACGGCCTCAACGTTGGCGCCGGTGATGATGGCCAGTCGCAGCCCCAGCTTCACGGCCAGCTGTATGGCATAGCCGTCCTTGATGTTGGCTGTGCGCAGTGGCACGCCGTCGGCAGAGAGTGTGATGGTCTGCTGGCTGAGCACGCCGTCGACGTCGAAGACGATGGCCTTGATTTTCCTAAGGTCGTAGTTTATCATTTCTTGGTCTGTTGTATGCTTTCGCTCATCAGCGTGTAGATTTGTTGCAGCAGCGGCTCGTCGGCGAGCATCTGCCTCTGCGCCCCCATCACGTTCTCGTCGGAGCGCACGGCGGGGCCTGTCTGTGCATCGCGGGGGTGCATGGTGTGCACCTTCGCCGTGGTCTCGTCTACCAGGGGCAGCATTACGTCGAAGGGCAGCCCTTGCCGTTCCAGTATGCGGGCTGACAGCGCAAAGCAGTGGTTGGCGAAGTTGCAGCCGAATACCGCCGCAAGATGCAGTTGTCGCCGCTGCTCCGATGTCATTTCGTGCACGTGCGGACTCACAGTCTGGGCCAGCTGCTGGGCCAGTTGCAGTGTTTCAGGAGAGTTCCCCTCGATGAAAATGTGCACTTTCTTGAAATCCACCCGCTTGTCCATCGAGAATGTCTGCATGGGGTAGAAGACGCCGTGCAGCCGATGGCTGCCGAAGATGGCCATAGGCATCGAGCCGGCTGTGTGGAAGAAGCAGCAGTCCTCTCTGCCTTTTTCCAACTGGCTGACCACGTTGGCCAGGGCGTCGTCCTTGACAGCCACGATGAAGGCATCGGCCTGTCTGGGCAGGGCGGCTATGTCAGAGGTGGCCATGGCGCCCACCTGACAGGCCAGCCGTTGGGCCGACTCGATGGTCCGGCTGTAGACGGCTGCCACCTGATGTCCGCTCTCGTGAAGGGCCAGTGCCAGATTGGTGGCCAGTCGGCCAGCCCCCACCATCACTATGCTGAATGGTTTCTGCTGCAAAGTAGTGCTAATTTGTTTGCTGTAAGTTAATTATTGGTTGCCTGAGTATTTGCCTACGTGCACGTTCTCCCACTTCAGGCGGTCTTCGTTTTGGGGCTTCCGCTCGTCGGCTTTGTGGCCCACGGCGACGATGCAGAGCACGCATAGGTTGTCGGGTATGTCGAGTACGCCGCGTATCACCTCGTCGGCGGTGGTGCCGTCGGTGAGTCCGCGTCCTCTCATCTGCACCCAGCAGCTGCCCAGCCCCAGGTCTTCGGCCTGGTACTGCATGGAGATGGCGGCGATGGCTCCATCCTCCACCCAGCAGTCGTTCTGCATGGGGTCGCCCAGCACGGCGATGGCCAGTGGGGCGTCTTTCAGGAACTGTCCGCCCAGGTCTTTGGCGTCGGCCAGTTTCTCCAGGTCGCTCTTGTCGTCGACCAGTACAAACTGCCAGGCCCTCTGGCCCTTGCTGGTGGGTGCCATCAGCGCAGCCCTCATGATCAGCCGCACGTCGTCGGCATCAATCTCGTCGGCGGTAAACTTTCGGTGCGAGCGTCGCTGCTGCACCAGTGTCTTGAAGTCTTCCATAGTGCTAATAATAAAAAATTTCCTGCAAAGTTAGCAAATAATCCCCAAAATGTGATTGCGTTTAAGAAATATTTTGTATTTTTGCCCTCGATGAACACACTGCGCGTCCATATCTACACCAGCGAGCGTCATTTGCCCGTGGGGCTGAGCCGGGAGAACTTTTTCCACAGCCCCCATTTCTTTGCGCTGTGTGCCCAGACCCCTCGCTACAAGCCCTATATGCTTACTGTCGAGCAGCCCGACGGCACGGTGTGCGCCCAGTTGCTGGCCGTGCTGCGCTACCGCTCCACCTGGCTGCCGCCTTTCATCTACCGCCATTGCCGCATCTTGGGCGAGGGCTGCTATGCCGACGAGAGCCAGAAGGGCGAGCTTTTGGGCATGATGCTGCGCCAGCTGACGGAGCATCTGGGGCCATGGACGCTCTACTTCGAGGTGAGCAATCTTTCTGCCAAGATGACGGGCTACCGGCAGTTCCGCGAGAACGGCTTCTTCCCAGTGCGCTGGATGAGCATCCACAACTCTCTGCATTCGCGCACGCCGGAAGAGCGTATCACGCCCCGTCTGCAGCGCCAGATTGATGCGGCCTACGAGCGTGGCGTGGTGACCGACGAGGTGGCTACTGACGATGATTTCCGCTCCTTCATGCGCCTGTTGCGCCAGCACCACTGGCTGAAGCCCAAGCGCTACATTCCCGCCGCCGAGTTCTTCCAGGGGCTGCATCAGTGCCAGGACGGGCGCCTATACCTGACGCGCTACCGCGAGCACATCATCGGCTGTTCGGCGGTGGCCTACAGTCAGGGGCAGGCCTATCTCTGGTATGCCGCCTATAGGCGCAAGACATACGCATGGCTCCATCCTGCCGTGCTCACCGTGTGGCATGCCATCAAGGACTCGCACCGTCGGCACATGGAGCATATCTTCTTTATGGATGTCGGCTTGCCTTTCCGCAAGAATGCTTATCGTGAGTTCATCCTTCGTTTCGGTGGCAAGCCCACCAGCACCTACCGTTGGTTCCGTTGCTCCATCGGTTGGGTGAACTCAGTCCTTTCCTGGTTTTACCGGGACTAAGGCTTTTTGGAATTAAGAGTTTAGAATTAAGAATTAAGAGTTGTCGCCTGCGGCGATAACTCTTAATTCTAAACTCTTAATTCTAAACTCTTAATTGCCTTACTGCCGACTGTGCCAGGCGCTCGTAGAGCAGGCCCAGCGTGGCAAAGCGGTTGAGGGCGTTCAGGGCGGCTTTTCGCAGAGAGAGGCTTGGCCCCTGCATGGCAGTGACGGCTTGGTCGATAAATTCGTTGATGCCTCGCTCGTTAGGCTCCTGACCTTGTGAGAAGAGCCGCCCCAGCACGTGATAACCGCAGATTTGTGGCAGGTCTTCAGGCGAGGCCAGCCACAGGTAGGCCTTGTCGGCAGCGTATGGCAGGTGTTGGTAGAGGTTGAAGGCTGCCTGCTCGGCAATCTCCAGCGTCGGCGTCTGCTCCATCCAGATGTCGGCCACTTCGGGCAGCATCCTGTCGGCAGGCATCAGCATGGTGGCCAGGATTTTGCACTCGCGCACGTTCTCTTTCCATAGTGCTATGGACAGGTCATAGAGGAGCGCTGGGTCTTTGCCTTCAGCCGTCTCGTCGGCCATTTCGCGCAGGCGGGGCAGCGTCACCCCCCAGTTCAGGGAGTAGTGCAGCCCTTTGTCGCGCATAGACTGAGCAGTCGCCCCGTCCATCAGTTGGCGGAACGACTGTTTGATTTCTTTCACCAGATTGTTGACATCGGTCATAGTTTCCTTATTCTCTCATCAGCGTTTGCATAAACTCTTGCAGGCGTAGCAGTCCGTAACCGCCTGATACACACGCCACCTCGTCGTATCGCTGAACATCATCTGGAACGATGCCTCGGTGCCAGATGAGGAAGGGCACCGGCTCTCCCACGTGGATGCGCTGCTCCACAGGGGTGAGATGGTCGGGCAGCACGGCTATGCAGACGGGCTCGTCCCAGGTGGACACCTCTTTGTAGATGGGGGCGATGAGCCGCTGGTCCAGATATTCGATGGTCTTCAGTTTCAGTTCCAGGTCGCCGTCGTGTCCGGCCTCGTCGCTGGCCTCTACGTGCACAAAGACGAAGTCCTGCTCCTTCAGGGCCTTGATGGCCGCCTCGGCCTTGCCCTCATAGTTGGTGTCGGCCAGTCCTGTGGCGCCGGGCACTTTGACGATGCTGAGTCCGGCATACTTGCCGATGCCCTGTATGAGGTCGACGGCTGAGATGACGCTTCCGTTCTTGATTTGCGGATACTGCTCTTGCAGCGTCTGCATCGACGGGCGGTAGCCGCCGCTCCAGGGCCAGATGCTGTTGGCCTGTCGCTCGCCTTTTGCGGCTTTGGCCACGTTGTAGGGGTGCTTGGCCAGCAGTTCCTGCGAGCGCAGGATGAGGGTGTTCAGCAGGTCGGCGGTCTGCTGTGCTGTCAGCCGGCCTTCCTCCTTGGGGGCACCTTCGGCGGGCTTCACCAGCAGTGGGCGCCAGGGCTCATTGGGATGGTCGTGTGGTGGGGCACAGACGATGTGCTTCGAGCCGCCCTTGACGACCAGCAGGTGTCGGTACTGTATGCCGCAGATGAACTTCACCCGCTCGCATCCCTGTTCGGCGTTGATGGGCGCTGCCAGTTCGGCGTTCAGGTAGTCGATGAGCACGCGGGCGTCGTCAGTCTGCAGGTTGCCGCCGTTGTGGGTTATGATGTTCCCGTCGGCGAGGGTGATGATGTTGCAGCGTATGGCGAAGTCGTCGGGAGCCATTTCGTAGCCGATGCTGGCGGCCTCCAGTGGTCCGCGCCCCTCATAGACCTTGTTCAGGTCGTAGCCCAGGATGGCCGTGTTGGCCACCTCTGACCCCGGCGGGAAGCCTTCGGGCACGGTGATGAGCCGCCCTGTCCGACCTTCGCGTGCTAGCCGGTCCATCATCGGTTTGTTGGCATACTGCAGCAGCGTCTTGCCGCCCAGCCGCTCCACTGGCTTGTCGGCCATGCCGTCGCCTAATATGATAATGTGCTTCATATTTTATTTAGGATTATAGGTTGTCGGTTGCGGAATACCATTGGTTTGACCATAATTCCCATTTTTCCCATAGTTCCCATTTCTCCCATTAAGATACCCCATCCCGTGCTCCTCGCGCCAGTTACGGCGGGCCTGCGACATCTGTTCTTTGATGCCTCCCTGCTCCAGAAAGTCCTTTTTATACTTCTCCAGTAGCCGCTTCAGCAGAAAGTCGGTCTGGTGAATCAGCACCAACGCGACGTTAGCCAGAGTAATGTCATCGCGCAGTTTACAGACACGTTGGTAGTCCTCGGTCTTTGAGTGCGCCTTGCACCACTGGCGGGCATTTCTGCACTCAGTCGAGGTCGTTCCCGTCTCGTTGCCCTCGGCGATGTTCTGCTTGCCTGAACGGGCTGCCTGCTTCATCTGGTCTACGGTGCGGTCACCAATTAGGGGCAGATAATGCTCCAGGAAGAAGTAGGTGATGTCGTAAATACACTCAGCTTTCTGGAAGGCGATAAGGTTCTTGTAGTCGCCTTTCGGGGTGAGGAAGCTGTTATTGTCGGTGGGCATTGGGGGGGAGGGATGGGAATTAATGGGAATAATGGGAATAATGGGAGAGATGGGAATTAATGGGAACTAAATGTTCGCTATTGACATGATGTTGGCGAAGACACCGGCGGCGGTGACGGCGGCACCGGCACCGTAGCCCTGTATGAGCATGGGGTACTCCTTGTAGCGCTCGGTGGTGAGCAGCACGATGTTGTTCGAGCCCTCGAGCGAGTAGAACGGATGCGTCTGGGGCACCTCCTTCAGGGCCACGTTGGTCTTGCCATTCTCCATCGTGGCCACGAAGCGCCAGCGCTTGCCCTCCTTCTCCAGCACTTTGCGGCGGGCTTCGAAGTCGGCGTCCAGTTCGGGCAGACGGCGCCAGAAGTCGTCCAGGCTGCCCTCGAAGTAGTCGTCGGGCACGAAGAGGTGCTTCTCCACGTCGGCCTGCTCCACCTTGTAGCCTGCCTCGCGGGTCAGGATGACCAGCTTGCGGATGACGTCGGTGCCGCTGAGGTCTATGCGCGGGTCGGGCTCAGAGTAGCGCTGCTCCTTGGCGCGACGCACGGCCTCCGAGAAGGGCACGTCGGCTGCAATCTCGTTGAAGATAAAGTTGAGCGTGCCGGAGAGTATTGCCTCGATTTTCAGTATCTTATCGCCAGAGTTGCACAGGTCGTTGATGGTGCCGATGATTGGCAGCCCGGCGCCCACATTGGTCTCGTAGCGGAACCACACGCCGCGGTCGCGGGCCGTCTGGCGCAGCTTCAGGTAGCTCTCGTAGTCGCTTGAGGCAGCAATCTTGTTGGCGGCCACCACGCTGATATTATGCTCCAGGAAGGTCTGGTAGAGGGCGGCAATCTGGCGGCTGGCGGTGCAGTCTACGAAGACGCTGTTGAAGATGTTCATTTTCACGATTTCATCGCGCATGCGGTCGGTGTCGGCCGGTTCGCCGGCACGCAGCACCTTCTCGTAGTCGTTCAGGTCGATGCCCTCGCGGTCGAGCACGAAGTTGTAGACGTCGCTGATGCCCACCACGTTCAGTTTCAGCCGCTTGGTCTGCATCAGGAACTGCTGCTGTGTGCGTATCTGCTCCAGGAGCATGCCGCCCACGGTGCCTATGCCGCAGATGAAGAGGTTGAGCACCTTGTATTCGGAGAGGAAGAACGAGTCGTGGAGCACGTTGAGCGACTTGCGCAGGAAGCGGCCTTCGACGACAAACGAGATGTTGGTCTCCGAAGCGCCCTGTGCGCAGGCTATGACGCTGATGCCCGAGCGGCCCAGTGTGCCGAACAGCTTTCCGGCGATGCCCGGTGTGTGCTTCATGTTCTCGCCCACAATGGCGATGGTGGCCAGGCCGTTCTCAGCCTGCATGGGGAACATGGCGCCCGTCTCAATCTCCTTGGCAAACTCATCGTTGAGCACTTTGACGGCGGCGTCGGCATCCTCGTCGCGCACGCCGATGGAGGTGGAGTTCTCCGACGATGCCTGACTGACCATGAACACCGAGATGCCCTCGCCGGCCAGACGGGTGAAAATACGTCGGTTCACGCCGATGACACCCACCATCGACAGGCCGGTCACGGTGATGAGCGTGGTGCCCTTGATGCTGCTGATGCCCTTGATGGGCTTCAGGTCGTCGTCTATCTTGTCCTTGATGAGCGTGCCCGGGTGCTCGGGGTTGAAGGTGTTTTTGACGCGGATGGGGATGTTTTTCACGCAGACGGGGTAGATGGTCGGCGGATAGACCACCTTTGCGCCAAAGTTGCACAGCTCCATGGCCTCTACATACGACAGCTCGTTGATGGTGTAGGCCGACTGTATCACCTTCGGGTCGGCGGTCATAAATCCGTCCACGTCGGTCCATATCTGCAGCTCTTCGGCGTCGAGTGCTGCGGCAATGATGGCGGCGGTATAGTCGCTGCCGCCGCGTCCCAGGTTGGTGGTCTCGTTGGTGTCGCGGTCGCGTGCCACGAATCCCGGCACCACGGCTATTGGTTGAGAGTTGGCGTTTGAGGGTTGGGCGACTTTGCTCTCAGCACCAAATGCTTCGCGCACAAGCTGATAGGTCAGTTCGGCGGCCAGCACGTGGCGGCCCTGCTTCTTCTCGGTGCGTATGAAGTCGCGGCTGTTCATCCGCCTGCCATTGTCGAGCAGGGCGGCGACGATGTGCGACGACAGGCGCTCGCCATACGACACGATGGCGTCTTCGGTCTTGCCCGACAGGTCGTGGATCAGGTAGACGCCGTAGAAGATGCTCTTCAGCTGCTCCAGCAGGGCATCGACGCTGGCCAGCAGGGCCTCGCGCTTGGCGGTGCCGGTAATCACGGTGTCAATCATTTCGTGGTGGCGGTCGGCAATGGCCTCATACTCCTTGCGCCACTGCTCGTCGCCGCTGAGTGCCAGCTTCGAGGTGGCTATCAGTTTGTCGGTGATGCCGTTCAGGGCGCTCACCACTACGATGACAGGCCTCCGTCCGGCTTCTGCCTCCACTATTTTCTTCAAGCTGAGAATGCTTTTCACGGAACCTACGGACGTTCCGCCGAATTTCAATACTTTCATATCTTAGTTTGTTGCTACTTCAATGATGGCTTGCACCAAAATGGCTACTTCGATGAGGATGGCGATGATGACGAAGGCGAAGGCCGACATCTTCAGCGGCATCTTGCTGATGCCCAGCGGCACGAGTATGGCCGCCAGGGCGTTGGCTATGCCGAAGATGGCGGCTACAAAGATGACGAGGTGGCTGTTCACGTCGGGACTCTTCAGCAGATAGGCCAGGATGGCGTAGACGATGGCGAAGAACAGCATGGAGCCGCTCCAGGCCAGCAAAAGGATGCTGGGCCAGTCTTTCTGGTCGTTCAAGTTCATGCCACACTGGCTGCAAAACTTGGCACCTTCCTCATTTTCGTGCGAGCACTTGGGACACTTCATAGTCTTGTTTCAGTTGCTTTTGCGGTGCAAAGGTACAAAAAAAGTCAGTATTGGCTTAAAAAATCAAATTTATTTTTAGATTATTTGTCACAATAGGCATATATATGCCCGCCCACCGATAAAAAACAGGCGATGGCCGGAGCAAAACATGGCGGAGCCCGGAGCAATAACTTAAATTACGACGTAATTCAGATAAATTACGTCGAAATTTATATAAATTACGTCGTAATTCAGATAAATTACGTCGTGCTTTTAATTTTATGTCCGGCCTCCGCGCTATTTTGCTTCGGGCGGTCGATGCAATAAATCGGGGGGCAGGACGTTATATAATGGTATGCGCAATTATTGCTACACCATATTATATATAGTAGGGGCCGTGCTGATGCTTTCCGCCTGCGGGGCGGAGACGGCCATGAAGAAGGGCGACAAATTTTTCGCCCTTGGTGAATATTATGACGCTGCCAACCAGTATAAGAAAGCCTATTCGCAGACCAGGGCCAAAGACAGGCCCCTGCGCGGGCAGAGGGCACTGAAGATGGCCGACTGCTACCGCCGTATCAACCAGACACAGCGGGCGGTGGCAGCCTACAACAATGCCGTGCGCTACAAGCAGGCCGACTCGATGGCCGTGTTCTATCTGGGACAGTTGCAGCTGAAGAGCGGCAACTATAAAGAAGCCGAACAGATGTTCAGCAGCCTGCTCGACGGCACACTGGTGCTGCAAGAGGCACCCGCCGCCGAGAAGCAACAGAAGAAGACGGTGAGGAAAAAGCGCCGCACCAGCAGCAAGAAAAGCGCCAAAAGGGCTGAGAAAGAGGCCCTGAAGGCCGAAAAGGAGGCCGAGAAAGCTGCCGAAAAGGCTGAGAGAGAAGCCGAGAAGGAGGCCGAGAAGGCCGCGAAAGACTCGCTGCCGAAGCACCTCTCGCCCGACATGCGGCTGGTCAAGGTGGGCCTGGAGTCGGCCCGCCAGGCACCCAAGTGGAAGGAGGAGGCCGAATTCAGCGGCTATACCGTGAAGAAGCAGGAACTCTTCAACTCGCGCCGCTCCGAATACTCGCCCATGCTCTGCGGCGACGACAGCGACCAGCTCTTCTTCTCGTCGACGCGCAACCAGGCCAAGGGCGACGAACTGAGCGGCATCACCGGCACCAAGAACGCCGACATCTTCTTCTCGCAGAAGGACGACAAGGGCAAATGGTCAAAGCCGGAAGCCATAGAGAGCGACCTGAACAGCGAGGAGGACGAGGGCGCCTGCGCATTCACCCCCGACGGCAAGACCATGTATCTGACCGTCTGCAAGACCGACCCCAGCTATCCGCGCTATGCCCAGATAGCCACCAGCCAGCGCAGCGACGCCTCGTGGGGCAAGGCCACCGTGCAGGAAATCACCCGCGACACCCTGTCCACCTTTGCCCACCCCGCCGTCTCGCCCGACGGCCAGTGGCTCTACTTCGTCAGCGACATGCCGGGCGGACTGGGCGGCTACGACGTCTGGCGCATCGAGATGACCGGCAAGGACCTCGTGGGGCTGGAGAACCTGGGCGAGCCCGTCAACACACCGGGCAACGAGATGTTCCCCACCTTCCGGCCCAACGGCGACCTTTACTTCTCCAGCGACGGCCATCCCGGCTTCGGCGGTCTGGACATCTTCATAGCCAAGCCGGTGGAGCACACCGACACCGCCACGCAGACCGTCACCGCCAGCTACGAGCTGGAGCATCCCGGATGGCCGCTCAACTCGGCCGCCGACGACTTCGGAATGACCTTCGAGGGGCTGCACAACCGCGGCTACTTCTCCAGCAACCGCGGCGACGCCCGCGGATGGGACCACATCTTCTCGTTCGAGAAGCACGAGGTGGTGCAGACCGTCAAGGGATGGGTCTACGAGCAGGACGGCTACGAGCTGCCCAGCGGCCAGGTGTACATGGTGGGCAACGACGGCACCAACCTGAAGCTGAACGTCAAGGGCGATGGCTCCTTCGAACAGGAAATCAAACCCGGCGTGAGCTATGTGTTCCTCGGCACCTGCAAGGGATTCCTCAACCACAAGGAGGAACTGCGCGTGGAGCCTGTGCTGGAGAGCCAGGAGTACACCCTGCAGTTCCCCCTGGCCAACATCTCCGCCCCCGTGCTCATCGAGAACATCTTCTACGACTTCGACAAAGCCACACTCCGCCCGGAGAGCGCCGAGGCCCTGGACAAGCTGGTGGACCTGCTGAACGAGAACCCCAACGTGACCATAGAACTGAGCGCCCACACCGACTGCCGCGGATCGGCCGAATACAACGAGCGCCTGTCGCAGCGCAGAGCGGAGAGCGTCGTGGCCTACCTCATTGCCCACGGCATTGCTGCCGACCGTCTCACCCCCAAGGGCTATGGCGAGGGCAAGCCGAAGACCGTGAAGCGCCGCCTGACGGAGAGATATGACTGGCTGAAGGCCGACGACGTGCTCAGCGAAGACTACATCAACGCCCTGAACGACGAGGAGAAACAGGAAATTTGCCACCAGCTGAACCGTCGGACCGAGTTCTTGGTGCTACGTACCACCTATGGCATGTTCGACGCCGAAGGCAAGCTGAAGCAGCTGCCCCCGAAGGCCCAGCCGCAGGAAGAGGAGGAGCCTGAAAACCTGCCCGAAGAACTGTGGTAACATTCGGCCCGGCTCAACGTTTTGCCGTCAATCGTCAATTTTTTTAAAGTTTATTTGTGTATCTCAAAAATAAATAGTAAATTTGCACCGAAAATAATCAATACACGAAAAGAAATGAGTTACAAAAAAATTTTGTTTCCCCTGTTTGCACTCGTGATGCTGGCCAGCTGTGGCAGCCAGAAAGACGTGCCCTATTTCCAAAATTCAGCATCGGTCGACCTGTCGAAGTCGCAGTATCTGTACGATGCACGCATCATGCCCAAAGACCAGCTCACCATCACCGTGAGCACCACCACCGACGAGGCTGCCGTGCCTTTCAACCTGACTGTCCCCACGCCCTACACCGTGAACAGCCGCAGCACCTATTCGCAGGCCATGCTGCAAGCCTATCTGGTGGACAACGAGGGCAACATCAACTTCCCCATCGTGGGCAAGCTGCATGTGGGAGGCCTCACCAAGTCGCAGGCTGAGACGATGATCCAGGAGCGCATCAGGCCCTATATGGCCACGGAGGAGAAGCCCATCGTCACTGTGCGCATGCCGGGCTATCAGATTTCGGTCATCGGCGAAGTGGCACGCCCCGGAACGTTCAACGTCTCACGCGAGAAGATCACCATCCTTGAGGCCCTGGCGCAGGCTGGCGACCTGACCATCTGGGGACAGCGCACCAACGTGCAACTCATTCGCGAGGACAGCACCGGACAGAAGTCAGTACACTTCTTCGACCTGACCGATGCCAACATCATCAACTCGCCCTATTACTATCTGCAGCAGAACGACGTCATCTACGTCACCCCCAACAAGGTGAAGGCACAGAACTCCAGCGTGGGTAGCATGACCACCCTCTGGTTCTCGGCCACGAGCATCCTGATTTCGCTCACGTCGCTGCTCTACAACATCTTGAAATAAGACAACAGAAAGGAGTGGGAAGGAGTTAGAAAGCGTATGTCTGTCTAACTCCTTCTTGCTCCTTAAAGCATACACACACAAACACAAACACTTTTATCATTATGTGCGGAATAGTAGGTTATCTGGGCAAACGCGAGGCGTTTCCCATTCTCATCAAAGGACTGCGCAGGCTGGAGTACAGAGGCTACGACAGCGCCGGCGTGGCACTCATCAATGGTGATGACAGTCTGAACGTCTACAAGACGAAAGGCAAAGTGGACAATCTGGTGGAGTTTTGCGCCGACAAGGACGTGAGCGGCTCAGTGGGCATTGCCCACACACGGTGGGCCACCCACGGTGAACCGTCGAGCCGCAATGCGCACCCCCACTACTCGACATCGAAGAATCTGGCCATCATACACAATGGCATTATCGAAAACTATGCCGACATCAAGAAAAACCTGCAGGCCAAGGGCGTGACCTTCCAGAGCGACACCGACACCGAGGTGCTGGTACAGCTGGTGGAATATATCATGGAGCGCAAGAGCCTGGACCTGCTGACCGCCGTTCAGGTGGCCCTCCATCAGGTGTTTGGCGCCTATGCCATCGCCATCCTCGACAGGCGCGACCCCACGCAAATCATTGCCGCCCGCAAGCAGAGCCCCCTGGTGGTGGGCATAGGCGAGGGCGAGTTCTTCCTCGGCTCCGATGCCAGCCCCATCATCGAGTACACCGACAAGGTGGTCTATCTGGAGGACGGCAACATCGCCGTGATGCGGCTTGGCGAGGAACTGAAGGTGGTGAGCATCCTCAACGAAGAGCAGGCCCTGGAGGTGAAGACCGTCGACATTGACCTGGGCCAGATTGAGAAAGGCGGCTACCCCCACTTTATGCTCAAGGAGATATTCGAGCAGCCGGAGTGCCTGACCAACTGCATGCGTGGCCGCATCAATGTGGAGGGCGACCACGTGACGCTCTCGGCACTGATTGACTATCGCCGCCAGCTGCTCAGTGCCAAGCGCGTGGTCATCGTGGCCTGCGGCACCAGCTGGCACGCCGGACTCATAGGCAAGCAGACCATCGAGACCCTATGCCGCATACCCGTAGAGGTGGAGTATGCCTCAGAGTTCCGCTACCGCAACCCCGTGGTAGGCGAGGACGACGTGGTCATAGCCATCTCGCAGAGCGGCGAGACCGCCGACACGCTGGCTGCCGTGCAGCTGGCCAAGGAGAAGGGGGCTTTCATCTACGGCATCTGCAACGCCATCGGCTCCAGCATACCACGTGCCACCGACACCGGTACCTATATCCACGTAGGCCCCGAGATTGGCGTGGCGTCGACCAAGGCGTTCACAGGGCAGGTCACCGTGCTCACCATGTTCGCCCTGGCGCTGGCCGAGGCAAAGGGCACCATAGACCGCAGCGACTATCTGAAAATAGTGAGAGGTCTGAACGAGATACCCGGAAAAATCGAGGAGGTGCTGAAGACCAACCCGAAGGTGGCCGACCTGGCCCGCACCTTCACCTATGCCCACAATTTCCTCTATCTGGGGCGCGGGTTCAGCTATCCCGTGGCACTTGAGGGCGCGCTGAAACTGAAGGAAATCAGCTACATACACGCCGAGGGCTATCCGGCAGCAGAGATGAAGCATGGCCCCATCGCCCTCATCGACAGCGACATGCCCGTGGTGGTCATCGCCACCCACAATGCCATGTACGAGAAGGTGCTCTCGAACATCCAGGAGATAAAGGCCCGACAGGGGCGCGTCATCGCGCTGGTGACGCAGGGCGACGACAACATCGCGAAGATTGCCGACGAGGTCATCGAGCTGCCAGAGGTCATGGAGTGCCTGGAGCCCCTGGTGGCCACCATCCCCCTGCAGTTGCTGGCCTACCACGTGGCCGTCTGCAAGGGCAAGAATGTAGACCAGCCCCGCAACCTGGCTAAATCAGTGACAGTAGAATAAACCCAAAAATCAAAACGTTGATATGATGAGACAGCTCTTTCTGACCTGTGCCGTCTGTCTGGCCTGCTGGCTGGAGGCCGGGGCGCAGTCGTGGACTGCCGACAACGGCAATGGCACGTTTACCAATCCCTTGTTCTACGATGAGTTCAGCGACCCCGACATCCTCCGCGTGGGCGACGACTACTATCTGGCCGGCACCACCATGCACGCCGTGCCGGGACTGGTCATCCTGCACTCGAAAGACCTGGTGAACTGGGAGAACATCAGTTATTGCTTCGACCGTTTCGACTTCGACGACCCGGCGTTTTCGCTCAAGGACCACAAGGAAATCTACGGCCAGGGCATCTGGGCGCCCTGCATACGCTATGCCAACGGCCAGTTTTATGTGTTCTCAAATGTCAACGGCAAGGGCTTGCAGTGCTATACGGCCAAGGACATCAAGGGGCCGTGGCAGCATCATAACATGAAGGGCAACATCTACGACCTGGGCGTGCTCTTCGACGACGACGGCAAGGTGTATGCCATCCACGGCTACGGCACGGTGAAGTGCACCGAGCTGAAGCCCGACATGAGCGGCCCCGTGGAGGGCACCGAGCGCGTCATCATACCTGAAGGCAACGGGGTGGGCGAGGGCCATCACATGTACAAGGTCAACGGTATGTACTACCTCATCTCGACCGACTACAGGCCCAACGGACGCACGCTCTGCTCCCGCTCGAAGAGCATCTGGGGCCCCTACGAGACCCGCGTCATCACCGCCGATGAGACCTACGGCTACCACGCCGCCTCGCTGACACAGGTGCCGCGGGGCGAGAAGTACCGCATCGGTCAGGATGGCACCAAGTTCGGACTTGGCCCCGTCGACAAGGATGCCACGGCCTGCACCAATGCCCATCAGGGCGGCATCGTGCAGTTCAACGACGGCTCGTGGTGGGCACTCTTCATGCAGGATTTCCACTCCATCGGCCGCACCGTCTGCCTGATGCCCATGACGTGGGTCGACGGCTGGCCAATGGTAGGCCTGGAGGGCAATCTGGGCCGTGCACCCCGCACGTGGTTCAAGCCCGGCTATGGTGCCAACGCGGCCAAAGAGACCACAATGCACGCCCCCTACGACCGCAACGAGAACTTCGACGGCAAGCAGCTGGGACGCATTTGGCAGTGGAACCACAACCCCGACGACAAGATGTGGAGCCTGAAGAATGGCCGTCTGCGCATCCAGTCGCAGCCCGCCGAACAGCTGATGTGGGCCCGCAACACGCTGACCCAGCGCGTCATCGGACCGAAGTCGGTCGCCACCGTCGAACTTTTCACCAAAGGCATGAAGGACGGTGACGTCTGCGGCCTGGGCAACATCAACGTGCCCTGCTCGTGGATTGGCGTCATGAAGGACGACAATACCAAAATGCTCGTCCTGCGTCAGTTCAGCCAGTATAATGCCGACCCCACGCAGGCACCAGCAGTAGTGCCCGTAGGTGCACAAGGGGGGAAAATCTGGCTGCGCTGCATCGGCGACTACGACAACGACAAGATGCAGTATGCCTACAGCACCGACGGCCAGACATTCCTGCCCCTTGGCCAGGAGATGCCACTCTCATACCAGCTCATCACCTTCCAAGGCTCACGCCATGCCCTCTTCGCCTTCAACACGAAGGGCCAGAAAGGAGGCTATGCCGAGTTCGACAACTTCACCGTTGAGGAGCCTTGTGCCGACCGCTCACAGAACATCCCCTATGGCCAGACCTTCCGCATCATCAACAAGGCCAATGGCCGGCCTGCCGTCTGCGACCCGCACGGCCTGCTCTACGACACCCGTGCCGACGACAAAAGTCCACGCACGCAGTTCCAACTCATAGACCGCGGTCAGGGCAAGGTGTCGCTGAAGTGCGTCGATGGCCGCTACGTGAAGGTCTTTGGCGAGGGTCTGCCTGGCGACGTGCGCTTCACCACCAATGCCGACGAGGCCGAAGTGTTCCTTTGGCAGGACTATCTGGACCGCGACTTTATGCTCTTCTCGCTCAGAAACCACCGCTACATAGGCAAGAGCCCCACCACCGGCAGCCCCTACTCAATGGACTTCAAGGGTGCCGATCCGGCCCGCCGCAACGGTGCTGTGCTCAGATGGGAAGAGGTGAAATGACAAAAAACGTAAAAAAACAGAATGACCTCCTAAAAAAGTAAGGAAGAAATTTGCCGAAAACAAAAAATATATGTACCTTTGCACCCGCAAAAGCCGATATGGCTCAGTTGGTAGAGCAACGCATTCGTAATGCGTGGGTCCCCGGTTCGAGTCCGGGTATCGGCTCAGAGGGGGAAGGGCAATAGCGTTCTTCCTTTATTTCTGAAAAGGCGGAATTAGCTCAGTTGGTAGAGCATTGGCTTCCCAAGCCGAGGGTCGCGGGTTCGAGTCCCGTATTCCGCTCAAATTTTAATTCAACGTCTGGTGAAGGGGATTTGCGGCAGCAGATTTCTCTTTTTTGTTTTCCAGGCATAGTATGAAATGGTACGTAAGTATATAGGAATAGGTCTCATACTGGTTGGGGTGATGGCACTCGCAGTGCAGCATTTCCTCCATTTCACCGTGGTAAACGCGCTGCTCACCATCCCCCTCTGCCTCATCATTGCAGGCATTGTGGTCTATGTGTGGGGCCTGAAGCGGGATAGCCGATATTAACAATAAGACAATATGGACACACAACACATACGGATAAGTGACTACAACTATGAGCTGCCCGACGAGCGGATAGCCAAGTTTCCATTGGCACAGCGCGACCAGTCGAAACTGCTGGTCTACAACCAGGGCAGGGTGGGGGAGGACCGCTTCTGCCATCTGCCCGACTATCTGCCGGCGGGGGAGCTGATGGTCTTCAACAACACTCGCGTCATCCAGGCGCGCCTGCACTTCCGCAAGGAGACAGGGGCGCTGATTGAAATTTTCCTGCTGGAGCCCGCCCTGCCAGCGGACTACGAGCAGATGTTTCAGGCGCGGGGGCACTGCTCCTGGTACTGCCTGGTGGGCAATCTGAAGAAATGGAAGGAGGGGGCGCTGTGTGGCCAGTTTGCTGTTGGCGGTTCGCAGTTCACCATCAAGGCGGAGCGCGGGCCGCAGCACGGCACGAGCTATCGCATTGACTTTGATTGGGAATCGGCTTCGCCAGACCATGTTCCCTCATTCGCCGAGGTGATTGACGCCATCGGCGAACTGCCCATCCCGCCATACCTGAACCGCAAGAGCGAGGAGAGCGACAAGCAGACCTACCAGACGGTCTATTCGAAAATCAAGGGGAGTGTGGCTGCGCCTACGGCAGGACTGCACTTCACCTCCGAAGTGCTGAAGGCTCTGGACGAGAAGGGCATCGACCGTGAGGAACTGACCCTGCACGTTGGCGCAGGCACATTCAAGCCGGTCAAGAGCGAGGAAATTGGCGAACACGAGATGCACACAGAGTATTTTGCAGTACGTCGCCAGACGCTCGAGAAGCTGTTGCGCCACAACTGTCAGGCCATTGCCGTGGGCACCACCAGCGTGCGCACCCTGGAGAGCCTCTACTACGTGGGGCTGCGGCTGCAGTCGGCCCTCGACAGCCAGCCGGAGCAGTTGCACATAGACCAGTGGGAGCCGTATTCGCAGACAGGAACCATTACGGTGGAACAGGCCATCGGCAATATTCTGGAGTGGCTCGACCGCAATCAGCTGGACGTCTTCCACGGCAGCACGCAAATCATCATTGCTCCGGGCTATGACTACAAGATTGTGCGTATGCTCGTCACCAATTTCCATCAGCCGCAGTCCACGCTCCTCCTGCTGGTCAGCGCCTTTGTCCACGGCGATTGGCACACCATCTACGACTATGCGCTCAGTCACGATTTCCGTTTCCTGAGCTACGGCGACAGCTCGCTGCTGATTCCCTGAACCCCGCTCAGTTCTTGAGGGCGGGCTTCAGTTCGTCGGGCGAGTCCTTGGTGAACATGTCTACAGGGGGCGCCTGCTTGTGGAAGAAGTCGCACACCACTTCCGGCGTAAGCTTGATAGAAGGCTGGAAGTCGTCGCTTTGCATATAACTGATGATTGCACTACGCATTTGACGGGCCACGATGCGCTGGTCCAGACGGTTGCTGATGTCCATCGTGGTCATCAGCAGTTTGCCTTTCAGTACACGTGCCTCGATGAGCATGCCCAGCTTGCGGCTGACGTGCCAGGTGTCGATGGGCTGGATGGGCGGCTGGTAGTCGGCAGGCAGTTCCATCAGATTCATCACCTGTGCCTTGTTCAGCAGCTCCCACCAGTTCAAGTTCGACCAGTCGTCGGTGGGGAAACCGTGGGCGAAGAGGGGGTGGGAAGTGTCGATGTAGGCACCAGTGGTGTGTGGCGGTCGCATCTTGAACCACGAGGTGTTCCAGAACACGGGCAGATAGGTTTGCTTCACGTCGCTGCCCAGCGTGACCCGTCCGGCCGCCGTGAGCAGCACCTTGCCACCCTTTTTCAGCGTGTTGAGGGCTTCCGCCGTCAGCGAGTCGGCTATGAA
The DNA here is from genome assembly GCA_902786565.1 of uncultured Prevotellaceae bacterium. Lineage (GTDB taxonomy): Bacteria > Bacteroidota > Bacteroidia > Bacteroidales > Bacteroidaceae > Prevotella. The sequence continues at coordinate 32,901 of CADACW010000001.1, read as the reverse complement.
GATATCGCTGTTCTCCATGCTGCTGCTGTCGGATTGCTCGGAGGGGTACACCCAGAAGTCCCATTGGTTCTTCAACTTGTTTGAGAACTTTACCACCAATGTCAGCTTCGTTGGTTTGACGATGCTGTCGAGGGGGAAGACCACCGTGCCCACCTGGATGTTTTTGCCGATGGGCAGGGTGCCGGTCGAAATTCTTCCGCCAGTGATGACATTGGCGCTGTCGTCCATGATGTAGTAAGATGTCTTGACATCGGTGATGGTGCTATGGATGGCGTTATAGACCTCGACGGGCACGTTCAGGGTGTCGCGGTTGGTGTAGACGAACTTGGGGAATCTGGCAAGCGCCACCAAGGGCGAGCAGAACTGCCGCCACTCTTCCTCGTCGACGTAGCCCTTCTCCCGCCAGAACACGTTGAGCGGCCCCACGATGGCGCTGCCCTGGCCGCTGTAGTCGTTGAGGCCCAGCAGTTGGAATCCCGTGTAGTCGGGGGTGCGCAGGTTGCGCTCTATCTCGTATTTGTAGCAGAGGGTCTGCAGGTGTCCGCTAGCCTTTAGGAACTTCTCGGCCTGCGAGGCCATGCCGCCGCGGGCCAGCAAATCGGCAAAGATGTCCATGTTGCCGGGCTTGTAGACACCGGTGTACTGCGAGGTCTCCTTCAGGTCGGGGAAGGCGCACCACTGGCCCTGCTCGTGGGCGATAATAGGCGACTGGTTGGGCTTTTCGCCCTTGTAGTTGCGAGGCCGCTCTATCTGTGCAAAGTAGTCATCGTCGGACGAGGGGGCATGACGGTCCCAGTCCAGTCCGCGGGCTCCGCCCTTGACGTGGAACTCCGAACCGTCGTCCCAGGCCCAGCCGCCACCCACGGAGGCACCGCAGTAGACCTTTGTGGAGTCGTACTGGTGCATCGCCTTGACCCAGTCGTTGCAGTAGTTCACCCAGTCGCCTGCCGGTTCGTTGCCTGCTGCCATCATCACAAACGAGGGATGATTGCCGTAGGTGTCGACAATGCGCTTCGACTCTTCCAGCAGATACTTGTCGATGGTCATGCCGCGGCGCAGCTTTACACCATGGTTGGGCCACGACGGGCCTTCAGGCTGGAGGTAGATGCCCACGCGGTCGGCGGCCTGGAACGCTGCTTCGGGCGGACAATAGCTGTGGAAGCGCACCATGTTCAGTCCGTAAGCCTTGCACTTCTTGAAGATGCGCAGCCACTCCTCCACGTCGGTTGGCGGATAGCCCGTCAGGGGGAAGCAGCAGTTCTCCACCGTGCCTCTGATGAACAGGGGCCGGCCGTTAATCATCATCTGCCGCCCTTCGATGCTGATGTCGCGGAAACCGAAAGTGGTCTCGTAAGAATCGTCGCCAGCATACACGGTGAGGTGGTAGACTATGGGCATAAACTCTTCCCAAGGCATCATCTGCGCCTTCATGGGTATGTCAAACTCTATCTGCCTGCGCCCGTTCAGTTCTATCCAATTGCCTGTGTAGATGGGTTTCGACACACTCTCGCCCTCGATGGCCACGTCGTAGGTCAGCCCATACTCCTTGACCTGCATCACATGCACGTCGCGCAGCCAGGGGTTGGCGTGGTTTTCGAGCGTCACCACCACATGGGCCAACCGCTTTGAGGCATTCGGATAGACGCGCACCTGTTGGATGTTGACGTGGCGGGGCCGTGCCTGAAGTTCAATGCGGCCTGCAATGCCGTTCCAGTTGCCCTGCGTCTGGTCGGTCACAGAGTGGGAGTCCTGGCCCACGCAGACATTCTCTATGCCATTGTACACGCGAATGTCTATGTTGTTGCGTCGGCCGGGTTTCAGAAACTTGGTCACGTCGTATACGTGGGGCGTCGAGAGGCTCATCTGGTGGCCGGCCTCATGCCCGTTCACGTAGACGGTGGTCTCAATGTGGGGCCTTTCCAGGAAGAGCACGATGCGCTGGCTGTTCCAGTCCTTTGGCACGTAGACGCTGCGGCTGTACCAGGCAGCACCGACGTAATGGCGATTGGGGGTGAGGAAGAAGGGGAACTTCATCTGACCCTCAACGCGGTATTTCTCCATATAGGGGTTGAAGTAGAAGCTGGAGTCGTAGAGCGACCCCGTCCATTGGGTGCGGGTGCTCAGTTGGTCTCCCTTGTCGTTGGTCAGCATCGAGCTGGGCAGCATCACATATTCTGTTGATGCGGTGGTAGGCGGCTGGTTGCCGTCATGAGTCGGCTGCACGTCGGTGGTGGAGAACTCCCACGGTCCTGCCAGCGACACCACCTGCTGACCGCGCATGATTAATGGCAGGCAGGCCAATGCTGCCACTATAATGATGAGTACAATGGCCTTCACTATGCAGCTGGTAACCTTTCTCACAATGTAAAAAGCCACAACGATTGCCACCAGGACGAGGGCGTAGAGCATCCAGTTATCCATATATTCTACTGTTGATTATTTGAATAAATGACGGAAAGCTACGGGGATGGGCGTCTCAAACTCCATACGCTCGCCCGTGACGGGATGGGTGAAGCAGAGCAGCCAGGCGTGCAGGCAGAGACGGTGCAATGGATTGTCGCCATTGCCATATTTAGTGTCGCCACAAACAGGATGGCCCAGGTCGGCAGAGTGCACGCGAATCTGGTTCTTGCGCCCCGTCTCAAGCCTGAACTCCACCAGCGAGTGCTCGGTGGTGCGGTTCAGCACGTGGAAGTGGGTGATGGCCAGTTTGCCGCCATTGTCCACGGGCGAGGAGTATGTGATGTAAGCCTTGTTGTCCTTCAGCCAACTGCGCAGCGTGCCTTCGTCATCCTCCATCTCGCCGCTCACCACGGCCACGTAGCGGCGGTCGTAGACCAGCTGGTGCCACGAGTGTTCCAGTATCTGCTCGGTGTCCATATCCTTGGCATAGACCATCAGGCCGCTGGTGTCGCGGTCAAGGCGGTGCACCACGTGGGCGGTGCATTTCTGTCGCGACTGGCGGAAATAGTTGTCGAGCACCGTCTTCACGTTCAGCGACGAGTGTCCGCCGGCCATCGAGAGGATGCCCGCCTGTTTCTCAATCACAATGAGCCAGCGGTCTTCGTAGACAATCTTGACGTAGCGGCTCTTGAAGCCCTGCTGGTTGCGCTTTGACTTCGACACGGCAATCTTCATGCCCGGTTGCAGCATAAAGTCAAACTGTGTGACAGTCTTCCCGTCTACCTTGATGCCGCGTCCCTGCAGTGTGGCCTTCACCTTTGAGCGGCTTTGCCCCATGTTGTTCAGCAGATATTCCAGCAGCGGCGCTGCCTCTTTCACCGTCAAGTGGTCGTAGTCGCCGCCTTGATTGTAGCCTGTATTCAGTCTCATTGTGGTTATTAGGTTGTCTATAATGAAAAAAACAATAACCAATAAACTTCAGTCCGTCTGTGGACTTCGTTTTATTGGTTATTGCCTATTATGCTCGTAATATGTTTAGTTCTTGAAGAAGTCCTTGACGTCCTCATTGGGAACCATCTGCTCATCGAAGATGTAAGCACCCGTCTTCGGGCTGCGCACCATCTTGATTACCTTTGAGTAAGCGCGACCATCCTTAGAGCCTTCGTGGAGGGTAGCGACGGTTTTCTTTGCCATACTATAAAACGATTAAACTGTTTGCTTACTTGATTTCCTTGTGTACGGTCACCCTCTTCAGAATGGGGTTGTACTTCTTCAGCTCCAAACGCTCCGACGTGTTCTTGCGGTTCTTCGTCGTGATGTAGCGGCTTGTGCCGGGAAGTCCGCTGCTCTTCATTTCGGTGCACTCCAGTACCACCTGGACGCGATTGCCTTTTGCTTTCTTGCTTGCCATGGTCTTAGTCTCCTATAACTTTGATGTCCTTCCAGTCTACATAGCCTTTGGCAACAGCCTGCTTCAGGGCGGCGTCAAGACCTACCTTGTTAATCAAACGGAGGCCAGCGGCGCTAATCTTCAATTGAATCCAGCAATCCTCTTCCACATAGAAGAACTTCTTGCTGAACAGGTTGACATCGAAACTGCGCTTTGTGCGGTGCTTCGAGTGAGACACATTGTTACCAATCTGTGCCTTCTTTCCTGTGATTTGACAAACTTTAGACATTGCTATCTGCTTTTAATTTGATGTTTTTTTGATACTTACTCCAAACAGGGTGCAAAGGTACGACTTTTTTTGCGAATAACCTTTCGCTTCTCCCGAATAAAGGTGAATCTTAATTTTTTTTAACTCTCGCTGCTTGCTTTGCCCCCTTTCTTTGCTTGCAAAAAGTTGCTAAAAGCCATTTTCTTTTTCGGCATATCAGGAAAAATGACTACCTTTGCAGCCGTTAATGACGACATAGCAATGAAACGATTTCTTACCACCATATTAATATTGTTGGCAGTGGCTTTGGTGCCGCTGCTGGCGCAGAGCCCCAAACATGAGGTCAGGGCGGTCTGGCTGACCACGCTGAACGGTCTGGACTGGCCCTCCTCGACCAGCCCCGCTGTCCAGAAGCAGCAGTTGGAGACCATCATCGACCGCCTGAAGGCTGGCGGCATCAACACTGTGCTGGTCCAGACACGCATACGTGCCACCACCCTTTATCCATCGGCCATCGAGCCGTGGGACGCTTGTCTGACTGGCACTTGCGGGCGCAATCCTGGCTACGACCCGCTTCAATTCTGCATCGACCTTTGCCACCAGCGCGGCATGGAGTGTCACGCCTGGGTGGTCACCATCCCCGTGGGCAAATGGGCCAAGGCGGGCTGCCGGCAACTGCGCAAGCGTCAGCCCAAGCTGGTCAAACGCATTGGCGACGAGGGCTTTATGGACCCCGAACAGACAGCCACGGCCGACTATCTGGCCCGCATCTGCGGAGAGATTGCCCACAACTACGACATCGACGGCATCCACCTCGACTACATCCGCTATCCGGAGACGTGGAAACTCAAGGGTGTGGCTGCCCGCCAGAAGGGCCGCCAGCACATCACGGCCATCGTGCGCAAGATTGCCGAGACCGTCAGGGCCGAGAAGCCCTGGGTCAAGCTCTCCTGTTCGCCTATCGGCAAGTACGACGACCTGACACGCTACCGTTCCGGCGGATGGAACGCCCGCACCGCCGTCTGCCAGGATGCGCAGGCTTGGCTTCGCGACGGTCTGATGGATATGTTGCTGCCGATGATGTACTTTCAGGGCAACAACTTCTACCCCTTTGCCATCGATTGGCAGGAGCAGAGCCATGGCCGCATTGTGGCTCCCGGCCTGGGCATCTATTTCCTCGACCCGCGTGAGGGCCCCTGGACCCTCGATGTGGTGGAGCGCCAGCTGCACGTGCTGCGCCAGCTGGGCATGGGACATTGCTACTTCCGCTCCCGTTTTTTCACCGACAATGTTAAAGGCATCTACGACTTGGCGCAGCATCTCGACGCCACGCCGGCGCTGACGCCGCCCATGACCTGGGCAGGCAAACTGGCGCCCGAGGCCCCTCGGCAACTGACTTTGGACAAGGGCCGCCTCTCATGGGACGGTGCCATCGACAGAGGCGATTCCCCATACCTATTATATAATTTATATGCGTCGGAAGACTTCCCCGTCGACGTCAGCAATGCCGAAAACCTCGTAGCCACCCGCCTGACTGCCACTCAGGTGGCCGTGCCCTCAACGCCGAACCTCAACTTTGCCGTCACGGCCATGGACCGCTACGGCCAGGAGAGCAGGCCGGCCCAGTTGCTCGTCAATGCCGGGCCTAAGTATGCGGCTCCCATCATCTGCAAGACCGATGGCAGTGTGGTGGCCCTTCCGTCTAAGCCGTCGACGCTCGATGCCGACGTCGTGCTGGTCGAGACGCTGTTGGGCCAGGTGGTGGCCTCCAGTCCTTACGCTTCCTGCTTAGACATCAGCAGTCTGCCCGACGGCATCTACCAGTTACGCTCGTTGGGCCGCAAGGGGCGTGCCCACCGCATAGGCTTTTTCTCCATTAAGCGACATTAGGCAATCATTATGAAATTTATGAGAACAAAGAATAGAAGGAACCGATGGGGAGTCGGTGTGCTGCTGGCCCTTTGGGTGCAGGTGGCGCAGGCTTCCGGCCAGTACACCATCACGGTGCAGCCTGGCGAGTTCACCATTGAGCAGGCCCTTCAGCAGGCGCGGCTGAACCGGCTTCAGGGCGGCCTCGACCGTCCTGTGCTGCAGTTGCAGCCCGGCACCTATCGCCTTTCGCAGCCCGTGGTCTTGCGGCCTGAAGACAGTCTTACCACCATTGTGGCTCCGCGTGGCCAGGTGGTGGTCAGCGGCGGCGTTCAGATAAAGGGGTGGCGCAAGAAAGGCCGCCTCTGGGTGGCCGACGTGCCTCTGTGGAACGGCCGGCCGCTGGAGTTTCGCCAGTTGTGGGTCAATGGCCGGAAGGCCGTCCGTGCCCGTGACATCCCTGCCCGGGCAGCCACACCCGGCGGCGACCCCTTTGAGCGGATGAACCGCATCGTCAGTGTAGACAAGCTCCGCGAGACCATCTATATACCCCGCAAGGCCATTGCCAAGCTCTCACCTCTCACCCCTCACCTCTCACCTCTCACCTCTCACCACTCACCTCTGGAACTCGTACTCCACGAAATGTGGTGTGTGGCCAATCTGCGCATCAAGTCCTGGCGTGCCGAGGGCGACTCAGTGGCGCTCACCTTCCACAATCCTGAGAGCCACGTGCACTTTATGCACCCTTGGCCGTCGCCGATGGTCACGCCCGGCGGCGAGCACAACTCGGCCTTCTACCTGACGGGCGCGCTGGAGCTGCTCGACGAGCCCGGCGAGTGGCACCTCGACATCCAGGCCCGCAGACTCTACTACATGCCACTTCCCGGCGAGGACATAACCACCGCCACCGTCGAGGCCCCGGCCCTGCAGACCCTGCTGGCCGTCGAGGGCACCCCCGACCAGCCGGTGCGGGGCGTCACCCTTCGGGGCATCACCTTCAGCCATGCCACCTGGCTGCGGCCCTCGCTTGCTGGCCACGCCCCGCTTCAGGCAGGCATGTATATGACTGAGGCATACAAGATTCGCCCACAGATCAGCCGCCCCAACGGCGACCATAAGTTGGACAACCAGGGCTGGGTGGGCCGTCCTGCCGCTGCCGTCAGCCTGAACTGCGCCGAGGGCGTGAGCTTCATAGGCTGCACTTTCGAGCATACGGCCTCGACGGCCCTCGACTACCACTTATATATCAAGGGGGGCAGCGTCAGCCGTTGCACCTTCGCCGACATTGGCGGCACGGCGGTGCTGGCCGGCAGTTTCGGCTCCGAGGGCCACGAGGCCCATCTGCCCTACGACCCCACCGACCGTCGCGAGACGTGCACCGGCCTCTGCATCAGCGACAACCGCATAGACGATGCCGCCAACGAAGACTGGGGCTGCATAGGCATTGCAGCCGGGTTCGTCAGGGGCATCCGCATTGAGCACAACGAGATTTCAAACGTCTCCTACACAGGCATATCGCTGGGCTGGGGATGGAACCAGCAGACCTGTGCCATGGCCGACAACACCGTGAGGGGCAACTACATACACCACTATGCACGACACATGTACGACACCGCCGCCATCTACACCCTGGGCTCGCAGCCCCACACCGTGGTCGAGCAGAACGTGGCCGACAGCATCTGCACCCCCACCTATGTGCACGACCCGCAGCACTGGTTCTATCTCTATACTGACGAGGGCAGCTCGTACATCACCGTGCGCAACAACTGGACACCCTCCGACAAGTTTCTGCGCAATGCCAACGGCCCCGGCTGCACATGGGAGAACAACGGCCCCCAGGTGGCCGACAGCATCAAAGTGCGTGCCGGGGTGAGGAAAGAGAGATAAAGCCATGCTTCAGATAATAGGAATCATAGAAGACACGATGGTCGACGGCCCCGGATTCCGCACGTCCATCTACTGTGCCGGCTGCCGCCACCAGTGCGAGGGGTGCCACAATCCGCAGTCGTGGGACTTCCAGGGCGGCCACGCCATGACCACTGAGGAGATTATGGCCATCATCGAGGCCGACCCCTATGCCAACGTCACCTTCTCTGGCGGCGACCCCATGTATCAGCCCGAGGGCTTTGCCGAACTGGCCCGCGCCATCCGTCAGCGCACCCGAAAGACCATCTGGTGCTACACCGGCTTCACCTTCGAGGCACTGGTGAACAACCCGCGCCAGCGGGCCCTGCTCGAACTCATCGACGTGCTGGTGGACGGCCCTTTCGTCAAGTCGCTGCGCGATGAGACCCTGCGTTTCCGGGGGTCCGGCAACCAGCGCATCATCGACGTGCCGGCCTCGCTGGCCGCCAATGCGCCCGTGCTTCACTATCTTGACTAAACCGGGGTGGGGGATAATATCCTCCATCTTCTCCGTCGTTTTTTCCATCCCCTGGGCGTAATAGTTTCAGTACCTTTGCACCCGAAACTAAAAACCAATTATCGAACAATGGAAGCAAAAAGACGATTTATCTACTTCATCTGTATGGTGTCGGCCATGGGCGGACTGCTCTTTGGCTACGACTGGGTGGTCATTGGCGGTGCCAAGCCGTTCTACGAGCTGTTCTTCGGCATTGCCTACAGCCCTTTGCTGCAGGGCGTGGCCATGACCACGGCCCTCATTGGCTGTCTGATAGGGGCGATGGTGGCGGGTGCTGCCGCCGACCGCTACGGGCGCAAGCCGCTGCTGCAGCTGTCGGCTGTGCTCTTCACCGTGTCGGCTGTGGGCACCGGCCTGTTTTCCGACTTCACCCTGTTCAACATCGCCCGCTTTGTCGGTGGCGTTGGCATCGGCGTGGCCTCGGCCTTGTCGCCGATGTATATTGCCGAGGTCAGTCCGGCTGAAATCCGTGGCCGCATGGTCAGCCTGAACCAGATGACCATCGTCCTTGGCATCCTGGCGGCACAGATAGTCAATATGCTGCTGGCCCGCGACACCTCTGTGGCCGATAATATGGCGTGGAATGTGGAGTGGGGATGGCGCTGGATGTTCTGGGCCGAGACGCTGCCCGCCGCGCTGTTCCTGCTGATGAGTTTCTTCATTCCGGAGAGTCCCGTATATCTTTCTTTAAGGAGAGGTGAGGGGCAAGAGGTGAGAGGTGAGAAGCGACTGTTGGGGAAATACGGCAAGGTGCTGCTCCTTGGCCTCGTCATTGCCGTGTTCCAGCAGTGGTGTGGCACCAATGTCATCTTCAACTATGCCCAGGAGATATTCGTGGGTGCCGGCTTCGATGTAGACGGTATGTTCATCAATATTGTCATTACCGGCATTGCCAATGTCATCTTCACCGTCCTGGCCCTCTACACCATCGAGAAGTGGGGCCGCCGCACGCTGATACTCCTTGGCGCCGGGGGCCTTGGCGTCATCTATCTGGTGCTGGGCACCTGCTACTATATGGGCCTGACGGGCTTTGCCATGGTGGCGCTGGTGGTGGCCGCCATCTCGGTCTATGCCATGACGCTGGGTCCTGTCACGTGGACCCTCTTGGCCGAGATTTTCCCCAACCGGGTGCGTGGCGTGGCCATGGCCACCTGCACCTTCGCCCTGTGGGTGGGATGCTGCACGCTCACGTTCTCGTTCCCCTCGATGAACGCGGCCCTGGGCAGCAGCGGTACGTTCTGGACCTATAGCGCCATCTGCATCTGTGCCTTCGTCTTCCTCTTCCGCAATTGTCCCGAGACCAAGGGCAAGAGTCTGGAGGAGTTGGAGAACGAACTGGTCAAGGAGTAATTTGAACAAGTGATATATATGAGACAATTGTTTTTCAGCCTGGCCCTGCTGGCCATGGGAAGCCTGACGGTGTCGGCTTCAGACTTCGGTAAGGAAGTGCGGTGGGACCGCCAGAGCCTCATCGTCGACGGCCACCGCGTATGCCCCGTGATGGGCGAAGTGCACTACTCACGCATACCCGCCGACGAGTGGGCCGACGAGGTGCGCAAAATCAAGGAGGGCGGTGTCACCATCATCGCCACCTACGTGTTTTGGAACCATATTGAGGAGCAGGAGGGCCGTTTCCGCTGGGATGGCCAGCGCGACCTGCGCCGATTTCTCCAGGTCTGCAAGGAGCAGCAGATGCCCGTGGTGCTGCGCATAGGCCCCTTCTGCCACGGCGAGGTGCGCAATGGCGGCATACCCGACTGGGTCTTCGGCAAGGGCTGCAAGCTGCGCTCGCAGGACCCCGTGTTCCTCGGTTTCGTGGAGGAACTCTACCGCCAAATCTATTCGCAGGTCATCGGCCTGCAGTGGAAAGACGGCGGCCCCATTGTGGCCTGCCAGTTTGACAATGAATACCGCGGCTCGGGCGACTACCTCATGGCGCTGAAGGCCATTGCCCTGCAGACGGGCTTCGACCTGCCCTTCTACACCCGCACCGGCTGGCCCGAACTCAGCAAGCCCGTGCCCTTCGGCGAGATGCTGCCCCTCTATGGCGACTATGCCGACGGCTTCTGGGACAAGAGCATCGACGAGACGGCAGGCAACTACTACAAGGCGTTCAACTTCAAGGGCTTCCGCTCGTCGACGGCCATCGGCACCGACCTGCTGGGCCAGCAGGAGGAGCGCATCGACAAGGGCGACGAGGACTATCCCTACTTCACCTGCGAACTGGGGGGCGGCATGGCCACCGCCTACCACCGCCGACCCTACATCTATGCCGACGACTGCTACTCGCTGGCCATCGTCAAACTCGGTTCAGGCTCCAACCTGCTGGGCTACTATATGTACCACGGAGGCACCAACCCCCAGAGCACCACGGGCATCACCCTGAACGAGACGCAGCGCACCCTGGGCACCGCCAACAACGACCTGCCCGTGATGACCTACGACTTCCAGTGCCCCTTGGGCGAGTTCGGACAGCCCTATCCGCAGTATTACCGCCTGCGGCCCCTCCACCTCTTTATGCACGACTGGGCCGAGACGCTGGCGCCCATGGAGCCCAGCTTCCCCGCCCCGCAAGACCTGAAGAAGGGTCAGGACACCGCCCTGCGCTGGGCCTACCGCTCTGCCGTGACCCCCACAGCAGCGCAACCACAGGGAGCCTTCATCTTCATCAACAACTACGAGCGCCTGCAAACGCTCTCCACCAAAAAGGGCGTCCGGCTCTCAGTCTGCGGCGTAGACCTGCCCCCGCTGACCATCCCCTCCGGCTGCATGGCCATCTTCCCCGTCAACATCGACGGCCTGCGCTACGCCACGGCCCAGCTGGTGGCCAAGCGCGACGGCAGAATCTATATGATGCAGGTCAAGGGCATACCCACCACCATCGCCCTGCAGAGCGGCAAGACGCTGAAGAACGTGAAGCCCCGCGGCACGGCGCAGCCCGTCACAGGGAATATCTACCTGCTGTCGCAAGAGGAAGCGGAGCTTCTTTACATTGAAGATGGAAGATTGAAGATGGAAAATTCTGCTGCGCCGGATAATAATTTTCAATCTTCAATCTTCAATCTTCAATATACAAAGGAACGTGAGGCCGGCCCCCTGCGCACCATCGTGAAAGGAAAGGCCAAGGTGGCCGAGGCACCCTCGGAGGACGACTGGCAGCAGGCCGCCGTCTATCGCATAGAACTGCCGAATAAGTCACTTCCCACCTCTCACCCCTCACCCCTCACTTCTCACCTCTCACCTCTCACCTCTCACCTCTTAAGAATCGACTACCAGGGCGACTGCGCCCGCCTCTACGCCGACGGCCAGCTGGTGGCCGACAATTTCCAGTATGGCCGCCCGTTCCTCTACGGTCTGTGGCGTCTGCCCCAGGGCGTGACCCATCTGGAACTGCTCATCCTGCCCCTCCAGGCCGGTGCCCCCATCTATCTGCCCCGCGAGGCCGACAAGACACCCGGCGAGAGCGTCAGGCAGGTCAGCATCGTCAGCCGCCCGGCGTCAAGGCGTGCTGCCGCCGCCTGTACTCAACGGGCGAGCAGCCCATCTGCCGGGAGAACAGGCGCGAGAAGTAGTAAGGGTCGTCAATGCCCACCTTGAAGCAGAGCTGGTTCACCTGTATGTCAGTGGTGGCCAGCATCTGGCAGGCCACCTCTATCTTCAGGCGGTTGAAGTAGCCGATGGGGCTCTGCCCCGTCGTGCGCTTGAAGAGCGCCGAGAAGTAAGACACCGAATAGCCCACGTAGGCCGCCACCTCGCCCGTGGTCAGCCGTCGGCCCACGTTCTCCTTCAGGTAGTGGATGGCCGCCTGGGCAATGCCGTCCTCGTCGGCCACTTTGGCCTGCGGGCTTTCCGCCTGCCTGTATTGCTGCAGATAGCGCATGGAGGCCAGATAGTAGTGCAGCAGGGCCGACACCAGCCGCAGGGCGTCGATGCTGTGGTCGGCCTCCAGCGTGGTGAAGATTTCTTCGAATATATTGTTGCGGTGGCCTATACGCGACTCTATGTTGGGCATGATGGGCTGCGGCAGCAGTGCCCCCTGTGCATAGAACTCCGCATGCTGTCCGCCGAAGTGCAGCCAGTAGAGCGTCCATGGGTCGGCGTCGCCAGTGCCGTAGGCATGGGGCTTGCCGGCGGGCAGGATGAAAAACTCGTTAGCCTCCACCCGGTGCTCCTTGCCGTCCACCCTGTACCATCCGCTGCCGCTGACGCAGTAGATGAGCACATACTGGCCTATCGGCTCCCGCCGCTCCCGGAAGTGGTAGAGCGCCGAGGGGTAGAATCCGATGTCGGTCACATAGAGGCTCGATGCCAGCGGGTCGGCGGCCTCCGTCTCCACCACCGCCGGTGGCAGCACGATGGCGCGCTCGCCCAGAAATCCGTCTTTCCTTTTCTTCATACCATTTACATAACGCCGAACAGCCCCATTTTGTTGTGTCCGTCAGGGGGCATTGCCCATAAAGTGGCATTTCGGCAAAAAAGTTTTACAAGAGTGCGGGTGGTCTTGGACGGAACGCATTGGGCACCTATAAAGACCCCTTTACCCCCCCTTGGAGATAAGTGCCACTTATCTCCGAGATAAAAGGCATTTATCTCCGAGATAAAAGGCACTTATCTCCAAGGGGGGGTAATAGCCCCTCTCAACGGGCATGCTTTCAAGATGGCATTTGCCCCCACAGAATCTTGCAGAACCGAGGAAAAAAAGTGTACAAATGGGGTCAAATGAAAGCCTGTGCTGCATGGCTTTTCTTCCTGTCCGACGTGGAAGATATGATGTGGCCTCCCGTAATGTCCGCAAAGGTCTTCACCTGTGGCAGGCGGGAGCACCTCGCTCCCAGGCGCAGGCAGTGGTATAAATAGGTGTTAGATTCCGTCCAGTTATTTTGCTACTCTCTCTCAGGCGCTCCCTATAAGAGAGACTGCAAAAGTTTACCTCCGAAATACAAAAAAAAACGGTTAAAAGTAAATTTATTCGGATTAATCCTTTCGTGTTTCAATAAAAAGCAGTAATTTTGCAAACGTTCTCAACTCTTGTCCCATAAAATAGGGTTAGACAGCAGAATAAACCGACATTAAAATACCCAAATTGAATGATATGACATAAACTTAAAAACAAAGACATTAGGATAAAGGAAGTATTTGCTTCTACTCCATGTACACCTGAAATCGCCAACTTCAACGTACACTTCAATAGTAGAATGCGGATGCTTGCACCTTCGGGTGTGGGCTTCGCTGTTGTAAGTGTACAGGTGTTTGGCGATACCGAGGTGTAGCAACAGAGTGGTTCCGCACCTTTCTTTTTGCCCTTTGTCGCAAAAAGAGACTAACAAAATGAATGCAAAGTTACAACTTTTTCTCGGAATGGATTCATTCCATCAAGTTTTTACCACTTTCACAAGGCTTGTGAAAGATATTTCCTATCTTTTTTACTAATAATATCTTACTTTTGAACTTATAAAACTATTAAATATTCTTATGAACAAAATGCAAGAAAAACAAGTGTTAGATGTTGGTGATGCTCTAAAATGGCATTTCTTCAACTTGTATTGTATGGCTCTCTCGGATACAGACTTTGACCCTAGAGAAGCTGAACTTATGTACAAAATAGGTTTAGAACACGGACTAAGTAAATCTAAAATCGACGAAATCGTTGTTACATCTGGGTTGCGTCCGGTCATTCCTCATTCTTTGGAAGAAAAGGTTTTCTACCTTTATGATTTAGTTCGTATGGCCTGGGCCGATGGAGTTATTGAAGAAGAGGAGAAAGTCGTATTAAAGAAATACATTATACGTTTTGGCTTTGAAAAAAGCAATGCAGACAATATCGTCAATTATCTGCTTGAAAGCGTAAAAAGTAAGAAAGATATAGAACAGATATTTAAGGAAATAAACACATAATTGAATCTATGAATATAAAGGATTTGTTTTCATTACGAAAAAATGAGACGGAGGTGACAGAAGACGTAACGGCCATAAGTAGCGAGAGGCGTCAAAAAGGTGAGACGTATAAGCAGTACGGTTTTCGTATGGCAGGCCGCTCGGAAGGTGAACTACATTCTTTTATCCCATGCTCGCGGTCTGTTTTCCTTGGCCTGAAGAAAGAGCAAGAAGATGACGAAGCTTTACAAACTTCACTGAAAACAGACTTGCAAAACAAAAAGGCAATCAAAGAGAACGAAAAAGAAAAAGAAGAAAACAACTTGCAGGCTTTGAAAGGCCAATATGAGTTGTTAGAGCAACAACGAGACGAAAAGAGACAAGAACAGGCCAGGCTGCGAACTGAGGCTTATCGTCGGAATCGTAGCGCATGGATAACGCTTATTATAGCTGGTATTATTTTGGTACCGTTCACACTTTATTTCTTTATCTTCTATAGTTCTGTTGGCTATTCAGCTTTCTTCAAACAGTTCACTTTAAATGCGTTGGCAGAAAGTGGTGACTTTAAGTTGGCTGAAGCAATATTTGATTCACAAGCATTATCTAATGCAATGGAAGAGGGCTTTATAGCACTTCTGTTTATTCTGCTAATGCCTGTTATATTTCTTGCTTTTGGCTTTATACTTAACAAGTGGGAGAAAGAAAACGGGTGGTTCAAATGGATAAAAATACCATTGATTATTATGGCTGCCTTTATCTTTGATGCTTTGCTCTCTTATGAAATATGTGAGAAGATTTACAATCTTCACACGCAGATGTCACTCGAGGCTTTACCGCAATACTCTTTTAGCCTTGCTGCTGAAGACCCAAGATTTTGGATTATAATATGTCTGGGATTCGTGTCTTATTTGATATGGGGGATTACGTTTGGCTATTTTGTCAAAGCACTTGACCAATTAGACTTAAATAGAATCCTCGACGAGCAATTGACAAACGAAATAGAAAGCATTAGGGCCAAAATGGAAGAATCTCAAAGTAAACAGCGTGATGCAGCTAACCAAATATCTGACATAAAAGCCGAAATCCATAAGATAGAGAATCAATTAAACGGAACCGTTGCTCGATATGACGTCAACAGAATAAAGATGGAATTGAACAATTTCCATGCAGGTTGGCAGCAATATTTGGCGGGAATGGGTAAGTCGGACAATGAGAAGAATGAAATCGCTAACGAATTTGAGAAAACAGTAAATACATTAATAGCAATTTAAACATTGCAGATATGAAAAATAAAGCAATAATCATTTTGAGTGTTGTGATTGCAGCAGTCATTGCAACTTATTTTATCATTAGGGATGATAGTGATAAAGGTGTAGGTCCTGATAGGGTTGAGAGACCAAGAGTTATTCCACTAAACATTTCCATATATCTTGATTTGTCTGATAGAATAAAACCAGACGGGTCTGATGCTTTATCGCAAAAAGACAAGGATATAGCTATTGTTGACTATTTGGCCAATTTTATTAAAAAAAGAGCAGTAGCTCAAAAAATCCTTCCTTGCAGAGACAGAATAAAAATATTCTTTTACCCTGAGCCTATTGAAGCAAAAGCAGCCTTGCTGGCAGAAAAATTAGAATTGGATTTGGGGAGTACCGAGATGAAACAAAAGAAGCATAAACTCATCACTTTTGTGGATGAGTTTAAAAATAGCTTAGAGCAAATATATGTTTCTACAATTCAGACAAGTAGCTGGTTAGGAAGTGATATATGGGGCTTCTTCAATAAGCCTATAGACAATTACTGTATTAAAGAAGGCTATCGTAATGTATTAGTTGTCTTGACAGATGGATATATCTATCACGCATCAAATAAGCGTGAAGAAAATGGTTGCAGGACATACATCTTGCCCAAGACTTTGCAACACACTCAATGCTTAGTTGTCAGCAGAGCCGGTCTTGAAAACCTCGAAGTGTTAATGTTGGAGTTAAATCCTACTCCTACATCAGATCAGGCAAAAATGGAACTGCTAATTACGGATTGGCTTAAAGCAATGGGCGTAAAGAAATGTTATGTCGGTGAAACAGATGTTCCGTCTAATACTAAGATGATAATCGATAATTTCCTAAAGGAATGATAGTGAATCTATTTCATCAACATTCGGTCTTATGCAAAGAGTTCTTTTTAGCATGATCTTTGTTTTATTCTCATCTTGTATTACCAAGGAAGACGGGAAAGAGAAGATAGAAATACTAGCTCCGCTTACAGCAGGGAATGAAATCGTATTGCACAGAAAGGGATATGTGGTTTCGTATAACCCTGACTTGAAAATTCCCAATTGGGTGGCCTGGCACTTGACGGCGGAGCATGCGGATGGGGAGGTGAAACGGTTCAATGGCTATCTGGAGGATGAGGACGTGCCACAGCCAAGGGCAACGAATGATGACTACAAAGGTAGCGGATGGTCACATGGACACATGTGTCCGGCCGGTGACAACAAATGGGATGAGCAGGCAATGAGGGAGACGTTTCTGCTGACGAACATGTGCCCGCAGGACCGGAGGCTAAACAGCGGCGTATGGAACAGAATAGAAATGGACTGCCGACGGTGGGCCAAGAAATACGGGGATGTTTATATAGTTTGTGGGCCTGTGCTGCTGAACAGGGAGCACGCGACGATTGGGGCAAACAAGGTTGTTGTGCCAGAAGCTTTCTTCAAGGTGATCCTCTGTCTGCAAGGCAGGCCTAAAGCTATAGGTCTTGTTGTCAGGAACAATGAGGGGAAAAAGAAACGTGACCAGTTCATCAACACCGTGGATGATGTGGAGCGTATCACTGGCTACGACTTTTTCCCTGCCTTGCCTGACAGCATTGAGGAGATGGTGGAGTCACATCCGGATATAAAAATGTGGTAGGAATTATTTGGAGTTTTGTTAGAAATATTGTAACTTTGCAATCATGATGAAGCAAGTCTATCTTTTTCTGGCGGCAATGCTGCTGCTCTGTCTGGCTCCGATGCCATACGGCTATTTCATGCTGGTGCGCTATGTGATGATGTTGGCATGCGGATGGATGGCCTATCGCTATTATGTGAACCAGAAGTGGGCAGCTCTGTGGACATTTGTGGCATTGGTCCTGCTATTCCAGCCTATAGTGAAAATTGCCTTGGGACGGACGTTATGGAATGTGATAGATGTGGCGGTGGCTGCGTTTATGGTTGCGATGTTTGTAATGGAGAAGAAACTGGAGAAGAAAGGAAGTGCGCCGAGAACACCTTTGCCCGCTGACAGCAATGAGAAGATTGACAATAGGGTAGAGTTCGGCTTGGAGTGCTTGCTCGGGCCAAAGGAGCTCGTCTATGTGGCCAGCGAAGAAGACAAGGCACTTGCGGCGCTGTTTGAGAACCGCCCGGAAGTTTTTGAAAGTTGGGGCCAGATGTATGGGTTCCATATCATTTACCTCCCTACGCTCATCAAGAAGCTGAGAGACAAGAGAGTGCTTCAATACAGGGCACCCTACCTAAGCGAAGCAGAGCTGGCCGATGTTTCCGTAGGCAATGATTTCCTGCTCCAGTACCTGTGCAACCCTTCCGACAAGAAGAAAATCAAGCAGGGATTCATCCGCACCGAGGACATTCACCGTGGGAATGACGGGAAGGACAAGGCGACAAACCGCTTCTACCCGCTGTCCACAACAAGCGGCGAGCCTTTGGCTGACCAACTGCTACGGATTGGAAGGCAGATTGCCTTAGAAAGAACAGACTACGAGCTGTCTTTGGAGAGCAACCTGCTTGAAGCGGACGAGTGGGACGATTTTGATAATATTGATCCCCCTTACGAGCCTTCAGAACTCGGTTTCCATTCACAGCGAGAAGAGGAGACTGTGGATGACCTGATAGAGGAAGTGCGTGAGCGCATAGCTAAACTGCGTCAGCGGGGCATTGCCGAGCATCTGCTGGAGCAACTGATTCACCCAGACAACCGGTTGAGCCGGATGGTGATTACAAAAGACTGGCGCATCATGCTGCCCGACTATAATGATATGGAGATAAAGATGGAACCACTGGTAAAGGCTGTCTACTTGTTGTTCCTGCGCCACTCGGAAGGCATCATCTTCAAGAACCTGCCTGAGTATAGGCGCGAACTTACTGAAATATATTCAAAGCTCAGGCCATTGGGACTGACCGACAGGGCCTTGCGCAGTATCGAGGACGTCACCAATCCCCTGCTCAACTCCATCAATGAGAAGTGTGCCCGGATTCGCGGCGCCTTTGTGGGGCAGTTTGACAACTATATGGCAAAGAGCTATTATGTGGATGGGGTAAGAGGAGAGGCCAAGAAAATAGGTTTGCCAAGGAGTCTGGTGGTCTGGGAAGCTGATGCTATTGCGCCCTGAATTCGTTGGGGGGCATGCCGAAGGCATCCTTGAAGGCGGCTGAGAAATATTTTGTGGTGGCAAAGCCGGTCTTCGTGGCGATGTCGCCTACGGAGAGGTCGGTGTCGCACAGCAGGGCCACGTGGCCCAGCGGCACCTGCCGCTACAGGTCTTGTGCAGGATTCCAACTCTCCTGATGCCCGTCGGGGAAGGTGACCTCGAAAAGCGACTCGTCGGTGAAGCGTATGATGGTGCCGTCGGGGGTGACACGCTGGTCGGTGGCTCCGCCTAATGGCTTGCCCAGTTGCAACATGAAGTTGCAGCGGCGCAGGTAACGGACCAGTGGCTTCAGCTCCTTGGCGTTCTTGCTCCGGCGGTCGAACCATGTGCCGAACCACGGGCGCACGGGCGGCTCCGAGTCGTCGCCGGGCTGCGAAATCATCACGTGGAGAATGGTGGCATTGATGCCGGCGTGGAAGTAGCGGTCGGCAATGGGCTTGAGCTTGTTGAAGCTCCAATCGTCGGCAGCCCATTCGGGCCAGCCGTCGGTGAAGCTCTCGGCCCACACACGGTTTTTGCCGCTGCGGCGGGCGGCACCGAGGGCGGCATCCACCTCTTTCTGGCGGAATTTCTTGTCGTCCACCCAGAACTCTGCCGCCACCTCGTCGGCAGCGCTGCCGTAGCTGATGCTGTTGGCCGGAAAGGGGCTGTGGGCGTAAGGTTCGCACCATGTGCGCAGCCCGTACTGATGGGCTTTCTCTGTCAGTCCGCCCATATACTCTGATGCCACGAGGTCGGCAATGAGCCGGTCGAGGTCTTTCCGGCAGGCTTCGCTGGCATAGTCCAGTTCGTAGCCGTAGCGTTGGCGGAACTTCACGAAGATGGAGTCGGTATAGTTCTGCTTGCCGCGCTCCCAGCTGTCCACCACGACGGTGGTCAGCGTGGGGCGCTCTTTTGGTGGAATGTGGCGGAGTATCTCGCCGATGAAGGCCTCGAAGTGCTTCTTGACGTGCGTTTTCGAGAGTTTGTCTACCTCCAGTCCTTGTGCTTCTGGCGAACAGGGCGAGCACATCACGTCGGTGCCCTCCTTGGTTTTGCACGTCTCGATGCCGCCATGGGGTGTCCAGTTGCGCATGGCCTCGTCGGGCTTCACCCACGGTCCGCCCGACTGGCTCCAGCCAGGACAGTTGAACAGCCCCATCTCGATGCCCAGTTGGCCAGCCGTCTTCAGTGCCGTGCGCAGGTTTTTCCACCACAGTCGGCTTCGGAACTTGTTCTTGCCGAATGTCTGGCCTTCCCAAGGGTTGTCGTTGGTTGTGCGGTTGCGGATGTCGGTGGCGAGGAAAGCCAGGGTGATGCCGTTGTCCTTCATCCATTGCAGGTCGGCTTTCACCCCTTTGGGGTCCACCCGCTCGTTCACCCAGTAGTAATAGCATCCCACCCGGATGCTGTCGGGGGGAGTGAGAAACGACTGCCACAGCTGTTCACGATTGTCGGCCATTGCCATCATGGCAACACAGCAGGCAAAACAGGAAAAAATGATTCTTTTCATAGTTCGAATATATTTGTTCTGCTTCTTCATTTTTCTTCAAAGACAAAATCTTCTAACGTGCAGAGCGACTGGTCCTTGGTGTCTGAGGCGAACACGAAGAAGATGGCGTGGCGGCCCTTGAAGCCCTGTGGCAGGGTCAGGTGTGCGGTGAGCTCGGCCGATGTCTGCGGCATGTCGGCACGGAGGGCGATGGTGCCCAGCACCTGCCCGCCCTGTGATGTCCACGGGCGGTCGGCCATGATGGTGATGGTGCCGCCGATGCCCTGCGGCGTGAGGCGCAGCAGCAGGCTCAGGCTGCGGCCTGGGGCGGTCTCGGCGAAGTTGAAGTATTTGTAGCCCACGATGGAACCGTCGGTGTTGTTGACCACGCGGTTGGTGTTGTTCTCCAAGTCGTAAGGCCGGTCGAATTTGGTCTCTGTGCCGTAGCCAGCCTCTACGTATGAGCCGTAGAACACGTTGTTGGGCCAGTGGTGCTGGGCCACCTTTGGTCCTGTGGTCCAGCAGGCGATGCCGGCGGAGTGGCGCACCGTGGGGTCGAGCCCCCCACCAGCGAAGCCCTGGCTGGTCAGTTCGCCCTCGCTGATGCTGACGCGGCCTCCGGGGCCCTCGTCCACCTCTACGTCGATGGGTGCCACCATGGCCTGGCGGGCAAACTCGTTGAGCCCCGTCTGGCGGTGGTAGAACACGTACCACTGGCCGCCCACCTGGCAGATGCTGCCGTGGGTGTTGCCCGTGACGACGCCCGTGGCAATGGTGTCGCCCTGCTGGTCGACGTCGCGCCCGCGGGCATCGATGATGGTGCCGCCGTAGGTCCAGGGGCCCAGGGGGTGGTCGCTGTAGGCGTAGGCCAGGGTGTAGTTGGTGTCGGGCAGTCCGAACTCGCCGTCGGCAGTCCATCGGCTGTAGATGAACACATACTTATCCTTGATTTTGCGGATGGACGAAGCCTCGAAGAAGCGGAACTGGCCCTCCTGGTGGCGCCCGCTCACCATGTCCTCCACGGGCTTGGTGCCGGGCAGGGGTGTGCACATGGTGAGGGGGTCCAGCTGGCAGGCGTAGCTGCGCTCAAAGCCCCAGTAGGCGTAGACGCGCCCGTCGTCGTCGACGAATACGGCGGGGTCGAAGTCCAGCACGCCGGTGGTGGCCTGCGGGTTGTCGGCGCTCCAGTTGCACACCTTGAAGGGCCCGTCGGGGCGGTTGCTGCGTGCTATGAGACTGCGCCGCCCGTCGGCCTGGTCGTTGGGGTAGAGGTAGTAGGTTTTCTTGCCCGTGCTGTCTGTGGTGCAGGCAATGTCGGGGGCGTAGAGCACATCGGCTGTGCCTGCCGAGTCGAGGGGCTGTCCGTCGCGGTCCTTGTCGACCGTGAGTATGACGCCGTCGTAGCGCCACTGGCTCAGGTCCTCCACCGGTGCCGACCACACCACCTGGTCGCGGCCGCAGTAGTTGGTCTTCAGGTTGTCGTGCGAACCATATATGTACAGTCGCTGGCGGCCCGGCTGGTCGGGGTCATCCAGCACGTAAGGCTCGCCGTCGGGTATGTGCTCCCACAGGGGCAGGTAGGGGTTGCCAAAGGCAGAGGCTCGCGGAGCTTCCACGTCGACATTGGTCTTGCACGATGCAAGGGTCAGGGCGCCGCAGAGGGCTACAATTTTCAATTCACAATTCATAATTCACAATTCATAATTCACAATTCATAATTCACAATTCATAATTCACAATTTTACAATCTTCAATTTATTGAGCTGCAAAGTTACGATTTAGCGGGAATATATCAAAGAAAATCTTTCTTTAATTGTAAGAAAGTCTATGTGAAAGATATTTTTTTCCATTGTCCGTTTGCCGGAAAGTGCGTAATTTTGCACCCAAATTGACAACAACAAATACCCTTAAAGCAAAATGGTTAAAGCCTGGAGAGAAATTGTGACCATCCCGACCTACGAGATTGGGAAGGCAGAGAAGAATCCCATCTTCCTCGAGAAACGTGTGTATCAAGGTTCAAGCGGCGTGGTCTATCCGTACCCCGTCGTCGAGTCGATAGCCAACGAGCCCACCCCCCACGAGTGGAAGGTGGTGTTTCTGGAGAACGAGTACCTGAAGGTGATGGTGATGCCCGAACTGGGCGGGCGCATACAGATGGCCTACGACAAGGTGAAGCAACGCCACTTCGTCTACTACAACCACGTTGTCAAGCCAGCGCTGGTGGGACTGACGGGGCCGTGGATCAGCGGCGGCATCGAGTTCAACTGGCCCCAGCACCACCGCCCGTCGACCTATCTGCCCATAGACTGCGACATTGTGGACAACGGCGACGGCTCGGTCACCGTCTGGGTGAACGAGATGGAGCGCATGTTCCACCAGAAGGGTGCAGCCGGCTTCACCCTGCGCCCCGGCTGCGCCTACCTGGAGATTCAGGGCCGCGTGTCGAACCGCACACCGCTGCCGCAGACCTTCCTCTGGTGGGCCAACCCCGCCGTGGAGGTGAACGATGAGTACCAGAGCGTCTTCCCGCCCGACGTCAACGCCGTCTTCGACCATGGCAAGCGCGCCGTCAGCAGCTTCCCCATTGCCACGGGCACTTATTACAAGATGGACTACTCGGCCGGTGTCGACATATCCAACTACCGCAACATCAAGGTGCCCACCAGCTATATGGCCGTGAACTCGAAATACAACTTCGAGGGCGGCTACGAGAACGACACCCATGGCGGCATGCTCCACGTGGCCAGCCACCACTTCGCGCCCGGCAAGAAGCAGTGGACCTGGGGCAACGGCGACTTCGGCAGGGCTTGGGACAGGAACCTGACGGACCCAATTGACAATTCACAATTGACAATTCACAATTCTGCTGCGCCGGACAATCTTCAATCAGGCTTCCGCCCCTACATCGAGCTGATGGCCGGTGTCTACACCGAGAACCAGCCGGACTTCACATGGCTGATGCCCTACGAGGAGAAGCAGTTTGTGCAGTACTTTATGCCCTATCGCGAGGTTGGCATGGTAAAGCAGGCCTCGCGTGACTTCATCTTCGGCATAGAAGAGGTGAGAGGTGAGAGGTTAGAGGTGAGAGAAATGTCTGTGTGCATCAAGGTGCTGGCCACGTCGAAGCGGGAGGTGCGCTTGGTGCTGTGCGGCAAGAATGGCGAAGAGTATTATAATGAAGTGGTGACGCTCTCGCCGGAGGCTGTCTTCGAGAAGACGGTCGACGTAGGGGGTGCCGACATGAATGACCTACATTTCTCCATCCTCTCACCCCTCACCTCTCACTCCTCACTTCTGTCCTGGCAGACGGAGCCCGACGAGATACGCCCCATACCCGATGCCGCCGAGGCTGCCCTGCCCCCTGCCGACACAAAGACCAACGACCAGCTCTACTTGACGGGGCTGCACTTGGAGCAGTATCGCCACGCCACATGGTCGGCACTCGACTACTATGAGGAGGCCCTGCGCCGCGACCCCAACGATGTGCGCTGCCTCAACCAGACCGGCCTCTGGTATCTGCGGCGCGGACGCTTCGGCAAGGCCGAGACCTATCTGCGCAAGGCCGTGAAGATATGGCAGAAGCGGAATCCCAACCCCTACGACGGCGAGGCCCTCTTCAACCTGGCCCTTTCGCTGAAATATCAGGAATTGGCCCAAGGTCTTAAATCTTCAATCTTCAATTGCCAATTGTCAATTGCCAATTGCAAATTAAACCAGTCATACGAACTCTTCTGGAAGTCCACTTGGAATAAGGCCTGGGCAGATGCCGGCTACTTCGAGGCCGCCTGCATCAGCACCGCTCAGGGCCGCTATCAGGACGCCCTCGACGAGCTGGACCGCTGTCTCATCTTCAACAGCTGCAACCACAAGGCCCGTGCCCTCAAGGCCGCCGTGCTCCGCCTGGTGGGCCAGGCCGACAGGGCCTTGGACTGCTGCGCCGAAGCCCTCACCCTTGACCACTTCAACTATGGTGCTCGCTACGAGCAGTACCTGCTGACCCAGGACCACACCCTGCTGAAGCAGATGCAGCAGATGATGCACGACAACGAATACAACTACCACGAACTGGCCCTCGACTACGCCCAGGCCGGACTGTGGCAGGTCTGCATCGACGTGCTGCGGTTGTCGGCCCGGCGGTCGCCACTCACCTATTATTATATAGGGTGGGCACAGGCGATGCTGGGTCAGCAGGAGGCCGCAACTGCCGCCTTCGCCCAGGCCGAGCAGGCCGACAGCTACACCTGCTTCCCCAACCGGCTGGAGGATGTGGTGGCACTCTCACTGGCCAAAGAACTGAACCCCCAGGGGGCACGTGCACCCTACTACCTGGGCTGTCTCTACTACGACAAGCGGCAGTACGACCTGGCCATCGAGAACTGGGAACTGTCGGCCCGCCTCGACCCACGGTTCCCCACCGTCTGGCGCAATCTGGCACTGGCCCGATTTGACAAGCAAAACAAACACGAGGAGGCTGTGGAGTATATGGAAAAAGCCTTCGCCCTCGACGAGACCGACAGCCGCCTGCTGATGGAGCTCGACCAGCTATACCGCCGCATGCAGCGCCCGCCACGGCAACGGCTCGACTTCCTGCAGCGCCATCCGGCACTGATTGCCCAACGCGACGACCTGGTGCTGGAAGAGATTACCCTGCTCAATCAGCTGGGCCGCTACGAAGAGGCCATGCAGAAACTCGACGCCCACCAGTTCCATCCCTGGGAAGGGGGCGAGGGCAAGGTGCCCGCACAGTACCAGACGGCCAGGGTGGAACTGGCAAAACAGGCCCTTGCTGCCCATGACTGCCAGCGGGCCGCCGACCTGCTCAACCAGTGCCTGGAGTACCCCCACCACCTGGGCGAGGGCAAGCTCTACGGGGCACAGGAGAACGACTTCTACTACTTGTTAGGCATCGCCTACGAGCAACAGGCAGGTGCTGAACCGTCATCCCGTCTTCAACAGCAAGCCCGCGAATGTTGGCAGCGGGCCACCGAGGGGCCGCAGGAGCCTGCCGCTGCCATGTACTACAACGACGCCAAACCCGACAAAATCTTCTATCAGGGACTGGCCCTGCGTCGGCTCGGACGGGACGGCGAGGCCAATGGCCGTTTCTACAAACTGGTCAACTTCGGCAAGCAGCACATCTTCGAGCATCAGACCATGGACTACTTTGCCGTCTCACTGCCCGACCTGCTCATCTGGGACGACTCCCTCGACACCAAGAACCGCATCCACTGCCTCTACATGCTGGCACTCGGCTATTACGGTCTGGGCGACACCGTCCACGGCGACCGCTATCTCGCCGAACTCCAGCAACTTGACCCCAACCACGCCGGCGCCCAGGCCCTCCGCTCCCTCATCGCCACCGTCGGCGTGTAGGGGGGGCGGCCTGTTCAAGTTGAGGAGTTGAAGGAATGATAGCCGTGCAAGAGGCAAGCCAAAGAAGGGGATTGGCTATGCCAAACTGAGTTTTCTTTTATCAGAAAAGGAACAAAGTTTGGCTGTTCGCTGTTTTTTCGTTTACTTTGCACCCAGTTTCTCAACCGACACAAAAATGAATACAGCGATATTGACCATCACGGGTAGCGACGGCACGGGCATCTCGGGGGTGCAGGCCGACATCAGGCTCATCCACGCATTAGGCGGACGGGCGGTGTCGGCCGTCACCTCCATCACCGTGCAGACAACGCTGGGCATCCAGCAGTTCTACGACCTGCCGGCCACGATTGTACGGCAGCAGGTGGAGGCCATCATCAACGACCTGCAGCCGCAGGTCATCAAGATTGGCCTGCTGCGCCGCGCCGATGTGGTGGAGGCCCTGGCCGACGTGCTGCGCCGCTACAAGCCCCGCCATGTGGTCTATGCGCCGGTGCTGCATTCGTCGAAGGGCGAACTGCTGGTCAGCCCGATGGTGTTCGAGGCCATTGAGCAACTGCTGATGCCCTTGTGCACGGTGGTGCTGGACGCTAAGGATGTGCCTATCGACCCCCGCCGCCACGGCGATGCCAACCAGCTGGGGTCGGCGGTGGCCTACTATCTGAGCATCGGCGAGACTGCCGCCGAAGCCATGCTCCACGCCAGGGCCTACCTGAGCCAGCAGCCCTCCGACAACGCCTTTGGCAACAGTCGCAGCGAGGAACTCTACCACCAGTTCTTGGCGGCGGTGGAGCAATACTTCCGCCGTTATGCCGACGTGACTTTCTATGCCGAGCAGCTCAACGTCAGTCCGCGCTATCTCGGACAGGTGACCCGGCGCGTCAGCGGTCGCTCGCCCAAGGCAATCATCGACGAGCGCATCATCAGCGAAGTCACGGCCATGCTGACGGGCTCCCGTTGCCCCCTGAAGGAAGTGGCACAACGGTTAGGCTTCTCGTCGCAGGCCCACCTGTCGCGCTTCTTCAAGAAGCACAAAGGCGTATCACCCACAGCTTTCCAACACAAAAAACAATAATATGGCAAACGAAAGACAAACCTTGAACCGCCAGTTGGCACAGATGCTAAAGGGCGGAGTGATTATGGACGTGACAACGCCCGAGCAGGCCCGCATTGCCGAGGAGGCAGGGGCCTGCGCCGTGATGGCACTGGAACGTATTCCTGCCGACATCCGTGCGGCAGGCGGAGTGAGCCGCATGAGCGACCCGAAGATGATTCGCGGCATACAGCAGGCGGTGAGCATCCCCGTGATGGCCAAGTGTCGCATCTGCAGGCCATCGAGATTGACTACATCGACGAGAGCGAGGTGCTCTCGCCCGCCGACAACATCTACCACATCGACAAGACGCGCTTCGACGTGCCCTTCGTCTGTGGTGCCAAGAACCTGGGCGAGGCTCTGCGCCGCATTGCCGAGGGGGCCACGATGATTCGCACCAAGGGAGAGCCGGGCACGGGCGACGTGGTGCAGGCCGTGAGCCACATGCGACTGATGCAGAGCGAAATACGCCGGCTGGGCAGTATGAGCGACGACGAGCTCTACGAGGCCGCCAAGCAGCTGCAGGCACCCTATGAACTGGTGTGCTATGTCCATGAGAACGGCAAGCTGCCCGTGGTGAACTTCGCCGCTGGCGGCGTGGCGACGCCTGCCGATGCCGCGCTGATGATGCAGCTCGGTGCCGAGGGCGTGTTCGTGGGCAGCGGCATCTTCAAGAGCGGCAACCCACGGAAGCGCGCCGCCGCCATCGTGCAGGCCGTGACCAACTATCAGGATGCCCGGCTGCTGGCCGAACTGAGCGAGGATCTGGGCGAGGCCATGGTGGGCATCAACGAACAGGAAATTGAGCTGCTAATGGCCGAGAGGGGGAAGTGAAATTGTCAATTGTGAAGCATGAAAGTAGCTGTACTGGCCCTGCAAGGGGCATTCATAGAGCACGAGCAGATGTTGCAGCGGTTGGGTATAGATACCTTCGAGGTGCGCCAGCGGTCTGACTGGCAGCAGCCGAAAGACGGACTCATACTGCCGGGCGGCGAGAGCACGGTGCAGATGCGCCTGCTCTGCCAGCTTGGCCTGCTGGAGCCCATCCGTCAGGCCATCCGGGACGGGCTGCCCGTCCTTGGCACTTGCGCCGGCATGATACTTCTCTCCGAAGGCCGGATAGGGACGATGGACATCCGCGTGCGCCGCAATGCCTATGGGCGCCAGCTGGGCAGTTTCCGAACCACGGGCACCGTCGCGGGCATTGGCCACGATGTGCCAATGACCTTCATCCGCGCCCCCTACATAGAAGAAGTGGTGTCTGACCGCTGTCAGCCTATTGCCACCGTCGACGGCCACATCGTAGCCGCCCGTCAGGGCCGACAGATAGCCACCGCCTTCCACCCGGAGCTGGACGGTGACACACGCCTGCACCGCCTCTTCGCAGAACAAGTCTGATCAGCCAAAAAAGTGGCGTTTAGAATTAGAAGTTCAGACTGACGCCTCCCATAAACGTGGCACGGGGCATGGGGTAGCCAAGATTGATTTCGTAGCTCTGCGCCAACAGGTTCTCGCCACGCACCCAGAGGGTGAGCCCCTTCGACACGGCATAGCTGACCGTGGCGTTCAGCAGACAGAAGTTCTCCTTCTGCTCGGCATCGCCCACGGCTGTATAGAGACCGTTGATGTACTGCAGACCGGCCACCACCGACCATCGGCAGCAGTTGTAGTTTGCACCGAGGAATCCCTTGTAGGTGGGTGCAGCAATGACAGGATGCTCCATGTGCAGCAGCGAGTGGTTGGTGTTCAGGCTCCAGTGGCTGTTGATGCGATAGACGGCCTCCAGTTCAGCGCCGTAGTTCTCAATCTCGCCCGTGTTCACGTTTTTGCGGTTCACGGTCTGAATCATGTTGTCACCCTTTATATAGAACAGGTTGGCGCCATAGCTGAACGCGCCGAGCCGATGGCGCCACGACAGTTCGTAGTTCCACAGACGTTCAGGCTCCAGCTCCTCGTTTGATGGCGGATAGAGGTACATTTCGCGCATGGTGGGATTGCGGAATCCCTTGCTCACCATGGCCTTCACCTCGCCGGTGGGCATGGGTCGCACCACGATTCCCCCTTGCGGAATCCACTCGGTGCCCGAAACGGAATGATGGTCGATGCGCAAGCCGGCATCGATGGTCAGCCACGAGGCAATGTCCTGGCGGAAGTCTACATAGCCGGCAATCTCGTTGCGATAGCTCTTGCCACTCTGCTTGTTGGGCGTGTCGAGCACTTCGCCGGTCTGCTTCGATGTGTAGTAGGCATTGCCGTAGATGTGCTGATAGTCTACGCCCAGGGTGAGGCGGTTGCCCTCGAACAGCTGTGCACTCTGATACCACGAAATGCCCATCAGCGCATCCTTCGAGCGGAAGAAGCGTGCCGTGGGCTGC
This sequence comes from uncultured Prevotellaceae bacterium, assembly GCA_902786565.1. GTDB lineage: Bacteria > Bacteroidota > Bacteroidia > Bacteroidales > Bacteroidaceae > Prevotella. The sequence continues at coordinate 3,935 of CADACW010000001.1, read as the reverse complement.
TCGGCATTGGCCGTTCCGTCGTCAATTTTATGGCGTCCGAAGTTGCTGTAGGCACTCAGCGCACCGCTGGTATGGTTGTAGTGGTTCTCGACAGCTGCCGACACCACGCCATGCGTAATCCACTGGTCGGCGCCGAACATGGGACTGCTCACGGCACCGGGATAGCTGCTGTTGAAATGGGTAATGTCGGCATCGACGTAGGCATTCCAGTGCTCGTTGAAGTCGTAACCCAGCTTGAGATAGCCGCCGTACTGCTCGAAGCCCATGCGTGGACGGTGGTTGTCGGTGCGGCCATACTGTGCCGAGACGGTAGACGAGAACTTGCCGCTGCGCAGCTGATTGGAGGCTTCGGCCTGAACCGTACCGTAGCTGCCGGCGCCGAGGTTGACATGAGTCTTCACCCCATCCTCGTGCATAGAGCGGGTGACGATGTTCAGCACGCCGCCCATGGCATTTGAGCCATAGAGCACCGAGGCCGGTCCGCGGAGCACCTCCACACGGTCGGCCATCAGCGTCTGATAGCTGTCGCTGATGGGGTGGCCATAGACACCGTTGTACTGCGGATGGCCGTCGATGAGGACGAGCATCTGGCCCGCCCCGCCCGTGATGCCACGCAGGTTGATGCCCCCGGCGGCCCCTGTCGAGACGCCGTAGCCCATCATCTGGCGTGAGGTCACGAAGAGTCCGGGCACCTGCTGCATGGCCGTGGGCAGCACCGATGTCTGGTACTGTTCTGTCAGTTTCTCCCGACCGATGACCATCACCGTCATTGGCAGATGGCGCACATCTACGGCATTGCGCGTGCCGGTGACCACCACGTCGTTTAGCGAGAGGGAGTCACTTACCTGTTTAGCCGAAACTAAAAACGTGCTCACGGCCGAAGCCATAAGCACGGAAAACAATCTCTTCATCATCTGCCAATGTTAACAAGGTTATACTTAATTGTTCCGAGTGTTCCGAGTTCGATATGCGTGCCGGGCTGGCGGTCGGTATGCTTCTGCAGGGGCTTCAAGTCGCCGCCACGGCTGTTGTTGTGGTTCTGCACCTGAACCAGGCCGCTCACCGCCATGGCCAGCATGCAAATACTAACAAGATTCATTTCCATTACAATTTGAGTGCAAAGATAAATGATTTCATTGAAACCGCCAAATTATTTATTTCTTTTTATATTTCCACGCTGCCCAAAGCTGACTGTTCAGCGCATCTGTGCGGGCACGATTTTGATGACAAGAAATCTTCAAAATAATGCGTTGAGTGTGAGACCAAAGACGAAATAGAGATTCTGGCTGGATGGATTGGCAACAATCTGCCCGAACACGGGCAGCGCGAAGGTGTTGGTAATCTGGATGGCCTTCGTGGCACGCAGCGACAGGTTGGTCAGGCTGAAACCGCTGGTCTCGTAGAAGTCAGACTTCCAGGGCACCAGGCCCACCGCGGCATCCCAGTCGCAGGTAATCAGACGGAAAGGTGCCGACAGTTCGAAGTAGGAACTGTAGGCGCGTTTGCCGTCATTCTCCTGGTAGTCACTGCCGGCAAAGAATGTCTGCCACGAGGCACTCACAGGGCCGAAGTCGTAGGACAGGAATCCCTCAAACGAGTGGCCCGTGCCGTCCTTTTTGAAGTAGAAGTAGCGCTTGTCGTTAGCGTCTGTCCAATAGTCTACAACACCCAACGACAGGCCGCCGGTCTCGTACGACAGCGTCAAATCAATCTCGCGTGCGTCGTCTTTATAATTTGACAGGCCCACGCTGCCCCATGCCGTCAGGTTCAGGCCCCGCCATCCCACCGACATTTCGGGCTGCAGTGACACATGGCCCAAATCGAGGCCGCGCCAGATATAGTTGCTTACTACGTCGGCCTTGATGTGGCCTTCCAATTCACTCTGTGCTATTGCTTCCGTCACACTGCCCATCGACAGCATGGCTACAATCATTAATAGTTTAGCTTTCATGACGGCTGCAAAGTTACAAGAAATATCTTAATCGGAGTTGCGAAATGACTGAATTTTAACATTTTATATAAATACTTGCCCCTGATATGCTCCTTGTATTCAGCCAGTTCGCGCTCGCCGGTGTAGGCCTGGCCGTAGTGCTGCAGTGGGCGGAGACGAAACGATGCCTCCTGAGTGACATCAAAGAATGGGACTCCCCTCCACCAGCATGCCGTCGAGCATATTCACCACGCGCTGGGCATAGCCGGCATCGCGCTCCGAGTGGGTCACCATCAGCACGGTGGTGCCCTCTTGGTTCAGTTGGGTGAGCAGTTGCATCACCTCCAGACCGTTCTTCGAGTCGAGGTTGCCAGTAGGCTCATCGGCAAGTATCAGTTTGGGGTTCATCACCACAGCACGGGCGATGGCCACGCGCTGCTGCTGTCCGCCGCTGAGTTGCTGGGGGAAGTGGTGGGCGCGGTGCGAGATGGCCATGCGGCGCAGCACCTCCTCTACGCGCTGCTTCCGCTCTTTCTTAGGTACACCAAGATAGGTCAGCGGCAGTTCCACGTTCTCCTCTACATTAAGCTCGTCTATCAGATTAAAGCTCTGGAACACAAAGCCTATATGCCCCTTGCGCACCGCCGTGCGCTGGCTCTCGCGGAGCATGCCCACCTCCTGTCCGTCGAGCCAATACTTGCCGCCGGTAGGATTGTCGAGCAGGCCCAGGATGTTGAGTAATGTGGACTTGCCACAGCCCGACGGCCCCATGATGGCCACAAACTCACCTCTCTTCACTTCTAACGATACGCCCCCAAGGGCTACGGTCTCCACCTCTTCCGTGCGGAACACCTTCTGAATGTTTTCTAACTTGATCATGATATACGGTTTTTAATGTTATTATTCTGTCTTGATACTGTTGATGGGGTTCTCGTTGGCGTTCTTCCAACTCTGGTAGGTCACCGTCAGCATGGTAATCAGGGTGATGAGCAGGAAGGACACCACGAACAGCAGGGGCGATATGGCGGTACGGACGGCGAAGCCTTCGAGCCAGTGCTGGCCCACCAGGTAGCCGATGGGAGCCGCCACCACGAAACAGCCCAGCAGGATGTAGAGGTATCGCCGCCAGAACATCATCAGGATTTCCTTCGTAGAGCTGCCGAACACCTTGCGGATGCCAATCTCCTTGCGGCGGTACTCGCTCTCGAACATGGTCAAGCCAAACACACCGATGATGCTGATGAGGATGGCCAACAGCGAGAACAGCAGGATCTGCTGGGTGAAGAGCCTTTCTTGATGGTACGATTCCTCCAGCACATCGTCCACGTAGCGCAGGTCACCGACTTCAAGCTCGTTGTCGTGCTCGTATTTTAGCACCGTCTCCAGCACTTTCTGTTTGGCCTCGCGCTTGTCCACGCCCTTCGCCACGCGCACTAAGAGGTGGTTGCGCCATTCACCTCCCTTCGAGTAGAAGCCGTCACGAGTGGGCACTAAGAAGGCGATGGGCTGCTGGCTGTCGTCTACGCGCAGGGTGGAATACTTGATGTCCTCGCAGAAACCGACGACGGGCATGTCTTCGTCGTTGATGGGCTTATCGACGGCGAGCCAGGGGTATTTCTTCTTGGCCGACTCGTTGAAGATATACACGTCGCCATCAGTCTGGCGGAAATTGCGACCCTCCACGATGTCGATGCCCATCACGCTGAGGAAACGCCAGTCGACGAAGACACAGGTAAACGTCATGTGCTTGTCGCCTTCGCCCCTGCCCCACGTCTGATAGCGGTCGCTGCTGCCCAAGACGCTCTGAGCCAGGCTGGCACCCTCAATGCCGGGAATCTTGCGCAGGTCGGCATCGATGGCATCGGCATGATTGCGCGTGTCGGGCGCTGTCGGCACCACCATCACCTCGTCCTTGTCGAAGCCATAGTCGGTGTGGAAGATGAGGTAGCTCTGCAGGTACATGATGCCCACGCCGATGACCAGCATGAACGACACGACGAACTGC